>JALHPC010000024.1 GCA_022842685.1 Candidatus Kapaibacterium sp.
AGAGTGGTGAATTCGCGAATTGCACTGGGTGTAACAAGCAGATACTGATCCCAATACACGGCACAATACAATACAAATTGACTGACATGGGTTTCCGCTTACTAAGTACCGGCGGCCGCGCCGTTGCACAGGCACTTGGAGTTTTCCGAAGCAATCGTACTGCCAACGTTATGGCGGTTGGTGGTAACATAACAAAAGACGGAGAGAGCCTCGAGGTTGATGCTTTCCGGTTCGCTGATGATGAGTTTGCACTTGTCGAGTGCAAAGATCGCAGAGAGGCTCCAGATGAGAAGGAGATTGAAGAAGCAGCTGACAAGCTTGTAATGGATGCGCTTTCAGTTGGAGCCACATCGGCATATCTATACATTGGGACTAGTAATGCTGTGAAAGCAGAATCAGAAATTGAATCTAAAATGATCTTTATGCACTCGAGTGCTGAAGAGCAAGGTGTACAGCTTAACGTGATGGTCAACGACAGAATAATATTCGTTCAAGGGACACAGGTAGAGTGCCTTGAATATAAGGAAGTCCAATACCTATCTGCCCGTAAAGAACCTGCATTCATGGGGGAGTATTTTAGAGGTCACGGCCACCGAGACTTTGCCGACTACATTGATAGGACGGCTGTTGACAAGCTGTCATGATATGCATTAGAACGTTGACCCTTCCTTGTCTATGGCACAACTAAACGCGCATCGCGTGTAGGCATTAGGAATCACCCAACAATAGCGCCAATCTCTCACAATACACGAGTCTCCCATTTAGCGCAAACTGGCCGTGGATCCCCAACGTTCTGCCGTTGCTTACGCAATCCAGATTTCAGAGATTCCCTCCAACCCCTTTGAACTTTTCGACAAAGGCTGCAATCTTCTAGAAGACGCTTTGCTTAATCGTAAGGTACTTTGGATTCAGAGGACTCATCTTGGGTAGAATGGCATTCAGGTCAGTCCCGTTGTCACTGGCAAACCCCCTCTTGAGCGAGGTGGTGAGGAAGCGTCGCGACGCCTCTTCATTCAGGTTCTCGGCAGCGATCAACTCCTGCGCCTCGCGCTGCTGTTCCGCTTGGGCGAAAGTGAAGAAAGCGTCAATCGCGCTGGACTTGTCACCAATCTGGTCAAAATTGATCTGATTGATGAAGTCGACCAACAAGCTCTCTTTAGACCGGTTGCCCAAGCTGGCACGAATAACCCGGCGCACTTCGTCCACCAGCTCCGATTTACTCTTGATCTTCTTGTTGTGCTCGAAGATCAGCTCCAGGATGTAGTCCAGATTGATTTCCTGTGATTTCAGCAGATCCACCTCAAAGACTACGTCTTCCCAATCGATGGTGGATTTATCCTTCTCGGCGGAAGTTGTTTCACGGCGCAACCAGTCGCGTATATCATTGTAGCTCGAGCGATAGTCCTGGATTCTCCGTTCAGCTGGTAGCGTGACGGATTGTAGCGTGACAAGATCGTCATCGCTCAGATAATGCTTGGCCTTGAACGCCTCCACTAGGTACCTCAGTTCGGTTCGAATGACGTCTGCAACGAGCTCTTCGATATGGAGCGGCTGCTGGTGTTTACGTGTGGACATGGAGACCTCGGGAAGCGTTGGTGAGTGTGTATGCAATCTGCCAACGAAAAGTCTCTAGAAAAACAGGAAATATTAAGGTCCTGTGTTGTGACACGCCATGATTCTACCTAGAAATCTATGTACAAAGGTCAAACGAAGACAGAAGAATTCGGCAAGCGTCGTAACGTTCATAGATTTCTATGAAGTCTGAATCGCATCCCGAATGCGCTGTCGTAGTATCTCCTCAGAGTCAACGCCAAATCTCCCTATCTGCGAAGAGTTTTTACTACGCTCATCCGACTTCTTTTTCGGGTTGATTTTTGATCCACGACGAGCTTGCTCGAACCGATCACTTCCGTTCTCTACCCAAGACCAAGTATGACGACCATTGGCGGAGCTGATCTGAACATCTTTGAGGTCTTTGGCGGCAAATCCAAGTGCCTGTTTGATTACGACTAAGTACTCAGCGGCTACGTTTTGCTTGTCCGTAAGAACCTTCCGCGTACCAGTGCGCTTCAGGAGTATGCTCGCGACTTCGATCGAGGTCATTTCGTAGAACTCACAACGAACAAGTTCCTCCAGCGCCTCTGCGAGTGCCCTAATGCTGATGCTACGATCATCAGGAAGTTGGAAAGCATCGTCAATCTTCAATGCCATTTGTTCCTGACAGTATAATTCGAGGTCTTCGATTTTTGTGGCGATGAGCGACGCATTACCGATGGCTACTTTGATTAACTTAAACGAGTCAACGTCAGAGACTAGAAGTTGAAGAACGAAGGCAGGTTGTCCGCTAGCTTTCTGGGTCGGATGCTCAATCTTGCTATTCACTTCGACGCGTGCATTCTCGTCTGCCAAGCGGTCGCTGTTAGCTACTTCCTCGGCAACGCGACGCGAAGGAAGCGCTTTGATCCGCTGCGTATTCGCTGCACGATCACTTAAGAAGTCCGTTAGGACGGCCCGCCAAGATCGCTTCGCGAGATTACTGTCAGCTGCCTCAAGATAGTATACACAGTTGGTGCTAGGATCAATGTACATGGATACTATATTGTCATCTTGAAGGCCAGCTACTTCAAATTCGATACCCTCTTTTTGTTCGCGCAGAAACTCGAGGGAGTCGTTAATGCCATCGTATCCTCGAGCTACAATCGCTTTCTTAATGGAAGTCTTCACTTCGTCGAACCACAACACGGGGTCGACAGACGCAAAGTACTGGATGAACTTACCTTGATCCTCTCGAAAGGCACGTAGACTAGTTGACATAACGCTACAATATGACGTTATAATTGGACAGTTGAATGTCTCAAAACGCGGAGCCACCAGCGCTATTGATTAACTCGACAAGATACCGTAAGCCAAAACGTAAGCCAAAACGACGAAGGCCCACGTAAGTTGTTGATTTACATGGGCCTTAGTCAGTTGTATTGTAGCGGGGGAGGGACTTGAACCCCCGACCCACGGATTATGATTCCGTTGCTCTAACCAGCTGAGCTACCCCGCCACGGGGATTGCAAAGATACGCGAATTGCGCTCGCTAGCAAACGCCTAAGCGCTTCCTTCGAGTCGCTGGAGTTCGTCGCGTAGGCGCGCAGCCCGCTCGTAATCCTCCATGCGTATGGCCTCGTCGAGCTCGCGCGCTAAACGCTCGCGATAGGGCATCGGGCCTGACTCAAGGTCGGCTTCGTTGACCTGCATGGCGTCGCGCCGCGCGTCCTCGTCGTCCTCGTCGTCGTCTGCTAGCGAAGCCGATTCGTCGGCCTCGTCTGCCGCTACGCCTGCCTCATCCATAATCGACTCATCGACGTAAATCGGTACGCCCATCCGTACAGCTAGTGCTATGGCGTCGCTTGGTCGCGCATCGACCTCCAACCCACTGTAAGCAAAGACCAACGTAGCATAATAGGTGCCGTCGACAAGGTTGGTGATCACTACCTCTTGCAAATGACCCCCAAGCCCTTCAATGACCTTCCTCAACAAGTCATGCGTCATGGGGCGCTGCGGCATGATGCCTTCAAGTTCGTTGGCAATGGCTTGCGCCTCGGGAACGCCAATGACAATCGTTAGGCGACGCGGTCCGTGCGCCTCCTTTAAGATGAGGGCAAAGGCGTTGGTGCCCGCTTGCGACGAGGATAGTCCGAGAATATCTACCTGTACCCTGCTCATGTCTCAATCCTGTTGGTTTTTCCGCAACGGAATGCGTTGTTAGGAACGTCCCGTAACCTTGGCGATACGCTCGGTAAGCTTCGGAAGCACCTCGAAAACGTCGCCGACAATGCCGTAGTCGGCAATCTTGAAGATCGGAGCGTCCTTGTCCTTATTGACAGCCACAATGAAACGGCTGCTCGACATGCCAGCTAGATGCTGGACGGCTCCGCTGATTCCACAGGCCACATACATGTTGGGACTGACGGTTTTGCCGGTTTGGCCAACCTGCTCGCGGTGCGGACGCCATCCAGCGTCGACCACGGCGCGAGAAGCACCAACGGCACCGCCGAGCGACCGAGCAAGGGCTTCGACAAGGTGGAAGTTTTCGGGACCCTTGAGGCCACGACCACCGCTAACGACGATGTCGGCCTCGGCAACATCCAATACACCTTCGTTCCGCTGAACGTTGACGACGGCGGCGCTTCGAAGATCAGGCAACGAACCACTCCAATTGGTAACCGTGACAGCCGCAGAAGCGTCGGCCGGACGTGCCGTAAACACGTTAGGACGCAGCGTTGCGATGGTTACCGATGTGGTAGAACGCACTCGAACGCGGGCCTTGCCGGCATAGACCGGACGAACGGCTTCGACAGCATTGGCGCTGCCAGACAGCTCGACGCAGTCTGGCAACAGACCTGCCTGCATGCGAACCGCAACGCGCGGCGCAACCTCTTTGCCGATGGCGTTGGCCGCGAAGAGCACCGTCGATGCCCCTTGTTCGGTGGCAACAGATGCGATGGCGGCTGCTGCAACACCACTGTCGAACGAGGCAAGAGATGGGTGGTTGATGTTGATGACAGAAGACAGGCCATAGGCGCCAGCGGCTGCGGCTTGCTCTGACGAGCCATTAACGATAACACCGACGATGGTTGGTGTGCCAAGACTCCGGGCTGCCGTAATGCACTCAAACGATGTGCGCTTAAGCGTGGTGCCGTTGCCTTCGAGGTAGACGAGAACAGTATTCATGGGATTCGTATTCGTAGGTGGTGGACCGTGATGGGCGGTACGTTAAATCATCTTGGCTTCTTCGTGAAGAAGCGTTACAACGGCGTCGAGGTCGGCGTCGCTGTCGCTAAACATCTTTCCAAGACGAGATTGATCTGGTAGGGACATAGCCACTGTTGCTACACGGGGCTGTGCCGTCGATGCAGGGCGCTCGTCAATGGGCTTTTGTTTGGCCTTCATGATATCGGGCAGCTTTGGGTAGCGTGGGTCGTTGAGTCCCTTTTGAGCACTCATCACGCATGGCAGCGACGTAGAAATCGTCTCCTTGCCGCCTTCGATATCGCGTTCGCACGTGATGGCAGTGCCAGCAATCGAAACGTTCGATACCATTGTGACACAAGGCCACTGAAGTAATTCGGCTACCATGGAGGGAAGCTGAAACGAGTCGAAATCGATGCTCTGACGGCCAAAAATAACGAGGTCGGGCTTGAGCTCTGCGGCTGCGTCGGCAATGCTTTGAGCCACCACAAACGAATCGGCACGAACATCATCTTTGACAAGGATGGCCTTGTCGCTGCCCATCGCAAGGGCGGTGCGAAGAACGTCCTTGCTTTGTTCTGTGCCAACCGTAAGCGTGGTTACGGTGCCGCCGAATGCCTCGCGTTGGCGAAGGCCTTCTTCGATGGCGAACTCGTCGTACGGATTGAGGATGAACTTAACGCCGGTAGGATTAATCGACGTGCCGTCTGGGCCAACGGCAACCTTGGTGGTGGTGTCGGGGACGTGAGAAACGCAAACGAGAATGTTCATGAAGCAGATGAATCGGTGAATCGAATAGATGCCAGAACGGCAAAAATACGTGTCGGAGTTCGTTTTTACAGGCTTGCCGTCGACCAACGCAGAAGAACGAAGGCACGAACAGCGTCGGCCTGCGCCGAGGCAAGACGCAACAGCGCCTCGGCATAGAAGCGTTCGCGAAGGTTGACGGTAAGCAGGTTCGCTTCGCCAGCGGCAAGGCGTCGTGCTTCGGCGTCGACCATTTGGCGCGCTAGGCGGACCTCGGTGGTTGCAACATCGACGCGTTCCAAGGCACGGCGCGCAGCGATGACGGCGTTGCGCACGTCGGCGTCGACATTCCGTTCGATAAGCGTTCGCTGTAAGTCAGCACGCTGGACGGTAATGTCGGCCACTTGCTGGCGCGCCCCAGCGCTGCGAAACAGAAGTGGCTGGTTAACGCGTAGGCCAAACTTGACGTCGGGCGTGAAGCCCGCCCCAACGTCGTATGATATCAGTGCGGCTTCGGCCTCGATAAACGGACGCATAAATTCGCGGGCAAGATCTTGATCGAGCCGAGCCGTCTGTTGCAAGACGTCGGCCCGTACAATCTCGGGGCGAAGCGTTCGGGCCTGTCGCAGGTAGTCGGCTTCTTCTGCAAGGGGCAGCGCAGACTCAGGAAGGGCTTCGGCACTGCCAACGAGGTCGACAGCGCCGCCATCGGGAGTCCATAGAAATATCGAGGCATCGATACGGGCGGCTTCGGCGGTACGGAGCGCACGAAAGCGCTCGCCCTGGCGCCGAAGAACTTCTTGGGCCATTTCGACGGAGTCGATAACGGCGATCTCTCCGGCGCGAGCGCGTCGCGTAATCTGTGAAAGACGCAGCTGAGCCAAGTCGAGGAGCGTGTCGGCAATGGCCACATAGCGTTCGGCTTCGCTCCACGACCAGTATGCGAATGCGGCTGCCCGCAGCAGGTTGTTGCGCTCTTGGCGGAATTGGGCCTGCGCAAGCTCGGGGCGCAAATACGCTTTACGCAGGGTATTGCGTCGGGCATCCGTAAAGATGCCTTGAAAGAGGGGAAGGGTAACGCCGATGGAGGCCTCGCCTGGAACGGTTGTAGACCGTTCTGGATCGACTTGAAAGCCAATTCCACGGCTATATCCCGCCTTAATGCGGGGTCCAAAGAGCACATCAAGTGGAAGCTCTACCGATGCGTCAAGGGAGTTGACCTTGTCGGTCCCGCTTTTGTCTTTGTATTCGTACAGACTCTTGAGTACCGGATCGAACCCACCAAGGGCATTGCGTATTTCAGCTTCGGCAAGTTCGGGCTCGAACTGCGCTGCGCGCAACGCCGGATGCGCCCGCTCGACGGCAGCAAGGAAGTCTTGCAACGTAACCGTCTGTGCAAGAACAGTGGCAGCAGAGAAGATGAGGCCGACTGCAACGACCGCTAGGCGCACGCTCGGCACCGTCATTTCTTCTCGCCTTTCTCTTGCTGACCTGCTGCAGAGGTAGCCGAACGAGGCAGGTCGCCACGTTGCTTCGTACGTTCTTTCTTCTCCTTACGACTCTTCGAGTCTGGCACGGGGAACTGCGGCGGGAAGCCCATGAGCTGTCGCCATAGCTCGTATCCTACAGGCACTTCCGTAAGCAGAATCCAACCCGTTACATCGGTGCCTTGGCGCAAAAAGCGTTGATCGGGCCAGTACTCATAGGTGGTGTCGGGAACGACGAGAACGCGGAAGCTGCCGGTGCCATCATCGACAGCATCGATGACCTTTACGGTACCGTGGAATACGCCTACGGCTATGTCCTGCCAACCGGAGAACTGAAAGGCCGGAAAACCACTGAATTGAAGCGCGACCTTTCGGCCGGGTTCAACAAGTGCTGCATCCATGCTGGATACGTAAAGCTCGACAGCTTGGTCGGTTGTCTTGGGAACAATGACGGCCAATTCGTCGCCCTCCTTGACGATTTGGCCGGGGCCAGCGCGAGCAATGCGCACGACCGTGCCATCGATAGGGGCAACCACAACGCGAGCCATAACGCGACCTTGTACGTTGGCAAGGCGAACGTCGGCTTCTTGAATAAAGACGTCGGCTTGAGCGATAGCGCGTGCCTCTTCGTTTCTGGACGCAACCACGTCTTGCTCGGATGCCAACACGCTTGCGAAGCCGGCAGCCGAATCCGCTACGGCTTTTTGATAGTCACGCGTGGCGGTTTCGACGTCGCGCTTCGATACAAGGTCTTCGCTGAACAGTTGATTTGAACGGTTGAGTCGCGTGCGGGCAATCTGAAGTTCGATAACGGCATTGTCGAAGCGTGCTTGCGCCTGCGTTAGGCGTTGCTCGGCTTGCTGGCGTCGCTGATGTGCAACGTCGATGGCCGCCTGTTGGGCACGCACCGTACGATCGCGAAGCGTCGACACGCGATCGCTGATAATGGTATCGAAGAATCCTACGTTGATGTCCTGTAACACCACAAGCGTGTCGCCCTTTGCTACCGATGCCCCTTCCATCACATGCCAGCGGATGATGCGGCCGGTGATAAGGGTGTTAACAGTTTGTGGACGAGCTTCGGGGGCAAACGACGTTACGACACCCGAGCCAACAACGGTTTGCAACCATGGAACAAACACAAGGAAGGCAGTGAAGCCAAGCACAACGCACAGAGAGAACGTAACGAGCGTTTGTAGCGAGCGCGGCGTACGAATGAGGCGTAACGACGTTCGGTTGAGGTTCGGGGTGGCCTCGACCGTAAACGTATCATTGGCAGAGGTACGATCAGCCACGGCTGCCTCCTTCATCACTGTTGGGCTTTATGCGCAAGAACGGTTCGGGGTCGGGGAAGAGCGTCCGGAAGGGATGCCCTTGGTTTTGGCACATGATATCCGTACGGCCATCTTGAACAACCTTGCCGCCACGAAGGACGATTGCGCGGTCGGTTCGGCGAACGACTTCGGGATCGTGCGAAATATTAATGATCGTCCACGATGGCCAGTTAAACAACTCGTCGAGCATTTCGAGTTTGGTATTGTCCTCGATGCCGTCGAAGGCCTCGTCGATTAAGAGGATATCTGGTTTATGGATAATCATTCGTGCAAATAGGATGCGACGTCGCATACCATAGGCGATGTTCTCGCCGTGCGCCGTAACACGCGTACGAATGCCATCGGGCAGGGCTAGTATATCGTCCTGCAGCCGCGTAAGGCGCAGCACCCAATCCAAGTCGTCGTTGCTAATACGGCGCCCAAGAACGATGTTCTCGAAAATGGTGCCTGTAATGAGTTGGTTCTCGGGGAAGACAAGTCCAATGCGCTTTCGTAACGTGCGTAGGTCGGCATGGCGTACGTCAACACCGTTCACGCGAACGGTGCCCTGATAGCCGTCGTACAAGCCAACAAGTACGTGCATAAGTGTCGACTTACCTGCGCCCGATTCGCCAACAATACTCACGTGTTGTCCGGGCTCGCAGCGGAATGATACGTCGTTAAGGACCTTCGTTGAGCCCAGCGATAGACTAAGGTTTGCTACCTCGATGCTTCCACCATTCGGACGCTGCGGTACGGCTTGGCCGCCAACTTCTTCGAGCGGCTGCTTGGATATTGCGCTTAGCTTGTCGACTGCCGCTATGAGGTCGTAGTACAGGTCGAACTGGTTGATGAGCTTCTCGATTGCGCCCATAATGACGATAACAACGAGCTCGGCGGCAACGAGCTGACCAAGCGAGATTTGCTGATCGAGCACCAGAATACCACCAACACCAAGAATCCCCACGGTAGCGGCAGCTTTGAACAGCAGCGAACCAAAAATCTGGCGTGCGAATATGAGGAAGTGCTTGTGGCGTGCCTCAACATAGCCAGTTGCTACTGCATCGATGCGCGAATAGGCAAAGTCGTGCGCGCCCGTTAGCTTGAAGCCCAAATGGTTCCGCGCAATGTCCTCCATCCACGCAGCGGCCTCGTACTTCTTTTTCGATACCTTTATCGCCGTTGGTATTGCACCACGACCCAGTACCAGCGTTAACAAGGGGAGGAACGACAAAAACAGGACGTTGTACAACAGGAAGAACGGGTGGTAGATGCCAAGAAGCAACAACCCCGTAAGCAACACAAGTACAGCATTCACACCCTCGAGCAAAAACTTGCCCAACGACTTCTGAATGGTCATTACATCAAAGAACCTATTCACAAGCTCGGGCGCATACATGGCCTTGTGGGCAAGATGCTGAAACTGTGGAAGGCGATACGTGATGTCGAATGTGGCGTGCACAAACAGTCGCCGCTGGATCATATCGGCAACGTAACGCTCGAAAATCGACAGGACGGCAAGGATTACCATGGCTGCCAATACCACAGCACAGAGCACAACCAATTGCTGGTTAAATACACCCAATGCCACAGCATTTACAATCGACTGGGAGGCAAGGGGCACCGACAATCCCAAGAGGGACGATAACACAGAGTATCCGATGATGACCCAAATGTCGCGCTTCTCGGATCGAAGAATACGTTTTACGTACGGCCAGATGTCGCGAAGTCGCGGAATGCTGTCGTCCTTGTGCAAATCATGCCGGTGATCGGTCCCACGCACAGGCGGAAGCGTAGCGTCGCTGGAAAGGAAGCTCCGGAATGACCCCAAGATGTCGATTCCGTGTAACTGGCCATCGCGAACACGAAGCTCGGCTGTCGGAATGGTGCGTCGTTCACCAGTGCCTGCGTCTTCGACGGTAACTGTGTCGGCCTTATGCGAGAGTACTCGCACGATGTGTCCATCCTGGGTAAGCGTGATGAACTGTAGGTCGCTGGCAGAACAATGGTCGAGCGGGCGGTGAACCGTGGTGGCGGCAAGTCCAGCTTCGCGGAGGGCCGATGTAATGGACTGCATTACCGTGTCGTCGGTAACGTCGGCCAAGCGAATCAAATCGCGTACACGCGTTAACACGCTGGGTCGGTGGCCTAGGTCGGCCAGGGTTGCTACGGCATCAAGGATGCGAGCTTTTATGTCGTCGGGTATCTGATGCGTCATCGGCGGCCTTGGCGCTGTTGGTTCGGAAAGGTCGTCGGTCCGGCATCGTTGCCCGGACAGCGGGCGCGATAACGAATTTGACGATGTTTCATTGCGCGATTCTTGACGTTCGTGCGGCGAGTTCGGCAGCAATATATCTCCCAGTGAGACTCACGGGGTGCGCTGCAACGTGCTCGGGGGTTCCGCTGCAGACAATATTGCCGCCATCGACTCCGGCCCCCGGGCCTAGGTCGATTACGTGGTCGGCCACAACAATCACATCGAGATTATGCTCCACAACTACTACAGTATTGCCCTTGCTCACCAGTCGGTCAAGCAAGCGAACCAGAATCCGTATGTCCTCGAAGTGTAGTCCGGTGGTAGGTTCGTCCAGCAAATACATGGTCTTGCCCGTAGCAACCTTCGAGAGTTCGGCCGCGAGTTTTACGCGTTGAGCTTCGCCTCCAGACAGGGTGGGCGCTTGCTGGCCTATCTTGATATAGCCAAGGCCAACATCCATGAGGGTCGACAGCTTAGTGCGAATCTTAGGAATGTCGGCAAAGTGCTCTACGGCCTGCTCGACACTCATGTCTAGTACATCGGCAATACTTGCCCCTTTAAACCGCACCGAAAGCGTCTCCTGATTGTACCGCTTGCCGTTACACGTTTCGCAGTTAACGTACACGTCGGGCAAGAAACTCATCTCGATTTTGCGAATACCGCCGCCCTCGCAGTCGTCGCAGCGCCCGCCGCTTACGTTGAACGAAAAGCGACCTGCCTTGTAACCACGCAGCTTCGATTCGGGCAGCATCGTAAAGAGGTCACGAATCTGGGTGAACAAGCCAGTATAGGTAGCCGGGTTCGACCTAGGTGTGCGGCCGATAGGGGATTGGTCGATTTCGATTACCTTATCAACGTGTTCCAAGCCCTCGATAGCATCGTAGGATAACGGTACTGCATCGGCGTTGTGATAGTGCTTCGCCAGAATTGGATAGAGCGTGTCGTTGATGAGCGTACTCTTGCCGCTGCCACTCATACCCGTTATGCACGTGAACGTACCCAGCGGAATATCGAGCGTAACGTTCCTCAGGTTGTTTCCCTTAGCGCCAACCAATCGTACGCTCTTTCCATTGCCCTGTCTGCGTTCATCGGGCAGTGGAATCGTTCTCTTACCTGTTAAATAGTCAAGGGTCACCGAATTACTGTTGCGGCTGGCTGCTGCCTCGAGGTTCGCTGGCGAAAACTCGGATACAACGGTGCCGCCGTGCACACCGGCGCCTGGGCCCATGTCGACGACGTGGTCGCTCTCGGCAATCATATCACGGTCGTGCTCAACCACCAGCACGGTGTTGCCTAGATCGCGCAAGTGCTTTAAGCTATTGATGAGCTTGCGATTGTCGTGCTGATGTAGCCCGATGCTTGGCTCGTCGAGCACATAGGTAACACCTACAAGCTGCGATCCGATTTGCGAGGCAAGCCGTATGCGCTGCGATTCGCCACCACTGAGTGTACGCGCCGAGCGGTCAAGCGTGAGATACGTAAGGCCCACATCGCACAGGAATCGTAGCCGAGTGGAGATCTCCTTAAGAACAAGATGGGCTATGCGTAGTTGCCTCTCGGTGAGCTTTGATGGCAGCGTCTCCATCAACGTCACGGCCGACGCTATGTCGAGCTGTGTTACTGACGCAATCGACCTACCAGCAATATGGATGGCTAAATTTTCGGGTCGTATGCGGCTTCCATGGCAGTTCCGGCACGGCAGTGTTGCGAAGTAGCGTTCAAGACTGCGCCGAACCGACGGAGTGGTTGTTTGGTCGTACTGATGTCGCAGACTGGGCAGGATTCCCATGAAGCGGTGGCGAACAGAGGCAACGCCGTAATCCATGTCGACCGACGCTGCATTACTTCCGTAGAGAAGGGCGTCAAGCGAGCCAGAAGGTAGCGTGGCCACGGCTTCGTCGAGCGCAATTCCATGATCGCCGCAGTATGCAGCCACTTGTTTCCACAGCCATGTGTCGCGCTGCTTACCTAGGGGAGCCACTGCCCCTTTCTTGAGGGAGAGCTGAGGATCGGGTACAACGAGGCGTGGGTCGAAATCGAACGTGGTGCCCATGCCTTCGCATGCCGGACACGCCCCCATGGGCGAGTTGAACGAGAACATGTTAGGGGCCGGCGTGTTGTACGAGCGGGCACAGCTTGGGCAGGAGTAACTGGTGCTGAAATACGTGTCTTCCCACGTTGCGCCAGACTCGCGGAGAACGTTCACTCCACCGTCACTATGCGCTATGGCAAGTTCGATGCTATCGGAAATTCGCTTGTGCGATGCCTCGTCGATTGTACAACGGTCAACCACAAGATCGATGTCGTGAACCTTGTAGCGAGCCAGTTGCAGGCCTTCGGTGAGCTCGACAATGGTGCCGTCGACGCGAGCGCGCGTAAAGCCCTGGCGCCGGAATTGGTCGAACAACTCGCGGTAATGGCCTTTCCGACCTCGCACCACTGGGCTGAGCACCTGGATGCGGCTGCCGAGGGGCCATGCCATTACAGAATCGACGATTTGCTCGAGGGTTTGCTGACGCACAGGCAGGTTACAGTCTACACACTGCTGTACGCCAATGCGAGCATAGAGCAGGCGCAGGAAGTCGTAGACTTCGGTGACAGTGCCAACGGTAGATCGTGGGCTGTTGCCCACGCTTTTTTGTTCGATGGAAATGGCTGGCGACAGGCCTTCGATGATGTCGACGTCGGGCTTCTTCATCACGCCCAAAAACTGGCGTGCATAACTGCTCATACACTCGACGTAGCGGCGTTGTCCTTCGGCATAGATGGTGTCGAAGGCCAGCGACGACTTACCCGATCCACTTAAGCCAGTAATCACGACGAGCTTGTCGCGAGGGATGTCGACGTTAACATTCCTAAGGTTATGTTCTCTGGCGCCTTGGATGCGGATGCTCGTTAGAGCATCGTCGACGTGCAGATCTGATTCGGGAGTTGAAGCTCGTGGCATGACGGTATGAACGCGCCCGTAAACATGTGCTTAGCGGGCAAGGGGCAAGACGATAAACGGGCAAAGGTACGGAGGTGTGAAGAAGCAGTGGTCACCGTCGGCTATCTTTGCGTGATGAATCAGGAATTGTGGACATACGAGCCGGACATTCGGCGTGCTTGGACGCCTCCGGCATGGCTGTACACCGACCAGGAAGTATGGCGATGGATGGCGGCAGACGTGTTTGGAACTTCGTGGCAATACGTTGCCGACAGCCAGGACGTTCTGCTACCTGGGATGTGCCGTCCGCACACGATGAACGAGGGCATTGCGCCCGAGCCCGTCGTGGCTGTGCGTGGCGCCGACGACGTAGTTCGCGTTCTGTCGAACGTCTGCACGCACCGCGCAGCGGTTGTGGTCGACGCCCCTTGCAGGGCTAAGGAGCTGCGCTGCCGCTACCATGGCCGACGTTTTGGACTTGACGGACGTTTTGTAGCCATGCCGAGCTTTGGCGACGTAGAGGGATTTCCGACTGCGGCTGATGATTTGGCGGCATTGGAGGTGGGGCAGTGGGGCGGTATGGTAATGGCTGCGGTTAAACCAACGGTGCCGTTTACTGCGTGGATTGACGGCCTTGATGAACGCCTTCGACATTTGCCATGGGCAGCGATGGCGCCCGATACGACGCGCAATCGCGACTACGTGGTGCGGGCAAACTGGGCCCTGTACGTTGAGAATTACCTAGAAGGGTTTCACATACCGTTTGTTCACCCTGGACTCAACGACGTGCTTAATGCGACCGACTACGACACGATACTGCTGCCGCATGGTGTATTACAGATTGGCGTTGCACGAGGCAACGAAGGGGTATTCGAACTGCCGACGGGGCATCCCGACAGCGGTAAGGCCGTGGCTGCATGGTACTACTGGCTGTTTCCCAACATCATGGTGAACGTGTACCGATGGGGCCTGTCGGTGAACATTGTCGAGCCCATGGCGATCGATAGGACGCGGGTGCGGTACCGCACGTATGTATGGGATGCGAACGAACTAGGTCAGGGCGCGGGCGCAGACCTTGACAGGGTAGAACGCGAAGACGGAGACATTGTAGAGAGTGTACAACGCGGGCTGCGAGGCAGCATCTATTGGCGCGGCAGATATTCGCCAAGCAAGGAAACAGGCACACACCACTTTCATGGCTTGTTACATCGAGCGTTATCGCATCGGCTGCGTTGAGAACCACGGTCGTGTGCCGTATGACGTGTGACCCTATAGGTAGGCCTCGAGTTCGGCTTCGCTCGACAGGAGAACTTGGCGTCCCTTTGCGCCATCGGGTGGCCCCACGATACCAGCCATCTCCAGCTCGTCGACAATGCGCGCTGCACGTGCATAGCCAACCTTGAGGCGACGCTGTAGTGTACTAACGCTGGCTTGCTGCAGTTGAATAAAGATTCGAGCTGCATCTTCAAAGAGTACGTCGCGATCGTCGTCGGCCCCGCCTCCGCCCCCGCTGCGCTTACCAGCAACACTAGGCAGCATGTAGGGCGTTGAATATCCTGCCTGGTTGCCAATGTGGTCGCAAATGGCCTCGACTTCGTCGGTCGAAACAAAGGCATTCTGCATCCGCATTGGTTTGGTGAGCGTTCCAGGATTGAAAAGCATGTCGCCATTGCCGATAAGGTGTTCGGCACCACTCGTATCGAGGATGGTGCGCGAGTCGATGCGCGAGGCAACCTGATAGGCAATGCGGGCAGGGAAGTTGGCCTTGATGAGGCCAGTGACAACATCGACTGATGGGCGCTGCGTTGCCACGACGCAATGGATGCCAACGGCGCGAGCAAGCTGAGCAAGGCGCACGATGGGCTCCTCGACGTCCTTACCGGCCGTCATCATAAGATCAGCCAGCTCGTCGATAATCACAACGATGTATGGCATCGGACGATGGTTGTAGCCCCCCTTGTTTTTCAGCACTCCCGACGATGCCTTGGCGTTATAGTCAGCAATGTTTCGTTGCCCGGCGGCGGCTAGGATGCTGTATCGTTGTTGCATTTCCTCGACGACACTCTTGAGAACCGTCACGGCGTTTGTGGGCTCGGTGATAATCGTCTCGCGAACGTCTGGACACACAGCTAAGAAGTGATCTTTAAGTGCCTGATAGAGTGTCATTTCCACACGCTTCGGATCGATGATCACAAACTTCAGATCTCGAGGATGCATGCGATACAACAACGAGGCAATGATGGTATTGATACCAACAGACTTACCCTTGCCTGTGGCTCCGGCAATCAGGAGGTGGGGCATTTTGGAAAGGTCGGCACAGTACACTTCGCCAACAACGGTCTTGCCCATGGCGATAGGCAGGCGGATGTCCTTATCGAGAAACTTCTTACTGCGGATGATGCCGCTGAAGCGCACCATGGCCGGCTTATGGTTGGGAATCTCGATGCCCACGGTTCCCTTGCCTGGTACAGGAGCAATGATGCGTACGCCAGGTGCCTTGAGTGCTAGGGCGATGTCATCGGCCAACGATTCAATCTGACTAACCTTGATGCCAGATCCAGGAACGAACTCATACGTTGTAATGACAGGGCCCGGCTGCACCGTAACGTTCTCAATGCGAATGCGGAACGTCTCTAACTTCTCTTGAAGGATCGACGCGTTTAGCTGTAGCTCGGCGTCGTCGACAGAGATCTCGTCAGAGCTTGGCACAAGCAACGCCTCGGTCGGTGGCTTGTAGGCAATGTGCTCATCATACAACGTAGCGGCAGGCAAACTTGCCACCTGTTCGGGTGGTGGGGTGTCTTCGACGTGGACTACGAGCACTTCCTCGGGTTCTTCGTATGCCACAACTGGCTCGGGCGCCATTGTCTCGTCGGCCGCATCGGGCTCGACAATCTCGTCAATCCTTGCTGCTCTGCGTGGCGTCGGCGCAGCAACAGGCGGTGGTGGAGCATCGGGTTCGGCATCGGAAACAAGCCGAATCTTCTTTCTTGGATGTAGCTCTTGAAGCCGTCGTTCAACATCGTGAACATCGATACGCTCTACCGACGCATCGTGCGCCGGTGTTGCTGGTGGCCGTTCTGCAGCGGGCTCGGTAGGTCGAGGAATCGGCCGAACAATTCGAACACCCGGCGCCAAACTCTTTGGAGCCGATGTATCGTCGAGTGCTGTTGCAGGTGACTGCCGTGGAAGTGTTCTCAGCAGCTCGGCAGGTTCTTCAGGACGCTCAATATCCTTGCTTCGTCGTGGTCGAAGACTTGTAATTGCCGGTGTTAGATCGGCTTCTGTCTCTGCGTCACCTCCGGCATCATCAGCTTCCGGCTCGTCGACCTTTCCTGCTGGCGCCTCTCGTATCACCCGGCTCTTCAACGACCTTGCAAGTCCAAGCCACGTTTGCACTGTACTACGCACCGAAGAAGGGTCAACGCCAAAGCCGAAGACGGCGACGAAGCCCATAGCTGCGAGCAGCACGAGGAAACTGCCGGTGCGGCCTATAAACTGTACCAATACACCACTCACAAACTGTCCTATCGCCCCGCTCCAAACTGCTGGGATACCGTCGAATGCAGGAATGTGCTGCGCTGTGCCCACCATAGATGCCAACAGGACGATGGTGAGAACGCCAAAGCCAATTCGACGCGCCGTTAGCGGTGTTATCGCCATTACCGAAAAGAGGTCGCGAGCAACCATGAGCATGAAGCCCGGAAATGCCACAGCAAACCAGCCCACGGTACTGTGGAATAGCCAGTGTGACAGTACGGCACCAAGCAGGCCCAGCCAGTTGTGGGTGGTGTCGAACCGAACGCGCATCGCATCATCGCCACGAAGTACGCCGAGCAAGTCTCGTATGGTAAGCTGGGCGTTGTCGGCATCGTGTTCAGTATGCGACAACAAGGCGATGAGAACAAGGATAGACACAAGTGCCAGCAACACAGCGGCGATGCGCATGTGTTGCTGCTTTGGAGTGTCTTGACGTTCTGGAGAAGCGGGCATTCGTAACAGAGTGATGAGATGGGCGACATGAATTACGGCCGCATCCGTGCAAAAGTACGAAGACAAGTGGGGCTATGGGGTGGCCAACGGCTATCTTCGCACATTGTAGAGCCACAACGTTGCCTTCCAATGCCTTCTATCTTTGACCCATCGCGCCTTCTTGTTATCGCCGGACCGTGCCTTGTTGAATCTGCAGGAGTAATCCAGCGTGTTGCCGACGGCGTTGCCGAAGCATGTGATGGACTACCAGTTACCTTGGTGCTCAAGGGTTCGTATCGTAAGGCAAACCGCACCAGTGCGACGTCGTTTGAGGGGATCGGCGACGAGCTGGCACTGACCTTGCTCGCCAAGGCAGGTGAACGCATTGGAGCTCCAACGCTAACAGACATTCATGCCGACGACGAGGCTGCCATAGCGGCATCGTATGTAGACGTATTGCAGATTCCCGCCTTCCTAAGTCGCCAAACATCGCTCTTGCGAGCGGCGGCCGAAACGGGGAAAACCGTCAACATCAAGAAGGGGCAGTTTATGGCGCCCGACGACATGGCGAAGGCAGCCCAGAAGATAGGTGACCGCCGCAAGCGCGATGTATGGCTTACAGAGCGTGGTACAAGCTTTGGATATCACGACTTGGTAGTAGACTTCCGCGGTATCGTGACCATGAAGCAAACGGGCCATCCCGTCATTTTTGACGCAACGCACAGCGTGCAACGCCCAAGTGTTGGCGCCCAAAGCGGTGGCGCTCCTGAGTTTATTCCAACCCTTGCCTGCGCCGCAGCCGCTGCCGGTGTTGATGGCCTCTTCATTGAAACGCATCCCAATCCCGCAAAGGCGCTGAGCGATGCAGCCACACAGCTTCCGCTACGCAAGTTCCGCGATCTGTTGCGACGTGTTGTTGACCATTGGGCGCTTGCACGATGACGTTCGTTGTGTGCATGTGCACGATTTGCCTTGTTACGTTGATGGCCTGTACGGAACGCACCGAGCAGACGCGTGCTACTGCCGATACTACGCTAGCCATGCCCACACACGTTGCCTATGGCATTACCGTGCACTTTACCGATTCCAGCAGAACCAAGGCACGGCTGCGTGGTTCCGTAGCACGCATCTACGAAGACCGTATGGAGACCACGCTTGCAGGTGGTGTATTCGTTGAGTTTTTCTCGACGTCAACAGGGAAGCGGGCCGCAACCCTACGGTCGGATAGCGCCTGGATTGACGACCGCACCAAGAATATGATGGCCATTGGGAATGTTATCGTGATTGCCGACAGCAGCAACACGCGACTATCCACTCCCAGGTTGTTTTGGGATAGCGCCACAGAGCGCGTCTCGAGTACCGAACGTGTCTCGATCGTATCGCCTAAAGAGACCATCGACGGCGTGGGCTTCGAGTCCGATCAAGCCCTCACCAGCTATCGCATCTACAACGTCAGAGGTGTCCAACGATGAAACAACTCACCATTGCCGGCAACTGGAAGATGCACACCATGCCCAGCGACGCCGTTGCGCTCTGCGAGGCCATCGTGCATCATTCGTCAACGGCGAATGCCCTGTCGCAGGGGCATGCCGTTGTTCTTGCGCCGCCCCTTACCAGTCTAGCAGGTGTGGTGGCATCGTGTATGGGTACGGGTGTTGAAGTGGCAGCGCAAGACTGCCATGCAGCTTCTTCGGGTGCCTACACCGGCGATGTAAGTGCGGCTATGGTTGCTGCTCTTGGAGCAACCTGTGTGATTGTAGGACACAGCGAACGCCGCCGGTATCATGGCGAAACCGACGTCATGATAGGTGAGAAGGCCGCCGCTGCCGCGCGCTGTGGACTCGTTCCCATTATTTGTGTTGGCGAGTTATTACAGGATCGTCAGTCTGGCAACACGAACACCATCCTTCAAGCTCAGATAGAGGGAATCCTTCATGGCTTGGGCCAACAACCACTAACGAGGGCCTACCTGGCGTACGAGCCCGTATGGGCCATTGGTACGGGCGTAGCAGCAACACCCAATCAGGCGGAGGAGACCCACCACTTCTTGCGCACCATTCTTGACGATGGACAAGGGGCATTGCGAGGCGTTCCGATACTCTACGGTGGCAGCGTTACCGACAAAAATGCCGAAGAGCTCTTTAGCTGCCAGAGCATCGACGGCGCACTCGTTGGTGGAGCGTCGCTTGTGGCAGAGACGTTTGTTGCCATCATTCAGGCCGCGATACGAGTAGGGGCGCAGGCAGCGTAATATGTTCACGGCGGCTAACATCCTTACCATTTCGCGCATCTTTCTAGCGCCACTATGCCTTGTAGGTGTTTTGCTGGATACTGCAGCGGGCATGCACGTTGCCGTTGTGCTGTTTGTAGTTGCTGCGCTTACAGACTACTTCGACGGCCTGTTGGCACGGCGCTATGGCCAAGTAACACAGCTTGGTATGGAGCTTGACCCCTTGGCCGACAAGGTCCTTACAACGACGGCATGGGTGGCCCTCGTCTATGTTGGCATTATGCCACTGTGGATGGCCATCATCATCATTGGTAGAGACTTTGCAACCACGCTCCTGCGCAGCTATGCTGTGTCGAAGTCAAAGCCAATCGTAACCTCGACCACGGCCAAAGCCAAGACCATGCTGCAGATGCTCTTTATTGCCTATGGGCTTGTGGCAGTGTGGTTGGAGCGCACAGAGGTTTGGCCTGCAGCAAAGAACATTGCAAGCACCATCGTTCACGGCCACGCAACGTGGTGGGTAGCGCTTGTGATTACGGCATTCACCGTCTTCACGCTTGTTGAGTATCTCCATCGTAATCGACGCCTGTTCACCAACACCACATCACATCGCAATGAACCCTAGTCGAATCCATGCCTTCGTGGTAACCGTAGCTGGAGCAGGATTATTACCCATAGCGCCCGGAACGTGGGGCTCGCTCGTGGTTGCCCTGCCAGCACTGGCCGTGGTGTTCGACCTCGTTCCAAGTATGTACGTTGCCTCGAGCTACGGCGTAGCAGCGGCCCTCTTCACCATTGCCGGCCTTGTTTCCATTCCCCATGTGCAACGGTTATGGGGCTCCGACCCTTCTGCGGTTGTCATCGACGAGGCTGCCGGCATGGCCCTTATCTGCGCAACACCCTACGTGTATGTAACGCCGTGGCATTGGCTGGCCGGATTCCTTGTGTTTCGACTGTTAGACATCAAGAAGCCATGGCCGTGTAACTGGTTCAACGACCGACACGAAGCGTGGGGAGTCATGGGCGATGACCTTGTGGCAGCAGTATACACCGTGGTTCTGCTTCATCTTGGCATGTTGTCGACAACCATTCTTGCAACCTTTGCTGTTGGTTCATAGCACGCCAAACTGCGACGTGTCGATGGCCCCGCAGCCCTGAAATTATGCGGTGTTTGGCAGGGCATGGTACGTGAAGACCGCATAAAACCTATCGGTGTGGAAAACTTTGTGTTGCCAAGCCGCATAAACACTCGATATTTTCGCAGCGCAAACAGTTTTATCCACAGCATTATTGAAGGAAGTTTCATGAACAAGACAGAGCTCATCGACGCCATTGCAGCTGGCTCGGGCCTTTCAAAGGCCGATGCCGACAAGGCATTGAAGGCAACGCTTGATTCGATTACGCGCGAAATCGCCAAGGGTGGCTCGGTTGCCCTCATCGGTTTTGGTACGTTCTCGGTTTCGAAGCGTAGCGCACGCAAGGGCAAGAACCCACGTACCGGCGCAGCAATCAAGATTGCTGCTAGCAAGGTGCCGAAGTTCAAGGCCGGTGCTGGCCTAAAGGCCATCGCTAACGGCGAGAAGAAGGTAGCCGCTCCTGCAAAGAAAGCCGCCCCAACAAAGAAGGCAGCACCAGCAGCAAAGGCCGCCCCAGCGAAGAAGGCAGCAAAGAAGAAGTGATGACAATCGCTTCGTCGAACAGGCCCGCCATACGGCGGGCTTTTTTTTTGCCCTCGCACGTCGTACACCCCACGTAATTTTGCGGCATGCCCAAGCATCTGTTG
Organism: Candidatus Kapaibacterium sp.; assembly: GCA_022842685.1. Classification (GTDB taxonomy): domain Bacteria; phylum Bacteroidota; class Ignavibacteria; order Kapaibacteriales; family Kapaibacteriaceae; genus JALHPC01. The sequence continues at coordinate 21,456 of JALHPC010000024.1, forward strand.
GACACTGAACGTCTAACCACCGACGATATCAACGCACTCCTCGACGAGGCGTCCACCTACCTTTCGCCCACGGGCGGTGTTCGGTCGCTTACTCAGCCATTGCTGGGGCAGACCATCGTTCTTGCATTCTTCGAACCATCAACGCGAACGCGTTTGTCCTTCGAGATGGCTGCCAAGAAGCTTGGCGCTACAGTATTACAGTTTACTCCCGAAGGTAGCAGCGTTGGTAAGGGCGAGTCGCTTCACGAGACGTTCCGCACCATCGAGGCCATGGGTGTTGACGCCATCGTTATTCGCCACGCGGTTGACGGTGTTCACCGCGAGCTGGCAACGTGGACGCGCATGTCGGTACTCAACGCTGGCGAGGGGCGCACGGCCCATCCTACGCAGGCACTCTTGGATGCCTCGACGCTTCGCGAACGCGTTGGGTCGCTTGAAGGCCTTCGTGTGGCCATCGTTGGCGACATCGCCCACAGTCGTGTGGCTCGGTCCAACGTCGATGTGCTCACGAAGTGTGGAGCCACGGTGGTGCTATGCGCTCCCGATGCGTTGCTCCCGGCCGAGCCGTGGGTTGATCGCTATGAGCGTTGTGCCACGATCGACGACGCCATGCGGACTGCCAACGTGGTATGCATGCTACGCATGCAGCGCGAGCGATTCGAAGCAGGATTGGCTATCGACCTCGAGGCCTATCGTGCTTCGTATGCGCTTACAACCGCTCGCGCCATGGCGACGCCCAATGTTCTCGTGATGCACCCAGGTCCTGTAAACGTTGGTGTAGAACTCGACGCTGGTGTGCTTGAACTTTCGCAGACGATTATTCATCGACAGGTTACGCACGGCGTTGCCGTGCGTATGGCCGTCCTTCGACATCACCTTGTTTGACCACGAACTTCTAGTACGCCATGCCCCGCAGAACAGACCTCCAATGCATCCTCGTTATCGGTTCCGGACCTATCGTCATCGGGCAGGCATGCGAATTTGACTACTCCGGCACCCAGGCCTGTAAGGTGCTGCGCGAGGAGGGCTATCGAGTTGTGCTGATAAACTCGAACCCTGCAACGATCATGACCGATCCCGATGTTGCCCATGCTACGTACATCGAGCCAATAACGCCCGAGTTCATCGAGAAGATTATCGAGAAGGAACGCCCCGACGCTATCCTTCCAACCATGGGCGGCCAAGTAGCTCTGAATGCGGCTGTTGCTCTCCACGATAGAGGCATCCTTGCGAAATATGGCGTGCGTCTCATCGGATCGTCCATCGAATCGATCCACAAGGCCGAAGACCGCGAGCAGTTTCTTGCTGCCATGCAGCGCATTGGCATGGACATGCCACGTGGTGGCTTCGTTACCAGCGAGTCCGACGGCCTGGCTATCGTCGAAGAAACCGGTTTTCCCGTTATTATCCGCCCCTCGTTTACCATGGGTGGAACGGGAGGGGGCATCGCATATAACGTCGAAGAGTATCGCACGATGCTGCGCAGTGGCCTTGTGGCTAGCCCAATTGGTCGTGTTCTTGTCGAAGAGAGTGTAATCGGCTGGAAGGAGTTCGAACTCGAGGTGATGCGCGACAGGGCAGATAACGTTGTTATCGTTTGCAGCATCGAAAACGTCGACCCAATGGGTGTGCACACAGGCGACTCGATTACTGTGGCTCCGGCACAGACGCTTACCGATCGCGAGTACCAACGCATGCGCGATGCAGCTCTGGCAATCATCCGCGAAATCGGCGTCGAAACAGGCGGATCGAACATTCAGTTCGCGTTGAATCCGGCTAATGGCCGCATGATCGTCATCGAAATGAACCCTCGAGTGTCGAGGTCTTCTGCGCTGGCCTCAAAGGCAACTGGCTTTCCGATTGCCAAGATTGCAGCCAAGCTGGCCGTTGGGTATACGCTCGACGAGATCCTTAACGACATCACGAAGAAGACACCTGCCTGCTTTGAGCCGTCGATCGACTACGTTGTGGTAAAAGTGCCACGGTGGGACTTCGAGAAGTTCCGCGAAAGCGATACGTCGCTCGGTGTTCAGATGAAAAGCGTCGGCGAGGCAATGTCGTTTGGACGAACATTCAAAGAGGCCCTGCAAAAGGCCCTACGCAGTCTTGAGCAAGGACGGTATGGCTTTGGCTTCGACAAGGCCGAACTGTGTGTACTTGGCACGCCGCCCGATACCGAGCTGGCCCCGCTTCGGCAGCGCCTGCGCACGCATACGTCGACGTCGATTTTTGACCTGTTCGACGCACTGCGATATCGGCTTACCACCGAAGAGATTCACCGTCTGTCGAAGTACGATCCATGGTTCATCGAACAGTGTCGCGAAATCGTTGAACTCGGACTTGCCGTCATAGAACGCGCCAGACAAGCAGGCAAGGATGCTCTTGAGTCGATCGACGGTCCAACGATGCGGCGCCTGAAGTCCTACGGCTTTAGCGATCAGCAACTTGCACTCATGACGGGCACGTCGGAGCTACGCGTGCGCACAAGAAGAACCACCTTGGGCGTGATTCCCGTGTACAAAACTGTTGATACGTGTGCGGCAGAATTCGAATCGGAAACGCCCTATCATTACTCCACGTATGGAGCCGAAAACGAGTCGGTACCAAGCACGAACCGTAAGGTCATCATTTTGGGCAGCGGTCCAAACCGCATAGGTCAAGGCATCGAGTTCGACTACTGCTGTGTGCAAGGCGTCTTCGCCCTACGCAATCTGGGATACGAGGCAATCATGGTAAACTGTAATCCGGAGACGGTATCGACGGATTATGATACCACGAATAGACTCTACTTTGAACCGTTGACCTTTGAAGACGTGATGAACATCGTCGACCATGAACGGCCCGATGGTGTGGTTGTAACGTTCGGAGGGCAGACACCGCTAAAGCTGGCCCAGCGCCTGGCCGACGCTGGCGTACCACTCATTGGAACATCGCCCGAAGGTATCGACCTTGCCGAAGATCGCAAGCGCTTTGGCGAACTGCTCGATCGACTAGGCATCCCATGTCCGCCATGGGGAACGGCGCTAGCCGAAGACGAAGCCGTCGACATCGCCAATCGAATTGGATATCCCGTGCTCGTGCGTCCGTCGTACGTACTGGGAGGCCGAGCCATGCAGATATGCTATCGCGAAGAGTCGCTGCGGTCGTACATGGCTAATGCGCTTGCGCAAGATCCAACGCGCGCCGTACTCATCGATCACTTCCTTGAAAATGCCGTCGAGTATGACGTCGATGCTGTTAGCGATGGCGTCACCACCGTCATTGGCGGTATCATGCAGCACATCGAAGAAGCCGGTGTACATAGTGGCGACTCGAGTTGCGTGCTGCCGCCGTACAATACGGCCGACCGACACATTGCCACCATGATTGACTACACTGAGCGTATGGCCAAGGCCATCAACGTCGTGGGCTTGCTGAACATCCAATATGCCATACAGCACGATACCGTGTATGTTCTTGAAGTCAACCCTCGTGCGTCGCGCACCGTGCCCTTTGTGAGCAAGGCCACAGGTACCAAGCTCGCTCATGTTGCCACGCAGGTGATGACGGGTACGGCGCTGGCAGACATCGACGTAGAACCGTTCAGACTCGATATGAATCGCGTTGCGATTAAAGAGTCCGTCTTTCCGTTTACGAAATTTCCGCGCGTCAATGTCTTCCTCGGTCCTGAAATGCGCTCAACTGGCGAAGTGATGGGCATGGACAGCACCTTCGGTCGTGCGATTGTCAAGAGCCACATATCGGCCGGTAACGGTCTACCCGCACGTGGCAGCGTGTTTATCTCGCTTAGCACTCACGACAAAACCGATCGTGCCGCTGGTATCGCTCGTGGTTATGCCGACCTTGGCTTTACGATCCTAGCCACCGGTGGAACGGCGTCGTTCTTGCGAGACCATAACGTAACCGCCCAGCCCGTACTTAAGCACTACGAAGGAAGGCCAAGCATTATCGACCAGATCGCCAACGGCGAAGTACACATTGTGATCAACACACCGTTAGGTGAAAACGCTCGGTACGACGAGTTCATCATGGGGCAGACCGCGCTCAAGCATAAGGTACCATTCTTCACAACCCTAGCTGCTGCCGAGGCCTCGCTGCAAGGCATCATTGCCATTCGAGAACAGCAGTTTAGCGCAACCTCACTCCAGGATCATTATGCAGTCCGGAACGGGCATTGAGCGCCTGTGGACCGTTCTTGACCTTGTGAAGTGGGGTACCGACTACTTTACCGGCAAGGATGTTGATTCGCCACGGCTTACGATAGAGCTCATGCTGTGCAATGTGCTTTCGTGTGGTCGTGTCCAGTTGTACAGCACCTTCGAGCGGCCGCTATCGAAGGCCGAGCTTGCAACCCTGCGCAGCTTCGTGCAGCGTCGGGTAGCGGGCGAGCCCCTCCAGTACATCACCGGAGAAGGTCCGTTCTTTGGCCATGTCTTCCACGTCACTCCTAGCGTCTTGATTCCTCGTCCAGAAACCGAGCTAATCGCCGACCATGCACTTCGCTACTGTAGGGGGCACCGCGACACGCGAGCGCTCGACATTGGAACGGGCAGCGGCTGCATTGCGATTTCGGTGGCAGTGCATGCTGCTGACAGCCAGTGGACGGCGGTGGACGTAAGCCAAGCGGCGGCCGACGTTGCCCGTGGCAACGCCGAACGCCTTGGCGTTGCCGACCGTGTGGAGGTACGTGTTATGGACTTCCTGACGGAGCTACCTGAGGGCCAGTTCGACATTGTGACGATGAATCCGCCATACATTCCCGTTGCCGAGATCGACGCTGTGGATCCCGTGGTTCGAGACTTTGAGCCGAGAGGGGCCCTAACCGATGGTGCCGACGGCTTGACCTTTCACAGGCGGCTTGCCGAAGTGCTTGCCGGTGCCCCTTTCCTTACGGAGAGGGGAATGGTACTTGTGGAAGTTATGGCGGGCCAGGCAGACGTTGTGGAGGCGATCTACGGTAGCATTGGTGGCAAAACCACGGTAGTAGCCGACCTTGCAGGCATTCCTCGAATGGTAACGTGGCAGCCATCATGACGTGTTACGAAACGGTATTACAAAACGTCATCGGCCTCACTGCGAACGTTTTTCGTAGTTTTGGCCGCCTTTCGGACGTGGGCATACCCGCTGGGATTCCATCATGAAGAGGCACGAACAACTTGAGGTAACGGACGTGACGGGCGGACGGATCATCGTTCTGCACGATCAGTTCATCGGTGGCGAAGAAACTGATGCCTTCCGAACAGAGCTGGTGCGGGCTGCGAAAGACAAGTCGCCGGTGGTTATCGTCGACATGGACGACGTTCCCTATGTGAACTCGGCGTTCATTGGCGCGCTTATATCGGGCAATGCCGACGTAAAGCGAACCGGAGGAACGGTTGTGGTAGCACGGCTGACGGCTCAAGTGGATTCCGTGTTTCGATTGACGAAGCTTCATAAGGTCGTACCCATCTATACACGCTTGGATGTAGCTTTTGGCGACTACGGCGTGTCTCAAACAACAGAAACAAACTAGGTCAACAAACCATTCGTATCATCAAGGATTCACCATGAAGAACCTCACCAACGTTCTCATCCTCACCGCCTGTTTTGTGGTAGCATTTGCCTTCTACTACCTTGTGATGGGGGCAGCGGGCAACTTCGAGAACGGAGACATTCACAGCCCGATCAATGTACTGGGCACGATCTACACCGGTGGCCCACTTGTGGCCGTACTTCTTGCCTGCTGTTTGATTGCCATCACGTACACGATTGAGCGTCAATGGTCAATTGGCAAGGCCTCTGGCAAGGGTCAGATGCATGCGTTTGGCAAGGTTGTCGTCGACAACGTCCGCAGTGGAAACTATGCGGCCGCCCTCAAGGCGTGCGACGAACAACGTGGCTCGTTGGCCAACATCCTGCGTGCAGCCGTTACACGGTTCAAGACAGTCGAAGGAGATGGCTCGCTTAACGCTGAGCAAAAGGTTGCCGAAGTTCAGCGCGTGATCGACGAGAACATGAATCTAGAAACGCCACTGCTCGAAAAGAATCTCGTGGTTCTATCGACGGTTGCCTCGACATCGACGATGGTTGGTCTGTTAGGAACTACACTCGGTATGATTCGCGCCTTCAGCGCCCTTGGCGCCGGAGGCACAGTATCGGCTCAGATGCTCTCGATTGGTATCTCGGAAGCGTTGTACAACACTGCCGGTGGTTTGGCCGCGGCGATTATTGCCATCATTGCATACAACTACTTCACAACGAAGGTTGACAACTTTACGTATGCCATGGATGAGACCATTCTAGACCTGATGGAGACACTTGCCGTGAAGACGGGCGGCGCAAAGCACGGCTAATCGGGTTGCGGATTTATTCACTCCTACAAGGAATCGACGAATGTCGAAAATCAAGAAAAAGCGCGTAGGATTTGTGCTCGACATGACACCGTTGGTGGACATCACGTTCCTCCTGCTTACGTTCTTCATGTTTACAGCCAAGTTTAAATCGCAAGAAGAATCGTCGGAACGCTTCGTGATTAAGCGTCCACAGACGGTTGCCGACACGGCCAAGGTTCCGGAAAAGGACCTTGTGACCATCAAGATTGCCGTCGACACAGTCTCGCGCGATACAGCATGGTATTACTCCATGTTGAACGAGCAGGACCGTACACGTTTGGCAGCACAGATGGTAGCGCTCAAGTTCCCCGAGGCAACGCCTACGACAACGCAGTTCAAGATCACGGATACGACGTGGTTACAGACCTTTGTCAAGGAATCGCGGACCATCAATCAGCAGGCAATCTTTGCTATTGATGCGGACCAAAACATCAAGTATCGTTGGGTTGAACACGTTATGACGGCCTTTAGGCGTTATAACGCTACGTCGTTCAACTTTGTAACCGACAAGAAACAGTAACCTGGAGAATCTACTATGGCCGGTGGTGGCGAAGGACTAGGCGGAGGTGCCAAACAGAAACGTGGTGGCACCGGGAAGCGCAAGGTTAAGAAGCGAGTTGGCTTTCGACTTGACATGACGCCGTTGGTGGACATCACGTTCCTGCTGTTGACATTCTTCATGTTAACGACATCGATGATTACGCCGCAGACGATGGAGATGAAGATTCCACCGCAGTTAGAGGAGAAGATTGAGGTCAAAGAATCAGAATTGCTAACCATCCGTATTCGTGACGATGGCAAACTGTTCTTCAACATGGGTACTGATGCACCGCAGCCCGTTAAGATCAATGAACTGCGTAAGGTAGTCATTGACCAGAACGTTTCGTTGCGTAACCGTTGTATCGTTGTACTCAAGGCCTCGTCGCAAGTGGCATACGGCGCAGCTGTTGCCGTACTTGATCTCTTGAATGCGGTCGAGCCGGAAATCACGGAGAGGCTTCGTCAAAACGGAATCGACAAGCGTGAGCGCAAGTTCACCGTTGCCCCTTATGAGAAAACAGATGCCGAGGAGGTAGCAGGACTATGACGACAGCCGAAGCAACACTTCCTGGAGTGCCATCGAAGTATGGTGCACAGGAGCTAAAGAAAATCATCAGCGACAACACCATCAGGGCATGGATCATGGTGACGGCGGCCCTGTTGCTGTTGCTGTTGTTTCGATGGGTGTATGAGACTGTTCTACGCGACTGGCTATTTAAGGAGCCGGACGTTGTAGAAGTTGTTGTAACACGTGCGATGTTGGACGTGTTGGCGCCGCCTCCGTCCAACACCAACGAACCGCCACCACCGCCGCCGCCAACGAACACCATGATGGGCGCTTCGGGTCCTGCAACACGAGCTGGTACGCCAGTGGCGGTACCGGATGCCTTGATTGCACCCGATGCGAAAGACTTTGCCAACATCGACGAGCTTGCACGCGCATCGGCCAAGGGCGGCGATGGGGAAGACCAAGGTGGATTTATGGACGGTGCGTTTGACGGTGGTGGGCAGGGTCTAAAGGTTGAAAAGGAAGAGATTCCCGATCCGGACGACTTTGTTGCATACGAAGTCGAGCCCGAAATTGACTATTCTGGTTTGCAACGATCGATTATCTATCCCGACATGGCCAAGCGCAACAACATCGAAGGTACGGTTACCGTACGTGTGTTGGTGGGCAAGGATGGTAGGCCTATGAAGGTTCAGGTACTCGACGGCGTAAATAAGTTACTTGATAATGAAGCCATTCGCGCTGTGCAGGCAGCAACATTTACGCCGGCAAAGCAAAACGGTGTACCGGTGGCGGCATGGATGGCTATACCTGTAGTGTTTAAGCTGAAGTAACCACCTTCGGCTTGGGGGTGTCTCCCGAAGACAAACTTTGGGAGCACCCGCCATGACAACGACTCTCGTTCCTTCGCTTACTGCGTCACGGCGCAGAAGGTATGAACTTCAAGTAGCCATCAATCACAACACCGTAAGAGCGTGGTTCATGGTGATGGTTGCGCTGTTGCTTGTGTTTGCCTGCCGATGGGCCTACACATCGGTGATACGAGACTGGTTCTTCCGCGAGCCCATGATAGTCGAAGTCCTTGTGCCTAGACCCGTCCATACCGTGAGTATTCCAGCTCTCATCCAAACGCATTCGTCGACTGTGTCGTATGCTAAGAGCACCAGAAAAGGGGCAACGGCAACGCGTACGCAAGCAGGTACTCCGGTAGCAGTAGCCCCCGATGCAATGATCGAAACGTCGTTTGCAACGTTGAACGACATGCATCAGGTAGGTGCGCAGTTTGGTGACGACGACGCAGTACTCGGAACTCCGGATGGAGTCAGTAACGGCACCATCGCATCGGCGGAACCTAGCGAAGCTACCAACATCGATGACCCTTTGATGTTTGTAGCTCATGAGGTAGAGCCCGATGTTGACTATGCGGGATTGCAGCGATTGATTGTGTATCCCGACATTGCGAAGCGCCATGGTGTAGAGGGGACGGTAACGATCCAGGTACTTGTGGATGTAGACGGCAAACCAGCTAACGTTGTGGTGTACAAGGGTGTAAACGTATGGCTCGACAACGAAGCCGTGCGAGCTGCCTCGTTGGCAACGTACACGCCTGCACAGCAAAGTAATCGCGCGGTTGCTGCGTGGCTAACAATCCCAGTTGTTTTTTCGCTGCGATGAATGTGCTCATGATTGTTGTTAACTACAGCGCAAGACTGCTGGTACTCGTTGTGGGGGTACTGCTTGTGACAGGCGTTGTTGCCTCGGACAGCTTCGAAATACACATACAGAGAACGTTTGGTGCAATGATGATTGCTTTTGGAGCATACCGTACCATTGTGTACCACGTTCGAAGAAAACAGGAGAATGTACCATGATGCTGCGAATGCTTGTACTACTCGGCATGGTTGTCGCGCTGGTAGGGTGCGATGCGCAGAAGGCCGATCCATCGCAAGAAACGGCCAAAAGCGGAACGCTCACGGTCTACATAGATAATCAGATCGCTGAACTGCTCCAGCCGTCATTGGCACTGTTTCAAAAGGAGCATACACAGGCCACGTTACGTACTGAGCGCCTAGAGGCGGGAGACGCCGTACTAGCGCTGTTGTCGAGAGACGCACGATTGGCCATCATCGCGCGCGGGTTTTTGCCTTCGGAGGATACGCTGTTACAGGATGCTAAAGTGTCGTATCCCATGACGCACATCGCAACTGATGCGCTTGTCGTTGTTGCGAACAAGCGTGTGCCGTTCGATACACTTTCTGATGAGAACCTTCGGGCATGGCTTGTAGGCGACCGCGCAACTGTTTCCGACGACGCAGGCGGCTCCAACATTCGAACCGCCATCTGTCCGCCACCGTCGACATCGGTATTCGATAACACCAACACATTGTTGCTTCGCGGCAGACTTCCGCAGCGGCAACGACTTACGGCCTTACCCTCGGTTGACAAGATTGTTGATGCCGTTAGAACAGACCAGTCAGTTCTCGGCATCGCCTACCTGTCGCAAGTTCATGCCGACTCGACTGTTAAGCTCCTTCGAATCGGTTTTACCAACGAAAAGGCAGAGCGCATCTATCCGCAGCATGTACACCTTGGATACGTTGTTCAAAAGATGTATCCCTACCGTGTGAAGATTCACACCATTCTGCGCGACAAGATCAATCACTTTAGTCTGCCGGCAGGTGTGGCCGGATACATCTACCAAAATGCCGATGCCCAACGTACGTTTTTAGACGCAGGAATCGTGCCCGAGTTTGCCAAGCTCGTCCTCGACCCCTCCAAACCATAGAATCACCACACGTTTTACTTTATGCGATACAGCCAAATAGCAATCCTCCTCGCCCTTGTATGTTCATTCTCTACGGCGTTCTCGCAGGCAACATTTGATCGTGCTCGAGCCCTCGTTGCAAGCGGCGACGTTCCTGCTGCTGCGGAAGTCATCAAGCAAGTTGTTGCCAAGGAGCCCACGAATGTCGACGCTCTTGTTCTTGCAAGTCAAATCTTTCTTGAGCTCGAATCATCCGACACGGCTTTGCAGTATGCCAAACGAGCGTATGAGGAATCGGACAGCCGTGGCGACGTTGTACGCCAATATGTTGCGGCACTCGCCAAGACTGGCTCAGCCGAACAGGCCACCGGCATTATGCGGAAGTTCCTCAAGAAGAATGAGTCGGTAGAGAACTACCTAACCCTTGTTGATGCACTTATCGACGCTGATTCGTTACGTGCTGCCGAACTGGTTGGAACCACTGCCAAGACAAAGTTTGCTACCAGCGCTCAGTCATTCCTTGCCTTAGGCAACATCTATTTCAACTACAAACCGCAGCCAGTTTATGAGCTTGCGAAACAGAACTATGAAGAGGCCATCAAGCTTGAGCCCACGCTCATTCAAGCCCATTTCAACCTTGCACAGTGTTATTGGAAGCTTGCCAATGCCGAATCGGACGAAGACCTTTCGAACGAGCTGTTCAAGCGTTGCTTGCTGTCGTGGAACGAAGTTGGCAAGCTCGATCCAACCAATGCGCGTGCCTTCTTCGAGCAGGGCAAAATCTTCTATTTAGCGAAGCGATATCGAGATGCCACCAAGGCCCTAGTTGAGTACCGAAAGTTGCGCCCCGTTGGTACTGGACAGGCCATTGCGTCGTGGTACCTTGGCAACTCGTACTACGAACTCAATGCATGTGACTCTGCCAAAATACACCTTATGGATGCCGGTAAGCAGATCGACACCTTGCGCAACAAAACATCGCTCCTGCTTGCGCGGTGCGCCTTTAGAACCAAGCAGTGGGGAAGTGCCGTTCGCGACTTCAAAACGGCTGAAACAGCAAACATGCTCGAGCCATTGGACTACTGGTACTATGGAACGTCGCAGGTGCTAGCTGGTGATACAACCTCAGCCATCGCAACCATGTGGAAGGCCTCTAAAGTAATGCCACAGCAATGTGTTCTTATGTTCCGCTTCGGCTTGCTTCTTCAAAGCCGCGACACAAAGGGCTCAAGCACAATCTTCAAGAAACGACTTGCCTCGTGCAGCGACTCGCTCGATGCTCGAATCCTTGTCTTCATTGGTAACAACTTCTTCCAAGACAGTGTTGTCGACTCTGCCGAGGCCTACTATAACCTTGCCCTTGCCAAAGAGCCCAACAACTGCTACTTCATCTCACGTAAAGCCGAAATTCTCCTTGCTCGTGATGACGTGAAAGGGGCACGGGTAATCCTCGACGACGTGGTTGCACGCTGTGGAACATCTAACGACGCGCAAGAGCGGCGATACGCCGAACAGGCGCTGTTCAAGCTCTGTAATCTCGATTTGCAGGAGAAATCCTACGCCGCCCTTGTTGCACATGCAAAGAACATTGTTACCACCATTAACCCAACGTCGGCCATTGGCTGGCTCTACCTTGGCATTGGTCACCAAGGTGCGGGCGTAAAAGACGAGGCCTGCAAGGCCTACAAGAAGGCCATTGAATTCGATCCGAACAGTAAGCCAGCGAAGGACAACCTCAAGAGTCTGGGTTGTTAACCTCGGTATCATCCTTGACCATCCAGCAACGGTGCGTTTTGCCAAGTGCGAAACGCACCGTATTTTTGCCGCCTTGTACAGTGCTTTAACCCCAGGAAGTCTGCGATGATTGCGGTCCATATCCAGGGGATGCACGATGGCGTACATCCGATAACTATCGAAACGGCCGTCGATTCTGTGACGGGGTTACCCGCCGAATTCGTCGGTACGGTAGTTGTCGATGGCGAGATATCTAAGCTTGGACGAAGGTTTCACATCGACGCCAGCCTTGAATGTACCGCGCGCCTCGTTTGCGATCGCTCCTTGGAAGAATTCGACGAACGCATCTGCGTTGATATCGCTCTCGATGTAATGATCGACACAGAGCGGGCCAACCGTGGCGACATGCTTGATGACGACGTCCTTGCAATTCGCGAGGACGATAAAGTTATCGACATTAGCGACGTTGTTCGTCAGGAACTCGTTGTGCATCTTCCCATGCGCCGCGTTGCGCCGGCTTATCGCGACAAGGACTTGGCCGACGTGTTCCCGAATCTTTCTAATCGTGACGCAGACGCTCCACAACAATCTGATACCATCGACGAGCGCTGGGAAGTCCTGCGCTCTTTGCGAAAACCTTGATACCGAGGAAGTACCATGCCAAACCCAAAACGCCGACATTCTAAGTCCCGCACTGCGAAGCGTCGTACACACTACAAGGCGTCCATCCCAACACTAACGGACTGCCCTAACTGCGGCGCTGCCAAGCAGCCCCACATCGTTTGCCACTCTTGTGGCTATTACAACGGTCGACGCATCCTGACTGTCGAGTAACCCCTCGTGAAACCCGTTCGGGTCGTACTGGACGCCATGGGCGGCGACTTTGCACCGAAGAATGAAGTGCAGGGTGCCGTTGCCGCCGTTCGTACGCTTGGCTCACGATTGCAGCTTACCTTGGTTGGCCGCGAGGCAGACCTGAAGGCCGAACTTGCGGCCTTCCCTGAGTCTGGGGCCATTACGATTGTTCACGCTGATGACGTTGTATCGATGGACGACGAACCATCGTCGATAGTTAAACAACGACAGTCGTCATCGTTGTACATTGGCGTTGAACGTATGCGCAGCGGAGCTGCCGATGCGTTTGTGTCGGCAGGCAACACCGGAGGTGTGATGGCCACGTCGACCATGCTATGCGGCAGAATCGCTGGCGTAAGTCGCCCGACCATTGGATCGTTTTTGCCAACAAAGACTGGACGCCCGTGTTTGGTTGTCGACGTTGGTGCCAATGTTGATTCCAAGGCTCGGTTTTTGCACGACTTTGCCGTTATGGGTAGCGTGTATTATCGCCTAATGATGGGCGTAGAACGTCCGTCTGTTGGCCTGTTGAACGTTGGCGAGGAGCCAACCAAGGGCAGGGAAGTAGTTCGCGAGGCACACGGCTTGCTTGCTAGTGCCAATATCAACTTCGTTGGAAATGTTGAAGGCCGTGATATTCTGTCGGGTAACGTCGACGTCGTCGTGTGCGATGGCTTCGAGGGCAACATTGTCCTCAAGTTTGCAGAGAGTGTCCTTGGCTTTCTCAAGGAGAAGTTGCGCCGCTATGCAGCTGGAGGCCTAGTGCAAAAGCTTGCCATGGCCGTAGTGGCGCCTGTGCTGCGATCGGCACTGCGCGATATGGACTATCAAGAGTACGGCGGTGTGCCATTACTTGGCATCAACGGCGTTACGATTATTGGCCATGGGTCGTCGTCGCCCAAGGCCATTGCAAATATGATTGCTCGAGCCGTCGATGTTGTTGACCGCGACGTAAACGGCGCCATTTCGGCTGCCATAACAGCCCCACTCAAGAAGGAAACACCATGAAAGCGGCCATTACTGCCGTAGCGCACAACACGCCCGAAACTGTGTACGATAACACGTGGTTTGCTGAGCGCCTCGACACGTCGGATGAGTGGATTACAACTCGCACAGGCATACGAGAAACACACTTACGCTATGGCATTGGCCTTACCGATATCCTGCTTCCTGCAGCGAAGAGCGTTCTGGAGCAACGCAATCTTCAACCGTCCGACGTCGACTGCATCATCGTATGCACCGTCACGGCCGACCGCGTGTTTCCAGCAGCCGCCAGCATGTTGCAAGCGAAGCTGGGGGCAATGAACGCCTGGGGCTTCGACCTCGCGGCTGCTTGCTCTGGCTTCCTCTATGGCGTTGTGACGGCTGCTAAGCTCGTTGAATCGGGCGCCGTGCGCAACGTCTTGCTCTGTGGTGGCGACATGATGAGCTCGATCCTCAACTTCGACGACCGCACGACCTGTGTTTTATTTGGTGACGGTGGTGGCGCTGTGCTTATCGAGCCATCGACGGACGGAACAGGCATCATCGACCACGTCTTGCGTATGGACGGCAACGGCGAGAAACACCTACACATGGTGGCTGGTGGATCGCTCAAGCCCGCTACCGTCGAAACGGTCAATAACCGAGAGCACTTTGTGTTTCAAGAAGGCCAAGCCGTCTTCAAAAGCGCCGTCAAGGGCATGGCCGACGTGTCGTACGAAATCATGGAGCGCAACAATCTCACAGGCGACGATGTGGCGTGGCTTGTGCCACACCAGGCCAACCTTCGAATCATCGACGCCACTGCTCAGCGAATGGGCCTGACGAAGGAAAAGGTTGTTGTAAACATCGACCGCTACGGCAATACGACGGCTGGTACGATACCCATCTGTTTGTCGGAACTTCATCAACAAGGTAAGGTGAAGGCCGGCGACAATGTAATCCTTGCCAGCTTCGGTGCTGGATATACCTGGGGCGCCGTCTTGTTGCGCTGGTCAATCTCATCAAAGGATTCCTAACATGCAAGCACTTGTGTTTTCTGGCCAAGGATCGCAGTATGTTGGCATGATGGCCGACCTATTGGAGCAGTTTCCACAGGGCCAGGCGCTTGCCGAACGCGCCAATGCTGTGGTTGGCTATGACCTTATTGACATCTGTGTAAACGGCCCTGTTGATACCCTTAAGGAGACTCGATATACGCAGCCCGCGCTCTTTGTTCACGAGGCGATGCTGTTGGACGTTACGGGCGCACATCGCAAAGCCACAGCCGTTGCAGGACATTCGCTGGGAGAGTATAGCGCCTTATATGCCGCCGGTGTACTGTCTTTTGAAGACGCATTGCGTGTTGTGGCACTTCGAGGACGACTCATGTACGAAACGGGGCTAGCGATTCCGGGCACGATGGCCGCGATTGTGGGCTTGAGCGATAGCGCAGTGTTGGATGTCTGTGCGGCCCTTGATGGTGTTGACGGTCAACGAATTGTTGCAGCAAATTTTAACGCTCCAGGCCAAGTGGTTGTGTCGGGATCGGCCGAATACGTCCGCGCATCGCTTCCTGCATTCAAGTCTGCCGGTGCCAAGCTTGTAAAGGAGCTTGCCGTAAGTGGTGCCTTTCATTCGCCCTTGCTTCAAGAAGCACGAAGCCCCTTATCTGAGGCGCTTGATGCTATTGAATTTCGAGACGCAGCCATCGATGTGTATGTAAACGTAACGGGTAAGCCACTACGCGATGGTGCCTCGTTACGCCGTGCGGCGCAGGATCAGCTTACGGCTCCCGTTCAATGGACTGCAACAATTGAGGAAATGGTTGGGGCTGGTATTGACATAATCACTGAAATCGGACCTGGTAGTGTGCTGCAAGGACTTGTTAAGCGCATTGCTCCTACGGTTGCGATTAACGGCATTGATACAGCAGAACACGTGCGATCATATCTTGGCCAATCAACGTAAGAATCGGAGTTTACATGTCTACATTCTCCCACGAGGGCAAGGTCATCATCGTGACCGGTGGATCACGCGGCATCGGTGAGGCCGTTGTTCGGCGTCTTGTTCGTGAAGGTGCTACCGTTCATGCAACGTTCGTTAGCAACCCCGACCGTGCTGCTTCCATTACCCAGTCGCTGGCAGGGGAAAGGGGCACCGTTACCTATCATCAGGTCGACGTGTCCGACGAAGCCCAGGTGAATGCCTTTGCTGACGCCGTGCGAACGGCGTCGGGGCGTATTGACGGTCTGGTTAACAATGCCGGCATTACACGTGATGGACTGATCGTTCGAATGTCGGGGCAGGATTGGCACGATGTTATCGAGACCAACCTTTCGGGACCGTTCTACACGTGCAAGGCAGTTGCTCGCACGATGATGGGACAGCGCAATGGACGCATCGTCAACGTGGGGAGCATTGTTGGGCTTGGCGGCAATGCCGGGCAAGCCAACTACAGCGCTGCCAAGGCCGGCATTGTAGGCCTAACGCGAAGCCTCGCGCGTGAACTTGCGAGTCGTAACGTTTTAGTAAATTGCGTTGCTCCGGGCTACATCGAAACCGATATGACCGGAAAGCTGAACGATGAACAGCGGGCTGCCTTTGTCGAGTCGATTCCGTTGCGCCGCGTTGGTGCACCCGATGACATTGCTGCCGTTGTGTCGTTCTTGCTCTCAGACCACGCATCGTACATCACCGGTCAGGTGATTAACGTCGATGGTGGTCTTGCCATGTAAATCAACCTCGATCATCATTTCATCACTATACCCACAACAGGGAAACATCATGTCGACAGTTGCTCAAAAGGTCACCGAAATCATCGTCAACAAGCTTGGCGTCGAAGAGTCACAAGTCACGCCAACAGCGTCGTTCACCAACGACTTGGGTGCCGACTCATTGGACACCGTAGAGCTCATCATGGAGTTTGAGCGTGCGTTCAATATGTCCATCGATGATGCAGACGCCGCCAAGATTCAAACCGTTGGTGACGCCGTTTCCTTCATCGAGTCGAAGTCATAACGCGGCTGTTGCCGCATTCATGCTCCATCAATCGTAGGACCCCATGTCCCGTCTGAACGCCCCGCGCATCGTCATCACCGGCCTCGGTGCCGTCACTCCTATTGGCAACACCAAGGAGGATTTCTGGAACGGCATGATGTCGTCGCGGTCAGGTGCCGCCAATATCACGCGCTTCGACGCAACGGCGTTCGACACGCGTTTTGCAGCCGAAGTGAAGGAGTATGACCCCACGCTCCACATCACGCGCAAAGAGGTTCAGCGTATGGACCTCTTTACGCAGTTTGCTATGTCGGCCGCAGTCATGGCTGTCGAAGATGCCGGTATCGACTTTGAAAAAACCGACCGCAACCGCTGCGGTGTCGTCTTTGGATCGGGCATCGGAGGCATGTGGACGTACCACCATCAGCAGCAAAATCTGTACGATCGTGGCGGCGTTCCAGATCGTATTTCGCCGTTCTTTGTGCCGATGCTCATTAGCGACATCGCTGCGGGCCACATCGCAATCCGCTATGGTTTGAAAGGCCCGAACTACGGCACAGTGTCGGCCTGCGCAACGTCATCGCACTCGCTAGCCGACGCACTCATGCTGATGCAGCGTGGTATGGCCGACGTTGTACTTGCTGGTGGTTCCGAAGCCGTTGTGTGCCCGATGGGTATTGGCGGATTTAATGCCATGAAGGCCCTTTCGACGCGTAACGATGACCCATCGACAGCAAGTAGGCCGTTCGATTTACATCGCGACGGCTTCGTGATGGGCGAAGGCGGTGGCATTCTTGTGCTCGAAACACTCGAACACGCCATGAATCGCGGTGCCCGCATCTATGCAGAGTTCGCTGGCATTGGCCTTACGGATGATGCTTTCCACATCACTCAGCCCGCCCCTGGCGGCGAAGGAGCAGTTCGCTCTATGCGCCTTGCGGTGGAAGATGCCGGGTTGCTTCCAACGGATATCAACTACGTGAACGCCCATGGCACGTCGACGCCATTCAATGATAAGTCTGAATCGGCCGCCATTCGGACCGTCTTCGGCGATCATGCCGATTCGATGCTGGTCAGCTCGACAAAGTCGATGACGGGCCACCTGCTCGGCGCAGCTGGAGCCGTTGAAGCCATCGCCACAACGCTTGCCATCCACCATCAGATTGCACCACCAACTATCAACCTGTCTACTCCCGACCCAGACTGTACGCTGGACTATGTTGCAGGCACTGCACGCCCTGCCCCTATCAAGGCGGCGCTAAGTAATACCTTTGGATTTGGTGGACACAATGCGACGCTATGTTTCAAAGCGTTCGAAGGGTAGGTTGGTGACGCAATCGGTGCCGACGTGAAAGATCTCGTCAGAAACCTCTACAGCAATCTTCTAAAACTTACAGGTGGTAAGCCCGGTAGGGCTGCTACCTTGCGCGAGCTGTTCCCCCCAATGCAACAGCTCGAACCAGCGCAGGTTGCTAAGCTCGAGCAGGCTTTGGGTGTGCAAATCACAACCGTACCCTTGTACGAGCAGGCGTTAACGCACCGCTCGTACCTGCAAGTTGCCAACTCGCCCGATTACCACAGCAACGAACGTCTCGAGTTCCTCGGCGACGCTATCTTGGGAAGCATCACGGCCGAGTACCTGTTCTATGGTCACCGGCAGGTTCTCGAAGGCGAGCTCACCAAGATGCGCTCATGGCTCGTAAATAAGCGCTCGTTAGCCCTCTGTGCTAAAGCCATCAACCTTGATCAGTTCTTGTTCCTTAGCTATAGTGCTCGCCAGTCGTTGGAAAGGGGCAACGATTCCATGCTGGCCGACGCCCTCGAGGCCATCATTGCCGCAATCTATGTTGACAAGGGCTTCGAGGAAGCACGCAAGTTTATCATCGATAAACTCTTGCCCATTATGGTCGAAGGGTCGATCGTGCAAGACACCAACTTTAAGTCGCTGTTGCTCGAGACCGTTCAAGCTCGCGGACAGTCGGCACCACGGTATGTGGTTGTTGCCGAAGAGGGGCCGGATCACGAAAAGCAATTCATCGTGGAAGTGCTTGTTGGCGACCGACGCGTAGGTACCGGCCGAGGTCGGAATAAGAAGGAAGCCGAGCAGAATGCCGCTGCAGTTGCCATGGACAAATGGGCAGCGCGTTCAGACGACAACGTTGCTTGACGTTATGCGCGGCTACGCGCAAAACGCGTGAATTCACCAATTTCGAGCGATAGACGTCGTAACATCCCATGCCAATCGACGGTCTTCGTTGTTGTTGCCTACCAATCGCACACTATGATTCGCCTTATCGCGCTCCTCGTTGCTCACGTATGTATCTCGGCCACTCTCGTTGGCCAAGGTCTGGGCACGCTTCCGTTTGGGAAGAACAAGATTCAATACGAGCGATTTAACTGGCGCTTCGTCCAGTCAGAGAACTTCGATGTATACTTCCACGATGGGGGCGAATACATTGCGCGCTATACTGCGTTTCGAGCAGAGAAGGCACTGGCAGCTATCGAAGATGAACTCTCGTTCTCGATAACGAAGCGTATCGTATTCGTCGTTTATACGTCGCACAATCAGTTCCAGCAGACGAATGTCATCTCTGAGTTTATGAGCGAAGGTATCGGCGGTGTTACCGAGCTCTTCAAGAATCGCATTGTGATTCCCTTCGAGGGCGACTACCACAAGTTTGCCCATGTTATTCACCACGAGCTTGTTCACGCAGTACTCAACGACATGTTCTATGGCGGCAGCATTCAGTCGCTCGTGAACAACTCTGCCCGAGCTATCATCCCCCTGTGGATGAACGAAGGATATGCCGAGTGGTCGGCCGCTGGCGGACTTGATGTGAAGACCGATCAGTTCATGCGCGACGTAGCCGTAAGCGAGTATCTGCGTGGCCTGAATCAACTGAACGGATACTTTGCCTATCGTGGTGGCCAGGCATTCTGGTGGTATGTCGCCGAAAAGTATGGCAAGGGAAAGGTTGGCGAGGTGTTTAATCGGTTCCGCTCCATAGGCGATGTAAATGCTACGTTCAAAGTCGCCTTTGGTATGACGTATGAAGAGATGTCCGAGCAGTGGGCTAAGGACCTCAAGAAGTACTACTTCCCGGACGTTGATCGCTACGAATATGTCGAAGACTATTCTACCCGGATCACCAACCACCGTCGTGATGGCAACTTCTATAACACGTCACCAGCGATTTCTCCCGATGGCGAGCGAGTGGCCTTCATCTCCGATCGTGATGGTCTGTTCGGAGTGTTCGTGGTCGACCTCGCAACGAAGCAGGTTCGCAAGCTGGTCAGTTCAGGGCGCTCGAATGACTTTGAACAGCTCAACATCCTTACGCCTGGCGTATCGTGGAGCCCCGATGGCAAACGTGTGGCACTCGGTGCCAAGGCCGGTCGCGAAGACGTTATCTACCTTATTGACGTCGAGTCGGGCAGCTATCAGCGTCTTGACTTTGACTTGCAGACGATCGGCAGTGTTGCCTGGTCGCCAGACGGACGCACCATAGCTTTCGATGCGGCCCCAGCAGGAGCCCATTCGGACATCTACCTGTATGACATTGCGTCGAAGAAGCTAACGAAGGCCACGGACGACATTTTCTCGGATGCACAGGCCACGTGGGCACCTGACAACAAGACGTTGTATTTCATCTCTGATCGTGGTAGGTTTATCGACGGACAGCAGAACACGACGAACTTCGCCATGTGGAAGCATGACGTCCACCAGTCTGACATCTACAGTGTAGACATCGAGACCAACGCCATCACACGAATCACAACCGATCCACTCGTTGGCAAGAACTCCATTGCTGTCGCACCCGATCATCGGTCGATCCTCTTTGTTGCCGATTACAACGGCATTGGTAATCTCTGGGAGCTCGACCTTGGAACAAAGCAGCGCAAGGCTCGAACCAATTCGCTGCAAGAGGTAAGTCAGATTTCGCTATCCATCGATGGCACCAAGCTTGTGTTTGCCTCGCAGAATCGCGTTGGATATGACCTGTTCTTACTCAAGTTCCCGTTCGACAGAAAGACGCTAGACACCTTGCCGATGACAAGGTATCGGCGCGAAGAGATTGACAAGCAGTCATCGCTTGCTGGCATCCTTGAAGCGGCCGATGCGCCACCTGTTCGTGACGATGCTGTGCAGCCCTATGGTGCCTTCGATGTTGACTTTGGCGACGCCCGTCAGGCACGACCCAACCCCGATGCTCCAACCAGTGAACGTGGTGGAGCAACTACCACGGCTACTACCGAGCCAGAGGACTTTGTTGCTCGTGACTATCGTGTGAGCTTTACACCCGACATCATCATCGGTCAAGCCGGATACAACAACTGGTTCGGTGCCCAGGGTGTAACGCAGATGCTGTTTAGCGAT
>JALHPC010000025.1 GCA_022842685.1 Candidatus Kapaibacterium sp.
GCGATTGAATGCTCTCTCTTCTTCATGTTGGCGCGCATAGCGCGCCCCGATCGCGCGCAGCGCGATCCTTTTCCCTAACGTGAACTGCGCGCAGTGTTATGTGAAGCATCTCGTGCAGCGTCCTGTGTAACGTCCCGCGCAGCGTCCCGTGCAACGTCCCGCGCAGCGTCCCGTGCAACGTCCCGCGCAGCGCACGTGTACCTATTCCCACCGCGAGGCTGCCTCGTCGTCGACGTCGCCAGCGTGGTGATAGCGGGCGCCGCCCTGATGCCGCAGGCGCCACGAGAGCTGGACGTGCAAACGCCCGTCCGTGGGGCCCGCAAGGGCCTCCCATCCGGTGCCTACCGTGGCAACGTCGTACCGTCGGTGCTGCGTATATGCCACGGCCACGTCCATCCCCCCTGCAACGCTTGCATGGAACTGGCACATTAGCCGCTGCCCCCTTCCCGACAACGCTACACTGCGAATGGTGCCCGGAACTGCTACCTCGCCGATGTATACCGTGGCGTCCGCCCCGTCAGAAGCAAACGACGTCCACTGGGCCGACGCTCGCCACCAGCTACCCACATAGCGCATGCCTATAGCTATGGCACTGCCCATGTGACGCCCCCGCACGGCTTCCCACCATGCCCCCGCTCCGTCCAACCGCGCCGTTAGAGTAAGGGGCGTCGATACATGCAGCGCTGCGCTGGCGCGAACGCGCAGACGCTGGCGGTGGGCGGTAACGGTGCGGGTGCTGTCGGACCCGCGCACGCCGTCGGTCTCGCCCTCGTAGAACAAACGCATGCCCACCTGATGCCCACCACGGAGTGGCCATAGCGCCTGTACATCGGCCGTGGCCCCGCGCACGATGCCGGGCACGAAGTAGGTGCGCGTGAGCGATCGACGTACGTCGGCCACGGCGTCGACGCGCCAGCCGCCAAGCCGCGCAGCACAGCCAACGGTGATGCCGGCCTCGTTGGCAACAGCCGAAGCATCGGTAAGCGCCGCACCAAGCGGCGCCCTGTAGTCGGCACCTATCCAGCGCATCGCCGCCATCCACCGCGTGACGCCAGCCCGCTGCCACCACTGCAAGGCAGTTGCAACGTCGGCCGTGGGCGACCGCGATAGCTCCCATCGGAGAATGCCGCCCAGGGTTGCCTGTCCGTATACCGACGCAGCAATGCCCCCTCGGCCGCCAAGTGAACGAGACGAGGCAGTTGGTATGGGCTCCTCGTGGCTCCAATGCCACATGGCACCACCCAGTGTTACATCGCCATGCGTCCACTCACCTATGCCTCCCCACACCGTGTGGGTATTGCGGGCAACAACGCCCAGTAGGCGCACGGCTGATGAAACGGTGGCGTCGATACCGAGGCCTTGCAGATACCCCTCGCGTACCGACGACGTGGAAGGGCGTAAGATGGCGGTAGCGCCGCGCTGATCGAGCGCCGATGTCCACGGACCCATGGTATTGGCCATGGCGCCCATCGCTAAGCCACAGCCGTAGCTGGGTGCAACGTTGCCCACGATGGCGCGTGCCGCACCCAGGCGTACGTCGGCAGCGCCGCCAAGCCAAGCGTCAGCAGCACGTTCGCCGCGCGCAGCCGAACGCACAACAACAAGTCGCTGCTGGCCGTGGCGCACGTCAACACGCTCCACATCCTGGCTGGCCCCGCCCTGCCACATGCCTTCGCGTACGCCCCGCGGCTGCTGTAGCATCATGCCCACCCGCACGGTAGCCGTGGCTGCCGTAGTATGGCCGGGACTACATTGCAGTGTGGTGCAGCCAAGTAACATCAAGCGCTGAGGAAGCGACAAGCACAGCGTGTCTGCCACGTGGTTCAGCGTTACGTTGGGCTGCTGGCCAACGATGCGCAGTACTGCGGCAGCCACCCGCTGCGAAAAACCCGGCACGGCCGTAAGCTCGGCCACACTGGCCGTACGCAGGCATATTGGCTGCAGCCGATACGTTTCTAACGCGTCTGCATCCTGTGCCATGGCCGTGGCTGCCCACGCAATCGAACAGGCATAAAGACAGGTACGGCAGGATAGCACATTACAGGGCATGGGTGTACGACAACATGGGGTTCCAACCCAAAACCGAGACGTCGACGCCGAGCATGACGCCTTGGAATGGTTCGACGTCGACCGACGTCCATATCCGCATGGCCTGCGGCAACGTGCGCAGCACGATGCCTGCCGAACATCCCGGCACAACAGGGTACGATGCAGCAGCTATCAGGGCCATTGCGCTGTTGGCATGTTGTAATACATCTGCCGTTACTACCACGTTGTTGATTTCATGACGTATGCCCAGACGCAGTTCTAGCGGAGCTGCCGTTGTTGACTGTGGAAGCACCATTGCGTTGCGGACCGTGCATGCCAACCACGTATCCTGCCAACCTTGCCATAGTAGCGCTACAGAGCAATCGGCACGGACGTGCCACGGAAACCCCGTAGCTCCCTGCATGTTCAGCGTGGCCGAAGCCGCAATCGTGGCGGTTTCGGTAACATCCCAACCATGTATCACATGCAGGGCAGCATCCGTCCAACCCGCCGCTAGGCGGCACTGCATCCCTAGGTTCCACCACTGCGAAGTGTCGGCCCACGAATACGCGCCTCGCGTAAACCAAAGCCCCCTACCTGGTAGACTCGAGGGCGACGTAACCATGGCAAGGGAAGATGCCGACGTAGACGTGCTAAGTGGTAGCGAGGGGCTTAGAACTGTCGAGCTAGGGGTCCACATCAACGACGTCCACAACTCTGCCTTGGCAGGCACAGCAATCAAATGGCCGGCGAGGGCAATCGTCAGGAACAGAAGTTGTAGTTTCACACGTCTTATCAAACAAAAGGAATCGTATGCGTACAGTCTCTGGATGGCTCGGAACTGCCCTTGTGGTGTTGGCGGGGTGGAATGTGACGCTACAAGCGCAGGAATTGGATGCCAACGTCATGGTGAATACCGAGCGTTTGGAGCGCGACCAAGCCGTGGAGCTACGCACCATGGCCAACGATGTACGCACATATCTGAACAGCCAGCGCTATACCGGTGCCGACTGGGAAGGCGAGAAAATTCCCGTCGATGTAACGATTTGGGTACTAGGCCGCAATGGTAATCGATTTTCGGCGCGTGTGGCTGTTGTTTCGAAGCGACTTGTTGCCAATAAGCCAGGAACGGGCAGCGTGATGCTGCGTGTGAACGACCAGCAGTGGGCGTTTGAGTGGAATTTTAGCCCCACACTTAGCTATCAAACCACACGGTACGACGAGTTTACCAGCGTGCTCGATTTTTATATGTTGCTGGCCATCGGCCTGGATATGGACACGTATGATGACTTAGGGGGCACCGATGCATTCCGGCAAGCACAGGTGATTGCTCAACTGGGCAATGGTGCGGGTGTAGATGCCTTTAAGACGTTCTACCAGCCCGGCGAATTTACGCGCATGGCACTCGTAACAGAGTTGCTCGACCTGCGGTATCAGGGCTTTCGGCGGTTGCTGTTCGACTACCACGATGGCATCGATCAGATGGCAGCCAATCGTGCCGACGGGCAAAAAACAGTTGCGGCTGTGCTGGCCGACATGGCCAACTTTAAACGCGAAAAAATCAGCAATCGTAGCGTGATTATGCAGGCATTCTTTG
This sequence comes from Candidatus Kapaibacterium sp., assembly GCA_022842685.1. Taxonomy (GTDB): domain Bacteria; phylum Bacteroidota; class Ignavibacteria; order Kapaibacteriales; family Kapaibacteriaceae; genus JALHPC01. The sequence goes on from JALHPC010000025.1 coordinate 3,626, forward strand.
ACGCCAAACACATGGAAATTGCTGATATCTTTCGGGGGGTAAAAGACGAAGCCGTGTGGGCTAACCTGCGGTTTTTAGATCCCGGAAACACGCAGGTGTACGAATCGGCCCGCAACGGACGATAGCGTGAGCAATACAACAAACGCCGTGTATGCCGGTTGGCACACACGGCGTTTGTTGCTTATGACATAGAGTGAATACCGATGCGGTTGCCCTCGGTGTCGGCAAACATGGCGATAAAGCCAAAGTCGCCAATCGACGTCTTTGGTAGCAATACGGTTCCACCGGCCTTCTCTACACGGCCAATTTCGACGGAAACGTCGTTCGAACCAAAGTAGATAATCGATCCCTCCATAGACGGCGTGTTGTCGTCGCCCTGTACAAGCGCTCCGCCAGCGCCTGCACCTTCGGGAGAGGAAGCAAACATGTACATCGTCATGCCAGGCATTTCAACAAGTTGAAAACTTGTCTGAAACACTTCGGTGTAAAACGCGCGGGCACGCTCGATGTCGATTGTGCCAATTTCGAACCAAACAACAGGATTGTTCATAACATTGTGCAGAAACGTGATGATTGAAGCGACAAAGATACTGCTACAGTGTTAGCGTTCGGTTTGACTCACGTCAAGATCTTGTAATGTTGTCGCGTCGGTGCATTCGAGAACAGACTCGGCTAAGGGTGCTTTCGTTGACGCCTAAATAGCTGGCAATGGATCGCTGCGACGCGTACAGAACCGCATTCGGATACTCTTGGACAAGGGCAAGGTAGCGTTCTTGGACGTCCATAGACCGTTCTTGGGTAATGCGCTGCTTTAGGGCCAGATGACGTTGCGTCATCCATGTTCGGCCCCATTCGCGAATCGACTCGTACTGATGAAATAGCTGCTGAAAGCTGTCGAACGACAGTGAAAAACCGTGGCAGTCTGTAACGGCCATAATCGTCTCGTTCGAGGGAAGTCGAAGGAATAACGACACGATGTCGATTGCTATGTGTCCGGCCTCAAAAAACTCGGTCGTCTGATCGCGACCGGTAGGGTCGGTTACGTATGCCCGCATCAAACCATGCGTTAGACATATATAGCCATGGGCAGGTCCGCCGGGAGTATGAACCACCTTCCCGGCGCTGACATGAACTGGATGGTGGTGAAGCTCCAGTGCGGCGAACGCGACGTCGTCGACACTGGCATAGATTTCTCGAAGTGATGGTGTTGCTTGCATGCGTGCATGAGAAGCGCAGCGACAGAATGTAACAGCCAGCGAGCAACACCGACGCCAAGGCCTACGTAGCGGCTACGATGCGGTAACAATAGCCCAGTACAGGGGCATTCCCAGCGTAATATTGAACGGAAACGTAATGCCTAGGGCCATGGGAATGTACAGGCCGGGATCGGCCTTGGGGGCTGCTAGGCGCATGGCAGCGGGAACGGCAATGTAGGAAGCGCTGGCCGCCAGTATGGCAAACATGAATCGGTTGGCAGGGTCGGTAGTAACAAGAATACTTGCCATTGCTACCAGGCATCCGTTAACGGCAGGTGCTACAATGCCAAAGGCCGTGGCAAACCAACCATACTTACGAAAGGTTGTAAGCTTGTTGCCCGTGATAAGGCCCATTTCGAGGAGAAAGACGGCAAGGAAGCCCTTGAAGATGTCGGTAGTGAAGGGTTTGATGCCCATGGCCTGCTGCTCGTCGGCCACGAGGCCAATAACCAAACTGCCAAGAACCATCAGAACCGAGCCATTGGTAACGCCGTGGTGGACCACGCTGCGCATGGGCATGGCTTGCTGTTGGTTGTGACTATATAGTCCCATAAGCAACACACCCACAACAATGGCGGGCGATTCCATAAGCGCCATAACAGCCACCATGTGGCCACCGGCAGCAAGCGACTGCGCTTCGAGGAAACTCGTTGCAGCGACGAATGTTACGGCGCTTACCGAGCCGTAGGCCGCGGCAATTGCTCCGGCGTCATCGGGGCCTAGACGTCGCTTCAGAACAAAGAACGTATAGGCCGGTATAGCGGCCGAGATAACCAAACCGGCCAGAAGCGACAAATAAATCTCTGTCGTCCACTGGCTGTGCGCTAGCTCCTGACCGCCCTTAAACCCGATGGCAAACAAAAGGTAGAGCGAGATAAATTTCGACGATGACGCCGGGATTTCTAAATCGCTGCGAACCTGCACGGCAATAATGCCAAGCAGAAAGAACAGTAGTGTGGGATTGGTAAGATTCGATATGAGTATCTGGGTGTCCATGAACTACACCGTGGGCTGCACCGAGGGCCCGTTTGGATGGAGAACGGCAAACATCTCAACCTCCATTGCAAAGTGCTGCGCAATGCGCCCCGACAGTGGGTTGCCGAAGTCCATGCGCTCCGGGTGCCACTGCACGCCCAACAGGAAGGGCTTGCCGCCCATCGTGGCATCGCCCCATTCAATAGCTTCCACAATGCCATCGGGTGCCGCAGCAGCAGCCGTAAGTAATGGCGCTAGACGGTCGATACCCTGGTGGTGGGCGCTGTTTACCGCTCCGTCGATGGTGCGGCAGATGCGCTGGATAAGCGAGCCGCCCTCGGCTTCGACGTCGTGTGTGGCGTCGACCCCTTCAATGCGGCGATGCTCAAGGGTAGGCACCTCGTGCGAGGGAATATCGGCGATGAGCGTTCCCCCCAGCGCAACGTTGATAATCTGTAGTCCACGGCAGATACCCAACATGGGCATGGCAGCCGTTCGAGCAGCGTCGATAAGCGCCAGTTCTAGCTCGTCGCGGCGTGGGTCGACGTCTAAACACTGCTCGCGCTTGTGTGGCTCGCCATATCGCTCTGGATCTACGTCTGGCCCCCCAGTTAACAACAACCCATGGCAGGTGGCCAGCACTTCGAGGGCCTCGTCGACCGTGGCGCACTGCCAAAGGTCTACCACGTCGATAGCATCGTTCGCACGCCGAAGCCATGGTTCGTAATGGACGTAGTTGGGCGATCCGGAGCCTTTTGATAGTGCAACTCTTAGTCGTTGGTCAGTATTCATCATCATCTGTGTCGATTGTGTGTAAGGGGCATCGGTGTCGAAGGTGTTCCACAACGCCTACGGCGTTGGCCGTAAGCACGGCCGTGTAGGTGGCCACATGAAGTTCAACGTGCTGTTCGCGAAAATCCGCAAGAAATGGCTCCAGTTTGACAGCGTCTTTCGACGTCGTAACGATGTGACGTAATCCGCTTGACTGTAACGCCGCAAGAATAGCTCGTACGCGGCGCCTGCTGTACCGTGCATGGTCTGGCAGGGCAACATGCCGAACAACGTGTGCGCCGGCTTGGGCAAGAGCCGTGGCGAAGCGTTCGGGACGAGCAATCGACGACAGGGCAAGCACTGGGTGGGCAAGGCAATCGGGGGGGACGCTCGTGATAAACGACACGGTGGCCACAACGGTGTTGGGGCCCACGAGGTGTGCAAGGTCGCCGTCGGAAACGTCGGCCGTGCGAAGCACGCACGACGCGCGGCGGAGCGCTGCAAGCGGCTCGCGCAGGCGCCCTTCGGGAATGAGCGCCCCATCGAGTGTGGCGCGGTCAACAATAACGACGTCGGCGTCGCGGCCGAGGGTGCGATGCTGAAAGCCATCGTCGACCACCGCGACAGAGCACGGAAGGTATCCGGCGGCATAGACGGCGGCCTCGGTTTTTACGCGGTCCACCACGACGGGCACGCCGCAACGATGGGCCAGTTCGAGTGGTTCGTCGCCGGCCGTTCTCGCATCTGCAAGGATGTGTTCGCCGTCGTGCACAACAACCAATCCACGGCCACTGCGCCCGTATCCACGAGCCACGATGGCCGGATGGTGTCCAAGCTCTTGCAGGAGCGCCACCATGAGGGCTGTTACGGGCGTCTTGCCCGTTCCGCCAGCCAGCAGGTTGCCAACGCTTACCACGGGCACCGTGCAGCGCACCACAGGGCGCTGGCCGGCATCGAAAGCCGCATTGCGCCGAGCGATGGCATATCCGTACAGTCGGGCTGCAAGCGAGGCAATCATGGTGCAAATCTCGCTAGGATAGCAGAGAATTGAACGCTGTAACGGCAGCGTCGACGTTGGCACGTTCGTCGGACACAACCGCCATGGCGGGATGAACAACAACGGTAACGCGAGAAAACGGCAGTGGAATGCGGAACGCATCCCAGGAGCGTAGCGTGATGGCAGCGCCGAAGTGGACGGAGAGCGGAGTTACCGAGCAGTGGCAGCGAGCGGCAGCAACAAAGGCGCCGGCCTTAGCGCTATGGGCCGGGCCCCGGGGTCCGTCTGGCGTCATCGCCACCATACGTCCGTTGCCCAGCGCGTCGATCACGCCGTCGAGCGCCTGGCTGCCGCCGCGGCTCGACGAGCCGCGAACCACGCTATATCCCCAGGCCTCAAGTAGGGCCGCCAGCATATCGCCGTCGTGGCTGGCGCTGCACAGTCCTACCGGACGTTGCCGCCGCAGCACATACCACACTGGCAGCATAGCTCCATGCCAAAACGCCATTACGGTAGGGGGCGCCGGCAGCACTCCATGCAGTCGGACGCGCCACGTTGCGGCCAACAGGCGCAGGCCGTTCACGACAAGCCAGCGTTTCATCGGCGGCGTTCCACCATGGTGGCAATTGCCTCGGCGGCGCGGCGCGAAGCGCCGGGGCCGCCCAGCAGGGAGCGCACATCGGTCGAGACCTCGCGCAGCGCTTCGCGGTGCCCCCTATCGGCAAATACCGTGTGGACGGCAGCAGCCAGAACCTGGGGCGTGGCTTCTGACTGTAGATATTCGGCTACAGCATTGCGTTGCAAGAGGATGTTGGCCATGGTAACAGACGTGACAGTGGCCATGCGGCGGGAGAGCATGTACGACAGCGCCGACGTGCGATAGAATGTGGCAAAGGGGAGTCCCAACAGCGTGGCTTCTAGGGTTGACGTTCCGGCCTTGATAAGGCCAGCCCCCGCCGACGAAAGCAAGGCGCGGCTGTCGTACACAACAGATGCTCCGGCATCGACGAGGGGCTGCACGGCAGCTACATCGCAGCCAGGGGCAACGGCAACCACAGGTTGAACTGCCGTATCGAGAAGGGGAAGCACGCCTTGCAACAGCGGTACGTGGTACGACAGCTCCTGGCGGCGGCTGCCGGGGAACAGCGCAAGCGTGGTGGAGTTGTGATTGGGCAGTTCGGCAAACATCGGATCGTCTAACAATGGATGTCCCACCCATGTGGTGCGTATGCCAAATTGGCTAAAGAAGTCGGTTTCGAAAGGGAAGACAGTAAGCAGCAGCGACGTGCGCTGTGCTAGGGCCGATGCGCGCTTGCGACCCCATGCCCAAAGCTGTGGAGCGATGTACCAGGCCACGGGCACGCCGGCACGGCGCGCCGAGCTAGCAAGGCGTAGGTTAAACCCTGGGTAGTCGACTGGGATGAATGCTGCTGGACGGCTGGAGGCGATATGACGTGAACAGCGTTCAAGTAACGCGCGAAAGTAACCGTAGCGCTTGGCAACTTCCCAAAAGCCACTCACGGCAAGGTCTTTCATACGAGCCATGCTGCGTAGACCCTGCATTTCCATGGCTGGGCCGCCAATGCCCTCGAACATCACGTCGGGTATGAATAGCCGCAACTGCTCCATCAGGCGCGCGGCATGGGCGTCGCCCGACGGTTCGCCGGCTGCGATAAAGATTGTCGTTCGTGGCATGAAGGTTGCTTGCGGTGCTGCGTCCGTGGCAAAGTTGCTATCTTTGGCACGATTTCACGTCACCCCGTACCTGAAGGAAACCCACATATGACCATGCGCACCCTGATTGTTCTTGTTGCCGCCCTTGCCGGCGTTACCGTTGCAACGGCCCAGCAGTCTATTCGCATTCACCCTAGGCCTTTGCCAACGGTTGATGGTTCGGAGCAAATGCTCGTAAAGCGCTTCCCGTCTGGCGGCGAGTTTGTGCTGACAGTGAACAAGGGTCAGGACGTGACCTACTTCCAGATTCAATGGTTCAAGGATGGCCAGCCGATTCCAGGCGAGACAGCGCAAGAGTTGCGCCGCCCCGTTGCCACGGAAGAGCTGGAAGGACAGTACACTGTGCAAATGACGAGTCCATGTGCAACCGTAATGAGCAAGCCCACGCGTGTGATTGTGGGTAACGTGGCCTTCCCGCTTACGTCGGAAGTTGGTACGCCTGGTCGTACAGACGAAGTAGCCGAACTGGCACCATTCGACCTGGAAGAGTGTAAGCCCAATCCTGTGTCCGACAAGACAACGATTGCGTTCACCACTCGCGTTGCCGCTCCGATAACACTTCACCTTGTAGATATTGACGGACGCATTGTAGCTACGTTAGCCAACGAGCATTTTCCGGCAGGCAAGCACAGTGTTGTTGTTAACACACGCGATCACGACCTGAGCAACAGCATGTATTTCTATGTTATGCAAGCCCCAGGATTTATTGCGAGTAAGCCGCTGATTATCGTCCGGTAAGTATCCGGTAAGTACGAGTTACGTATCGTAGGTCGTACCTCGTATTCGAGGAACGTCGTTACAAAGAATGCCGCGAATGTCGCGAGTGTGTAAATGGCACTCGCGACATTTTTTTTGCCTTACACAGTAACAAAAACGCCCATTTCGAGTTAATCGACACGAATGCGCCGCTCGTCCCCACTGCGCGGCGCTTTCCGTTCTCTACGTCTCACTACAGCATGGTGTTCGACAACGAGTCTCCATCTGCGCGGCCAGTACAGGCCGCGCAGATGAATCGTGTCTGTACCTATTTGTTGCGTGAGCATTGCAGGGGGTGATGCAGCCACAGTACAGTTTTACGATTTTATGGAGATAGGTTATGAACCGCATGGTTTCTCTCGGGAAGGCAACAGGAATAGTCTTTGCTGTTGTATTGTTGATGGCCCTAGGTGGGGCACGGGCGTTTGCTCAAAAATTTCAGATCGTTGTTAAGGCACCTAGTGGGGGCGAGCAATATGCACCCGGCGACGAGGTGTATATCGCATTTTATTTAGAAAACCCTGACTGGCCTGCCGAAATTGGAAATTGGCTTGCCGTTGAGTATAATAATCTCGACCAAAAAGAGTGGTTTACTATTGAAGACAAGGTAGATCCGTATACGAACGAAATGTACTGGCGTATCCCCGAAGGCACCGAGGGAGGCAAGTACCAAATACGTGTTCGCGAAGTTGTGCCCCCTGTTAAAGGTGCCGAGCCAACGCACTTCGAGGGCTACAGCGAGGTCTTCGTCATTGAACAACCATGTACGTCTCCGTTTATCATCCAGCAGCCCTTATCGGCAACTGTATGCACGGGTCAGAGCCACACGTTCAGGGTTACAGCCACCGGTGGAACCATGCAGTACCGTTGGCGCCGCAATGGCATCACGTTGGCTACCACCTTCTCAAACGCCTATACGGTACCAAGTGTTGCTGCTGCCAACGCAGGAGCCTACGACGTTGTGATTACCGATCTGTCGTGTGGAATCACCGCCACGTCGTCGCCCGCCCAGCTTACCGTGCTACCAGGTACCGTTATCGAGCGCCAACTGCCCTCAACCACCATCATCTGTGAAGGGGGCGTCGCCCGCCTGTCGGTTGAAACTTCGGGTACCGTTACGTCGTGGCAATGGCGTCGCAATGGTGTGAACCTAGCTAACGGACGCGATAGCGTCTACACAATCGATGGTGCCACGGCAACAACGGCAGGTGTGTTCGACGTAGTCGTAGGGTCGACCTGTGGTGGACCGCTTGTAGCCAGCCCAACCACGGTTGTCGTGAACACGAAGCCACGCATCACGCAACAGCCAACATCGCTAACACTTTGTCCAGGAGTGCCTGGCACACTTTCGGTTATGGCTGTTGGAAGCAACCTAGCGTATCAATGGTATCGTAATGGCGAGCCAGTTGCCGGGGGCACAACGCCATCGATTTCGGTGACGGCCCAGTCGAATGTTGCTGCAGCGCTCTATCACGTCGACATTACACAGACGGGTCCGAATCCCAATAACTGCGACGTTCTAACTACGTCAGCCACCGCATCGGTGTCGGCTTTTGGCCAACCCCGCATTCTGCGCGCTCTGCCGTCGGCGGTTAATGGTTGCCTTGGTGGAAGCGTTGTTTTAACGGTCGATGTTGCGGGCTTTGATTTACGGTACACCTGGATGCGCAACGGCGTTGCCATCGACGGAGTCAATGCAAACTCGTTAACGCTTTCAAACCTAGCTGTTGCCGATGAAGGCGATTACAGTGTTCGTGTAGAGGGAGCGTGTGGGCTGGCGGTAACCGTAGCGCCTACAACACTGCGTGTGATCACGTTGCCGGTGATTACCGACCAGTCTGCCACCACAACCATTGGTGTAGGTGAAAGCACGACGCTCACCGTCCAGGCAACCTATGGGCGCGACTATCAGTGGTATCGCAACGGTGCGGCCATTGCTGGTGCTACGATGCCAACGCTTGCCATATCGAGGGCCACCATGTCCGATGCTGGAGTGTATCACGCCATTGTGCGTAACGACTGTGGTGCGGCAGTATCGGCCTACATCCGCGTGCGCGTTATCGACCCTACGCAGAATGTGCCCGAGCTTACGATTACACAGTCTCGTGTTGATCTAGGCCAGGTGCCCGTAGGGCATAGCGCCAGCATAACGGTGCCAGCGATGCTCACGAATACCGGTCGTGCACCGCTCGACATCCAGTCGATTTCCGTTTCGCGCAGTGGCTTTGCCGTTGTGCCGTCGCAGGCCCTGCCGCTTACCCTTCAGGCAGGTCAGAGCATTGCCCTAACGGTTACGGCCACGGCAGCCGCCGTTGGTGGTTTCGACGCCACCGTTACCGTTGCAACAAACGCCCCGGTAGCTACCGAAGAATTTGCGGTGTTGGCCACGGGCGTGGTGCGGTATAGCATTCCAACCGACGTAGATTTTGCCGAGGTTGACGTAAGTCTTGCCAAGGAACTCTGCATTACCCTAGCGAATACGTCGGCGGTGGACGTGAGCGTATCACAGGCAGCATTAGCAGGTGTGGATGCAGCCATGTTTAGCCTTGTAACGCCAATGCCCCTTGCTATTGCGGCAGGGTCGAGTGCCGACGTATGCATAAGGTATGCGCCAACACTAACGGGCGAGCACCGTGCAACACTTGACGTGGTATCGGTAGACGGTGGCAACAGCACCGTTGCAGTTCGCGGCCGAGGAGTTCCGCCAACATCGGTAGCCGAAGCCATGGCGTCGGCCACGGTCTTGATGCCAAACCCAGCTAGCGACCACGTGGTTATTGGCACTGGTGGTGCCAATGTAGAGCGTATCGACGTAGTAGCGGCCAACGGTGGCCTCGTCTATAGTGTTGTTCCAGACGGCGAGCGCATTGATTGGAACCTGCGATCGGGCATTGGCGCCATGGTACCTGCGGGCGTGTACACTGTGGTGTTCCGCACGGCCGGTGCTGTTATGTCGAAGCCCCTTATCATCATACGATAGCATCCCTCCAAGAGAGCAGTTGGAAGGGCCAGTCCAACTGCACCGGACGCGAACGCGGGTGGCTGGCACCATGCCGGCCACCCGCAGCGTTCGAAGCCTATGTGCTAGGCAAGCCGAGGCAATTGCCGACATTTGCCGCCATGCTCGTAACACAGAACGGCGACAATCATGAGTGACGTCCAGCGACGCCACGAGCACTTTATGCAAATGGCACTCGACCAGGCGCGCGCAGCGTGGCAAATGGGCGAGGTGCCCATAGGATGTGTGATAGTGCGCGACGGAGAGGTGCTGGGCGTGGGCCACAACAAGGTGGAGCGCTATGGCGTTACACGCCATGCCGAGATTGTAGCCATCGAGGCGGCTATTGCTCATACGGGCGAAAAAGTCCTACCCGGCACCACGCTCTACGTAACCGTCGAACCATGCACCATGTGCATCGGTGCCATACTCTTGGCCCGTATCGACGTTGTAGTGTATGGCGCAGCCGAGCCCAAGACAGGGGCTTGTGGCAGTGTGTACGACATGCACGACCATCCCAAACAGCAGCACCGTGTTGTCGTTCGTAGTGGCGTGCTGGCCCAGGAATGTGCGTCCCTTATGCAGGCATTTTTTGCCGAAGCTCGAACTGGCGAAGTAGGCCACAACGTTGCCGCGACGCCCCCTTTCACAGAGCGAAGGAACACCACGACCGGCACGCTGCATGTGGTGCCCACGCCCATTGGCAATATTGAAGATATAACGGCTAGGGCGCTTAAGGTTCTGCGTGCTGCCGACGTGTTGCTGTGCGAAGACACCCGGCATACGGGACAGTTGCTGCAGCGGTATGGGGGTATTCACGCCCGCCTGGTAAGTAACCACGAACATAACGAGGCAGAGCGCGCCCAGACGGTGTTGCGGTTTCTTGCCGACGGTAACAACGTAGCCATGGTGAGCGACGCCGGTATGCCTGCCATTTCGGATCCCGGCTATCGTACCATTGTAGCCTGCATCCAAGCTGGCGTAAACGTGGAAGTGCTTCCGGGGCCATCGGCCTTTGTTACCGCTCTTGTGGGCAGTGGACTCTCTGCCGAACGTGTGCTGTTTGTGGGCTTTCCACCACAAAAAAAGGGTAGGGGGCACTGGCTGCACGACGTGCTAGACGGCGGGCGCGCAACCGTGGTGATGTATGAGTCGCCATATCGCGTGGAGGCATTGCTGGCCGACGTTGCAGCCATCGTGGGCCCACAACGCCGTGTGTGCATAGCGCGCGAACTTTCGAAGGTGCACGAGGAGTATCTTCGCGGCACGGTGGCCGACGTAGCGCAGGCCATAGCCGCACGCGGCGGCCTAAAGGGCGAATGCGTGGTAATCATCGACGCGGCGCACGTGGAGTAACGTATGTTCATTTCGTTTGAAGGCATTGACGGAAGTGGCAAGAGCACGCAGTTGGTATTGCTGCGCGACTGGCTGGAAGAACGCGGGCACAAAACCATTACGGTGCGTGAACCCGGCGCAACGGCTCTGTCCGAGTCAATTCGCGAAATCCTGCTCAGCAACCGCCAGTCGATTACACCGTCGGCCGAACTCCTGCTGTTCAGCGCTGCGCGCGTCCAACTCGTCGAGCACATCATTGCGCCAGCTCTGACCGAAGGCCGCATTGTGCTGTGCGATCGCTACGTCGATTCTACGACGGCCTACCAAGGATTTGGCCGCCAATTGACCATGGCCGACGTGGCTGCCTGTAACAGGCTGGCCACGCAAGGTGTCATGCCTACAGTAACGTTGTTCATTGATGTTCCCTACGACCAAGCGCAACTGCGCATGCAGTTCCATCCTGCTGCGGGCGAGCCCGACAGAATGGAACGCTCCGGTAGGGCCTTCTTTGAGCGTGTACGTACCGGCTATCTCGACATCGCAGCGCAAGAGCCAGAGCGCTGCCACGTTGTGGACGGCCTTCGCGAACGCGCCGAGATTCACCACGACATCTTGAACATTGTTGTTCCGGCACTCGTCCGCTGCGGACTCGAAAAGCCGTAAATTGCCAGACTGTCATCTCACCTACATCGACACCCTTCATGAAGAAGTTGTTCTCCTATTCCATTCTTGTGCTGACGGCGGCAGTGGCCTGCTCGATGTCGGCCATTGCCCACACAACGCGCGTGCTTGATGCTCGCACCATGATGTCGGTGCGGTCGGTATCGAAAACCATCGACCAAGCACTTGCAACGCAGGGCGTTCTTCCCGTTACGCTTCACCTGAACGCTCTGGCCGACGTGGTGGCCCATCCGCCTACCGTGCTGACGATGCAGCATGTTCCTATGCCGAACATGAACGCGGCTACGTTCGACCTACGCTTGACGTCGCCCGTTGTTGACGGTACAACCATCATCGAGCACGGAACACCCAACGGCCGTAAGCAGCTACGTGTGCGCCCCGTGGTGTCGTACATCGGCACCATCAATGGCGACCCAGCGTCGCGCGTTACGCTGCACATGAGCAACACGGCCATGGTTGGCGTTGTCGAGCAGGCCGGACGCCGGTTTATCATCGACCGCGACTTCTCGGTTGCAGCTACCAAGGGCGACGTAGCCATGGTGGTGGGCGACGAGCGCGGTGTGCTTGACGAACAGCCACTGCGCCAGTTCTTGTGTGGCACGCAAGACCTGCCGGTTTCCGAAGACGTGCTGCGTCAGACCAATAGCTACGCTAGCTTTAAGCCCATGGATCGTTCGCAGATGAACCTTCTTGAATTGCGACTAGCCATTGAAATCAACGACGACATTACGACGGAGTTCCTAGCCCGCGGTCAGACGGAAGAAGAAGTCGCCCAGTACTTCATCATGATTGTTGCCTGCATGAATCAGATTTACGAAGAGGAAGTAGGCACCCGCTTTACGATTTCGCTGCTTCGCATCTTCAACGAGTTCGAGCCCGCCGGCTATTCGTTTAACGGCACCGAGCCCGGACGCCTGTTGGGCGAGTTTGCCCGCCGGTGGTCGCAAACCGAGACGAACACGCAGCGCGACATCGCCCACCACTTTGCCAAGATTCGTCCTGTTGGTGGTGGCTTCGTAGGCGGCATCGCCTTTGGTGGCAGCGGCAATCACAACCTGTGCAACCGTGGCTCAAATGGTAGCTATGCTGTAAGCACTGTCTATTACCGCCGAAACGAAATCATGCCTGGCCGGCCTGACGTAAGCCGCGGCTTCGTTTGGGACTACTTCGTTATCGCCCACGAGATTGGTCATAACGTAGGCGCATGGCACACGCACAATTGCGCGTGGCCGCCTGCTATCCGCGATACGTGTCAGGTTATCGACGACAATACCGACGCCTGTGCATCGGGTGCGGCCAACCGTCGTCCACGCCCAGGAACAATCATGAGCTATTGCCACCTGGTTAACGGCAATTCTACTCCGCCAATCTTTGGCTCGGGCGTAGCCGCCCGTATGCGCCAGTGGGTCGAGTCATCATGCGCTCGCCAGCCGGCTGCCCCCACCGTTAGCATTACTTCGCCACGTGGTTCGGAAACGTTTAACGGTGGCGACGAGTTGGCCATCCGTTGGCAATCGGCACGGGTACAAAGCGTAACGCTGCAATACAGTACGAACGACGGCAGCACGTGGACGACCATCGTACCAAGCGTGCCAGCTACCGACCGTGAATACCTGTGGCGCTTGCCAGCTATCGATGCACCAACGATGTGGATTCGCGCCTTCGACGTACAGTCGCAAGGCGTTGCCGATACTACGCTGGCAAGCTACAGCATTTCGCTTCCGCTAACCCTTAACGAACCACGCGGCGGAGAACGCTATGGCGTTGGTCGGCAGGTTAACGTTAACTGGACCCGCCAGCAATCTGTTGGCGCGGTTCGCGTTGAGCTCTCGTTGAACAACGGCGAGTCGTGGCAGACCATTGCACCGAGCGTTGCCGAGCAGAACTTCACATGGACCGTTCCCGATTCACCATCCGACCAAGCACGCATCCGCGTTACATCGGTAGCGAATTCCGGCATCGTTGCAACTTCCGACGTCTTTTCCATTGGACGTCCGCGCTTGAGCGTCGACATCCCACTTGCCAACGGTGAAATCTGCAATAACCACCCCAATCAGTTCCGTTGGTCGGCCGATTACGTCGATCGTATCCGCATCGACTTTTCGACAGACGGAGTTCAGTGGCGCTTGGCTACCACGCAGCCGTCGGTCGACGCCGCACAGTTTCAGATCTTCAGCATCAGCAATGGCATTCGTGGCCTTACCGCAGGTAGTACATGTTCTATCCGGATGCGTTCTACTGCCGATACCTCCTTGCAGTCCATCGTTCAAGGCATTCGTGTTGTCGAATGTGACGGCCCAGTGTCGGTTAACGACGGCGACCCCGTTAGCGGAGGCCTCATCATCCGCTCGATTACGCCAAATCCTGCTCGTGGCCAAGCCGTGCTCACCCTGGGTGTAAGCGCCGCCAGCACGCTATGGGTTGACCTTGTAGGCATCGACGGACGCCGCATACCTGTGATGTCGGCTGTGGCTGTCGAGGCCGCAGCAGCGCAGTCGTTAACGCTTTCGCTCGACGGTGTGGCGCAAGGCCAATATCAACTGGTTGTTCGCACTTCCTCCGAGTCTGTCTCTGTACCGCTCAACGTCGTCCGCTAGTCCACATCATCGAGGGACGTCGTGAGCATCTTCAACAAACTCGTGGTAGCAACGCTACCACTGATCCCCAAGAGCATCATCCAAACAGTGGCTCGGCGTTATATCGCCGGGCCACTCCTCGATGATGCCGTCCGTATTACCAAACAGCTTCACGAGAAGGGGGCAACTGCCACCATCGACGTGTTGGGCGAGTTTGTGACCGATGCAGCGCGTGCGCGGCACGAGGCCACCATGTCGGCCAATGTGTTGCATGCCATTCGCGACCACCACCTGCCGGCCTACCTAAGCGTTAAGCTCACGTCGCTTGGCCTTGACATCGACCGCGACTTCGCCTACGACAACGTGAGGGCGCTGGTGCGCCAGGCCGCTGCCGACGGGTTGTTTGTACGGATGGACATGGAGAATACGCCCTACACCGATGTGACGTTGGAGTTCTATAAGCGACTACGCGGCGATGGGTTCGACAATGTAGGTGTTGTGTTGCAGGCCTATCTGCACCGCACCGAGGCCGACGTTCGCTCCTTGCTCGACTATGCACCGTCGGTGCGGTTATGCAAGGGCATCTACGTCGAAGACGCCAGCGTAGCTATCAAGGATGCCGACGCCATACGGGCAAACTACAGCATGTTGCTACGGTTGTTGCTGGATGGTGGAGCGCGCACGCATATTGCCACGCACGACGAGGCGCTCATCGTCGACGCCGAGAAGGCATTAGCCGAGCGGCGCACTGCCCACGACCAATACGAATTCCAGATGTTGCTAGGTGTGCGCGAAGATCGCCGCGATTCACTCCTGCGTGCTGGCCACGCCGTGCGCATCTACGTACCCTTTGGAGAGGACTGGTATGGATACTCGACGCGTCGACTCAAGGAAAACCCCGCTGTGGCTGGCTACGTTGCCAAGGCCATCCTTACGGGATCGTAGTGCGCAACTAACGCGCATAGCGCACGGCGCATGGCGCAACCGAAGCCCCCTATTCATGATGGTGGCAGTTGCCATCATGGTGGCGGCCTGTACGCATACACAACCCAGCGGCACTGGGCGGCTAACCGTTGCCACGTTCAACATTGAATGGTTGGGAGATGGCGTAGCCGACTCGAAGCCACGCAGCGACGGTGAGTACATGCGTATTGCCGACATCATCATTAAGACCGAGGCCGACGTTATAGGCGTGCAGGAGATCGAGAATCAGGCCGCACTCAACAAGGTGCTGCGCTTCTTAAAGCAAGAGCATGAATACGAAGGCATCGTGCTGGAGGGGTCGGGGCAGCAGCATACTGGACTGCTGTGGCGTAAGGGTATCGAAGTAACGCCGAAGGGCGCCTACATGCCGCTTGTAACCAGTGCTGGACGCTCGCGGCCCGGCCTTGTGGTTGAATGTAAGAAGGGCGACTTCGACTGGGTTATGATGGTGGTTCACTTAAAGAGCACGTCGAGGTTCGACTCTACCACGGCGCTGCGCGAACAGGCACGTACGATACGACTGCAACAGGCCGACGCAATCGTGCGCTGGGCCGACAGCGTAATCACGAACAAGGACATGGATGTGGTGGTGGTGGGTGACTTTAACGACTTCCCAGATCGCAAGGCCAATGCTACGCTGACGGCTATCGTGGAACACGACGGGTTGCACTTTACCACGGGTGCACTTACGAGTTGCAAGGACTCGAAGTGGAAGACCATCGATCACGTGGTGGTTTCATCCACCATGAAGTCGCGACTTCTCGACCCCTCGATACGGTCAGAGAATTTTTATCAGTATCTAGAAAAGCCGGATGCCGAAAAGGTCAGCGACCACTGTCCGGTAGTCGTTTCGTTTCGGTTGCCCTAGGTATTAGGCAAAGACGACGACCTTGTTCCCTTGGCGGCCGGCTATCGTAAGAGCGTGATAGGCGTTGTCCAAGACGCGATCCCACGCTTCGGTGGGTACCGCTTCGGCCACGCCAATGGAGACCGTAGCTGAGAACCGCTTGCCGTCGATATCGATAATCGAGCTGGCAATTTCCTTTCGCATGCGTTCCGTCCAAATCTGTGCCTGCTGGGCTTTGGCGCCTACGAGGCCAACGGCCACTTGGTCGACGTCGATGCGCCCGAGCAGGTCGTAGGGGCGTAGCTCGTTGCGGAGCTTTGCCAGTACATGCAGCAGCACGCGGTCGGTGCGTTGTGGATCGTCGCCGCCCTTACCCGACGGGTCGAGGCGAACGATGCAGGTGGTGAAGGGGATTTCGTAGTCAACGCTGCGCGAGCATTCCTCTTGCAGCCGCATTTGGAATCCGATGCGGTTCATGATGCCGCTCGATTCATCGAACATCGCGCCATGTTGTACCATGTCGTGTTCGCGCACGTGCTCCAAGAACGTGCCAGCATGATCGCACAGTGCCTCGAGGATGACGGTGTCTTGCTGGCTTAGGGCTACCATAGGATTTTCGACGTAGAGGGCGCCGTATACGCCCGTAAACGATCGGATTGGGATGGCAAGGAACTGACCCGTTTCCATGACGGGTTCGGCCGACGTAACGCGCAGCACGCCGGGGGCGCAGGCCACGTCGACGGTCGTGCCCGAAGAAATTGCTGCACCTACAACGCTACGCTCTAGGTCGACGGCAGCGCCTACCAAGGCGCCGTAGTCGGCAAGGTCGCCCGAGGCAGCGTGAACGACGTTCCACCCACGCTCTTCGTCGAACAGTACTAGGCCGAGCGTTACAACGTCGAGACTTTCGATCGTCGAGTTAATCAGGGCACGCAAAACCGAAGCTTGGTCGATGCCCCGTTCGCGAACGAATGAACGCAGCAACTCGATGGCCTTGAGTACACGAGCCGACTGTTGCAAGTCGTACTTGCCGGTATAGCTTTGGATGAGGCCGCTAATGAGCTTTGTGAAGTGACCAAAGAAACCAACGGTAAGCGAGTCGTAGGCATCGGGCTCTTTGGCATCGGCACACAACACACCAACCACGGTGTTGCCGTAATAGACCGGGACGCCGATAAACGACTGCGTTCCGGCAGGGCGTGCATAGTACGGCAGAAGGTCGAGCTCGGCCGTGGCGCGAATCTCTGTTAGAATCTCTGGTCTGCCGTGGAGCGCAATCTGGCTTACCACATCGTCGCCTAGCGGCAGCTTACGTTCCGGCTTAAACACACCCTCGCTAACGTCCGTAATCGTGGCTTCGACCACTAGGCGTCGTTGCTCGGCACTCACCCACAGGAAGGCAGCCGTGCGTGCGTTGATCATCGAGCGGATAACCTGGAGCACGCGGTTGAGCAGGTGGTCGAATTCCTTGCGCGGCTCGGCACCGTCAAACGCGTCGACGTCGTCGACTAAGTCGTTAAGCGACACACGGTGCTCCACGGTACGAGCAGGAGGGGGCTCGGGCGTAGCTTCGCTGGGTGCGGCGGCCGGTTCGGATACGATGGGCAGGGCTTGCTCGATCTCGCTGTTGGTAATGTTGGTCGTGGGTATCTCCACGGCATCCAGCGTGGGGGTAGGGTCGTGTTCGAATGCCTCGGCCGCAGGTTCGGGTTCGGTTGGTGGCGGTGTGGTTGGCGGCGGCGTAGCGGGCGGCGTGGATGAGCCCTTGGGGCGCTTGCGAATCACAACGTCGTCGGAGATTGCCACGTCGCCTTCGATGGCGTTGATATCAACAGTTTGCACGGGGGCTCCTACGTCGAGTTGGGCCGTAGATCGGGCTGGTGCAGCAACGGCCCGCGCAGCCACGGGCTCGGCAGTGGCTGCAACTTCGGCAGCAAGCAGAGCATCGGCTTCGGCTTTGGCCTTGCGTTGTTCTACCACCAGTCGTACGTTAGGGTTGGCGCGTACCTTCGTGCGTACGCCTACCACAGTAATGCCGTCGTTTCCGTCGCCCAGCTGTGTTCCTACAAGAGCTTGCGAGGCAGGGGGCGCCGAAGCGCTGGCGGGCCTTGGCTTGGGCCGGGCTTCGTCGAACAGTACACCCTGTTTGTCGTCGAAGAACTCTTGCGTGGCGTCGCCGCCAAACTGCGTGCGATAGTCGTCGCTAGCAAACGTGATGCGCTTGCCGCTGGCGTCTTCGCGCGTATCGGCCGAGATGTCGGTGGGCTGGCTGACGGTACGTCGCTTCGACTGCTCGATGGAAAGATCGGCAATGCGCGGCGAAATCATCATGAACAGGGCTACGCCGCCCAAGATGGCGATGCAGACGCCGATAAGGCGCACGGCCATATCGTCGAGAAAGAGCGCGATAAACAGCCCCATGGCGATGACGACGAAGGCCATCGCGTCGCTGGCTTGAAAGAGCTTTCGGAAGTCGAGCTTGCGCGCTGAAGCCATGGCGTTACCGGATGAGGTCGACAGAATAGCGCATAGACGTATGCTGCGACACGGGCTGGCGAAGGCCAGTGGATGGTTGAGAAAGGACGCCTACAACGTTGGTGGTAATGGCATTGTCTTTCTTGACGGTATGGCCCTTGTGGGCATCTATCACCACCGTGCCGGTACCGGTGACCTCGCCCTTGGTGACCTTGACGGTAACGGGACTGCCCTTAGGGGCCGGCAAGGCCGTGATGGCGCCCGTTAGGCGGGCGTCGATCGTTGCTAGTCGAAGCCCCTTAACAGAGCGTACTGACCGGATAGCATAGTTGGCAGTGCTGGTGGCTTGGAAGAAGTCCATGACGGGCGTGGAGTTCGACGACGTCCACGAGCGCGAGCTGTCGAGGGCCGCTGTTGGAAAGCGCATGTATTCTTGTTCGACGAGCATGGCAAACACGGCGGCTTCGATTTGGTTCGATAGGGCTGGCAGCTCGGCGTCGGAAATCGTTGGAACGGCGGCCTTGATTTTGTTGACGATGGTGGAGACGCCCGAGATTTCTTGAATGCGACCCTGCGGAGTTAGGATGAGGGTGACTTCTTCGCCGAGGATGGCCGACAGGTGTATGCGCTGCGGGTCGTTACGTTGGGCCGAATCGGCACTGTTGTAATGTTGTTCGTACAGCACGGCCTTGGTAGTGATGTTGCGAACAACGGCATGCATTTGGATGGAATCAACAACGACGCCAATGTCGAACGACCCATCGCTGCGGATGGCCTTGATGCGTTTTGTGTAAACGTGGATAGACTGTTGTGTGGCCTTGGCGGAATCGGGACCTGTAATGGCCTCCTGGCGCATGCGATAGCGAAACACGTCGCCGACGGCATAGCGCAGACGGAGTGTATCGATGCGGGCCTCATCGCCGCTTACTTCGGGGGCGTTGGCAATGTCGGACTCGGTGATGGTTTCGGTGCCAGACAACGCCGAGGCATCGTCGGCAGGGGTAGTGTCGGTGTTAGAACACGCAACGAGAGCGAAAGCGAGGCCCAAGGCCAGGAATCGGATTACCATTGATATTGGCCCTGAAGGGTCCACGTAACTGTCGACTTAGACTCGGTGGTATAGACTTCGTTGCCTATGCGGCCGCGGATGCGGGCGTGGCTACGTTGGACAACACGATTGATGATGCCGGTAGTCGTTAGGTCGACTGTAGCGTCGATAGCAACAGAACCATCGACAACACGAGACACGTCGGAGATGCCGTACACGTGAAAAGGTGTGCCTGGCTGGGCCTTTACGGTATCGACAGTGCGCAGAGTATAGACGCCACCACCATAGGTTGCGAAGGTGGTGCGTACGGTGGCGGCAATGTCGATGTTGTCGACACGTAGCGAATAGCTGTGTTTCCAGCTAGAGTCTACGGCGATGCGCTTGCCGGGAATCACGCGCTTTTGGAGGTCGGCAACGTGAAGAACACCGGCATCGCTCACGGCTTGATTCCAGATCATGCTTCGGACAGAGTCGACGTCGGAAGCATTTTCAGCCAAGTAATCCCGGATCCACACGAGGTTGTCGCCACCCACGGCCTTGGCTTCACCATACGGGTTGTAAGTGATTTCTGCCGAGCGGTTTAGGATGCCAAGGTAGTTGTTAAGGTCGAGGAAGTTCTTGGGAGCGATGTCGATTTGTGAGTCGTACGTTACCGACACGCCCTCGGAGGTGAAGGCATAGGTAAGCGAGTCGACGTTCACAACGACTTTCGACACGTTGTCGCTACTTTCGATACAGCGCACGGTAAGGTACAGGCGCACGTTCCGGTCGTAACCCTTGGCCGCACCGGCGCTGTGCATGCGCGACGCTGTGTCGCGAATATCGACGGTATATGACTGGGCCACGCCGGGGCGGTAAAGCGCCTGCAGGCGGTATTCACGAGGCGGAGCCGGTTTATTCGACGACCCTTTTTCTTGGGCGGTAGCCAGCGAAACGCAGGCGAGCACCGCAAGAAATAGGAGGGAGAGGTTGGTCATGGAGAGCGTCCTTGTTTGTGCTGTGGCGTACGACGGGCACCAATGATTGCGTCGTGTTATAGCACAAACGACAAAATTACGCTTTCTTCGTTACTTCGACCGCTCCCTGTTTGCCGTAAGCGGGCCGCCTTAGGCGTTGTCTGCCAGTTCGGCTTCGCTAAAGAAGAACGCAACTTCGTTGCGGCCATTCTCTACCGAGTCCGAGCCGTGAACGGCGTTTTCGCCCTTGCTGGTGGCGTACAGCTTTCGCACGGTGCCATCGGCAGCTTCGGCAGGATCGGTGGCGCCGATAAGGGTACGCCAATCTGCTACGGCGTTGGCCTTTTCGAGGGCAATCGGAACAACGGGGCCGGAGCTCATGAAGGTAACAAGTTCGCCGTAGAAGGGGCGTTCCTTGTGGACGGCATAGAATGCGCCAGCTTGGGTAGCCGACAGGCGAGTGAGCTTCATGCCAAGGATGCGGAAGCCGGCCTTTTCGATCATGGCAACAATGTTGCCAATGTTGTTGTTGCGAACGGCGTCGGGCTTAAGGATACAGAGGGTACGTTCCATGGTCGTAGTTTCGGTGTAGGGAGTGAAAATTGGAAAGTTCGAGCTTACTTCTTCTTTGCAGAGGCCTTTTTGGCTGCTGGCTTCTTGCTGGGGGCCGATGGCTTGGCAGCAGGTGTCTTGCCTTTGCCGGAAAGGACGGCTTTCATTGTGATACCGATTGAAGCGGGTGACTCAACCACGGTGATGCCACAGGCGCGCATGGTGTTTACCTTGTCGGCTGCCGTTCCCTTGCCGCCAGAGATGATAGCGCCGGCATGGCCCATGCGACGTCCCGGCGGTGCCGTTTGGCCTGCAATAAAGCCCACAACGGGCTTCTTCACGTTGTCGCGGATGTACTCTGCTGCCTCTTCTTCGGCAGTACCGCCAATCTCGCCAATCATCACGATGGCCTCTGTAGCTGGGTCTTCGTTGAATAGCTTGATGGCGTCGATAAACCGGGTACCAATGATTGGATCGCCGCCAATGCCAATACACGTGGTTTGTCCGAGGCCTTCATCGCTAAGCTGCTTGACGGCTTCGTAGGTAAGTGTGCCAGAGCGGGACACCAAGCCGATAGGTCCTGGGCTAAAAATGAAGCCGGGCATAATGCCGATTTTGGCTTCGCCAGGAGTGATGATACCGGGGCAGTTGGGACCGATAAGGCGTGAGTTCGAGGCGTCGAGGGCAGCACGCACGGTAATCATGTCCTTGACTGGAATGCCTTCGGTAATGCAAATGATAACGGCGATGTCGGCGCTGATGGCTTCAAGGATAGCATCGGCAGCCATCGGTGCCGGAACAAAGATGATGGAGACGTCGCAGCCGGTAGCTGCCTTAGCGTCGGCCACGGTGTTGAACACCGGCACGGGGCGCGTAAAGGTATCGTCGCCCTTGCCGCTATACTGTGTGCCGCCCTTGCCGGGCGTAACGCCACCAACAACGTTGGTGCCGTACTGCAGCATTTGCGATGTGTGGAACGTGCCTTCGCCGCCGGTAAGGCCTTGCACGATGATTTTAGACTTCTTGTTTACCAGGACGCTCATAGTCGTTTCAATCGGTTGGTGACGCGGTACAAAAGCCAATGCCCCTTACGGTTAAGGGGCAAAGAGCGGCGCAAACTTACGAAATGGCGCCGACAGGACGGGGTAAAGGGCTGTTAAACCTGCGCAGCTACGGCCAATACCATCGCATCGGCAAATACGGGGCCTTGCACCTGCAGGCCAATGGGCAGACCGGCTGTGTCGGTGCCTACAGGTACGCTTACAGCAGGTATACCAGCAATGTTAGCGCTAACAGTGTAGTAGTCGCTAAGCCACATGGCTACGGGGTCGGACTGCTTAGCGCCAATTTCGAAGGCCGACGTTGGCGTGGTGGGCAGCAGGATTACGTCTACCTGCGTAAACACGTTATTGTACATGTCGGCTATTAGGCGCCGCGCCTTTTGTGCCCGTGTGTAATATGCGTCGTGATATCCGCTGCTTAACACATACGTGCCCAGCATGATGCGTCGCTGCACTTCGGTGCCAAAGCCACGCGAGCGCGTTTCTGTAACGATGTCTACATCGCTTTCGAACCGCTTGCCATACCGCACGCCGTCGAACCTGGCAAGGTTGCTCGACGCTTCGGCTGTTGCTAGAATGAAGTACGTTGGTACCCACGCTTGCTCGTGCTGCAACTGCACCGGAACGATGGTTGCACCCATCTGACGCAGCTTTTCGATAGCCGCTGCATAGGCGTCTTGAATGTCTTGGTCGCATCCGGTTATGTACGACTCTTCCAACACACCCACCTTCAACCCATCGATAGGGGGCATCGGTTGCGCCTCGGGCGTCGGCACCGAAGTGCTGTCCATGGCGTCGGCACCGGCCATCACGTCGAACACCGCCTGTGCGTCTGCCATGGTGGGCGCAAATGGCCCCACGTGGTCGAGCGACGAGGCAAAAGCCGTAAGGCCATAGCGCGACACCACGCCATACGTGGGCTTGAAGCCAACAACGCCGCAAAAGGCGGCCGGCTGGCGAATACTGCCGCCCGTATCGGAACCTAGCGAGGCGTGACAAAGGCCGGCGGCAACAGCCACGGCAGAACCGCCGCTCGACCCACCCGGTACACGGCTGGGATCGTGCGGATTGCGAACCACGCCATATGCCGAGGTTTCGTTACTCGATCCCATGGCGAATTCGTCCATGTTCGTTTTGCCAATCACGACGGCGCCAGCGTCGATCAAGCGCTCCACGGCCGTAGCCGTGTACAGCGGCATGAAGCCCTCGAGGATGCGCGAAGCGCACGTCATGGGCATGCCCTTGACCGACATGTTGTCTTTGACGGCTAGGATACATCCCTCGAGGGGGCGCGCTAGGCCCGCGCGATAGCGCTCGTCGGACGCTGCCGCAGCGGCGCGAACACCGTCGGCATCAACGTGCAAAAAGGCGTTCAACTGCGCTTGGTTGGCTATCGCGGCAAGACATTGCTCAACGCGCTGCGAAACCGATAGACTACCGTCGAGAAACCGCTGGCGGTCCTCCGTGAAAGAAATCATGGGCATAACGTTAGGGTTTGCGCTCCGCGTCCGCCGCGTCCGACGTGTCCGACTGGTCCGCCGCGTCCGACGTGTCCGACGTGTCCGACGTGTCCGCCGTGTCCGCCGTGTCCGACCGCCTTGGCGGCTCTGCCGTCGAGAGGTCGCGGAGCTGTTCCGTTAGGTCTTCCTGGGCACGCTTGAACTGGCGCACACCTTTACCAACGGCCTGCATGAACTCCGGAATCTTCTTTGGACCGAAGAGGAGCAGGATAACAACGAGAATGAAAAGCAGCTCGCCGCCGCCGACGTCGAACATTGTGAGCGCCGGGGATTATTCGTTGGAGTCGTTCGACTTTTTGGGTCGCTTATCGGCGTCGTTGGTATCGACTTCGCCGTTGGATGCCTTTTTGAACTCGCGGATGCCGGAGCCGAGGCCCTTCATGAGTTCGGGAATCTTACGAGATCCGAACAGCAGAACGATTACGAGTACGATAACGATGAGTTCCCATCCACCTGGAATGCCCATGGCGGTGATCCTATTGTGATGAAACAAGGGTTGTGGGTGCCGCGGCAGCGTAGTGCTGTACAAGACTCGCGAACACGTTCATGCCGTCGGCACAGCCCAGCAGTGCTTCGGCATATCGTTCGGGGTGAGGCATCATGCCAAGCACGTTGCCGCCGGCATTTACGATGCCAGCAATGTTGTTGGCACTTCCATTGGGGTTGGCGTCGACGTTTACCGATCCGTCGGCATTGCAGTATCTGAACGCCACACGGCCCTGCGCTTCCAGCTCGTCAATCGTATTGGCGTCGGCCACGAAACGTCCTTCGCCATGGGCAATCGGAATACGTAGCAGTGCCCCTTTCTCGAGGGTCGAGGTAAAGGGAGTGGAGGTGGACTCGGTGCGTAGGTAGACGTCTTTGCACACAAACGACAGGCCGGAATTTCTAACGAGGGCGCCGGGTAGCAGGCCGCTTTCGCAGAGGATTTGGAAGCCGTTGCAGATGCCAAGGACGAGGCCACCGTTGTTAGCAAAGCGCACAACATCGGCCATAATGGGAGAGAACCGAGCGATAGCGCCGGTGCGAAGGTAGTCGCCGTAGGAGAAGCCACCGGGAAGGATTACGAGGTCGGTATCGGCTGGCAGGGCCCCGTCTTTATGCCAGGCGGCGGCTACGTCGATGCCGGCCAATGCGCACGCATGGCGGGCATCGGCATCGCAGTTTGAGCCGGGGAAGGTTACAACAGCAGCCTTCATGCGAGTTGCCCTTCGGCGGCAGCGATTTCGATGACGAAGTCTTCCATAACTGGATTAGCAATCAGCTTGCGACATGCCGTGGTGGCCACGTCGAGAGCCGTTGCAGAGTCGGGTGCTTGCACGTGCATTTCGACATACTTGCCAATGCGCACGTTCGTAAGCTGTGGCATGTGCAAACTATGCAGGGCGTGTTCGACGGTTTTGCCTTGGACGTCGAGAATCGACGATCGCAGCGTGATAGTAATCTTGGCAGTGTAGGAGTTCATGCAGATTCGGTAGGTCAAAGGTCGAAGGGGTCGGGGTCGGGCTCTTCAAGCGTATCCTGCTCGTCGGACGTCTTGCTACGAAACGCCATGATGGCATGTCGCACCGCTCCGGTGGTCATGTACAGCATCATAAACGGAAAGATGGCCTTGCCGTTTGTAGCGACCGACGCGATGACGGCCGCCAAAAATACGAGAAAAACGACCGGTCGCTGGCGTATGCTGGTTGGTGTGGGTCGAGGAACGTTGTCGTACTTCACCGTGCTTACCATAGCGCCTGCCGTAGCCAAGGTAACCACGGTAATGGTCCATGGCAGTAGATGCGCCCAATCGGCTACGGGGTTGTTGGGGTGATAGGGCAGGGGGAGACTTTGGGGCAGGTGCCACCAAACCACGTAGCTTACAATCACAAACGCGCCTGCCGGAATGGGCATGCCGCGGAAGTACAGCTTGTCGTCCATACTCGTTAGCTGCACGTTAAATCGCGCAAGGCGGGTAACGCCGGCCAAGGCTGGCAGCGACGCCATCAACAACCCCCACTGGTTCCATTCGTGAAAGAACACCACATATAACATCACCGAAGGGGCAACGCCAAACGAGACGGCGTCACAGAGCGAGTCGAGCTCGACGCCAAACTCGCTGGTGGAGTCGGTAATGCGTGCTACGAGGCCGTCGAGCATGTCGAAGACGCCAGCCGTAAGAATCAGGATAGCTGCACGCAGTAGGTTGCCGTCGAACGCTGCCACAATGGCTGCAAAGCCACAGAACAGGTTGGCAAGGGTAAACAGATTGGGGATGATGGATCGCGTAACGCGCATCAGGAGGGGCTCCCGGCAAGGGTGGCCAAGGCCGTGTGAGCACTTACCACCTTGTCGCCAACCTTTACGTGTACCTCTGCCGTGGTGGGCACTACAACGTCCATCCGCGAGCCAAACTTCATCATGCCGAAGCGTTCGCCGGCAGTAACAGCGGTGCCCCCTACACAGGTATAAACAATGCGGCGGGCCAGGAAGCCGGTGATTTGGCGAAACAGGACGGGTCCAGCTGCTGTGTCGAGGAGGACTTCGGAGCGCTCGTTTTCTTCGGAGGCCTTGGGATTGAAGGCCATAAGGTACTTGCCCGGGAAGTACTGCACGGTGCGCACGGTGCCGGTGGCAGGGTAGCGGTTAACGTGAAGGTTGACGGGGGAAAGGAAGATCGTAATCTGTGTGGCAGGGCCGTTGAAGGCGTTCAGATGCTTAATGGCAACCACTTCGGTAACGGCGCCGTCGGCCGGTGCAACGATAATACCTGGGTTGGTGCGAGCCCGATCCAGCAGTGGTCGCTCGGGGTCGCGAAAGAACCATAGCGTGAACGCCGCTAACAGCACACCCAGCAGCGCTAGCACAACGGTAAGCCATAGAAGCGGAATAGTGAAGGCCAGCACAACGAGTACCACGGCTACTGCGAGCATTAAGAAGGCGTTGTCGTAGCCGTACGGCGTAATCATGTGGGAAAAACGGATTGGCGGGTAGGTTGGGGTTTCGTAGTTTCGCAGGTCAAATTAGCGAAACCCGCTGACTGAACACCCCTAGCCCCTACGCCCCTGCATGAAGTTCACGGTAGCGCTTCCCGATCTACAAAAGGCCCTGCAAAAGGTCCTCCCGGCCGTCCCCACCAAGTCTACGATGGCCGTCTTGGAACACTTTCTCGTCACCCTGAAGGGGTCGGAACTCACCTTTACTGCCTCGGACCCAGAGTTGAGCATCGCCCTTACCATCCTTGTTGCTGGCGAAGTAGATGGGGCACTGCTAATACCTGCGCGGCAGTTTAACGACTTGGTGAAGGAGTTGGGCTCGGCAGGTACGGTGGAGATTACGGCCGACGAGATGACGAACTTGGTTGATGTGCGTACGCCAACGGGATCGTACGAAATGAAGGGCCTGAGTGCCAACGAATATCCATCGATACCGGCCTTTGGCGAGTCGACGCAGGCCACAATCAAGCGCGACGATTTGGCGCGCATGGCAAACAAAACCGTCTTTGCTGTTTCTACCGAAGAGTATCGTCCGAGCATGACGGGTGTGTTCTTCCAGTTCAACGGCGGCACGGCCACAGCCGTGGCTACCGACGGCTTCCGCATGAGCCGTGTGATTGTGCAGGCGGGTGCAAATCCGTTCCCGACGAACCTTGAGTGCATCATTCCTGCGCGTGCCGTCGAGCTGTTGCGTAAGGTTGATACCGACGCTGTGATGGACGTGTCGACGACGCATGCGCGCTTTACAGTGGGTATGCAAACGATTACCACGCGGCTTGTAGACGAAAAGTATCCGCCGTATCAGAATGTCATTCCTGCCGATAACGACAAGACGCTCATCGTTAACCAACGTGAAGTGTTGGCGGCCATTAAGCGCGTATCGTTGTTTGCTAATGCCAACACCAAGCACGTGCGATTTTCGATCGACGAGCGTGTGCTGAGCGTCCACTCCGAAGACGAAGACTCTGGCGGCAAGGGTACCGAAACCATTCCGTGCGAGTTTTCGCACAATGGTTTTGTTGTTGGCTTCAACTATCGCTTCCTCGAGGAAGCCATCAAAAACATCACGGCAGACGACGATCCAGACCTGAGCGTGCGCGTTACGTTCTCGACGCCTGTGCGTGCCGTGCTCATTACACCGGCTTCCGACGCAGAGTCTCTTTTGATGCTCGTGATGCCGGTTAAGATCTGATGGGAAGGACGTGATCCTTCGATCCATCACCCTGGAGAACATCCGCAATCATCGTCGTACCACGCTTGCGCTGGTGCCGGGCATGAACATCCTGTGCGGCCCGAACGGCGTTGGCAAGACGTCGGTCCTCGAGGCGATATCGCTGTGCGCGATGGCGCGAAGCTTTGTACCAGTGGCAGACGCGGCATTAGCCCACACCGGTTGCGACGCCTACGGCGCGAGCGCCGAAGGCCTGCGCGATCTCGACGTGCCGTACCGCGTGGCCGTGCATTGGCGCGACGGGCAGCGCAAGCGTATAACGTCGACCAGCGGCGACGGTCTTACGGCGCGCGACCTGTTGGGAGAACTGCCGGTGGTGGCACTGTCGCCCGACCACAAGAGCATCACCTTTGGAGCACCGGCGGAGCGCCGGGCGTTTTTGGACGCCGTGCTGGCCCAAGCAAGCCAACGCTATCGCGATCTCTTGTACGAACATCGTCGGCTGCTAAAACAACGCAACGCAGTGTTGGCCGACGCCCCTTTATCTGGATGCGCGCTACAGGCGTTGTTAGAGCCTTGGACAGAGGCATTCGTGGATGTGAGCGCGCAGATTTCTGTGCGGCGGCGGACAGCTATTGCCGACCTAGCTCCGCGAGTGCGGGGGGCCTACCTCGAAGTATCGGGTGGTGCCGAACGAATCGACATGCAGTACGTTGCCGACAGCGTTGACCACGTACTGGATGCCGATGTTGCCGCCGTGGCCGAGGCCTACAGGGCTGCAGCTACGCGCCTAGCCGAAGCCGAACGGCGACGCGGGCAAACGCTGTTTGGTCCGCAGAAGGACGACGTCGAGTTCACCATCGACGGGCGTCCAGTGCGCGAGTCGGCCTCGCAAGGACAACACAAGTCACTGCTTGTGGCGTTAAAGCTTGCCGAATGTTCGGTGCTGCGCGACGCCACCGGCGAACGCCCCGTGGTATTGCTCGATGACCTGTTTAGCGAGCTCGACCACGAGCGTTGCCGTCGTGTTATGGAACGTGTGCTGGCACAAGGCATGCAGTGTTTGTTAACCACAACCGATGGCGAAACGGTGCGAACCCTGGTGCCAAAGGGTACCGCCGTGCTTGTGGCAACTGTGCGTAATGGCGAAATCACTCACGAAGAGCGGCACCTCGATGCCGAGTACGACGATGGCGCAACGCATAGGTGACGTGATAGCTCGCATTGTGCGGGCCTCGGGCTTACAGCCCGAGCTCGACGCCGTGCGTGTGCCACAGGCGTGGTCGACCGTCGTAGGCGAACGCCTTGCCGGCCGCACCGAAGTGCGCCAGTTCGCCCACGGAGTGCTACGCGTTCACGTTGTTGACGCCGTATGGCGCCAAGAGCTTACGCTGCGCCGCGAAGAGCTTCGTCTTTCCCTGAATACATACCTTGGCCGCGAAGTGGTCCGAGAAATCATCATCCGCTAACGCTGCCCCATCACCCAATCACCAGAGGTCCCAATGTCGGATTCCACCGTCAACGAAACCACGCAGAACTATAGTGAAGACAGTATCAAGGTCCTTGAAGGCCTTGAAGCCGTCCGCAAACGCCCCGCCATGTACATTGGCGATGTTGGCGAACGCGGCCTGCATCACCTTATTCAAGAGGTTGTCGACAACTCGATCGACGAAGCCCTAGCCGGCTATTGCCGCACCATCATCGTTACACTTCACTCCGATGGGTCGTGCTCTGTAAAGGATGACGGCCGCGGCATTCCCGTTGGCCCTCACCCGGTAAAGAAGATCTCCACGCTCGAAGTGGTAATGTGTACCCTACACGCCGGCGGTAAGTTCGACAAGAACACCTACAAGGTGTCGGGTGGTCTTCACGGCGTTGGCGTTAGCTGCGTGAACGCCCTGTCGAAAGACATGACCGTTACCGTCGAACGCGAAGGCAAAACGTACGTCCAATACTACAAGATTGGCGCTCCGCAGGGACCAGTGCAAGAGATCGGTACGTCGACGCGTACTGGTACAACCGTTCAGTTTTGGCCCGACGACACGATTTTTAAGACTGTTGAGTTTCGATGGGATAAGGTGTGCGATCGCCTGCGCGAGCTGGCCTTCCTCAACCCCGACATCACCATCACATTGGTAGACGAGCGCGACGGCCAAAAAGAAGACTTCGCCTACCGTGGTGGTCTCGTCGACTTCGTACGACACGTCGATTCTACCACCACAGCCCTCATGAAACCCGTTCTGATGCAAGGGGCATCGGTCAACGAGGCCGGCGTTGAAACGCAGGTGGAAGTATGTTTCGAGTACAACACAAACTACTCGGAAACGCTGCTCAGCTATGTGAACAACATTAACACCATCGAAGGTGGCACACATGTGTCGGGCTTTCGGTCGGCCCTTACGCGAACGCTTAACGCCTACGCTGCTGCGAATAACCTCGTCAAAAAAGACATCAACCTTACGGGCGAGGACTTCCGCGAAGGCCTTACGGCTATCATTAGCGTCAAAGTTGCCGAGCCGCAGTTCGAAGGCCAAACGAAAACCAAGCTGGGCAACGGCGAAGTCGAAGGCATTGTTCGCTCAATTGTGAATGAGGAGCTAAGCAAGGCGCTCGACGCAAATCCAACGACGGCCAAACGTATCATCGAGAAGGCCCACTTGGCAGCCGAAGCTCGGATTGCTGCCAAAAAAAGCCGCGAGATGGTGCGCCGCAAGAGCGCGCTCGAAAGCGCTACACTGCCGGGCAAACTTGCCGACTGCGCATTGCGATCGCCCGAGGATACCGAGGTGTTTTTGGTCGAAGGTGACTCGGCCGGCGGTTCGGCTAAACAAGGCCGCGATCGGCGCTTTCAGGCCATCCTGCCTCTTAAAGGCAAGATCCTGAACGTTCATAAAGCTCGCCTCAGCAAAATCCTCGAAAACGAAGAAGTTCGTACCATCTTTACTGCCATTGGTGTAGGATTTGGCGACGATTTCGACATCACAAAGTGTCGCTACGGCAAGATTATTCTCATGGCCGACGCCGACGTTGACGGCTCGCACATCCGTACGCTCCTGCTAACGCTGTTCTACGACTACATGCCCGACCTCATCCATGCGGGCAAGCTCTTTATTGCGCAGCCGCCCCTCTATAAGGTTAAGAAGGGCAAAACAGAATACTATGCGTTTAACGACGCCGAGCGCGACGAATACATCCAGCGGATTCGTCGTGAAAAGGCCGAGCGCAAGGCCGCTCGCAGCGGACAAACCGTCGAAGAAGTCGAAGAAGTGGTCGAAGAAGGCGCTACGGCAGACGGCATCGTCATCAGCCGATTCAAGGGCTTGGGCGAAATGAATCCCGAGCAACTTTGGGCTACGACGATGAATCCCGAAACGCGTACGATCCTGCAGGTGACCATCGACAACGCGGCCGAAGCAACGCACGTATTCGATACACTCATGGGCGAAAAGGTAGAGCCACGCCGCGAATTCATCGAGCGTAATGCACAGTACGTGAAGAATCTAGACGTGTAAACCGGGAAGGTCGTTATGACGGCGATGGTGTTGCAAGCAAGCGTTCAGGCTCGAGTTAGGGAACTGCACGCCCTAATGAAAGCCGATCTTCGTAGTGATGTTCTAACGGCCGCCCGCGAAGTGGTTAGTGAATTCGGTTCTGCCTCGGCGACTGACGTAGTCGCCGAAGCTCTCCTGGGAGTTTCCCAGGCGCTGATTCCTTACGGCTCTCCTGAATCGCTAGAATACATTGCGACTCTAGTTCGGCTACGACGAAGCGAGGGTGAGCCGTTGCATACAGCAGCCGCGCTTAATTGTCTGGCGTGTACTCTGGTAGATCACGGACGTTTTGTCGAGGCCTTTCAGACATTTGACGAAGCGCTCAGCTTGTATCGAACTTCTGGCAACTCAGTTGGCGTTGGCAGATGTCTGTACAACCGGGCGTGTGCTCTTGAGTCAATGGGTCGAGACGCAGATGCCGAACATGAGTTTAGAGTTGCGTTGCAAATGTATCAAGCCGCCGGTTACAGGTACGGAGTGACGTTGGCAAGAAATGGGCTTGCTTTGTTAATGGCGAACTCTAAGCGCGAGGAGGAAAGCGAGTTGCTATTCCGATTGGTCTTGCAAGACGACGCAATCAGTGGCTTGCTTCGTAAGTCAGTACAGGCAAATCTAGCCCTATTGCGCAGCCGCCGGGGAGAAGTACACGAAGCGTTGTCGGATTTTACGAACGCCTACCCCGGCATCGATGTCGATAAGCCCTCTGAGTTGTTAGTGAGTGAGCTAGGGCGATATGGTGAGTTGCTTTCGAATGCTGGATTTCACGAACGTGCCATTGCATGCCTTCATGCTGCAGTTGAACGAGGTGCGGTTGAAGGCAGACGATTGCACTATCTGTCTGTCCTAGAAACGGCGTCTCAGGTATACGAGCGAGCTGGATTGCTCGGAGATGCGCTAGCGTTGCTACGACAGCATAACGCATTGCGAAGCGCTATGGAGCTAGAGACTGCTCGACTACTACACATCGACACGCACACAAGTAGGCGTCTCATTCAAGCCGACATCCTGATACAGGAGTTTCCAGTCTTGGCAAGGAGTGAGGCGTCAGCATGCGTTCTCTTTGCTGAAGGGCATTCAACGAAAAATGTTGCACGAGAACTTCATTTAGCCGTTCGGAGTGTTGAGACTATACGGCAACGATCTACGAAGAAGTTAGGACTGCCTAGCTCGGCAGGATTGGACGAGTTTGTACGCGCAAAGCTACAAGAGCTCTACACTCCGTAGCTAGAGTAACATGGTCCTGTAACGGTGTGGTGCCAACGCACAGCCCTGCATCGATGGTTTCAAATGTTCTTTTTGAGAACGAGCTGCCAGAAAGACAGCAGGAGATTGTGTGCGACTCTCGGAACTGCAATTCGGCCGGGAATGCCCCGGCTGCAGTTATCTGCTGGAATCAATGCAACAGCATCATTGTCTCGTACGATCAGTCGATTCGATGTAACTAGGTCTTTGCCATGAGTGGTTGGAATTATTGGCGCAGCTGTAGTCAGCGTCACGGGATGGCATAGCGGATTTACTTAGGTGGGCTGTGCCAGTACCAAACGTGGCACTAGACATCAGATGGAAGTCTGATCTGTTCGCTCGGTTGTAAACATTCCGTCGGGTCGACACGCTTAGAAAATTGACGAATCGGCTCTACGCAGTAAGAGGTGGCGCAACGTAGCCGGAACGGTTTCTAATGAACGGATTATGATCTCTTTGTTCTTGTGCCACAGTAGCGGCAGCTCGCGTAGTGAAGTTTACAAGTTGGTCGTTCCTCTGGATAACGTACGGTAAATGCATGCAGCGTATGTCTAGTGAGCTTGTGCATGAAGACCCTTGGAAGGAGAGAGGCAGCGTCTTGTCGAGATAGATGTGGGCTGCTTACTCAATTGCAGCGTCAAGCAACGTGGTCGCCTATCGGGATTACTCGGATTGGGAGCAGTCGGATTCTCTACTCCATATGGAATCGAGAATAGAGTCGAAAACTCTAAGCCGGAATCCGAATCGAGCAGTAATGTGAATAGAATACTCGCTCTCCACGATGCCGTCGGAATACTGAAAGTGGTTTGAGACAACGCAGACAGAAGTCGTTAGCTACACCTGTTGAGTCAACCAATGCAATGCATCTTCTCTTACTGAAATAGAGTGTGTCGACTAGGAGTTTGATGAACGACGTATATAGATAGGCATTAAGGCGAACTGCAAGGTGAAGTTAGCTGGTCGTTTAGCCGTTCTAAAGCATTGTTCTGGAGGTCACTTGCTGTCGACTCGTAGTATGGTTGCAGTAGAGGAATGGCGCAACTCGTTCGTTAGTTTCGCCGGTGTAAGTATCTCCTACATCATTCATCTTCACTGGTTAACGTTATGCGACCTGTACGTCATGCGCTTCGAAAAGCGTCTACGCTGATACCGTCGATATGCTGTCTTGTTCTCGTTGTGGCGATAACGTCATCTTGCGGTGACGATAAGGTCGTGCAACCGAAGCCTGACGATTCGTCGGATTTTACCGTTAGTGGGACTATCGTCAACCCCGAAAGTATTCCTATTTCGACAACAACAAAGGTTGTTGTTGTCTGGAACGTATCAACTGGAGACCCCGACTACCTGTACGTTGTAAAGGCTGATGCCTTGGCTCCCAATGGAACCGAGTTCACGCTAACTCTCCCAGAATTCTTGCCAGATGCTGCTTGTAATGCACGGGGGATTTCTCTATCCGACTCTAATTACATGCGATGCGGCGTTGGCCTTATCATGGTGATTGACGATCCGAAGGCGTTGTTTCAAGCAGGGACAAAAATGGAAGGGCTTGATGGTCTAAGCGGCGACTATCGTGTCTTAGGTGCTGTCGACAATTCCGCAGTGATTTATCGCCGCGGCTTAACGAAGGCAGTAAAAGACTGGCGCGAGTGGCTTGAGCTGTTCACTCCTGGCTACGGACTTGGTCGCGGATTCTCGGTGTCAGGACAAAAGGCCGGCTTCGCTCCGTATTCCCCGGGAGAGCGCCCAGTGCTCCGAGTTGATACGACGTATAAATACACGTTTCCGAATTGGACGTGAGCATCCGCTATGATGTTCGTATCGACGTCGGCAAAGAATGTTGGCTGCGAGTAATGTGCGTCTGATCCTCATCACTATTCGGATACTCACATTCGTCGTTGTATTCAAGTGTGCATGGTTTCAATGCAGTTCGCAGCAGCCATCGATAAAGTCCTCAGTCTGGATCGAGCCATCTGTTCTTTTCGCCGCTGCGCCATCAATGACGGCGAATCGCGTTGAAGCACTTTCTGACGGCACCGAAGACTACATCCTGTATCGATATCCGTTTGCGGATCCGGCCTTCGAGGGCAGTCTCTCTCTCGCGCTGTTGGTTCCAATTTGCCCAAGTATACGATTGTCTCTTGGAGGTTCCTCCGATCTGTGGTTATCGGCCGATCCGATGTACCATGGTCCGTATAACCCGTATGTTGTCCTCCTTCGCGTTGGAGCGTTGATGGGGGTGGACGTTACACTTTACGAGACTTCCGAGGACATTCTCTTGTTTGGAGCAGCACATCTAGCAGGGAACGTGTTCTCTGGCTAGGTAGATGGGTGGTCGTACAGGACGAACGTGACGCCCACGTTTAGGTTTGGAGTCGAGGTCGCCTCAGGTGTGCAATACCGGCTTGGTTCCGCGTGGATGCTCCGACTCGCGCTCAGCTATGCGATAGGGAATCTCGTCGGGGCAACGTTTCAGATTCCACAAAGGAGTGCTAATGGGATCCTCGAGAGTACGCCGCTGAATGATGGGGCCAATCCGGCGGATCCAAAGGATGGTGGTAGAGTTATCAGTGCTTATGGGATTCGACTCGGATTAGGATGGTCAAATTAATTACCGAAGGCATGTAAGTACTGCGATATTACCCTATTCGCATGCATTGACAAGATCTCGGTTCAAAGTCTCTTCTAGATAGATTCTTCAAAACTGTATTAGTATCCGAACTGAAACATCAGGCAATGTTCGATCGACTCACTATCACCTTCGTAATGTGCGCTGTCTATGCAGTCGCAGGGCTGCTGTGGTCATGCGGTGGTCATTCTCCAACTAAGCCGGATTCCATAGATCGACTAGAAATTCAAGGCGTCATTGTCAATTCCGAAGATGTGCAATTGACTGCGAGTTCTAAGCTAGCGATGCTGTGGATTGTGCAACACGATGATCCAGACTCTTTATATGTCTACGTGGGCGCTGCGCAAAGACTCCTAAATACCGACACCTCGTTTCGTTTGGATTTCTCATCAGATGTTCCTGACTCTGCGACCAGTTTACTCAGTGCGACAGAAAGCGGCGGCAGTGCCTTGAGATACGGTGTTGCTCTTTTGGTTGCATTGGAAGACACGAGTGACGTAATTGTGACAGGTCGCTACATAGTAGCTCGAGTTATCGAGAGACTGTTCGCTGAAGGACTCATAGGCGCAGTCGAAAATTCTGGTGTAATCTACCGGCGGTCTCTTGTTCAAGTGCCGCTTGATGGACCTTCCTGGTTGCAACGGTTTCCCAAGGGAATGGCGTTAGCTGTTGCCTCCAAGAATGATGCAGGGATATATTCGTTTACTCCGGTGAACCTGAATAGCCAATTAATTCTGCGCATGGTGGCAGATCAGGAGTCTATTGAGTTACCTAATGTCTGGTAGTAGTCAATAGAGTGTCTACCTGATGGTGAGCACAGTGAGTGCACCGTTGATCCAAGTGCAGCGCTGGGGCAACATTCTCTTGTATATTCGTGTCATGCGTTATGCCATGCCAATCGTTGTTGCCATTGCAGCATTCCTTGTGTTCCAGTGCCCCGTATCTGCACAGAACGGGTGGCGGGCGTTTGCGGTACCGTTCCCCCAGGACAGGTATGACGGTATCAGCTTTGTTAATCCGCAAGTGGGGTGGGTGAGTGGTGCGCTAACGGGCATTTTCTCCACGACCGACGGAGGATACGAATGGCGGGATGTAACGTCGATTCTTGACAGTAACAACAGGGCGCCATTTGTGCGCACCATTGCGTTTGCCAGCCAACGGATTGGATGGGCGGGAGTACTTGGCAAGCCAAAGTTACTGCAAACAACCGATGGCGGTGCGTCGTGGCGTGTACCGCCTGGCTTCGACTCGTCGGTAGTGGGCGGCGTGTGTGGGTCGCAGGTGTTCGACGAGCAAACCTACTACTGCGTTGGGGCGTGGTCGGCCCGGCAATACGGACAGCCCCACTTTAGCACAACCACCGACGGTGGGCAGACGTTTAGGCAGCAGGCCATGCGTGCGCGGATTACAACGCTTGTAGATCTAGAGTTTGCCACCCCACAGAACGGTGTGGTGGGCGGTAGTATTGGTGGGGGACCCAACGACGGGTTTGCCTGCATCTTACGCACAACCAATGCTGGTTCTACGTGGGACACCGTCTATCGCTGCCAGTACGTGGGTACGCAGATCTGGAAGTTTCAACGTCGAGGGCGCGATACACTATGGGCGGCAGTACAGTCCATAGGCGCTGGACCTCCACTAGTGCTTACATCAGTCGACGACGGCCGCACATGGCGCGAAATAGAGGTACGTTATGCTAATGGCGACCCCGTCGAAGGTGTCCTACAAGGCATTGGGTTTATCACGAGCCAGATTGGTTGGGTTGGAGGCCGTGGCTACCATCTGTACGAAACACGCAACGGCGGTGCTACATGGCGATATGTAGAGCCCTCAATCACTGGCCTAAACAAAATGCAACAGATTGCCGACACCCTGATTCTTGCCGCCGGTACATCGTGTGGAGCCCTTAACATTCCCCAATTCCTTGCCAATACCAGCGTTGAGAAGGGGGCATCGCAAGACCTGCGGGCCGACCTAGAGGCAAGACACCTTGCTGGCGGACGCATTCAGGTTACCTCATCGCATCGGGCGGCCGTCCGGTCCGTGCACATCTATACGTCGGCAGGACAACTGGTACATACCGTGCAGCAGCCGCCAACGCACCTTGAGAACTTCATCGTCGACATTGGCCACATGAGCAGAGGTGTCTACATCGTTGTGGCGTTCACCGACGTGGACATGCTGACGGCCAAGGTGGCCGTACAGTAAATAAAAAGACCTCGCAGGTCTGCACCCCCACGAGGCCTAAGGTGGTTGACATCCGGGAGAGGTTGCCAGCCGGGGAGCATAACCAGTTGTGACCTTGAAAGAGTTCCCGCACAGAATGCAACGTCCTCACTGTCCCTCCAACCAATAGGTTGTCATGTCGCCTTTGCCCTTGATGTTTACGGTGCCCCTTTCAACAATCGAGAAGGGGGCACCGGCAAGAGCGTTGGCAAACGCTT
>JALHPC010000026.1 GCA_022842685.1 Candidatus Kapaibacterium sp.
ACATGGTGACGTTATCGTCAGTATGTCAAGGTGACGGGGTGAGCCCGGAAGTCAGTTGATTCATGTTCATTCGATGGCGATGATTGAGCCACGTTACGCCTGCCGTTTACGGCGGGCTGCAATATGGCTCTGCGCCTAGGCCCGCCCTTCAGGGCGGGTATTGGAATCGTTCGTTTGCAAGTGGTGACGTTATCGTCAGTTCGTCAATGGTGACATGGTGACGTTATCGTCAGTATGTCAAGGTGACGGGGTGAGCCCGGAAGTCAGTTGATTCATGTTCATTCGATGGCGATGATTGAGCCACGTTACGCCTGCCGTTTACGGCGGGCTGGAATATGGCTCTGCGCCTAGGCCCGCCCTTCAGGGCGGGTATTGGAATCGTTCGTTTGCAAGTGGTGACGTTATCGTCAGTTCGTCAATGGTGACGTGGTGACGTTATCGTCAGTATGTCAAGGTGACGGGGTGACGTGTGCGTGCGATTGCATCGGCCGCAAGCATTCCCGAAATGGTAACGAGTGGAATGCCGCCACCAGGATGTGCAGTTCCGCCGGCATACCAGAGGTTTTTCACCTTCGACGATTGAGCGGGCTGGCGCAGGAAGGCCGACATCATGTTGTTCGAAGCAGAGCCGTAGATCGAGCCGCCCCAGGCGCCCCAGCGCGTCGCAAAATCGTCTGGCGTTAGCACCTGCATTTGTCGAACATTGGGCCGTAGGCCATATGCGGCCAATTGTTCAAACGTACGTGAAGCTATGGTGGGCGCTTGCGCCTGCCAGTGCCCCCTATCACCCATCATACCAGTGGGCGGGGCGTTGAGGAGCAGAAACCAATTCTCGCGCCCAGCAACCGCCTGAGAGGGGTCACTGTGAACGCTACGCGAAAGGTAGATGGTTGGAGCGTCGGGCAGCGACGTCTCAAGCTGCCTGAACTCGCGTCGATAGTCGGAAGAAAAACACACCGTATGATGCCGGAGCGAGGGGTCTGCCGCCGCATCAACACTAGCAACGATAACCACACCCGACGTGCTTGGGTCGCGCGGATGTGGCCGGTCGTGCCCAAGTAGCATGGTGTTGGTAACGTGGACGTCGATGTTGCTAACAATGTGGTCGGCTTCGAAGAAGGAGGCGTCATGCAGCTCTACGCCTACGGCAATGCCACGCTGCGTGCGAATGGAGCGCACAGGCGTCGAACATCGTATCTGCACGCCGGCGCGCTCGGCTACGGCGCGATAGGCGTTGGCAATGCTTCGCATGCCACCAAGCGGATACCACGCACCAAAGGCCGCCTCGACGTACGGAATGACCATGAGCGTTGCCGGTGCACGATATGGCGACGAACCATTGTACGTAGCAAAGCGGTCGAACAGTTGGATTACGCGAGGATCACGAAAGTACTCCGCATGCAAGGCATGCAGCGTTTGCGTAAATCGCATGGTGCGCCACATGGGTAGCAGGCGTAGGTTGGCCGGCGATACGAGCTCGCGCAAGCCGCGGAATGGCGAGAAAATGAAAATGTCCTTCGTGGCCTCGTACACGCGTCGCGCATGGTCGAAGTACCGCCGTACGGCGTCGCCATCCACGGGCGACATCCGAGCAATTGCTTCGGAAAAACCGTACACGTCGGATGGCACATCAAGCACGGTGCCGTCGGTCCATCGATACTGACAACCGGGCGTGACCTCTACCAACTGCAGTTCTGCTGCCAACGTGGTGCCGGCGCGCCGGAAAAACTCGTCAAGCACAAACGGCATGGTAAGCAACGAAGGGCCCAAGTCGAACGTGCAACCATCGAACTGGGCGTAACCTAGCTTGCCGCCAACGTGGGCTGACTGTTCAAACAGCGTTACATGATGCCCGCTGCGGGCTAAGATGGTGGCACTGGTGAGGCCGGCAAGGCCGCCACCAATGACGGCAATACGCTTCACGTTGTGAAGTTGGGTTGAGGTATCTCTAGCTGGAACACGTCGTCACGCAAAAGCTCCTGGGCCATTGCCATATCTCCCCTACGATAGGCGTCAACCACATTCTGCAAAATTGTCGCCTCGCGCGTAGCCTTGCTAAGGGTCGACAACATCCGCACCTTGGTAATCAACAGCTTTTCGTCGAGTGGCTTGGTAAGAAAATCGTCGGCACCACATTCCACTGCACGTACTTGCGTAGCCATATCGTTTAACGCCGTTACTATCGCAACGGGAATTTTGGCTGTCCGCGGATTGGCCTTTATCGCCTGCGTTGTTTCAAATCCATCCATGCGTGGCATCATTACATCCAAGATGATGGCGTGCGGCATTATGTCCTTGAGTTTCTCCAAGCACTCTACGCCGTCGGCAGCGTCCACGCCATCAAAGCCGTGAATCTGCAGATAGCGCAGCATCAGCTTGGTTGTTATGCGGTTGTCGTCGACAACCATAATCAGTGGACGTGTCATGAAAATACCGGGCTTAGGGTGTGCCTTCAGCTAGCAACGTGGCCTGTTCGTCGACGACCACGTGATGGCTATCACGGTCGTGCGCTGTTATTGCCTCTGCAATTTTACGGAATGTATCGTAACCAAGCCGTGCTTCAAACCACGACATGGGTGTTACACGCTCTTGAAGCGTCTCTGTCGGATAAACAGTACCAGCAACAGTCCTCACGCGATCAAGCTGCTCTGCATGCTTGCGCTTTAGAGCACTCCGCATTTTTCCGGCCAATTGCTCGAGAGCCTTCCCAATTGCTGCTTCGGCTGCCGCAACAGCCCCTTGCAACGTTGGGTCGATTGTTGCTGCCGCCACTCGCCATTCTTCGAGAAGGGGGCGCTGTTCGACATCGGGAATGACGTTGCTAGCGGCAGCAGCTACGGCGTCGCGCTCCACATCGGCCAGCGGCCGAAGGACGTCTTGCAGCGTTAGCCCTGATTTCGCCATAAGACGCTGCGTGCGTTGGTCGATAATCGTAGCGCTGTGACGAAGCCACACCAGCGGGCGCTCTACGCCCTGCGCTCGATAGGTGTTGTCAAGTTGAGCATGATAGGCGGCCTCGGCACCACCTACAACGTTTACGATGGAAGGCAATAGCGCATCCTGAAGCACTGGTCGCAACAACACACCCGGCGAACACCGCGAGGGCTGGCTGGTAACGACGTCTACAAGACGTTCGTGCGTCCACTGTTCGCCCCCTACACGCACGCCGGCGGCATCGGCAATGGGTCGGTGACGCATGCCATCAACCTCGACAAAAAACGGATAGTCGCCAACGCTTGCCTGGGGCTTGTAGCCAAGCGATTCCAGCATTGCATCGTGCTGCGCCACCTGCGCCGCCATGCCGCCCGGCCGTTCGGCCTGGGCTCGAATAATTGGACCGTGCATCCCCGATGCAATCACATGACTGCCACGCAGTGCAAGAACACCCCAGTGGGCCAGGTAGGGGTAGAGCATCGACATCATGGCGTCGCTCCATGATGCTCCCTCGTAGTAGGCAGCGCGAATGCGCTCGGTTGCAGCATTGGCGCACTGTCCGTGCAACAGCTCGGCCGCTTGCTGAGCGCGTTGCACGTCGTGGGCCGACACGGTGCGACGATAGACGGCCTTGCGCTCAGGGTCGCCATCCCACAGCCGAACTGTTACGGCATTGCCGGCAACGTCGGGCATGGTTGCCGTGCCTGCCTCGGCGGCGTCGTGGTCGTTGTCTTCGAGCCAAAACATGGGAATCACCTGTCGGCCAAGTTGCTCGGATAACTGGCGGGCCGCCGCTACGGTTGACGCAATTTTGAGTACTGTATACAGAGGGCCACCAAGAAAACCCACCTGCTGGCCTGTGATGGCAACGACCGATGATGTACTTGCAAGAGCTGCCAATTGCTGTTCATGGGCGGGGCTTATGGGCAGGGTTCCGAAGGCCTGGCGGCACAAGTCGTCCAATCGACGTCGCGATGCCCCTTGACCAGCACGAACCTGAGCAAGGGATTGCAGATCGGCATTGTTGTTAAACAACGGTGCAAGGGATTGGCGCTGCGCAGCGAAGTCGATGGTGAACTGGCTGGCACCGACAGTAGAGTAGGACAATGAGGTCATGAATTGGCGATGAGAATCACGAAGGTGTGAACGGTATCAACAGCAGCAAAGCGCTTCGAGAGGAGCGCACCAACGTCGGGTGTGGACTGCAAAGCGCGTAGCGTTGATTGATGATGACCCGTAAGCATCGGGACCACATCAGCAGTATCGATAGCAAGGAGTGTGGCTTGGGCAACGTCGGCACGCACAGCTTGTATCCAGGCCGGTGGTGTGGCCAATCCTGTAACGAACTGTGTGCTGGCAGCACGAGAGAAACGCCATTCCTGGATCCACGGAAGTACCGAACCGGCGCGGACACTTAGCACGATTGGGCGTGGCGACTGTAGGTTGTTCACCGATTCTGCAACCTCGCGATAGGCAGTAATGTCTTCGCCTTCGATGTTGCGCGAAGCGAGGTATGTGGCATAGGTGTCGAGTCCAAAGAGCTGGCAGTATCCAAGGTATACCTTGTGGATCGATCGTGGAGCGCACGAGGTAAGCAGCCCCACGGCAAGAGCTGCCGCAGTAAGAGTGCGCCACTGCCGTGAGGCCAATGGCCAACGATGACAAACAGCGTGAGCAACGTTATGAACACCAATTCCTGCCAGTACCGCAAGTGGTACGACCATGCGAAGAAAATGGTAAGGGTGAAATCGATGCTCAATGAGAACACTAGCAAAGAGTGATATCAATAGCCATGCAGAAATGCGAACCAATGGATGTTGGCTGGTGGAGCGATAGGCTATTCCAGCGGCGGCAACCACCGACACGCCGGCGGAGAGCGAAAACCAACGCACGATAGAAACAAGACTGTTTGTAAGTCCGTGCGCACCACCATCAGTGCTGGCACCAAAGGCCACCTGTGCTTCCACCATCAGTCGTAATGCATCAAGGCCGTCGGGCTGCACGAGCACGGGCACGACTGTTACGCCTGCTGTGAGCATTGCAAGAACGGGCACCACGAATAAGGACGACATCGGTAGCCGCGATCGCTCAAGCAACAACAGCGGTATTCCCGCTAGCGCCATCGTTGGCTTGAGGCCTATAGCTAGACCGCCGGCAATGCCGTATACCAACATACGCACGCGTGGCGGCTGGTTGACGGCCCAAAGAAGAGCGGCAAAGGGCAGCGCAGCAAACGTCTCGGGCTGGGCCGTGTTGGGGTGGCCGGATGCAACCATGATACCGGCAAATACGAGCACGGCACTAACTCGAACAGTTGGGGCCCATGCCTGCAATGCCTGCCATAAGGCAAAGCAGGTAAGCAGGTTCCATGCAAACTCGAAAAGACGCACGGCCATCTCGGGAGAAAAGGGAAGCCACAGTGCCATGGCGTATAGGGAGTGGATGGCCGGTGGCTTTACATCGTATGCATCCACATACAGCGTGCCGCCTTCGTTGAGTACCCTGGCACAGTGAACGAACATGCCTTGGTCCATGCCCAATGGGAAGCCAATGATGGCTCCCAGTAGCACGGCCGCTAGCGCAATCGCACCAGCTCTACTCATGCTCGGTGTCGCCAGTCATTTCGTCGTCGTAGTCGTCGCAGTGGTAGTGCCTGCGTCCACGCGGACGTGACTGTGTTGATGGTTCACCATTCATAGCTGCCTTGAGTGCGGCTTGCTCGAGAAAGGCGCGCAACTCGGCGTCGCGTGCGCGCAAGCGCTTGTCGGTATCAATCGAAAAGTACTCGCGGCCATCGACGTACGTGCGGAGCACTTTGGACATCGATGATAGCGGGTTTCCGCTCCACACGACAACGTCGGCCAACTTGCCTGATTCCAACGACCCAGTTTCAGCTTCGATTGCCATTTGTTTTGCGGCATTGAGCGTTACAAACTTTAAGGCATCTTCTTCCGACACGCCACCATACGATACGCTCTTTGCTGCCTCCTGATTGAGTCGGCGTGCCATCTCGGCATCATCCGAGTTGATGCTTACCACCACTCCCTGTTCGTGCATGATGGCAGGATTTTCGGGGATAGCGTCGTACACCTCGAACTTATAGGCCCACCAGTCGGCAAACGATGATGCCTTGGCACCATGAGCAGCCATTTCCTTGGCAACCTTGTAACCCTCTAGGATGTGTGTAAAGGTGTGGACGCGGAAGCCATACTCTTCGGCAAGACGCATCAGCATAAGAATCTCGCTCTGCACGTAACTATGACAGTGAATGTTGCGCTTGCCGCTTACGATTTCCAGAAGAGCGTCGAGCTGATAGTCGCGGCGCACCGGCAGCTTCGTTGCATCGGCGGCCTTCATCTCGGCTTCGTATTCACGGGCGGCGCGGAATCCGTCGCGCATGATTTCTTCCACGCCCATGCGTGTTTGCGGATAGCGCACCGTGTAACGGTCGCCCCAGTTGGCTTGCTTTACGTTTTCGCCCAAGGCGAACTTCACCGTCGGCACGGCGTTGGCAACCTTAAGGTCCTGGGCATTGCCGCCCCAGCGCAGCTTAATAAACTGTAGCTGACCACCCATGGGATTGGCCGAGCCATGCAGGAGATGCGATGCAGTAACCCCACCTGCCAGTTGTCTGTAAACGTTCACATCGTCGGGGTTTACAACATCTCCAATGCGCACTTCGGTGGTAATCGCATGGGTGCCTTCGTTAACGCCCCTAC
Organism: Candidatus Kapaibacterium sp.; assembly: GCA_022842685.1. Lineage (GTDB taxonomy): Bacteria > Bacteroidota > Ignavibacteria > Kapaibacteriales > Kapaibacteriaceae > JALHPC01. The sequence goes on from JALHPC010000026.1 coordinate 6,654, forward strand.
TAATGGCGATGTGCGAGTGTTCGTCGATAATGCCCGGCGTGATATGCATGCCCCGACAGTCGATTACAGTGTCGGCGCCGCCTGTTTGCGCAAGTCCTCGGCCAACGGCCACAATCTTCCCATCCCGCAGGTGAACGTCGGCATCGCTTAGAACACCCTCACTACCGCACGTCCATACCGTTGCATTCGTCAGCATCACGTCGCGCTGCGGCGGCATTCCTTCCAACCCAAATGGGCCAAGTGGTAGCCATTGTGGTAGGGGGCGTCGCATGCTATCGATTTGCGCCGCCGCGGGCGGCGCAGAGCGCAGCAGCGAGTCGCGCCGTGCCACAAAGGTGGCACGCGCGCCGTTGGGCATAACGACGTCGCCCGAAAGCAGGATGCTGTCGGCAGCAGCCGTAACGCGAATAACTCCCGGAAATCCAAGGGTGTCCGTGGTGAACGTCATCACCACATTGCGGCCATCCAGGGCGAGGGTTGACGGAATCGACACGGCAGTGGCCTTCGTTTCAATCGATGGCTTCGCGGCCGTGCCGGTGATGCGTAGCGATAGTGGGCGCGGTAATGCAGCCGACGTAAGTGACCACGCTCCGCGCATGTCTGCTGCGGGTGGATGCGAAACAACGCGCCGGCGTCCGGCAACATACGTGCTGCGAAGCACAGACCCTTCGGCAAACATGCTGCCATCGTAGATGGCAAGGTTGGCATAGTGACCAACGGCAATACGTCCCACACGGTCGGCCACGCCTGCAAGGCGGGCGGGCACGGTGGTAAGGGCAGCAAGGGCTACGTTGGTATCGAGGCCCCGAAGAATATACCGTCGAAGAATGCCCGCCATCGCCGAAGGATCCTTCATACCATCGGTGGTAAACGCAAGCGTGCAGCCCACGCTGTCGAGCATACGCGGCATGTCGGCTGCCCAATACCAGTGGATGAGCTGCTCGAGCGGTACGTTGTGCGCCGTCGATGCATCGCCTACGTCGGGCACGTCGGGCAACACAAAGGGAATGATAAGCGTGGGCTTAAGGCGAGCAACGTCGGCTAAGCGACGGTACTCACGTCCGGTTGCACGGTATACCATGGAAACACCGGCATCGGCAGCAAGCTGACTCCACCGGAACAGGTCGTGCTCGTCGTGCATATCTGCAACCCACGGTGTGTTTGCCGTGAGAGCTTTTGCCAGAGCATCGAGCGACACATTCGTTTCGGGCGGTGTAAGGCGCGGATTACGTCGTGCCGCATTGTGAGCATCGGCATACCACCGTGCGTCGCTCCATGTTTGGCGTAGCAGGGCGATAGAGCCCATTTGCGAAGACGGATAGGGCGTTGTTGACGAGCCCTTGCGGAACGAGGCCGCCATGTAGGGTGCGTCGTGGATGATGGCGCTGGCGGCACTACCCGAACGCAAAAGTGTGGTGGTGGCGCTTCCGCGCATAATGCCGTCGGGAACGATTGCGGCAGCCACGGCGTAGCCGTTTTTCGTTAGAGGTTCGATGCCCCCTTCAGTGAGTGAGAGGTAGGACGCGGCGCGACGCTCGGGGCGGATGGCGCGGTTCCAGTGGACGGCGCCGTCGGCAGGCGGTGTGGAGGGGTCGCCGTCTTCCCACCATGGGCGTTCCTTGGTGTCGGCCTTTTTGCCGGCAAGTGCCTGAACCGACGCAAGTGGTTCGACAAAGGCGGGGTAGACGTGGGCGCCACCAAGGTCGATAACGAAGGCACCACGGGGAGGCGTTAGGTTGCGGCCCACGGCGGCGATGCGCTCGTCGCGGATAACGACGACGGCCGAGTCGAGCGTGGTGCCGGGCTCGGTTGTTACAATGCAATTGACAAGGGCAACGAGCTGAACGTCCTTGGTACGAAGGCCCTCGACGGCAGTAGTTGTAACCTGGGCGGCGAGGGTAGCGGTGCAGAGCGCGAAGGCGACTGCAAGCAGTGCAGAGCGAATCATGGTGTGGTAAGGCATTGGCGTGCTGTGGCAATGGCATGGCGCTGGCGAACAACGCCGGCACCTTGCCGGACAGAAGGTTGCGATTCGAGGGGGAGGGCGGTTGATAGCAGAGCGTGGCGAACGTCGGCCGGCGTATGGTCGGGGCAAACGTCGAGAATCTGCGCAACAATGCTTGTTACAATGGGGGCGGCAAACGAGGTGCCATCGACCATTTTGTAGTATGGCGTGGCAATAAGTTCGGCTGAGAGGCGGTTAGCAATGGCGGTGCGAAGTGTGGTAATCGACCGCTCTGTAGCAAGGCTCCTGGGCAGCGACGTACGCAACACAAGGCGAGGCGCGCAGGCGAGGAGCATGTCGTCGTCCATAGCATCGAGGGCACACAGGGCCGACGCTTCGCGGTACGTGTCGGTGTCTGGCAGGATAGGTGCTGGAAGCCAGATAGCCGGAGCAATCAAGTCGGGCTTTTGTACACCAAGGGCAGTAATGCCAAACGTGGAATGGTACAGCTCACCAACCTTGGCGTCGAGCGAGTTCTTGTCGTCGAGCCCACCCACGGTGATGGCCGACGGGGCAGCGGCGGGAGGCCGTACGGGTGCCCACGGATTGTTGCCCACGGCAGCTACGACGACGACTCCGGCGTTAACAAGATCTTCGACGGCGCGGTTTACGGGATGATCTAGCGTGTGATCGAGCTCGTCTGCGTAAACGCTAACGTTTACGACGCGGATGTTCAGACGTTCGGCCGCTGCGGCAATCCACCGTAGCGCACGAACGATGACGGGCGTCGTGATGCGACCTTCATCGTTCATCGTTCGAACGAGGATGGCGGTGGCATCTGGGGCGAGCGACGTAAACACGCCTTGCGACAGGTGTCCGTTGCCCACAGCCGTGCAGGCCGTCATGGTGCCGTGCCAATGTCTAGCCAAGGGGGTCTGTGCCGTTGGCATGGCATGTTCTACATCGGCTACGGCATCGTAGTAGGCAGTGATGCGTTGTGAGGGCTGCGTAAGATCGGGATGTACGACGAAGTCGCTATCGACCATGGCCACACCGATGCCCCTTCCAGTTGGGCGGGTATCGGCTTTTAGGCGAACGGGCAGCGGCAACACTGGGCGCACACCAAGAGGCAGCGGCGAAGTGAGAGCTGTAGGTATACGTTGTGAACGAGGCATTCCTACAAAACTACGGTGTAAATTTGCGCCGTCGTTGATGGAACGTCCATCGGTGTGTGTAATCGTGCAGCACCGTTTTCGACGACGTCGGTTTTCTTTCACGCTATCGCTACCGTTATGCGCCCTCTCGTGGTTCTCTGTTTTGCTGTGTTAGCCCTACACCTGCCGTTGGCAGCACAGATTGTTGATGCAAAGGCAGTTTCTGATGATCTTCAGAAGGTCAAAGACATTGCTGCCGATTCGCTGCCGTGGAAGTTGAAGGCCTCGCTTGGTGCAGGTCTCACGCAGGTGTCGCTTACGAATTGGTCGGGGGGTGGGCAGAATACGGTCACCATTCGTGGTCTCGTGTTGGCCAGTGCCGACTATGCCGATGGGGCATTTTCGTGGGACAACGACGCCGACTTGGGCTACAGTCTTACGAAGCTGGGCAGTCAGGAATTTCGAAAGAACGACGACCGTATAATTCTCACATCGAAGGCCTCGATGAAACAGAACGCAAGTCTTCGATATACGGCACTTATGGACTTCCGTACGCAGTTTGCTGCGGGCTTCAACTATGATCAGCGTGATCCAACGGACTCGACCCAGCCACTCGAGATCTCGAACCTCCTGGCGCCGGCGTATCTCACGGCCGCCGTCGGTGCCGAGTGGACACCGTATTCGCAACTACGCATGTTGATTTCGCCTCTCTCGTCGCGTTCCATTCTTGTGTTGGACGATTCGTTATCGGCTCGTGGCGCTTATGGTGTCGACCCCGGTTCGAATTTCAAGACCGACGTTGGTGCTTTGTTAAATGCCACCATTGATTGGGAGATCGTAGAAAACGTGCAGTGGAAGTCTCGCTTTAATGCCTTTTGCAGATACGACGCACCCGATTTGTGGATTGTGACGGTTGAAAATGCCTTCCTCATGAAGGTAAATTCGTTCCTCAATGTGGGCTTATTAACAGATTTGTTCTACGACGATCGTGTACCCGTCATTCGCGACGACGGTACGCGTGGCCCAGCCACACAGATTCGCAATCAGTTGGTTGTAAACTTTGTGTACAACGTGTCGAATCACTAACTCGGCCATTTCTAGGACTGTGACGTTGCATCATGACGCTTTCACTGTTCGATGCTCCTGACGGCCGCGAGGCCTTGGCCGAGCGCGCAGCCCTGCTGCGCTCTGAAATTCTACGGCACGACCATCTGTATTATGTCGAGGCCACGCCCGAGATATCCGACGAGGCTTATGACGCACTTTTTCGCGAGTTGTGCGACATCGAAGCGGCGCATCCCGAGCTTGTAACACCTGATACGCCAACGCAGCGCGTGGGGGGCATGCCAACGAAGCAGTTTGCCACGGTAGAGCATGCCGTGCCTATGCTGTCGCTTGCCAATACCTATTCGCGACAAGAAGTTGAAGACTTCGATAGGCGCGTGCGTTCGGCGCTTGACGTCGATCACGTTGTGTATACGTGCGAGCTAAAGATCGACGGTCTAGCCATGTCGCTCACCTATCGCGATGGCGTACTCGTTCGCGCTGCCACTCGTGGCGATGGCGAACGCGGCGACGATGTAACGGCGAATGTGCGGACGATTCGATCGGTTCCGCTGCGCTTGTCGCCAGTTATGTTTACCGGTGCCCCCTTGCTCGATATCGAAGTACGAGGCGAGGTGTTCATGGGCATCGACGATTTTACGCGACTGAACGAAGAAGTTGTGGAGTCTGGCGAAAAACCCTATGCAAATCCGCGAAATCTAGCGTCGGGAACGCTGAAGCAAAAAGACCCTCGGTTGGTGGCAAAGCGCCCCCTGCGATTTACGGCCTATTGGCTACAGGCCGAAGCACTGCGAATACCGTCGCAATTTGCCGCACATACGTTGCTGTCGCAACTGGGGTTTGCTACCGGTGCGGCAACAGAGCAAGTGAGTAGCGTTGACGGAATTATGGCCTTTATCGACCGCTGGACTGTCGAGCGGCATACGCTGCCGTTCCAGATAGACGGCGTGGTGGTGAAGGTCGACGATGTGCAGTTGCAGGACGAATTGGGAAGCGTAGCAAGGGCACCACGTTGGGCCATTGCCTACAAATTCAAGGCCGAACAGGCCACAACGAAGCTTTTAGATATTACACTTCAGGTGGGCCGCACAGGAGCAGTAACGCCCGTTGCCGAACTCCAACCTACGCCATTGGCTGGCAGTACCATAAGCCGTGCAACTCTTCATAACGAGGACTTTGTGCGCGAGCTGGACCTTCGCATTGGTGATACTGTTACCATTGAAAAAGGGGGCGACGTTATTCCGAAGGTGACCGCCGTTGTGATAGAGCAACGGCCCCACGATGCTCAGCCCTGGCATATGTCGCCAACGTGCCCATGTCCCGAGCGGTCAACCCTGCATAAGCCCGACGGCGAGGCGGCATGGTATTGCGATCATGCGGCATGTCCGTGGCAAATCCGGCGTCGCCTACAGCATTTTGCCTCTCGCGATGCGATGAATATCGATGGGTTAGGAGAGCGAACAATTGATCAATTTGTCGACGCAGGCTTGTTGCAGTCAATTGCCGACATTTATACGTTGCCTAGTCAGCGAGCTAACATTCTTGAGTTAGATCGATGGGCGCCAAAGAGTGTCGACAGACTCGTAGAGGGTCTTGCAGCCAGCACGCTGCAGCCGTGGCATAAGGTGCTGTTTGCTCTTGGAATTCGATTTGTTGGCGAAGGCGTTGCGAAAATTCTGTGCAAGGCGTTTCCAAGCGTCGATGCATTGATGGCGGCTACGAAAGAAGAATTGGTAGCGGTGCACGAGATTGGCGACCGCATTGCGGAATCGGTACTCGACTTCTTTGCTGACACGTCGAATCGAGATCTTATCGAGGCACTGCGTGCAGCCGGTTTGCAGTTGAGTGCGGCTGTGGACCTAAGCCAGGTCAGCCAACACCTCGAAGGGAAGACGTTTGTGGTTACAGGAACGCTAACAACCATGACTCGCACGCAAGCCGAAGAGGCCATTGAGCGTCATGGCGGTAAGGTTGCCGGCTCTGTAAGCAAGCGAACAACCTACGTTGTTGCAGGCGAAAGCGCAGGCAGCAAGCTTGCCAAGGCGCAGGAACTGGGAATTCCAGTGTTGGATGAAGAGGCCTTCTACGTGCTGTTGCACAAACAATAGCGAACGTTCAGAGGGTCCCAAGTAATGTCCCGCGCAGCGTCCCATGCAATGTCCCGCGCAGCGTCCCATGCAATGTCCCGCGCAGCGTCCCATGCAAATGTTATGTTTGCCGTGAACGAATCTCGGAGCTTCTATGGACGTGTTGGACATCGTCATCGGAATCGTAGTGTTCTTTCTGTTGCTCAGTCTTGTGAGCACGGCCATTGCAGAGTCGGTTTCGACGTGGCTACGTTGGCGTGGACGTACGCTACGAATGGCAGTCCAGGCCTTTCTGAATGGCAGCCATGCCATTGTTAACGCCATCTATAGCCATCCGCTAGTCCAGATGCATTCGCCGCCACCAGAGGCGTCGACGAAGGTTGGCACAGCCAAGAAGGATGCGTTCGGGCAGTTGCGTTCGCAGATGAGCTCGCTATTGAACGGACTGGCGCGAAAGCTTGGGCGCTCGGCTACATCGGCAATACTTCCCTCGTACTTGCCGCAGGCCGACGTTGCCCGCGCGACGCTCGACGTCGTACTAGGCATGCCCGCAGATGAGTGCGGCAGTTTGCTCGACGCTTTTACTCCCGAACGTCGCATGTATGGCGCAGGTGCAGCAAGCGCTGCAACGGGCGACTTAGCCAAGGACCTTGACGCAGCGTACTTGGTGCTGCGCCCTCACGTAGTGGCTGCGCGTGGCGACCTTGACGCCTCGATTGCGCGTGTTGCCGCGGCCTTTGGCGACGTCACCCAGCGTTCCACCGGCTGGTTTAAACGCCGCATGACGAAGCTGCTACTTGCCATCGGCTTCGTGCTTGCCTTTGTAAGCAATGGCGACGCCCTGCGCGTAGCAGGTAGGTTAACGGCCGACCCAACCATGCGCAAACTCGCCGTCGAACTGGCCCCATCAGTTCTCGCCATCCAATACCCGTACTCCACCGATACTACCCTATCTGCCGATTCTACCAAGGGGGCTCCGGTTTACCACCGCAATCCCATGGACAGCATCATGGTGATGAGCCAAGCGGCAGGCACCCTGGCGGGCGGCTGGAAGGGAGATCCAATCTTGGCCGATGGACATGACAGATCATGGTTGGAATTCCTCTGGCAACTTATTCTGAAAGGTCTTGGCTTTGCCATAACGGCGGCAGCCGTTTCGCTTGGCGCGCCGTTTTGGTTCGATGTGCTGCAAAAGCTCGCCAACATCCGGTCGGCAGTGAAGCCAGCAGCGCCGAAGGCCGACGCCGACACGCCGCCACAACAGCCACGCAGTATGTCGGACATCACTATCTCGATGGCCGAGCACAGCTCGCAGGTACGCGGCGGTGCCACGTCGTATGACGTCGACCTTACGTCGATGCTGAGCGACGTTGCCATGGCGGCCTACCACGGCGAAGCCGAGGCCGTGCGCAGACTCAAGGCAATGGGCCACGACGTTGTAGACGCGAAGCTCATCGACGTACTCTCGACCGACACGCAGGCGCTTGTTCTTCGATACGACGAACGCATCGTAGTGGCGTATCGTGGCACGGAAGGAAAACTCCGTGATATTCTTACAGACGCCAATGTAAACCAGCAAGAGTTCGATAAGCTCTACGGTGCCGAAGTGCATCATGGTTTCGACACAGCTTCAACGTCGGCCTGGCCAAAGGTAAAGGAGACCGTTTGGTCGCTTGCGCAAGGACATCCGAAATCGACAGTGCACTTCTGTGGTCACAGTCTGGGTGGTGCCTTGGCTCACATCGCTGCATTGCGATACGTCGACGACACCAAGGGCGCAAACATGCTTGGGTCGGTAGCAACCTTTGGGCAACCACGTGTGGGCAATCGGGCTTTTGCCGAGATGTCGGACGCTCTGCTTGCTGGTCGGTACACGCGTGCTGTAAACAACCGCGACATTGTTCCGCGTGTGCCCTTCACGATAGGTATGCTGCAGTATGCTCACGGTGGACGTTTGCACTACTTCGACAGCAACGGAAAACTCTGGGTTGATCCTTCGTGGGTGGCGCGCCTGGCGGATTACATCGGCCAGCCCGAAGAGGTAAAGGACCTCTTGAAGGACAAGTTCACCGACCACAGTGCCGAGACCTATGCATTGCTGTATCGTAATGTACGTGGTGCGATTATTTGACAAATAATCTCACTCAAACGTGCAAGATTTGCAGATGAAGAAACGCATAGTGATTCTTATTGCCGTATTAACGTTAGCATCACTCGATACGGTAGCACAAGGAACTCTTGTGTCGGGCCCCATGGTGGGCCACGTCGACATGCGCGAGGCACGCCTGTGGGTGCAAACGCAGGGCCCTGCCGATGTTTATGCGGAGTATGCCGACAGTGCCGAACCGCAGCGCCGTTGGCGCACCGCTACGGTACAAACCAACGCTGTAAGCGGCCACACAGCAACGCTTATCTGCGATAGCGTGGAACCCGGCCGCACCTATCGTTACACCGTTGTTGTTAACGGAACGCCACAACAGCGCCCCTTTCCGATGCGCTTTAGAACGCAGCCGGTGTGGAAGTGGCAAAAAGTCGACCCTCCAACCATGACCATGGCATTGGGCTCGTGCCACTATGTTAATCAGGATGGCTATGAGCGTTCGTCGGGTGGCTATGGCTCGAACATGCACATTTTTGATGTGATACAGGCACGAACGCCTGATGTGATGCTGTGGCTTGGAGATAATGTGTATTTGCGAGAGCCAGACTGGAATTCGCGCTCAGGCATGTTTAAGCGATATGCGCACACGCGAGCGCTCGCCCAAGTGCAGCCGCTGTTGGCTCGAACGGCACACTATGCCACGTGGGACGACCACGACTACGGCCCTAACGACAGCGATCGTGGATGGTTTTTGAAGAACGACGCTCGTGATGTGTTTATGGCGTATTGGCCCAATCCGTCGTACGGTCGGGATGGTCAGGGAATTTACACGCAGTTTGCCCTTGCCGATGTTGACGTGATTCTCCTTGACGATCGTTGGTGGCGCTCACCAGATCATCGCAAGGACGAGCCGCGGACAATGTTGGGAAATGAACAGTTTTCTTGGCTTATTGATGTTCTGCACGCAAGTACGGCAACGTTCAAGCTGGTTGCCATTGGCTCGCAAGTGCTTACCGACAATCTCCGCAAGGAGTGTTATAGCCGCATGCCCGAGGAGCGTCAAAAACTTATTGACGCAATTACGGCATCAGGCGTCAAGGGGGTCATGTTCCTGAGTGGCGACATTCATGCGTCGGAACTCTCCAAGCTCGACCGTCCCGGCACCTATCCCCTTTACGAGTTTACGTGTTCGTCGTTAACGGCTGGCAGCAACAAGGATATCGACAAACAATCTAATGCCTATCGTGTGCCCGGCACGACTGTTGGAGTAAATAATTTTGGTATGATTACCGTAACGGGCGCCGCCAAGCAGCGAAAATTAATATTGCGTGTTATTGATCACGAAGGCAACGAGCGTTGGATGCGCGAAATATCGGAAACCGAGTTGCGCTAGTCTGCTTGTTCATCTACAATAAACCGTGCGCGCTCTTCCGGTGTGGGCAGGCGGCACGTTTCCTTTTTGCCAAACCAAGCGTAGCGGTTTACCGCAATGCCGTCGTAGAGCCAATCTGCAATGGGTCGTGGCACGAGCCATATCACCCCAGCAACAAGGCGCCATGGTCCTCCTACAGCGTTCAGGATAGCTCGCACTGCCCGTGTTTTCGTTAGTATCTGCCCAGTGGCCATTCTAACTACAAGCGACGAAGGGGCATCGACCAATGCCTGCGGCAGCACACGCGCAGCGTAATCGCTTTGTAAGGCAGCAACGCGCACGATGCCCCTTGCATCAATGCGAAACAGCAGATCGACCGAGTGGTTGCAGAGGCCACATACGCCGTCGAAAAACAAGACGATGGGTGGAGGGGAACTCACCGTGACGAAGAGGGAAAGGAGTTGCTAAGGGCACCAATAGGTATGGCATACATTGAGTCGCCAAACGACAGCGCTTGGGCCCCATCGTAAAGAACAACGCCGCGGTGGTACTCTGAACCGGCAAGGGACTTTAGCTTGCGAAGGCCACGAAAGTCCGACGTAGTAACTGTTGATGAAGACTTGACTTCGATACCTACGAGGCGGCCTTGCGATTCGAGTATGGCATCTACCTCGGAGCCGTCTTTATCGCGGTAATATGAAAATTCTATGGCTTCTTCCATCCAGCTTGACATGCGTTGTAGCTCTTGAACAACATACGTTTCAACCATTCGGCCATAGAGTTCAGGCGTGGAGCGTAGCGACATTGTATTCTGGCGTAGGGAAGCACAGGCGATGCCAGTATCAGTGCAGAACAGGCGTGGGGTTTTTATGCGTCGTCGTGCCGCAGGCGCCTGTGCCATGGCGTTGACGGATGCTACTAACAGGATGAGTAGCGGAAGGATGGCTGTTCGCATGTGCAGTAATACGAATCGCGCCCCGTGGCGAATGAAGGGTTTATGCTGTTTGCATCACTGCTAACATACGCACCAACGCAATGCGGAAGGTGTGTAGGTGTTTGTGCGAGGAGCAATGCAAACGTTTCGCAAATCGCTACTGCACTATCCTCTTACCCTTCGACACGATAGAGTCTATCTTTGATGTCGACGTCTTTACCAGTGTGTCGAGATTGTTGAGTTTCTGACGTTCCTTTTCGATAAGTGTGTCAAGGGTGAGGACCTTATCTACTTCCTTGTTGACAAGAGAGTCAAGGGACTGTGTCTTGTTCTCGAGCTCATTGATTTTTCTGTCAAGCTCGTTGCTGATATCTCCACAGGAGATAAGAGAACAGCTAGCCGCAATAGCGACTCCGATTAACTTGATGGATGAAGTCATGGTATGCTTAAAAGGAGTGAAAAATGACGAATCCGAATAAATGGTCGGTTGCCTGTATCAAGGACGTTGTAGGTGCATGATGCATCAAAACCGTAAATGCTTAATCTCCTCGCCTTGGTTGCCGATGTTTGTCATGGCTTCAATTCCAATGCGTAAATGCATGTCCACATATTGCTCGGTAACGTGGCGGTCGGATTCTTCGGTTTTGATTCCTTCGGGCATTACCGGTACGTCGCTCACAAGGAGTAGTGCGCCTCGTGGTATGCCGTTCTTGTGGCCGACAATGAACACGGTGGCCGTTTCCATGTCGATGGCCAAGCAGCTCAATCCCAGCAGTCGCTGCTTGAAGGCCTCGTCCCACTCCCACACACGCCTGTTGGTTGTATACACCACGCCAGTACGGTATTCGTGGCCGTAGTGCAGGATGGTGTCCGATACAAACTTGTGAAGTTTAAACGACGGTAACGCGGGCACTTCGGGCGGGAAGTAGTCGTTGCTTGTACCCTCGCCACGTATTGCTGCAATGGGTAGGATAAAGTGGCCAATCTCGGTGCTGCGGTGCAAGCCACCTACCTTGCCGAGGAACAGCACGCCCTTAGGCATTCGTGCCACCAGCAGGTCCATAATAAGTGCGGCATTTGGCGAGCCAATGCCATAGTTCACGATGGTAAGACCGTTTGCATTGGTTGCGGTTTGCATTGGCCGGTCGGTACCCATCACCGGTACGTCGAAGGTTTGCGCAAACCTATCAACGTATCCGCGCCAGTTGGTAATCAGCACGTAGTCACCAAAGTCGGCCACGGCTGTGCCCGTATATCGTGGCAGCCAGTTTGTGGCAATCTCTTCTTTCGTTAGCATGGCCGTAAATTCGTGCAAATGTCGTTACCAACCACCCTCGCCCGAGTGGAACGCCTGCTGCGTCCGCTCTTGCACCGCCTACCGCCGCACGTTGCCACGCATCTTTTTTCCAAGGGGCGGTCGGTATACACTGCCATGCTTGCCAACGATGTGCCGGCCGACAGGCCTGTGGCGGTGCCCCCTATCACCGTGTGGGGAATGAACCTGCGCACTCCGCTGTGGAATGCTGCGGGCATGTTTAAGAAGGGCGAGGGCTATGCCATGGTGGCGGCACAAGGGGCAGGGATGTGGCTGGCAGGCACTACGACGTCGCGGCCCCGTGCAGGCAACACCAAGAAGGGCATACGGTGGCCTGCTGTACCATATCCGGCAAGCGGCGCGGCGCATAACTGGATGGGCCTACCCAACGAAGGACATGCCGTAGTGGCCGAGCGAATAGCGCGGTTAGACCGACGTTCAGACTGTGCCGTGGGCATAAGCGTGAGCGCCGAGCCAGGACTGGAAGAAACCGTTGCACTGCATGAGTTGGCCGACGGCATGCGGCGCTATATCGATGCCGGCGTGGACTACATCGAAATGAACGAGAGCTGTCCGAACGTGCCCGGACATGCCGGCGGGCCGGTGCTCGACGATGGACTTGTGCGGCGGCTTGAATACGTGATGCAACACGTGCTGCACGGCGCTGCGCGCCGCGTGCCCGTGGTGGTGAAGTTTTCGAACGACACGGCAATCGACCAGGTGGACGATCTTGTGGCTACGCTTGTACACATGGGCTACGATGGCATTGTGCTAGGCAACACAAGTACACGCTACAGTGCCATAGAGCCGCAGATAGCAGCAAGCGAACGGCGAACGTTTCGGGCGTTTACCGAGCAGTACGGAGGCGGCGTAAGCGGAAGGCCGCTCAAGGTTTGGTCGTTGGCATTATGTGCTGCTGCGGCTCAAGCAGCTCGCAAACATGCAAGTAACAAGGAGTTCCACGTTGTACGCTGTGGTGGTATAGAGTCGATGGCCGACGTTGAAGCATCGGCAGCAATAGGCGTACAGCTCAACCAATGGTATACGGGCTACTTTACCGGCGTGGGGAAGTATGGCCACGACGTATATGCAAGGGTGTTGGGGTAGTTCACTCCAAACGCTTCGACACACTGTCGTACAGGGCACGCATACGGCGCGGGTCGGTGCCGTACGACCTCAGCTCGGCTTCGAACGACTCCACGCTGTAGCCGCTATCTTGTAGCGTCTTGCGCACGGCCATCTGCGCCTCGGTCGTGTCGGCAATGGTCGAACGCAGCGTTACCACGCGTGCATAGGTGTTCACGAGTTTCGGCGACACGTCGACCGTATCATCGCTGCATGCCGTTAGCGCCAAGCCCAACAGGGCTATCAAGCTCCAAGTATTCACGGGTAATCCACACTAGTTCGTTCAACATCATTGCCGTAGCACCCCACAGCGGAACTCGGTCGTGTACGCGCCACTCGGCTACGTCGGCCACCGATCCATACAAGTCGCGTTTTCTCGACGTCACCGAAGCCCTGTCTATCAACACCTCCAGCGGCACCGTAATCACCTCGTCAACCTCGTCGGCACTCAACGTTAGCTCGTCGGCACTTCTCACCATGCCAACAACGGGCACCACGGCCGAATTGCTCGGCGGTATAAACAGCGGCGTTAACATACCAAGCACGGCCACATCGTGCGGCGCAATGCCTACCTCTTCGTGTAGCTCGCGCAGCGCTGCCGTTACGGCATCTTCGCCCTCGTCCATACGCCCACCAGGAAAGCTAATCTGCCCTCGATGATGCCGAAGACCTTCGCTGCGTACTTCCAATAGTACCTCAGGTAGGGGGCTTCGGCCTACCACAAGGGGCACCACCACAGCGCTCTTACGCGCCGTGGGCGGCGGCACTGAAAGCCGAGTTGCCGCATCTGGCAAATTGGGCACAAACTCGCGGTGGGCTGCAAAGGCCGGCAATGGCTGTAATAGGCGCTGTGCAAGAAAATCGAAGTACGTCACAACGCAATCTACCACTCCGTGGCCCCGCCGAGGCCGTCGTTAGCATCGCACATCATAGGTTTGCACATGCGCAATCTGATGGCCATGCTCCGACGGCTTCCCGGTGCCGTCGTTACCGGCGAAACCGACGTCGTCTGCCTTAACGTCGTCCGCGACCACCGCCTCGTTCATCCGGGCTCTCTCTACGTTGCCATCCCTGGCTCCGTTGTCGATGGCCACTCGTTTATCGAAGATGCGATCGAGTTTGGCGCTGTGGCCATTGTTGGACAACACCCGAAGCCCGACGCCTGCACGGTGCCGTACGTGCAAGTTGAACATGCCGGCCACGCCTATGCTCGTCTTGTACATGCCTTGCATGACGACCCACAAGAGGGCATGCGCTTGTATGGCGTTACGGGTACGAATGGTAAGACAACGTGCACCTTTATTCTGCAGCAGGTTATGGCCGAAGCTGGCCGCGAAGCCGCTCTAATTGGCACTACGGGCATCCGCTTTGGCGGCCAGTGGTTTCCTACCCAACATACAACGCCCGACGCTACCGTGCTGGTTGAGCTGCTCGCAGAAATGCGTCGCGCCAACGTCGACACCGTCTGCATGGAGGTCTCGTCGCACGCTCTCGACCAAGGCCGCGTTGCTGGCCTGCGGTGGCAAGGAGCCATCTTCACCAATCTTAGTCACGACCACTTGGATTACCACGGCACGATGGAGCGGTATGCCGCTGCAAAGCAGACGCTGTTCGAGGGCCTGTCGGCCGATGCCGTGGCCGTGTTGAATGCCGACGACGAGTGGACGCCAACGATACGCCGTAACTGCCGCGCCCGACGTCAAATCACGGTAGGCGAGTCGGAAGAGGCCACCGTGCAAATTACCGACATCAGCTGCTCGGCTACTGGAAGCACGTTTTCGCTCGTGCTACCGCCAGAAAAACGCGGTGGCGTTCCGCGCGACGTAGAGTTCTCGATTCCCCTGCTCGGCCGCTTCAATGTCCATAATGCCGCCCTATGCGCTGTGATGGCCATGCAGGAGAACATCGCTGTCGAGCGCATTCAGTCTGCACTGCGCACCCTTCGCTCGCCTGCCGGGCGTATGGAACGTTATATCGTAGGGCGTGGCATTACCGCCGTGGTAGACTACGCCCACACTCCCGAAGCATTGCGTGTGGCCTTGGCAACGCTACGCGACGTGCTGCCGCCACGCCATGGGCTTACGGTGGTGTTTGGCTGCGGTGGCGATCGCGACAAGGCCAAGCGCGCCGCCATGGGCCGCATTGCTGCTCAAGGGGCCAACAAGATTGTGCTTACCAGCGACAATCCGCGAAACGAACCACCACATGCGATTATCGCCGATATTGCCGAAGGCATCGACGAGCGCTATGCGGCACGCGTCCACGTGGAAGTCGACCGCCGCGAGGCCATCCGCTACGCGCTCGCAAATGCCCGCCATGGCGACATCGTGCTCATCGCGGGCAAAGGCCACGAAGCCGAGCAAATCATCGGTGATGAACGACGCCCCTTTTCAGACGCAGCCGAAATATCGGCGTGGAATAGGAAGAAATAGCGTTTGCATGGGACGTTTGCACGGGACGCTTCGCGGGACGCTGCGCGGGACGCTGCGCGGGACGTTTGCACGGGACGCTTCGCGCAAAGCACAAAAAGGCGTTGCCGATTCGACGGCAACGCCTTTGGTTGAAGGTCGCGAATAACGTGGACTACTCTTGCTCGAGCTGGGCGCGGTACTGACGGCGGGCTGCCTTCATACGTGCCATGCGGCGATCAACAGATGGCTTGGTAAAGAAGGCGCGCTTCTTGAACTCGCGCAGCACTCCGGAGCGCTCATACTTCTTCTTGAAGCGGCGCAGGGCCCGGTCGATCGTTTCGTTGCTCTGGATGGTTACTCCAATCACAGGAGATCCTTGAGATTAAATGATGAGTGAATGTAATTACTTGAGGTTTTCGACAAGACGCTTTTCCTTGTTCTTCTCGAACTGCACAACCAACGAAGCACGACCGTTCGTCATGACTTCCTTGCTGCGTACGATGCCAACATCGTCCCACGCCTTGTGATAAATCACGTCGCCAATCTGATATTCGGCGCGTGGCGTGTAGTCCTTAGAATCTTCGCGGGAAAGCTTGAACGCAGCAGAGGCCTTCTCGGCAGCCGCATTCAGATTGTCAAGATTGATAAGCTGCGAGTGGTGACACACGCTGCATCGGGCCCATTGCTGAAGACCATTCTCGGATTCCATTGGCTCGCCAATCAGCTCGTGCTTCGTTTCCTTCATCAGGAAGGGCGAGTACAACACGATGTACTTTGCCTTGCGCTTCGTACGCTTGGGCTCGGTGGTCTTCGCCGCTGCTGCCATGGTATCTCCGAATAGTTCGTTTTTTGGGAACCGCAAAGATACGAAGTCGGTGTGGAAAAACCTAAACAGTGACATGCTGCGGATAGCGACGGCCTGCGGCCAGTTACGGCCTTTGGCCAGTTACGGCCTGCGGCCAGTTACGGCCTACGGCCAGCGACATGCTGCGCATAGCGACGGCCTGCGGCCAGTTACGGCCTGCGGCCAGTTACGGCCTACGGCCAGCGACATGCTGCGCATAGCGACGTTGGCTTCGCCAACAGCAACATCACCATTGACGATCTGACGATGACGTCGCCGCGTCACCTCGTCACCATTGACGATCTACTTCGCCTTAGCCAGCAACGACTTAAGCGTCTGAATCACCGGTACCGGGGTAGGGTCAACCTCGTTCAACATGGCCAAGTGATAGCTTACCCAGTCGCCCAAATAGATCGCCGTTATCATACGCGATAACAGTGTTGTGCCGGTACCTTCGACAGTTACGATAGACCCAGCGTGCTTCTTAATAATGTCGGCCAAGGCGTCGAATCTTATCGACGTACGCGGATGGTCTTCGGCATCGCGCAAGAGAATTGCCGTGGTCTTCTTGGCCACGTCGGCCGGATGAAACCAGCCATTGATTTCGTTGTGATTCATCTCGGGCAGCAGATTGCCAAACGCCAAGTGTTTGGCGTTTTCTTGAATCTGACCCCTCCAGCGCAGGTTCACAGCGTCCATACGCTCGTGCGCCGAATACACCACGGGCACCGTGCCGTGGATCTTCTTCGCCAGCGCCAACGCAGGATTTTTGGCGCTCTTGCCCGAATACAAGTCCCGCATTTCGTCGAGATTCGCGAAGACCTCCTTGAGGCCCTTGGAGAGCGGACGCGTAGACCGCGAGTCTAGCGCCCCCGTGCGCTGCATGATGCTAACCAACGGAAAGAAGCTGAAGGCCAGGGCACAACGCGGCTGATAGCCCGGTGGGATATTGATGATGGGCATGCCATATGTGATGGCCTTCTTGCCCAACTGCCCGCCCGTGGTAATCACCACAAATCGATCGGTCTTCTTTCGCGCTTCGTCGAACGCCGATAGCGTTTCCTCGGTGTCGCCACTGTAGCTCGACGCAATCACGTTGGTGTCGCCGTCTATCCATCCCGGGGCCGAATAGCCTCGTGACACGACGATGTTCAAATGCTCACCACCAGGTGTGCCAGCCGCCAGACTGCGCAAAAGGTCGCCTCCAATGGCCGAGCCGCCAAGGCCTAAGACCACGTAACGGTTCGACGTGGCCTGACGTCGCCACACGGGCGCGCTTTCGCCAATGGCAAGAGCCTCCTTTATCTGCTCCGGAAAACGATACAACACGTCGAACATGTTCGACGCGTCGAGGGCAGTAGTAGGTTTCTTTGCCATGGGTTTCCTTGCGTAATAGTGTCGGCGCGAATATACAGCGCGGCCCATGACGTTGAAAGCACCTTTTTGGTGCTAAGTACATGCTAGATGAACTTTTCCTTGCATGAGAATCGCAAGCCCTTTGTTCTCTATGAGTTAGGCAAATTGCATGATTCCGCACTATGTCCCGTTACCCCCTCATCGTAACCGTATTCTTTGCCGTGGTCGTTACGTCGGCCCTGTCGCAAACGCGCATAGGCGGCATCGTAAACTCCTATGCTGGTGTTACGGCCATCTCGCTGGACTGTCAACAAACCGTCGACCTTAACCAGCCCCTTAACTTTCTACCCAGCGGCACTCGCGTCCTGATTATCCAAATGAAGGGGGCATCGGCCGACGCTGCCACGGGCGCTATTATCGACCGCGGAGGCGCTGGAACGTTCGAATACGCAACGGTTGCTCAAGCCGTGGGAACAAGACTGGTTCTTGCCGCCCCACTGAGAAATTCCTACAACGTCGCTGCCGCAGTACAAGTTGTAACGGTTCCACGCTATACCGATGCCATTGTAACCTCGACGCTTCGCGCCGCCCCTTGGAATGGCTCGCAAGGTGGCGTGCTGGCACTCGACGTAGCACGCACGCTAACCCTCGAGGCCAATATCGACGCTGGCGGCTGCGGCTTTCGCGGCGGACGTCGGTCGGTGAACTTTTCGGCACAATGTGGATTCGATGCCCCCTTTGTAGATATGGCTCTCGGTGTAAGCGGCGAGCGAGGCGAAGGCCTTAGTGCTTCGCCACCTCCCCAAAATGGCGGCCGCGCTCCATGGGCCGGCGGCGGCGGTGGTGGGGCCGACGTCAACGGCGGTGGCGGCGGTGGTGGCGGCGCTGGCGCCGGTGGTAACGGTGGATACCACGTCGATACGTGCGGACTGCCTCGAACTGCTTTTGGCATTGGCGGCGATGGCGTTGATAATCCTCGCAATAGCGTAGCCCTGATTGCTGGCGGCGGCGGCGGTGGCGGACATCAAAACAATGGCATAGGCACGGATGGTGCTCCCGGTGGTGGCGTCGTTATCGTTCGCGCAGGAACCCTCGTTGCAAATGGAAATAATATTCTCGCGCATGGCCAGAGCGCCACAGAAGCAGTTGTAGACGGTGGTGGCGGTGGCGGCGGCGGTGGGTCGATACTACTCGAAATTGGCCAAATTCTCGGCAATCCCACGATGAGCGTTGCCGGTGGAGCGGGCGGCACTTGCGATGGGATGGGACTGCTTCACGGTCCCGGTGGTGGCGGCGGGGGCGGACGCATCATCTATGCCAACCAACGGGCCCCCGTTGGCGTTACCAATGTGCTTCGTGGCGGTGTGCGTGGGGGAAACCGCGGACGTCCGAGCATTTCTGGCGATCACGGCAGTCAAGATGGTGCCGCCGGTTCGCTGGTGCTGCTAGCCCTGATACCTCTCGAACCCGCCGTGGCTACCTCGCTTACGGCCGTGCTTCCTGCCGACGCCGTCGTATGTAGTGGTACTCCGATCGATATCACCATGACCGTTCGCGGCGGATATCCACCTTACCGTTCTGTGCTTACCAATAGGCAGGGCGATGTTCTTGCAACCAACACCTCTATGCACAGGATCACTGCCGTTACCGACAGCGTGCTGGTGCTTACCGTAACCGACTCCGTTGGATGTTCCGTAAGCGATACCATGCGTATCGTCGTTGAAAACCGAGCAGCCCTCGTCATGACGTCCGTCGATATGGGTACGTTCATCTGCGAGCGCTCCGCCGACACGGCTGTCGTGATCTTCAACCCATCGCGTGACGCCGTAACGGTACGGTCTATCGATGTGCAGAGCAACGGCACCATAGTGTCGATACCGACGTTGCCCCTCACCATCGTTCCTGGAGCATCGTTACGCATTCCTGTGCACCTTGTGCTGCCCGCAGGAGATGGCAATGTTACTGCCACGATTCGGCTTACGAGCACGGCCTGCACTCCCGTCATGGAAGCCACCGTTGTGGCTCGCGTAACACGACCGCGTTGGCAGTCGCCCCCTGTTGTGAACGTTCCTACCCATGTACGCTGCGCTGGCCCGCCCGCAGACACCACGATTACGATTGTCTCGCTGTCGTCGGGCGAAGCCCGCATTACTGCCGATACGGCATGGATCGATGCCCCCTTCAGCATTGTACGAACGGGGGATGCAGAGTGGCGTGTTGCGTGGCTGCCTACTGCCGATGGACCCGTTGCGGGCGTGATGACGGTTGTGCTACGGCCCTGTGGCGATACGGTGCGCATACCCGTCCAGTCTTCCAGCACACAACGTACGCTACAGATAAGGGGCGGCGGCAGACTGGACGTGGCAACCGAGCGGGTGGACGTAGTCGTCGAAAACACAGGCACGGCTGTTGCCATGATTACGCAGGTCGAAGTGTCCGATCCAGCATACGTCGTAGACGTTGGTGCCGGTGGCATGCCACGGGCACTGGCTGCTGGTCAACAGATGGTCTGCACCGTGTTGGTGGCCAATCCTGCCGCACCAGCACAAGCGTTGGTGACGGTGCGCAGTCAGGAGCCCTGCGATACCAGCATGAGCGTACCTATTGAACGGCGCCGTGGCGTCGAAGCAGGCGTTTGGGTTACGTCGGCAACAGCCGCTCCTAACGAACGTGTAGACGTCAGCGTGGTGGTAGACTCGGTACGAACCAACATCGCTCCGCTACTGCAGCGCTGGCAGGCCACGGTCGTGTTCGATGGTAACAGCGTGGTCCCCGCAGCCGTTGCACCGCCAACCGTACAGGCCACGTGGCGCCGTGAAGGGCGTACGTTGGCCGTCGACCTTAACGGTCCGTGGACCGGTAACGGCGTGGTTGCCACCCTTACGCTGCAAACCCTGCTGGCTCATCCGCCGCGCACGCCTATCGCCATAGATACCACTGTGGCGCTGTGGCCAAGTCTTCCCGGCGACGTGCTGGACAGCGTGGAATATCGATCGGGAACGCTAGATCTAACGGGCTCGATCTGCGATCGAACAGCCCGCATCATTGCTCTTCGCGGCATCGAAGGCTCGCTCACCGTGTACGACCTGCTTGGGCGTGTGGTGCATATCAGCGACGTTCACGAAACAACCAACATCTCTGATGTGCTCGGCGGTGTTCGTGGTGGACATGTTGCCGTGCTTCGAACGCTCGACGGCAACTTGTTTTGGCAAGGTTTGTTGCCTCGAATAACACCATAAACCGCCGCTCGCCCATGTTCCACTCTATCAACCCCGCTACTGGCCTCGTCATCGGCTCGTATATCCATCACACAGCCGTCCAAGTCGACGACCTTCTCGAGAAAGGGGCAACGGCACAGCGCCAATGGCGCACTGCCACCGTCGAACAACGTTGTGCCACGCTCAACCACCTTGGCGAGCTGCTTACGCGCCCCACTACCGTCGACGCACTGGCTACGATGGCAACCAACGAAATGGGCAAGACGCTTCAAGCGGCTCGCGCCGAAGTTCTAAAGTGCGCCACGGTTTGCTCGTACTATGCACGGCATGCCCCGCAGCAGCTTGCTACACAGGCCGTGCCTTCGGAGTGGGCTGCGTCCGACATCGCCTATGAACCACTTGGCATTGTTCTTAGCATCATGCCGTGGAACTTCCCGTACTGGCAGTTCTTCCGCTTTGCTGTGCCTGCCGTGGCCGCCGGGAATGGCGTGCTGCTCAAACACGCCCCCACCACGCAGGGCTGTGCCGCACTCATCGAAGAGGTATGCCGCGAAGCCGGCCTGCCCGTCGGTCTCGTTGCAAACGTCTGCGTCGATGTTGCCGACGTTGCCCGTATTATCGCCGACCCACGAGTGCACGCTGTGACGTTTACCGGTAGCACCCGCGGCGGCAAGGCCGTGGCTGCCATCGCCGGCCACTACGTCAAAAAATGCGTCCTCGAACTGGGTGGCAGCGATCCCGCTATTGTGCTCGACGATGCCGACCTCGAAACGTGTGTGGCCGACGTCGTGGTTGGCCGTATGCAGAACAACGGCCAAAGCTGCATCGCAGCAAAACGCTGGATTGTTCACGACGGCATCTACGATGAATTCCGACGTCGTGCCGTCGCCGCCGTCAACAACCTTGTTGTTGGTAACCCGCTCGTCGATGCTACGCAGGTGGGACCACTTGCCCGGGCCGACCTACGCGAGACGCTGAACGACCAAGTGCAGGCCTCGATTGCGTTGGGTGCTGCCTGTATCACCGAACCGCACGCCTTGCCCACAGAGGGCTTCTATGTTGCCCCAGCAATCCTCGACAACGTAACACCCGGAATGCCGGCCTTCGACGAAGAGCTGTTTGGTCCCGTTGCAGCACTCATTCGCGCTTCCTCGGATGCCGACGCCATTCGGCTTGCCAACGCCAGCGTCTATGGCCTAGGTGCGGCGGTCTACGGATCGGTACCACGCGCACGCAGTATTGCCACCCACCTGGAGTGTGGCCAAGTCTTCGTCAACGCCTATGTTCGCAGCGATCCACGACTGCCCTTTGGTGGCGTAAAACAGTCCGGCTACGGGCGCGAACTTGGCTCGTTTGGCATTCGCGAATTCGTCAACGTCAAAACCATCGTCAACTAAACCCCTCCCTCCATGCTGCACCGTGCCCTAGGCCTCGTGGCCTGCCTCGTTCTTGTTGTTCGCTGTGCTCCCGTGGCACACGATGCTGTGAGTGTGAGCTTTGGCGACGAAGTCCAACTGGAGCAAACGCTGCTCTTTTCGTTCTCGTATGCTGCCCGCCCTGCCGACGCTCGCTTGGGCGTTATCGACACGCTGCCCTATGCCACCATCGAGCCAGCAGTGCAGGGCTGCTGGCGTTGGGTTTCCGACACCGAACTTACGTTTTCGCCCCTGCCGCGCTATGCTCCTGCAACAAGCTATACGCTTGCGTTACAGCCATCGCGCTTTGCTGCCGACTCCTCGGGCGAACATCATCGCCCCGGCGGTACATGGTCGTTTCGTACTCCAAGCCAGTCCATTGTGTCTGCCACGGCCACCTGGACGCTTAATCCGATCACGCAACAACCTGTCCTTCGCGTCGATGTGGGCCTGCTCTACGACGTCAACCCATCCGAAGCCCTTCAACATATCCGCTGCGAACTCAATGGCGCCGCTATGCCTATTGCTGCCGACGCCGAGAACCGCTACGGCACCAACTCCGTTTCGTTTACCATTAGCAACGTAGCCAACGCCAACACCGGCCCACTTACCATCGTGATAGGTAAGGGGCTTCGGTCGACGCTTGGCGGCAATCCAACGCC
Organism: Candidatus Kapaibacterium sp.; assembly: GCA_022842685.1. GTDB lineage: Bacteria > Bacteroidota > Ignavibacteria > Kapaibacteriales > Kapaibacteriaceae > JALHPC01. Next base: position 29,658 of record JALHPC010000026.1, read on the forward strand.
TACCGACGTTCGCACGACGATTGCCATTCCCGATCGATCGCGACTCGAAATCGTGTCGGTTAGCACATCGTGGGTTGGCACCGAAGGTATCATCGACGTCGTTACCTCGCAGTCGCTCGACCCCACAACGATGGGCACCGGCATCGAAATCGATCCCAACATCCACCACGTCCTAGAGCGTACTCCAACGGGCTGCCGCATACGTGCCGCCTTTGTTGCTGGCCGCAGCTACACGGTGATTGCGTTAACGTCGCTACGCGGCGACGTAGGCGGCACGCTCGCCGAACCAGCCCGATTCCCGGTCTCCTTTGGCGCTCTCGAACCCAGCATCAGCTTTGCAAACAACCGTGCTATCTACCTAAGCTCGCGTGGTAGCCGCCTTGTTGGTATCGACATCGTCAACGTGGAACGCGTGCGCGTTGTCGTGTACCGCGTGTACGAAAACAACGTGCTTCACCTGCTGCGAAGCGCACGGCGTTATTCGTGGGATGAAGAAACCGATAGCGAAGTCGTTGGCCCGAACTACGGCTTCGACTGGATGGACTTCGAACACTATGCCGATACCGTCTCGACGCGCGTGTACGATGTGGCCACCCTAGGCATCTCGCCAAACGGAAAGGCCATGCTCAACCTTGATGTACGTCAGCATGCGCGACATAAAGGCGTCTACGTGGTTCGCTGCGAGAGCATGGATAACCAATGGCTAAGCGCGTCGAAGCTCATAGCCATCAGCGATGTTGGGCTGATAGCCAAGGAGGGACGCAACGAGTTGACGATTATGGCGCACTCGTTGCAAACCGCCCAACCACTCGCCAACGTGTCGTTAGCGCTGTATTCCACGAACAATCAGCTTGTCGAGACGCTTACCACCGACAGGTCAGGCATGGCACATATCACCAACCTACGTGCAATGCTTGGCAAGTTCTCGTTGGGCATGGTAACGGCCCAGCACGAGGGCGAGCTCACGTTTCTACCTCTTCAGGATACCAAGGTCGATCGTTCGCGATTCGAAACCGACGGTGTTCTGAGTAATACCGCCGGCCTTCACGCCTATCTCTATGGCGATCGCGATGTGTATCGTCCAGGCGAACAGATCAACGTGGTTGCACTTGTGCGCACCGACGCATTACAGACGCCCAAGCAGGGCCCTTTACAGCTGCGCTTTCGAAAGCCCGATGGGTCCGAGTATCGAACCATGCGAATAACTACGGCAAGCGACGGCGCTGCCGCAGTACAACTGCCGCTGCCCCATGCAGCCATGACAGGTCTGTGGACGGTTGAAGCGCTTACCCCTGCCGGCGTTCAGATTGGGTCGACCTTCGTTGCCGTCGAAGACTTCATGCCCGACAAGCTTCGCGTAAACCTCAACACGCCAACCAAGGACGTGCGCCCCGGCGAACAGCTTGCTGTAGACGTACACGCGGCCACCTTCTACGGTACGCCGGCGCGACAGCGCCCGTATCAGATGACGCTCACAGTTCGGCCTATGGAGTTCGAGGCAAAACGTTTCCCCGACTATACGTTCTCGGTGATCACCGATAGGGACGCCGTGGTGCGCGAGCTTGAACAAAGTGGAGCGCTCGACGACGACGGACGGGTTGCCGCATCGTTTAGCATCGACACAGCATTACGCAACGTAGGCCCGCTGCGGGCAATGCTCTACTGTACCGTAACTGATGAGGGCGGACGTCCCATCCATCGTGGGCAGCGCCTATCGGTTCACACTCAGAAGGCCTACCTAGGCATAGGCCCAATGGAACGGTACGTTGATGCTGGCCGATCGTACACGGCCAGTATCGTTGCCTGCGACCCTTCGGGTGCTGCCACCACGGCGCGCGCTCGTGTGCAGTTGGTGCGCAGGGAATATCACACCGTCTTGGAACGTGCCTACGAAAACCGTTTTCGGTATGTGTCGCAACGGCGCGACGTGGTAGTGCAAGACAAGATCATCACCGTTAGTGGCACGGCATCGACGTTTTCGTTTAAGCCCGACGGTAGCGGCGTGTACGAAGTACGCGTAATGCCCGAAGGCGGTAAGGCCTACGTAAGCCGCGAGCTATATGCATTCCGCTGGGGCTCTACGTCGGCGTCGAGTTTTGCCGTTAACACCGAAGGACTCATCGACATTACCATGGACAAGGATCGCTACGCCGTAGGCGATCGTGCAAACGTGTTGTTTGCCACGCCGTTCGCGGGTACGTTGTTGGTGACGGTGGAGCGTAGCGGCGTAATGGAGCATCATACGGTGCAAACCGACAAGCGCTCTGCCACGCTGCAACTTACCGTAAAGGACGACTGGGCGCCTAACGTCTACATCTCGGCTACACTCATCAAGCCGCACGTGCAGTCCGACGTGCCCTTTACCGTTGCCCACGGCTATGCACCCGTGCTCGTAGACCGCGCCAACAGCGTTCTGCCAATACGCATTGCGGCTTCCGCTACATCGCGCTCCATGCAAAAGCAGCGTATTACCGTCACGACGTCGCCCGGCGCCTACGTTACCATTGCTGCTGTCGACGAAGGCATCTTGCAGCTTCGTAACTATGCCTCGCCCGACCCTCATGCATACTACCATCGCAAGCGGGCCCTCGAGGTAACCAGTTACGACATGTATGCCTACCTACTTCCCGAGTTAGCCATCCTTAGGGCATCGTCGGGAGCTGGCGACGAAGGCGCCTTGCGCGTCAACCCCTTTACGTCGCGTCGCGTCCAGCCCGTGAGTTTGTGGAGCGGTATCATTCATGCTACGAGTGGAACGGCAACGTTCGACGTAACGCTGCCCTCCTACGCCGGCGAGTTGCGCCTAATGGCTGTAGCGTGGAAGGGGGGCGCCGTTGGCAGCGCCCAGCAGGCCATGCGTGTGGCCGACCCCTTGGTGGTGCAGGCGGCATTGCCACGCGTGTTAGCACCAGGCGATACAGTACGTGTTCCCATCCACATCCACAACACCACAGGGAAGGGGGCGTCGACTACCGTACGGCTTACCACCGAAGGGTCGCCGTTAACCGTCGTAGGACCGAACGAGCGCAGCGTGGCGGTAGCAGCCAACGGCGAAGCCACCGTGGAAATGACCGTTTTGGCCCGTGCTGCCATTGGGACGGCAACCGTCACTGCCCAGGTCAAGGCCTGGGGCGAGACGTTTACACATCGCACGGAAATCGCTGTGCGTCCAGCGGTGCCCCTTGTCGCAAGTTCAAAGGAAGGAAGCGTCGATGCCGGCAAGCGTGCCGAGCTTACGGTGGGTGACGGCTACAGGCCGGGCTTAAGCACGGTGCGAATAACGGTGTCGAGTTTTCCTGCTGCTCAGATTATTGATAATCTTCATGAGCTGTTGGAATATCCACATGGCTGTGCCGAGCAGACGATATCAACAGCATTCCCGCAGCTCTACATTGCCGACCTTGTTAGGGTGTGGCAAACGAGTGTGCGGCCAAGCTACGACGTTCGGCAGGCCGTGCAAGATGCTGTACGCAAGGTTGAGTCGATGCAGGCCCATACTGGCGGCATTACCACTTGGCCTGGGGCTGCGCGTGCCGACTGGTGGACAACGGCCTATGCGGCCCACTTCCTGCACGAGGCGCGCGCGGCGGGCTACGAGGTGAATGCTGCGGCGCTGGACAGGATGGCAAGCTACCTGGCACGCAAGGCACGCCTGCGCGAGGTAGAAAGCGTGTGGGCCGACGACGGCAATGCGCTTCGGCCTGCTACGACGCGGCCCGCTCGCGAGATCTTCTACTCGATGTTCGTGCTAGCGGCGCTGGGCAAACAAGACGTGCCTACGATGAATAGTTATAAGGCCCGGCCCGACGAACTGTCGGCCGACTCGCGCTACATGTTGGCCTGCACCTATCGTATGCTAGGCGACGAGCGGAGCTTTACGCAACTAGCACAGCAGGACTTGGTGGCCGAGCCAGCATCTAGGTATCGGGGCGATGCCTATGCCACCCCCGTGCGCGACGTAGCGATTGGACTTTACGCCCTTGCCAAGGTGGCACCACGCGACGCACGGTGCCAGACGCTAGCGCGTCGCCTAGGGTCGATGATAAAGGAACGTCGCTACCTAAGCACGCAAGAGCGCAGCTTTGGCGTTATGGCTTTAGGCCTGCTAGCGCGCAATGTTCAGGGAAGCGCCTCGACGGCAACCGTACAGCTGGACGGTAAGACGGTAGCTACCATGAACAACGGCCAGTCGGTCGTGGTATGCGCAGGAGCAGGGCAAACGATGAGCATCGTTGCCAAAGGTGGAACAGTGTACTACACGGTGCATACGGCAGGCATTCCTAAACAGCGCTCCGACGTGCCACTTGTAGACGCCGGCCTGCGAGTACGACGTGCCTATTTCACGCGAGACGGACGTTCGGCCGACGTGTCGCGCCTGCGCCAGAACGACGTGCTAGTGGTAGCGATAACCGTGAGCACAACAGACCGCAGTGAGGTGAGCAACGTGGCGATTAGCGACGTCCTACCTGCGGGCTTCGAGTTGGAGAACCCACGGCTAGGCGCTACCGCGGCAGGTAGCAAGTTTAGCGATGGGGCAACAGCCGTGCACGACGACTATCGTGACGATAGAATGAACCTGTACGTTACGGCCGAGTCGAAGCCACGCACCTACTACTACGTTGTGCGAGCCGTAAGCCGAGGCACCTTTGTTCACGCCCCTATTGCTGCCGATGCTATGTACGATGCGTCGATGCGCTCGTACCATGGTGGTGGCACAGTTCGCATTCAGTAAGTCTTATGGGTAAGACCCAGCTGTTAGTGGCCCAGTCCTACTCCGGGCCCTAGCGGCAGGTCTAGCAACACCCAACCAAGAAAGAACAACGTCCACACAACAATCATTGCCATACTATACGGCAGCATGAGTGAAAACAACGTGCCCATGCTGGCCTTGGCATCGTAGCGGCGCATGGCAACAAGAATCAGCGGCAAGTATCCCATCAAGGGCGCTACCATGTTCGTACACGAATCGCCAATGCGATAGGCCGCTTGTGTGCCTTCGGCGCTTATACCCATTAGCATAAACATTGGCACAAACACTGGCGCCATAACTGCCCACTTGGCCGATGCGCTGGCCATGATAAGGTTGATACAGGCCGCAACAAGAATAAAGCCCACTAACAACACTGGCCCTTCTAGACCTAGCCCCTTTAGCGCTCCAGCACCGTTCACGGCCACCACCGTGCCTAGGTTCGACCATCCAAAGTAGCTGATAAACTGCGCCATCACAAAGGCCAGAACAATGTAGCTGCCCATCGTTCCCATGCCTTCGCCAGCCATTGCCACTACGTCTTTGTCTGAACGCACCGCCCCTGTTACCCGCGCATACACGATGCCCGCTACCAAAAACAGCACCATGATGATAACAACAATGCTCTTCTGCATGGGTGCTACACTACCCGTATCGTCGCGAAGAATCGCCCCCTCCGGTATCGTCAAACCAGCCACCACGGCAAGCCCTAGCACAAACGTCACGATCGCCCACATCATCCCCTTGCGTTCGACTGCTGAAAGGGGCTCTGTGCCCTGTGCCGCACTTGCTTGCGGAGTAATCACGGGTAGACGCGGTTCGACGAAACGTTCGCAGACCACGGTACACAGCAAGGTGAGCACAAATACCGACGCCATCATGAAGTACCAGTTAGAGTCGACGTTTACGATGTACGACGGCTCGACAAGCTGAGCCGCCGACTGCGTGAGACCGCTGAGCAATGGGTCGAGCGACGTAATGCTAAGGTTAGCACTAAAGCCGCCTGCAACGCCGGCAAACGTTGCCGACAAACCCGCAAGCGGATGCCTGCCTACACTTTGGAAAATGACGGCACCAAGCGGAATCAAAATCACGTAGCCCGCATCGGCAACGAGCGACGAGTTGACGCCGGCAAACACGAGGGCCGCGGTTAACAGCGGACGTGGAACAGCATGAACGCTGCGCCGAAGTATGGCCGTTACAAAGCCGCCACGTTCAGCCACGGCTATGCCAATCATGGTTACCAACACCAAGCCCAACGGTGGGAACTCGGTAAAGTTCTTTACAGCATCGGTAAACATGCGCTGTACTTGTGCACGCTCTAACAGGTTCACAACCTTGATCGTGGCCTGCGTGCCCGGATGCACCACTTCGGTGCCCATGGCCGAGAACACTACCGAGGCAGCAATAACTACCACAATGGCAATCAAGAATAACGTAACAGGGTCGGGAAGGGCGTTGCCCACACGCTCAACAGCGTCAAGCGCTCGAAGATAGATTGGTCGCTTCATGGGGCCGAATTTACGAGCCGACGCCTGACGGCACATGCCGTAGTTTTGCACGATGACCACCATTGCCGACGCCATATCGATGATGCATGAGCGCATTGCCACGGCCTGCCACCATTCTGGACGCTCGGCAGGCGATGTTCGCCTTATGCTAGCGTCGAAAACCGTTGCCCCCGAGCGTATTCGCGAGGCCATTGCTTGCGGCGTGCGTCTGTTTGGCGAAAACCGCGTGCAGGAACTACTGCCCAAGGCGCAAGCGCTTGCCGACGAACCCTTGGAGTGGCACATGATTGGCCACCTGCAAACCAACAAGGTGAAGGCCGTGTTGGACGTTGCCACGTGCATCCAAAGCGTGGATCGCAGCCGCCTTGCCGCAGAGATTCACAAGCTGTGCCAGACGCATGAGCGCTCGATCGATGTGCTAATCGAGGTTAACGTTTCGGGCGAAGAGAGCAAGTACGGCTGCGCACCCACCGATGTGGACGACCTATTGGATGCCGTTGCCGCCATGCCAACGTTAAGGGTGCGTGGGTTTATGACCATTGGGGCAAACACCACCGACGAGCGCACTGTGCGCCATGGCTTTGCCATGCTGCGCACCATTGGCGAAGGCGCGCGCGCGCGCGGCGTGGTGCCGGCAGACGCCACGGAACTGAGCATGGGAATGAGTGCCGACATGGAATGGGCCATCGCCGAAGGCAGTACCATGGTTCGAGTGGGAAGTGCCGTGTTTGGCCAAAGGGTACGAGGGTAAGCATGCACCACTTTCCGTTCCTAGATGCGTTGGTTATCATCTGCGGTGCTGCAGTGGCCGTTATCCTTGTGTTCCAACGCTTGCGCATACCGCCCATCATTGGGCTGATTGCTACAGGTGTGCTGTTGGGTCCTGCAGGGTTTGGCGTCATAGTTCAGGACGACATGATTGCCGGTCTTAGCGAACTCGGCGTTGTCATGCTGCTGTTCACCATCGGCCTTGAGTTCTCGCTCGACGACTTGCGTCGCTTGCGTCGCATTGTGCTTGTTGGTGGTCCACTGCAGATTCTTCTTTCGTCGTCGGTCATCGCGATTGGGGCATGGTTTGTTGCTGCGTGGCTTGGCGCTGCTATTGCATGGCAGACGGCCATCCTAGTAGGCATGGCGATGAGTTTGAGCTCGACGGCAATCTGCACCAAGCTGCTAAAAGACAGGAGGGAGCTGAGTTTGCCCCACGGTCGCGCTGTGATGGGCATTTTGATCTTTCAAGACATCGCCGTTGTGCCCCTCATGATTGTGGTATCACTTCTTGCTCCTCGTCAGACGTTAGGAGCCGACGAGGTACTGCTTCGCATCGGGATGCTCGTTGGTGTTAGCGCTGCCCTCATCGTGGGGATGCGTTTTCTCTTGCCACGACTTATCCCGTTCGTTACTCGCGTATCGGCACCAGAGGTGCTTATTCTCGGTGGTTTGGCGCTGTGCTTTGGCGCCGCCTGGGTGACCTCGGTAGCAGGCATTAGCATGGCGTTGGGGGCGTTTATCGCCGGCGTAGCTATTGCGGGTAGCGAGGAAGGCCATGCCATAGGCAGGGTATTGGAGCCAATGCGGGATGCGTTCACGAGCGTGTTCTTCGTCTCGATTGGATTGCTGGTGAACATCAACCTTAGCTGGTTGCCTGCTAATTTTCTTGTTGCCCTCATCGTGGTACTTGTAAACGCCATCATCGTGTGGCTTGTCCTAGTTGGCTTGCGCGTACCGCTGCGCGTAGCGCTGATTGCCGGTATTGTGTTGGCCGAAGTTGGCGAGTTTTCGTTTGTACTTGCCACAGCCGGACTTGAGTATGGCGTGGTAAGTACAACGGGATTTCAGAATATGCTCGTGACAATTATCATCACCATGGTGTTAACGCCCACGCTCATTTCTGCAGCGCCATGGCTTGCCGAACGTGCTACACCATTGATGAATGTGGTGCCGTTCTTGCGTCGCTTTGTGTCGACCGCTGCCCCTTACACAACCCAGGTCGACGAGGCAGCATCTGACGATCCCCAAGTAGTGATTGTGGGGGCTGGTGTGCTGGGTTCCAATGTGGCCAGAGTGTTGCATTCTGTAGGTATCACATACCGCATGTTGGAGTTGAATGGAGAGGGTGTTGCTACCATGCGTACTGCGGGACATTCCATCATGCAGGGTGACGTAACCGAGCGACGTGCCTTGGAAGTTGCTGGGGTACCAAGGGCTAAGGCCGTTGTGGTAGCCATTAGCGACCAAACAGCCGTGGTGCAAGGTATACGTGCGATACGTGCCTTGCGACCCGACGTGTATCTGGTGGTGCGAAGCCGCTACGCGGCGCATGCCAAGGCAATGGCCGAGGCGGGAGCTTCGCTCGTGGTAACCGAAGAGCACGAAAGTAGCATCAGCGTGTTTGTAGCGCTACTTGCACGGCTGGACGTTTCGTCGGACGTGATACGCGAGCAAGAGCTGATAGCTCGTGGTTCGTAGTAGGAGCAAACGAGCGCGGTTAGCCGCCAATGTCTCCCGGTCGATATACGCCGTACCTGGGCAGCGATTGGCCATCCCACGTTGGACGTTCCCGGTCGTCGGCATAGGCCGCCTGGCATCGACGTTTGCTATCCGGATGTGAGCACTGCGAACGGTACTGGCATTCGTGAGCGTTGGGGTTGTTCGTCATAACAATCTGAGGAGCACACACACACATTTCAAACGCCTGCATTGGCCCACCCTGTGCAGCAACGGCAACAACGTCCTTCTTGCACTGGCATACCCTTGCCTCGCCTTCCCGTAGGATTGACTTATACTGAGGTTGCGGGTTGTTGTCGCAGTCGAACGGACCCAACGACCGCTTTCGGGGTTTCTGCGTTAGAGCAGCACTTTCGACGACCGACAAGCACACAAGGGTAAGCAGCACCATTGCTGTCCACAACGAGTTGATAGAACCTCCTGTTGGTTTGTTATTGAAAGGGACGTTAGCGTGTTACAATGCGCACCGTTCCTACGGCGTGCGATCCCTGATAGATGATGGCCACGTAAACACCTGCCGGGGCTTGCACCGTCATGTTGGGTTGCCCCGCCGGCCAGTCGATGGTCGATACCTGCTGTCCCGTGAGCGTGTAGAGTCGTACGGTTAGAGTAGCCGACGCATCATGCCGCTGCACGTCGTTGCCGTCGCGAATTGCGAACGTGGGCGCGTGCAACGCACCCTTAGAACTTCCGCAGTCCATACTCTCAATAACCCGGACGGTGTGAGCAATAGCACCCACCTTGTTCGAGTGCAGGATTCGCGGACTGTCGTGCACCTCGTCATTGTCGGTACGATACCAGTGTCCCACACCGTGTTCACCTTGAAAGACATTCACACGAATGAAGGCCTCGACGCTATTGCTCGTTCGTGGATGGACGTAGGCATGCCTGTCGATGATAAGGCCCTGCATGTAGAGGCACGGAGGCCCAGAACGTACTGGGGCAAACGACATGGAGTCTAGCAAGTCCAGCCGCTCGAGTGTGCCGGCATGTACGACTTCGACCGAGGCGGCGAATGGTCGGCTTACGTGGGCCCATCGCCATTCGATTGAGTCGTTGTCGTGCCGAATCCAGAAGGCATATTTGAACATCGACAGCGTGTCGCCCGGCGCCAACGTTACCGTGGCTGTTCGCGAGTACGCACTTAGCTGTGCCGGCGTCATCTCCATGGTGTCCGACTCTGTTCGGCTACTATAATTCACCGTGCGCCCCCAACACCAGTTCTTGAGCATTACCCAACGTGAGTTATGCCGGTACTCCTTGGTTTCGTAGATGAAGGCCATAGAGTCGTTATGAAACTCGAAGTCGTAGGCCGGACAGAATTTTTCGTTCGGCCACACGCTGTCGCCAATCATCACCACCCGATTGGTGTCGCTGTAGATGAGGATCGATGTAGTATCGCATTGCGCTACACAGTCGTGGTGTAGTGCACCACTGGCGAGTGCTACCAGCAGCACGGTGGAAAGAACGCCGATGTTGGGACGGGGGCGAAAAAGGTTGAGGAACGCATTCACGGTGGGACTCCTTCGTGAGTGAAAACGTATGGTGTATTGTGAGGGGGCGAACATACGTTAGCGGGAAGCCCAGTCTTGTAACAGGTAAACGCTAAATGTCACATCGTTTGTGAAGGGGGCGTCGTGTCACAAAACGACGCCGGGGGCGTGCGCAAAGCGCACGCCCCCGGGCTGAAGACGACGTGGGGTCGATGCCCCTTACAGTCTACTTAGTTGAAGTAGAATGCTGCGGTAATGGCAACGCTGCCGATGGCAACACCAGGTGTTGCACCACCAGTGATGGAAGCAGGTGTACCAAGGTAGATGCTCGACGTAGATGGGCCGTCGGTGGTAGTGCCACCGGCGCTTGACGACGACGAGCTAGACATAAAGCCAAGGCCGTATTCCATACCAAGCGAGATGTTCTTGGTTGGGAACCACTCAGCACCAAAGAAGAGGCCAACGCCAAGGTTGGTTGCACTTGTTTCTGGTGTGTTTGTAGAGCCCGTTACCTCGCTCTTGGTCGATGTTGTGCCAAACATGACTTGGCCGCCAACGTATCCAACGACATTGGAGTTGCTAGCGATGTTCATACGAATACCCGGGGCAAGGCTGATTGCTGTTCCCGAGAGTGTGCTTGTGTTTGTGCCACCTGCCGGTGTTTCGATGGATGATGTACCAAAGCCAAGGCCAAGGCGCAGAGCCATGTCGTTTGACAGATACCACTGAGCACCAACGCCCCCATTGAATGCGCCAACGGTGGACGAACCAATCCCGTTGTAAGCAAACAAGAACGCCAAGTCGCCTTGCGACTTCCGCACGTCTTGTGCACCAGCTATTGCCGTAACAGCAATAAGCGCTAATGCGAGTGAACCAAAACGCTTCATACTACCTCCAGAAAGTTGTGAAGATGTAACAACGTGATTCCCGGCGTTAGCTGCATGCCGAAAACCGATGCCAACATACAGTAAAATACGGTTCGTGATACTCGGTAACTTTGCACAACAACCGTCGTACGCAGCGCCCGT
>JALHPC010000027.1:0-37453 GCA_022842685.1 Candidatus Kapaibacterium sp.
CATGGTGTCTAGCGATGGTAAGGTCCCTAGGCCGACGAGTGCCATAAGCGGACGGGCGGCATAGGCAGCACATGCGGCGACGGTGGCTGACATCCAAAGAACGACGGCAGCCAATCGAAGCTGCGATGACATGGAGAGTGCTGCTTCAAGGCACAGCAGCAACAACGCTGTTGCGGCTGAAAGTGTAATGGCTGCTGCCAGTCCACGTGCGGCCGCCAGGCGCAGTTCGGCACTACGCACAGCGGCAAGCCGACGTCGAAGGTCTTGGGCGGTTGGTAGCGTGGGTTGCATCAGTTACGAAGGGCGTACACGATTATGTTAGTACCCATCTTCAAGGCCGCTTCGCGCTTGTCTGGTGGGTTGTTGTGCACGTCAGGGTCGGCCCAGCCATCGCTAGGATTGGTTTCGTAGGTGTAAAACACGCACAGGCGTCCATTGGCAAACAGCCCAAACCCCTGCGGGGGCTTGGCATCGTGTTCGTGAATCTTTGGTAGGCCGTTGGCAAACGTGAAGTGCGAGGAATAAATTGGATGACTGAATGGTAGCTCAACCAAGTCCTGATCGGAAAAAATCTTCTTGAGCTCCTTACGAATAGACGCGTCCATGCCATAGTCGTCGTCGATGTACAGGAACCCGCCATTCTCGAGATAGGCCCTAAGCCGTTGCGCATCGCCGGTCGTAAAATTCACCGTGCCATGACCGGTCATAAACAGCACTGGATAGAGGAAGATGTTGTCGCTGGCAACGTCGACGTATTCGTATACGGGTTCAACGTTGATGGTGGTGTGTTGGCGGATAAACTTCAAGAGGTTGATTTCGGCACTTGGGTCGTTGTACCAATCGCCACCGCCCCCGTACTTAAGTCGGCCGATGCGGAAGGCCGATGCGGGAGCCGGCTCGGCCTGTATCCGTTGAGACCCCGTTGTGGGAGCACCGCCGCGAAACACGCGTACCTGAGCCACAGCGTGACCTGCCGCGAAGGCAAGCACAACGGCGGCAATACTTAGGCGAAGCGACATCTGATAATGCGTTTTTGTTCGTTGGCAAACCATGGAGCGCCAAAAAGGTCTATGTCGATGACGTCGATAGATATACCGGGATGATCGGCCTTGGCCTGCGCCACCTCGTCGGCAAGGTCGCCCCCTTTGAGGAACCAGCAGGAGGCCTGCTGGCGCATAAGCGGGCGCACCCACGTGAGCAACGACGTGGTAGGAGCTACGGCGCGGGACACGATAACGTCGAAACCCTTTTGATAGTGCGTCGACTGTAGAACCTCTTCGGCACGCATGCATACGGCGTCGATATCACGAAGGCCCGTATGCTGGGCAAACATCTGGGCACAGTTGATTTTCTTTCGGATCGAGTCAACGAGCACCACCTTCAGGTCGGGTCGCGCAATCTTGAGCGGTACACCAGGCAATCCTCCCCCTGTACCCACATCCAGCAGTCGTGCCTTCGTGGGAATCGTTGCGTACTTAAGAATCGTAAGCGAATGTAGGATATGGCGTTCCCACACGTTGGCCACGTCCTTGCGAGAAATCAGGTTGACTCGTTCGTTCCAGTAGAGCAATTCGTCGTGGAAGCGCGTAAGCTGCTCCATCTGGCCCTTGTCGAGGATGATGCCATTGGACGTGGCAGCGGTCCAACAGTCAATTGCCGAAGCTATCGATGGCGCGGTACCGTCGTTCGTGCCCGTGATGTCGTAGGTTTGTGTCATTCGTTATGTATCCAGAGTTACCGTCCGTGCCCATGCCGCTTGTCGACATCCGACGCCCCTTTTTCAGTGTGGTGATGTGTACCTACCAACGAGCGGCACTGTTACCGCGAGCCTTGGATTCACTTCTTGCACAGGACGAGACCGACTGGGAGGTAGTGGTGGTGGACGATGGTTCGACCGACGACACAGCAGACGTGGTACAAAGGTACGGAAGCCAGTTGAGCAACGTGCGCTACCTGTGGCATACCAATCGTGGCACAGGGCTATCGCGAAATGCCGGTGCACTTGCTACAGCAGGCTTGTTTGTTACGTTTCTTGACAGCGACGACGCATATCGACCAGACCACTTGGCATCACGAAAGCAAATGCTTGTTGACCATCCACAGGTCGAGTTCCTGCACGGAGGGGTAGAAGTTGTGGGCAATCCATGGGTTGCCGACAAAGACGACCCCACAAGGCAAGTTCACGTTAACGACTGTGTTGTAGGTGGTACGTTTGTGATTCGACGCGACGTCTTGCTAGGCCTTGGCGGCTTTGACGCAGTTCGATATGCTGACGATGCCCTATTCTATCAACGTGCGCAGGATGCTGGTGTGGTGATAGCAGGTACCGACCACCCATCCTACGTTTACTATCGCGACACACCCGACAGCTTGTGTACTACCTATGGCACGACGTGAATCAAAGCAAAGGCGGCGCGAACGCTTGTCTATCATTGTGGACCGGTTAGAACGAACCTATCCAGATGCCAAGGTTGGACTCGACTTTACAACGCCCTTCGAATTGCTGGTTGCCACCATCCTGAGTGCTCAGTGCACCGACGAGCGTGTAAATACCGTTACTCCTGCCCTGTTTGCTAAGTATAAGGGGCCGTCGGATTACGTGGCCGTTTCGCAAGAGGAGCTGGAACACGACATCCATTCGACCGGCTTCTACCGAAACAAAGCGAAGAACATTCGTGCCTGTTGCGAGATGCTGCTTGCCCAGTTCGACGGCTCGGTGCCAACCACGCTCGACGAGCTGGTAACACTGCCGGGGGTGGGTCGAAAGACGGCAAATTGTGTGTTGAGTAATTGCTTCGATGTTCCAGGTATTACGGTCGATACCCACGTCACGCGCATCATGAACCTGCTAGGCATGGTCGAAACATCCGACGCCGTAAAAATCGAATTCGAGCTGATGGAACTCATCGATCGTGGGCGTTGGAATGCCATGAATCACCTCGTTATCACACATGGACGCCAAACGTGCATCGCTCGTAGGCCACAATGTGGTCGATGTGCCATTGCCGATTTGTGTCCGTCTGCATCGTAAGTGTCACACTTTACCCATCGTGCGGCACGTATCTTTGCCACAAGCAGAGAGATTCCCGTGTTCATGCGCAACTTCTACGTACTTCTCGTCCTTTCACTCGTTCCTTGTTACCTTCAGGCACAAACGTCTCGGTTAGAGGTTGGCTTGATGGGTGGTGTTGGTCTCAACGCCCATGACGCCTCGTTCTCGAAGCTTGGCTCGTTTGCGTCGTGTTGCCCAGAGTTTGGTCCTACCACGTCCTGGGGCCCAAGTTTGGGCGCCTATGTAGCGGTACCGCTTTCGTCCACGTTCCGCCTACATGGCCGATTGCTCACGGGCGCCGAAGGCGGCACAATGACGTTCGATGAACAAAGCTTCGTAGCTGACATTCGCGATTCAGCCCGCGTTGTGCCCGCGGTGTTTCAACACGCTCTTACGTCATCGATTTCAACCATTGGCCTCGAACCAGTTGTTACATGGCGTCCGTTTGGCGTCCTGGAAGTGGGCCTTGGTGCCCGCTTGGCCATCGCCACCACGTCGAGGTTTGTGCAGACGGAAACGCTGGTAGAGCCCGAAGACTTCGGGTCGTACCTAGGCACGGGGCGCACATGGGTTAACCACGATGCCGATATTCCCGAAACTAGTGCGCTTCGCCTTGGGATGGTAGCACTCGTGCGGGCGTCGTTGCCTCTCAATCGCGATGCTTCACTCGTGCTTGCACCCGAAGTAAGCTACGTTCGCGACGCCACGGGTGTGGCATCTGGTGTAGCATGGAATGTTCACCAATTGCGTACCACGATTAGCATCGGATGGCGCCCTACGCCGTCGGCTCCTGCGCCCGTAGTCGTCGAGCCAACGCCGGCGCCAGAGCCACCGCCGCCGCCGCCAGCCCCAAAACGACCACCACTCACGGCCACCATTCAAGCCCAGGGTATACGCCCAGACGGTAGTCGAACGCCGAACCCAACAGTACGTATCGACGAGGTTCTTACCACCGACTTGCGCCCTCTCCTCCCCTATCTTTACTTCGATAAGGGGCAGTCGCAGTTACCGGCGCGATACGTTCAACGTTCTATGGCTACCGACTTTACCGAGGCGGGATTGCATGCCGTTGGCACGCTTGACACCTACTACGAGCTGTTAAACATTGTTGGCCGTCGCCTTGCAGACGTTCCCGACGCTAAGCTCACGATTACCGGTTGCGTAACAGCTGCTGAGTCCGATCCGGACGGATCGCTTGCCCGACGGAGGGCCGTGACCGTGAGAGACTACCTTGTTGCAACATGGAACATCCCCGCGAGTCGATTGGAAGTTGTTGCCAGAGCAATGCCGGAGAAACCCACGCGGGCCGTCGACCCAGCAGACGCTCCCCTAGCCGAAGAAGAGAACCGACGAGTTGAGCTTGCATCCACGAATTCGCAAATTCTGGCGCCTGTACGTACGGCCGATACCGTTCGCTCGTCGAGTATGCCGTCGATTGCCTTCACAGTCAGCGTCCCGTCGGGTATCACCGTAACGCGGTGGCGCGTCGACGCCAAGCAGGCAGGGCGTCTGTTATTCCGTACCGAAGGCCGTGGAGCCGTTCCGCAAGAGATTCCGATGTGGGCGCTTGACCAAGACAGGAAGTCGCTGCCGTCGTCTGACGAACCCATAACGTATACCGTCGAGCTCGACGACGACAATGGATCGACGTTTCTGTCGCCCGCGCAGGAGATTACGGTGCAACAGCTTACCATTCGTCGCAAGCGCACCGAGCGAATCGAAGACAGGGAGATCGACAGGTTTGCCCTCATTCTCTTTGATTTCAACGACGCATCTATTAAGGGACAAAATGTCGAAATTATCGATCTGATCAGGAGCAAAATCCGTCCTGAGTCATCGGTTGGCATTCGCGGCAGCGCCGACATCATCGGCGCCGAAGCGTATAACCGAACGTTGGCACGGAACCGCGCTCAAGAGACTGCTCGCATCCTTGGAGTTGGCTCTCGAGCCGAATTAGCCACTGATATTGGAAACGCAGCTCCGTATCCTGTAACCATCCCCGAGGGACGCGCCTACAGCCGCACCGTGGTTGTTCGTGTGGACACTCCAATTCGCTAACTGGGTAACCAATCGTTCGATTTATGGTTATCTAGCCACAAAACGCTCACTCTCTCTCTGCACCGACTATTTTCCGCTCTAGTTTACACGTATGAAAAACACGTTGAACGCCCTAGCTGCACTTGCGTTAGGGCTCCTATTCGTTGTCGCCAACACCATGGCGCAATCGGTCGTTGTTACGAGAATTACAACGGCGGCCTATCCCCAAATTGTAGCACGTGCGTACGGCATCAGTGCCACGGGCGGTTTGGAAAACCTTGATGGTGTGTCAGTATCCGTTACTGATAATGGTTCATCAACCGTTGCCGGCGTAACGTGCGACGCACCCGGTCAGGGAGTGCCAACTACGCTACTGCTTGCACTTGATGTGTCGTCGTCGACGGCTCTGGGTTCCCCTTCTGCGCTCGACCTACAGAAAGCTGCGGCAAGGGCTGCAGAGCGTATTGTAGCAGGCGTTGCCGACGAGATAGGAGTACTCTCGTTCGACGAGCGCGCCTTCGTCGTCCTTGGGTCTACACAAGATCGTTCGAAGTTTGACGCTGCAGTTTCTGGCATACGGTCGGGTCAGGGCGTAAACATTCGTCATGCGTTCGACTCGATACCAATGGGCATTTTTCCGCAACTCGTTTCGAGTTCGCGTAAACGGGCAGTCATTCTTATGACGGACGGCATGGCTGAGGCCGATGTGAATACGCTTCGCGAGCGTCTTGCGAGCTTTCGCATTCAGTTGTACGTAATGGGCTTTCGTACAACGCTCAACCAAGGTCTGCGAGACCTTGCCGAACGTTCTGGTGGTGCATGGGCTGACGGCATAACGTCAGCGACCGATGCTGAGTCTATTGCCAGGGCTTTTGCTGCGCAAGCCAAGCAGCTTCCCGGCTGCGAGCTAACGTGGACGGCTGCTTCGGACTGCGCAGAACAGCGAGTAATTGAAGTGCGGCGTGGCAGCACCACCGTGCGTCGCACGGTTGCCGTCCCGCAGGGAACACGAGCTCTGCTCACGTCCTCGACAACGTCGCTAAACTTTGGACCGGTGCCCCCTTCAACACGAGCAACGCGCGAGGTAACACTCACGGCCCGCAACAGACCTGTGCGCGTAACCGGTGTTACATCATCGAACCCAGCCTTTGTAGTTACCGAAGGTGTTACAACGCCTGAGTTCACGTTACAGCCAAATCAAACGCGACGCCTGGTTGTTGAATATTCGTCTGCCGACTCAAACACGCAATACGGGCGGATCACCATTGCGTCCGACGCCTGCGACCCGGTGGTTATTCACGTAAAGTCAAGCTTCGCCAATCGTGCTCAGGTTCTCAGTCTTGTCGAGCCTAACGGCGGCGAGCGCTGGTCGGCGGGGCGTGACACAGTGATACGATGGACCGGCTTACTACCTGATGAAGTTGTCCGTATCGACGTCAGCTCGGATAATGGCCGTACGTGGCGATCGGTCACCGAAGCGGCAACGGGTTTGGAGTATCCGTGGAGCGTTGGACCAGAGATCGGCGACAGTATGCGCATTCGGGTACAGCAGACGGTTCTCGACCCTAACCGCGTTCGGGTTTTCCAAGGGCACTCTGGGCCTGTATATGGCACAGCATTTACGACTGACGGTGCTTCGGTTGTGACGGTATCGCACGACCGTACCGGTCGTGTGTGGGACGCGTCAACAGGAGCGCTACGCTTTCCGCTGAATGGGCACGGCAACTGGGTAACCTGCGTGGCAACGCACCCCACGTTGCCCCTTATCGCAACAGGCAGCTATGACGGTACGGTACGGTTCTGGGATTCACAAACCGGCGAGCCAATCGCTGCGATTACCGTTGTTCAGCGTGTGCTTTCTCTAGACTTCCATCCCGGCGGCGAGAGACTTCTTATTGGTATGGAGGCCGGTATTGCAGAAATCGATGTTGCACAGCGGGCCGTTGTGAATAACATCGTATTGCCAGAGCGTACGGCCTCGGGAATCAACTCGGTAAACGCATTACGTTTTAACAGGTCGGGATCGCTCGTGATTACCGGCGAAGGTAACAACGTTGTGGTCCGCAACGGAACAAGTCTCGATACGGTACGTGTCATTCAAGGACATACTGGCTTGGTGTATGCTGTTGATATTACTCCAGACGACGCGGTAATCGTGTCCGGCTCGGCCGACCTTACTCTGAGATCTTGGACAACATCGACGGGCGCCCAACGGCAGGTGTCCGTTCCTGCCGAGGCCTCGTGGCTGGCAATTAGCATGCGTCCCAACGGAGCGCAGTTTATCGCAGCAAATGGCGACGGTACAGTGCGCATCTTCGAGGCGGCGACGTTGCGTGTTCTAAATTCGCTCGTTGGTAGCCGCGGCCTATGTTACGCCGCTCGATACGATGCAACGGGCGCGCGCATTGCCACTGGTGGTACCGACTTCCTAGCCCGAGTGTATGAGATTGAAGGCCTTCGACTGGCCGAGACCCGTTCGAACGCAGTGTTTAGCATCTCGGGAACACTTGGTAGTTCGGTAGATACAACATTCGGATTGGTGTATGCTGGATCAATGATCGATCGTCGCATCAATGTCATGCGCAACACGTCGACGGGACCTATCGTCGTGCGTTCTGTAACTGCCGTTGCTGGGAACCTGAACGAGTTCGTGGTGGAACCATTATCAGAGCCCGTTACAGTCCCACCCGGAGGTACTCTGGAACGCGAGGTTTTGTTCGCCCCAACGTCGCCTCGCACATCCCCTATTCCCGAAGACAAATCCGTGACGATTAATGTGGTCACCGGTACCGGCCTGCTCGTGTCGACCGTGACGGCAACCTCGGCACGTCCGGTACTTTCGGCCCCAGCCCTCATCAACTTCCAACGACGTGTTGCCAACGTCGACGTCATCGAATCTGATCTCACGCTTGCGAATCCTGGTGGTGCTCCGGTGACCATTTTGGGCGTTAACGTTCAGGGCGAAACATCCACCCCCTTTACGATCGTAGATCCCGTTTCGAGTTTTACGCTCAATGGTGGTCAGCAGCGAAATCTTCGTATCCGTTTTGAGCCAACTAGCACAGGACGCTTTTCGGGTAAGGTGTTCTTCGACCTTGAAGGCGCACCGGATCTCGAAGTGTTCCTATATGGCGAAGGTGCTGGTGACGCAACGCTCACCACATCGACGTCGCTCGTTTTTGAAACGTCGCCATGTACACCTTCTCCAACAACACGACCGATTCGTATTACCAATTCCGGCAATGCTCAGCTTAATGTGTTCGACATCGTGACGGACGGAGCTGCTCGTAGCGAGTTTTCGGTTCGGAATACCGACGGATCAGCCATCACGTTACCGTTTACGTTGGCACCGAAGGCCACTCGCGACTTCAACGTCATCTTTACGCCAGGCCAGGGTGGTGTCCGTCTGGCGTCGGTTGTAATCGTTTCCGACGCTCTTAACGCCCTTTCTGGCGTTTCGCTTATATCCCTCGTTGCTCGCCGTGATAGCGTCCAATTCTCTCTGTCAAGTAACGACGTCGACTTCGGTAATGTCCCTGCCGACTCCACCCGCGACGTTACAATAAGCTTGATTAACTCGGGCTCGACGCCGTTACGTTGGCCGCGAGGCGCTATCAACATCGATCGCTTCCGAATTTTGTCGGTCGTACCCGAAGTTACCCAGCCAGGCACTGCCTCGATCGTCACGGTTCGGTTCTTGGGTGGACGCTCGGGCGAGTCGTTCCAGACATCCTATACCTTCCGCGATTCGGTATGCTCGCAAGAGCAGGTGCTGCGGCTGCGTGCTTCGGTTAAGGACATCATCGGCGTTACCATTCGCCCAAGCCACGTGCGCACTGTAAGTGGCACAACGGTTTCGGTGCCGGTGCACATCACAAACCGCCAGAATCTTGATCGTACGACTGTGTCGTCGATTACTGCAACGTTTGTTGTTAACGGAACACTGTTAGTACCAACTGGCCCCACACCTGTTGGAACGCTGTCGGCCAATGGACGAGTACGGACATTCACCGTCGACCTTCCAATTCCCCGCGGAGCTGATTCGCTCTCCACTACCCTTCAGTTCTCTACGGCATGGGGCAACGACTCGGTTACCACGATCGACGTAACCGATGTAACCGTGGGCGACACTGTACAAGTTGCCGACGTGCCGGGGTCGGTAACGTTCGACGACATCTGCCGCGCCGGCCAGTCTTCGCGATTCTTCGAGCGCACAGGCAGCGGTGCTGGCATCATTGCTGCCCCACAACCATCTACCGGCACCGGAACCGTGGGCGTTACGATTGTCGAGACGGGCGCTTCACGCATTGAACTCATCGATGTTACCGGCCGGACAGTGCAAACCGTCTTTCAGGGCTCGCTACTGCCAGGGCGTCACGTGCTCCCGCTTGACGTTACAGGCGTAACGACAGGCAACTACTGGATCGTGCTTACGACCCCAACAGAACGCCATGCCGTTCGCTTTGATGTTTCGAAGTAATCCTATCCGCGAGATCAACACTATTATGAAGACTGTACTGTTTCTTTGCTTGTCTATGATGCTCGTCGTAGGATCCGTTTCTACGCTAGCCCAAGGCACCCCACAAACTGAACGCGACCGTGTTGGGCTGTTTGGCAATTATGCCATCGGTGTTCATTCCTCCAATTTCCGCGAACTCGGCGTTGGCAACTGTTGCCCCGAATTCACAAGCGCAACTGGTAGCGGCCTGTTCTTCGGATTGGGTTACATCAAAACCTTGTCGCCCTCGCTCGACCTTTCCATACGCGCCCACTATGGCATGTTCAACGCGGCCTTCCGTCAGAACGAATCTAAGGCTGTTGTGCTGGCCAATGGCACCGAACAGGCTACCATCTCGCACGAAATCGACGCCGAGTTCACACAAATGAGTATCGAGCCGCTTCTGGGCTATAGCGTGGCGCCTGGGCTTTGGCTACAAGGTGGCCTTACGGCGGGCTTCTTCCTTAGTAATACCTTCGAACAAGCGGAACGCTTAGTTACACCGGCCGATGGTGCCTTCGTGATTGGACAAAGCCGCACCCGCGTGCGCAATCAGTCATCGGGAGACATCGGCCCTATCTCGTCATTCGGCGTGGGCATTACCGTTGGTGCACGCTACGATTTACCAGCTACTGCCTCTCGGTCGCTCCTGATTTCGCCCGAAGTGCTCTTTACGTTCAACCCCATGTCGTCGATAAACGTTGGCACCTGGAACATCCATCACCTGCGCTTTGGCCTTGGTGTTAGCATGGTGCCGCCAGAACTCACCGACGACATGTCCGACGACGACCTATATACCTATGCACGTACCACCCCGCCACCTTCGAAGGGGGCACCGGGAGTACCATTCGTAACTCGGTTGGACGCAACTGGCCTAACTGCAGAGGGTACAAGCACACCCGTGTCTTCGATTCAAGTCGAAGAATTTTCGTCAACTCGTGTTCGCCCACTCCTACCCTACGTGTTCTTCGATCAAGGGTCTGCGACCCTACCCGAGCGGTACCGACGCGTACGGGAAGAGCAGACGGAGACCTTCAGCGTCGACAACTTCTATAACATCGACGCTATGGTAACCTACCAGCACCTGTTGAACATCATTGGCAAGCGCATGCAGGCAGACCCATCGGCAAGCTTAACGATTACGGGCTGCGCCGATCCGTCCGACAACGACGTAAGCGGCGGGTTGGCCGAAGCGCGTGCCGATGCTGTCAAGTCATACCTCACCTCGGTGTGGAACATCGAAGCATCACGTCTTACAGTTGAACGGCGTGCTTTGCCAGAACAAGCAGCAAACAGCAACGAGGCCGACGGACGTGCCGAGAACCGCCGCGTTGAACTTCGGGCTTCAACGCCAGCTATCCTTGCGCCAGTAACGTCGCAAGATACCGCTCGCGTATTCAGTCCGGCTGGACTACGGCTCATACCGTCGATGGATCCACGCTCGCCGATTGCGTCATGGACCATCTTTGCGGCCGACGGTGAGCGAGTTCTTCGAACGTGGCATGGCACCGATCCTCTTCCTGCGAACGTCGACTGGAGGATGGACGAACAAGCAAGGTTTATTACGCCGACAACGCGTTCCATTGAGTACCTTATGGCTACTCGCGACGCCGACGGTGTGACCATTCCATCTGGCAATGCCTCGATTCCTGTTCAGTACATCTCGCTTGCTGATAAGCGAGGTCGTGCGGACAAGGAAATGGATCGCTATAGCATGATTCTGTTTGGCTTTGATAAGAGTGACGTTACACCGGCCCATCAGCCCGTCATTGATGCCGTTAAGGCCAAGGTCAAGCCCACGTCGACGGTGCGCGTGGTTGGCTATACCGATCGGTCTGGTTCCGACGATTATAATCAGCGCTTATCGGAGCAGCGCGCCAAAAGCGTTGCTCGTGCGTTGGGTGTTCCGGAACGTCAAGCCATTGGCCTAGGCAAGCGCTTTCCTCCGTTTGACAACAGCACGCCTGAAGGCCGCTTCTACTCGCGGACTGTTGAAGTGCTCGTAGAGACGCCTACTGGTCGATGAACATCCTCGTCCTGAACTGGCAGGACCGGACGCATCCGCAGGCCGGCGGTGCCGAAGTACATCTTCATGAGATTTTTTCGCGCATCGCCGGCATGGGCCATAGCGTCACGCTGCACTGCTGCAGTGTTCCCGGCGCCCCCTTACAGGAGACAATTGACGGAATTCGGGTGATACGGAGTGGTTCTAGAGCCACGTTTAACTGGGGCGTACGGCGATGGTGGAACACCGTTGGCAAGGACCTCAAGCCGGATGTTGTGGTCGACGATATCAACAAGATTCCGTTCTTTACGCCACGTTTTGTTCAGGTGCCCGTGGTAGGCATTATTCACCACCTGTTTGGCGATAGTATTTATGCCGAGACTGGTCGTCTTGCCGGGGCTTATGTGCGATACTTCGAGCAAAAGATTCCCAGCGTGTACAAGCGCACTCGAATTGCTGTGGTAAGCGAAAGCACACGTCAGGAATGCATCGACATTGGCCTACCTGCCGAGAACCTGACGATTATCCACAATGCGATTGATCAGTCGCGTTTTCCGATGCGAATCACGGAGAAAGAGCAACGGCCAACCATCACGTACTTTGGCCGAATTAAAAAATATAAGAGTGTTGACCACCTGCTGAGGGCATTTGCCGTGGTACGCACCAAGGTTCCTACGGCGCAGTTGTGGATTATGGGCAGCGGAGACTACACGGACGCCCTCAAGGATCTTGCACATCAACTAGGCATTGCTGGTGATACGACGTTTTGGGGACGCGTGAGCGAGGAGGAAAAGGTACGCCTGTTATCGCGATCGCACGTAGCCGTAAACACCTCACGCAAGGAGGGCTGGGGCATTACAACACTGGAAGCGAATGCCTGTGGTACTCCAGTGGTCAGTGCCGATGTGCCAGGCCTTAGGGATGCAGTGCGCCATAACGTAACCGGACTTCTCTATCCCTACGGGAACATCAACGACCTAGAGCGGCACATAACGTTGCTCTTGAAAAATCCCACCCTGTGTACAAATCTATCCGAAGGCGCCATTCACTGGGCCTCTACGTTTACATGGGGCCGTAGCGCTCGCCAAATGATGGATTTACTTGAGGCCGCATCACGACGTTAGATTTCAATCTAATCGCTAGTTTCGACTTTCGTGTTACCTTCGCAATGCTATGCAACACCGTGTATTAAGTTGTCTCGGACTAATTGTTCTAATGATGGCTGCCTGCCAGCCGAAGTTCATCACTGTGAACGATTTGCATCGACTTGAAAAAGGCATGACGGCGAAGGCCGTGAACGACGTACTGTCGCGTGATGCCGACGACACAAAGCAGTTTGTTGTTGACGGCACTCGGTACTTTGCTGAATTATATCCGCTGGAAACGTCGCAGGACAAGAAACAGGAGCGAACACTAATGCTTGGTTCGCAAAGGGAGCGGATTACCAACGTTACCACACATTACGTCAATACCTTTGTTTTGCTCTACGATGGTCGTGGCCTTCGGTATTGGGGTATGCTTGGAGATTTCGACAAATCCGAGGACGCCGACATTCGGTCGTTGTCTTCACGTCTCTATCTAGCTATAGGAATGGGATTCTGATGAGATTCTTTGTTTTTGCACTTGTTGTATGCAGTATGGTGGGCTGTACGGCGTTTACCGTTGGAGACGCCAATAAGCTCCGACGCGGTATGACGCCCGACGCCGTAGAGACGCTTGTAAGCAAGGGGCCGCGGCTCACCGTCGACTTCGAGGTTCCATCGTTAGCAGGCGAGCGCTTTACCACGATGGTGTTCGATCTTGCCCTGGGAACAACGGCCGCCGACTACTATGCGGTGTTTCGCGGTGGCAAGTTGTACTACTGGGGGCATCCGTACGAATTCAATCGCTATCCCGATCCCGAGATGAATGCTATCGGCAAGGCAGCAGTCGAAGCCGCTACCAAGTAGCGTATCTGTTGTGTTTACGATTGACCAGAGTGTACCACGTTTTGGAGCATAAACTATGCGGTCGCACATCGTCGTTGTTCTCTGTGGCGCTGGCTTAGCGCTCATCCTTAACGGCTGTCCGCGTAAGGGCGACAGCATACCCGTCGGTCCAACCTCACCTTCGGAGACGTCGCTAAACCACGCTGTTGGTACTCGGCTTGTCTATTCGTTGACACGTACTACGAATGACGAGCCCGACGGGGTAGAGACGGTAACGTTGACAGTGCTGTCGAGAACAGAGCAGAACGGCACTGTCTCGATTCTCACCAACGATGAGCGAATCGATGTACGCTGGGTGCTTTCCAATGGTAGATTGAGTATGGTGGCACCCGATACGGAGTATACACAGGTTATTGGACCGTGGCCTGCAACGAAAGATCAGACATTTAGTGAAGTGAGGCGGCTTGTATCTGACGATGGCTCAGAAGTTCAACAGGATACGCTTGTATATAGAGTTCTCAATGCGGATACGCTCGTTACGACCAATGCTGGCCAGTTTCGATGTGCTCACGTCGAAATTACTCAGCCAGGATTGCCACTCGGCTATTGGTCAATCACTCGATATCTCTACAACGGCTCGATTGGTCTCATCCAACAGAACACTGAGGTACTCGCGACCTTTGGCACGTTTGAGATCGCCACGAAGCAACTTCTCGTGCTAGACAATATCCTACGATAGCTCCATCGACGTGACCGGTTATCGGTCTACGATGCCAGCAGCTTGGTAACCCACGCCGATGTCCACGCCATCACAAACGTGATTGCAAATGCTATCGCCGGCCAACGCCAAGAGCCCGTCTCGCGTTTCATAATGGCCATGGTACTTACGCACTGCAGTGCATAGACATAAAATGCCAGCAAGGCCAAACCCGTTGCCAACGGCAACGTTCCCCGCAGCACATCTCGCAACGTAGCGTCGCTCTCCGTCACGTCGGCCGCGTAGATTTGCCCCATCACGCCCACAAACGTCTCGCGCGCTGCATAACTGCCCAGCACGCCCAAGGTTAGGCGCCAGTCGAAGCCCAACGGTTCAAACAGCGGCTGCACGGCCTTGCCTAGGCTAGCAGCGTATGACTGCTCTAGTTGTACACGATCGGCCTCGATGGGGTCGGTAATGCCTACAACATCGGTCCTTGGCAGTTCAGTAAGAATCCACAGTCCAATGCTAAACGCCAGTATAACCGTCCCCGCCGTCTTCAAAAAGTCCTTACTCCGGCCAACCATTCCTACCATCACGCTCTGAACCGACGGGAATCGATACGGCGGTAACTCCATCAAGAACGACACCACGCCACCACGAAACAGCGTCTTGCGCATAACGAGTGCCACCAAGAGCCCCGAAATCGCACCAGCTGCATAGAGTCCGGCTAGTACCACCGATTGCAGCGAAAATACTCCCCACACGGTGGATGCCGGTATCACCGCCCCTATCAACAATGCATACACAGGCAGTCGGGCCGAACATGTCATAAGGGGCGTCGCAAGAATTGTGGCCATGCGGTCGCGGTACGACGGGATAATGCGTGCCGACATAATGCCCGGGATAGCGCAAGCAAACGACCCAAGGAGCGGGATGAAGCTTCGCCCCTGAAGGCCGAACAGACCCATAAGACGGTCGACGATAAACGCTGCGCGCGCCAAGTAGCCACACTCTTCGAGGATGATTACAAGGAGGTTGAGAATTAGGATCTGGGGAAGGAACACAAGCACGCTACCAACCCCACCTAACAAGCCCTTGACGAGGAAGCTGCGCAGGACGTTGTCGCTCATGCTGTCAATCAACCCCTGCTGTATAAATCCAATGCCCCCTTCGATGAGATCCATGAGCGGCTCGGCCCAGGTGAAGATGGACTGGAAGAACAAGGCCATAACGACAACGAATACCACTCCGCCCCAGACAGGATGAAGCAGAACGGCGTCGAGTCGTCGTGTAAGGGCTGGACGTTCGAGCTGGGGTACAACGTTGCGGGCCACCGTACGAGCCCATTCCATTCGAGAGACGGCGTCAGCCGTGGCCACGGCAACCGGCAATGGAATGGTGGCAACAGTAGAATCGACGATCGCATCCTTGACCTCGCCAATGCCAAGACCTTTTGTGCCAACAACGCCAAACACTGGAACACCGAGTGTGTGGTGTAATCCGATATCGTCGAACATGCCGCCTGCGGCCTTTACTTCGTCGATCATCGTGGCCACGACTATCGTGGGCAAACCCAGGGCGGCAATCTGAGCAAACAGTGCTAGACTACGGTCGAGCTCGGCGGCATTCACCACAAACAAGATGACGTCGGGACGTGGTATCGAGGGATGCTGACCGCGCAGGACGTCGGCGGCGAGTCGTTCGTCCTCGCTTTCGGCGTCCATCGAATACATACCCGGCAGGTCTATCAGGCTGGCCTTTCCGGCCATCAAGCTTATGCGGCCTACCATCGGTTCAACCGTCACGCCGGTAAAGTTGCCCACACGTTGCTGCAGGCCTGTGAGCGCGTTGAAGAGCGTGGATTTTCCCGTGTTCGGCGTGCCAACAACCGCGCACGTGCGGGGCTGTTCAGCGGCCATTGGCAAGAACGTCGATAGAAAGATCTTCGGCCAGCCGAACGGCTAGGTGTGTGCCGTCAATCGACACCTCGATTGGACCCCCAAAGGGAGCTTTGCGAACGATGGTTACCGCCGTGCCCTTCGTAAGGCCAAGCTCGTTGATACGCCGTACGGCGTTCTGCGGTCCACGCACCGCAGCAATGACGCCGGTGCCCCCTATCGGTAGGGACTGCAGGCCGGATAGGTTCTTGTTCATATTTGGACAAATTACGAAAACGGTGGGGCCTGCCGTGCCGTAGCAACCCGCGCTACGAGTGCTAATTTGCGTGGCCATCGGAGGCGTAATGCTGCGTTCCCTATTCGTTGATCTCAATAGCTACTTTGCCAGCGTCGAGCAGCAGCTCGACCCTATGCTGCGCGGTCGGCCAATCGCCGTAGTACCGGTAATGGCCGACACAACCTGTGCTATTGCGGCGTCGTACGAGGCAAAGAGATTTGGGGTAACAACGGGGACCATTATCGCTGATGCGAAGCGGATGTGTCCTGATCTTGTGCTGGTGCAGGCACAGCATGGAGCATACATCGACTATCACCACCGCATTGTCGAGGCGGTAGAATCGGTGATTCACGTAAAGGCGGTGAAGTCTATCGACGAAATGGTATGTGAGCTTACGGGTTCTGCACAGCAAGAAGCACGTGCCCGTGCGATTGCCGAGGATGTGCGTGCTACGATTGCCACCAAGGTGGGCGAATGCTTGCGGTGTAGCATTGGCATAGCACCGAACGACTATCTCGCCAAAACGGCAAGCGACATGCAAAAGCCGAACGGCCTCGTGGTTATCCATCAGGAAGACCTGCCGCAGGTACTTCACAAGCTCGAGCTTCGCGACCTTAACGGCATTGGCAAGAAGATGCATCAGCGGCTGTACCGCAAGGGCATCTTTAGCGTAGAGCAACTTTGTGCGTCAACCAAGGAGGCACTGCGAGACGTCTGGGGCGGTATCGAAGGCGAACGCTTTTGGATGTCGCTACGCGGCGAACAAGTAGAACGGGGCCCAACAACAAAAACCACTGTTGGGCATAGCCACGTGCTGGAACCAGCGTTGCGTTCGATAGAAGGAAGCAGTGCCGTGCTGCATCGACTGCTGCAGAAGGCAGCCATGCGCTTGCGTCAATACGAGCTGGCAACGGCTAACATTGCTGTTTCGGTGCGCAGTACCAGCGGTAGTCGGTGGAAGGCCGACGTGAATATTACGCCAACACAAGACACCATGCAGCTAACACAGGTGCTGCAACGGATGATTGAAGCTCGGACCGATATCGGTACGATTCCCATGAAGGTGAGCATTTCGCTCAATCACCTATCCCCTATCGATGCCATACCGGTGCCGATGTTCGAGAATACCGGACCATCGCGTCAGCCACTTAATGATGCGTTGGACAAACTGAACAAGAAGTACGGCAAGAACACACTTTATGTTGGCTCGGCCCACGATGGTCGTAACAGCGCCCCTATGCGCATAGCGTTTACGCACATACCAGATTTGGAAACGGACGAGGATTGATCAATAAACTCATCTACCGCGTAGCGTCTCGCGTAGCGTCCCGCGCAGCGTCCCGCGCAGCGTCCCGTGCTAACGCAACCAAACGTATTTATACATCCGCCGGTCCATCGCATTGTTGCGATAGTCTTGCACGTAGGGCTGCACAAGCCGGTAATCGCGATCGTAGAATATCACCAGCATGGGCGCATCGTCCATGGCAATCTGCTCGGCCTGACGGTAAAGCTCCATTCGAGCAGAGTCATTAACGGTTGCTATGGCGCGCTCAAATAGCTCGTCGAATTTCGGATTACGGTACCGCACGGAGTTGAGTGGCGAGATTCCCCCATCGGCTGGCACGTTTTTGCCGTACAACAAATTCAGGAACGACTCTGGATCGGGATAATCGGCAACCCATCCTAAGCGGTAGAACGGTGCCTTTCCAGCATCGATGCGTTCCAAGTGCGTTGCGAATTCTACTTGCTGAAGCGCAACGTCGATATTCAATACTTCCTTCAACATTCCCTGCACGGTTTCGGCTACGGCGATGTTTCTGCCGCCACCAGCGTTTACCTGCAACGTGCAGGCGGGAAATCCCCTTCCCTGCGGATATCCCGCTTGCGCCAACAGTTCTCGTGCCTTGGCCGGATCGTAGCGATAGCCACGAATCGACCTAGCGTCGTAACCGGGAAGTGCCGGCGGCACCAATCCATGGATACCCGTTCCTGCAGCTTGGCCACGTAGGATGTACCGCACAATACGGTCGCGATCGATCGCCATGTTGAACGCCTGCCGAATTCGCTTGTCGCCCATAACAGCATCGGTGGTTAGCATGCCATAGTACTGCGTAGCCGCAGCAGGTACATGCAACAGCGTATACTTGGCAAAGGCGCCTAGTGGCTTGTTTTCGGGCGACACAATGACGTTGAAGTATTCGTTGGGAATTCGATACGATTCCTCGAGATTTCCTGCCTGCAGCTCAAGGAGCTGCATTTTGTCGTCCTTCATGAACGAAAAGCGTACGCCGTCAAGCATCGGAAGTCGATTCCCATGCTCGTCGAATTTCCAATACCGCGGATTGCGTTGCAAGACGCATTCCCTGTCTGGAGCCCAACGCACGAAGGTAAAAGCACCAGTTCCTACGGGGTGATGCGAAAACTTCTTTCCATAGAACTCCACAGCCTCGCGTGGATGTATCGCCATCGACGTTAATGCCACATAACTTCGAAAAGGGGCAAACGGCTTCGTCAGGCGAATCCTAAAGGTTGAATCATCGAGGGCTTCGAAGCCCTGCGGCTTCGCTAGGCGAGGTGCCGTCCCGCTACGCTCGGCCTCTTGCGTTGCCGCGAAGTACTCGTCGGCACCAAGAACCTTACCACGCATGTAGTCGAACGACTTACTGCCGGTTCGCGCATCGCAGATGCGCGAAAACGAATACACGACGTCGCTTGCCGTAAACCGACGCCCCCTACCACCAGGAAAACATGCGTCGTCGTGAAAGAACACATCAGTGCGCAGGTGATAGGTGTAGGAGCGCCCATCGTCGGAAACCTCCCATCGATGTGCCAGTTCGTTCGTGAGCTGCAGATGTTCGTCGAAGCTAAGAAGGTTGTCGTAGACGTTTTCGGCAACGTGCGCCGACGTAACGTCATTAATTCGCACTGGATCGAGCGAGCTTAGTTCGCCGGTTTCGTTTACACGAAACACACCACCATAGTTCTTGCCGCCAGCAGCCGGCCGCAGCGTACCCTCGGGTTTACCTGGTTCTCGGCATGCAGCAAGCAACACCACCATCAGCAAAACGAGCGCAGGAACGGGCCTCATCGTATTGGCGTCTCAACCTCAATCTGAACGGTACGGCAGTAGGAACGTCCCTCGGGTACATCGTTCGTATAAATCAGTCGGTCGCTACCAACCGGTTCAATGGTAACTTGATCATCGCGGACGGCTAGGACGTTTTTGGCTTCTTCGCACCTGCGTGTTGCAAGCTTGCGATTATACTCTGGATCGCCCGTTCTGTCGGCAAATCCCATAATGCGTACCTTAGAATCAGGTTGCACACGGCTGCGCACGATGTCCATCACTCGCTGGTTACTTTCGTTCAGCTTGGCGCTGTTGTAGTCGAACACGATGAGCGAATAACGCTCGATGAGTTTGCCGCCCTCCTGCATCCCCTTGGCTTTTTGTACTGTAATGAGCTCAACAGGAATGGCATCGGTAAGATTCTTCCGCTGACCCTTGTCGTTCCGTACGTTGAGATTGACCGCTATTGGCTCTTCGAGCTTTGGGCGACGTTCGCCCTCGGTCTTCCATACAATCTCCTTTGGTATTCCTAGGCCTTCATCCTTATAAAGGTTGATGCCACGCTGAGCCACGTCGATGTCCCAGCCGACGATATCCTCGCCGCCCTCAACGGAGACAGCAAAGATAATTTCCTTTGGATCGACGCTGCGATCTCGATCGCGGAATTCAACGGTTTCAAGGATTGCTGGGTCTGATGCCGCAATATCGACGCGCCGATTCTCGACCCTTCCGTCTTCTGACTCAACATTAGCATGTTTCTCGGGCAAGATGCGCGCGTTTACGCTAATGCGTGATTTATCGATGCCCCATACGTCAACAAGGTAGGTACGAATGGCCTCTGCACGAGCTTGCGACAGCGTTCGATTATTTTTCTCAACACCTAGGTTATTGACGGCGCCAGTGAGTGAAATCTTGGCTGTCGGAATACGGCGCATCCGCTCACCGATAATATTGAGCAAATTATAATAGACGTCAAACTGATCTCGAGATAAATCGGTTGTACGGAAATCGCGTGTCGACGACGGATCAATCCGTTGCATGCGGCTAGTTCCTAGGTCGCTGCTACCGTCATCGAAAAAGACCTGTGGAAGCAACGGATAACTTTCTACGACGTCGGTTTCGCGAATGACGATAATATCAATGCCAAGTCGTTCGCTGCCATCGGCATTCAGCGGCTTGAGCGTAAGTGTTGGATTAA
The DNA here is from genome assembly GCA_022842685.1 of Candidatus Kapaibacterium sp. Taxonomy (GTDB): domain Bacteria; phylum Bacteroidota; class Ignavibacteria; order Kapaibacteriales; family Kapaibacteriaceae; genus JALHPC01. Next base: position 20,661 of record JALHPC010000027.1, read on the forward strand.
AACTCCGAGGTATCTCCTTGTTATACTGCTCCTTGATCGTGACTGTGCGATACTCGTAGTCACCCTCGCGATTCCGCGACTCGCTACGGTCGCTACTTACGAGCACAACACGTTCATCAGCAGAACTGGACCGTTCGACGATGATTGTGTCTCGCACGTAGATTGTGTCGAATATAACGGTTGGGTCGACCGGGCGCCACAAGCTGTAACGAATCGAGGCCCCAAGCTGAAACGACTGTACAGTCCAGTCTACACTACTTACTGGATGGACTGGTACGAAGTACCTAACCTCGGGAGCCAACATCACGTCGTTCGAGACGTTCAATTCGTATCCAAGTCCAAGTGCCACGTGCAACTGGAATGGTCGCACCTCGGGAATTTCACCACTCACCACGTTCCTGGCCGTAGTTCCATTCTCGGCAAACACGAGCCCATCGGGCGAAACGAGATCCTCGCGTTGCGCAAACGAATTGCCAATCACATATCCTGCCCGTGCACCGGCATATAACCAAAACAAATCAAGAACCTTGTACGCCGCCGCTGGTTCCAGCACTACAAGGGGCAACGAGGCATCCAAGGAGTAATCTACCTCGATGTCCTTTCGAGTGGCTATTGGTACCGGACCATCATCAAACACGGGCTCATTGCCAATCACGCGCTTGTCGGTTAACAATCCGCTTAACGCGCTATAACCAAGGCGAACTTGGGCACGCCACGTATCGGTGATAGGCATTTCGAACAAACCGCCAAAGGCCGGCGTAACGAGCGCGGCCTTGCCAAACTCCGGACAACACGACGGTGTGCCCGGTAATGCTCCAAAATTTGCAGCGTGAAGATTGATGCTAAGCGCACCGTAGGCACCCACGTGAAAACGCAACGTCTCGCGCGACCCAGTTTCGGGGTTCAGCCGGACTTCTTGCGAATGTGTAAGGCCCGCAGAGGCAGCACATAGAGAAACAACCACGAGCAATCGCATAATCATACTGTGTGTCATCGCACCACCTGCAATACCTGTGTACGGGTGCGCGATGGCGTGTCGAGTACAAGCGTGTACACGCCACTACCCATGCTGCCAGTCGATACGTCAAACGTTCTGGCTGGGTCGCCCGACCGATGCACCCAGCGCCACTGCTGCACAGTGGCTCCGGTTATGTCGACCACACGCAAGCGGTGTTCACCGGCTTCAAACACCTCGGCAGATATCTCACATCGGTCTATGGCTGGCAACGGTGTTACATTTAGCCGCAAACTTCCTGCGCGACGAATAAACCTGTCGCCCCCTTCTTTGCAAATCGTCGTGCGCATGAAGCCATGTTGTGGGCGCACGCTTGGCGTTGCATTCGGTAGGATGATCTCGCCATCCACAATGTCGATCGACGTCGAATCATGCATGCCAAGCGTTACCTGTCCTACAATCGCACCAATCTCGGTTGTATCGGTCGTACTGGCCACCGGTCGTATCTCGACGCGTAGCGTTGTAAGCCCACCAGTGGAAACAGCACTTACAATACTGCCATTTTCCACGCGCTGTGGCACAAACATGTCCGTTACGTATCGCACATCCAACACCACAGTAGCGTTCTGAATTGGCGTTTGTGCCGACGCCACGGCAGCCCGAATTGGCCAACGATGTTCGTCCGTCGACGGGTCGATGTTGTCTTGCTGCGGCATAATCACGATTAACTCTACGTTCAGCCGACCTAGGCCTGTAATGGCCACAACACGCTCGTCCGGACAAGGGGCATCGAAAACTACGACGACGGAATCATCGAAGCGTCCGTCAACGATGGGCGCAAATGCGACCGGTATCGACACGGAGCCCCCTGCAGGAAGACGAAGTGGAACGCTCGGAGGCGTGATGGTAAATGGCGAAGTACTGCCTGAACGCAGACGAATGGCGGTGATATTAACGTCGACCGACGAAGAATTCACGAGTACCACACGTTGTTCGACCGTGGTTCCGATGTCAATAGCACCAAAGTTGACGGCAGGTGGGGCGCCAGTAAGAGCCGTACGACGGTTACCTTCCAACTGCGTGATTGCGCGGGTAGGTTGGTTGTTGATGCGAACACGAACAACGAGCGAAGCACGCTTTACACCATCTGTTGCCTGTCGCGGGTCGAAGCGAACAAAGAGCTTGACGGTATCCGATGGCGCCAGCGTTCGATTGAGAATCACGCCTGGATTCTCCACGGTAAAGAGCGATGCGTCGGGCCCCTCGATGGCAACGTTAATCATGTCAACCTCTACATTGGAGGGGTTGGTAATAACGATACTATCACGGCCCGTAGCACACTGCGAGAGTGTACCAAAGAAGATCGTGTTTGGCACCGTGATTCTACCACTTGCGCCACTATACCGAACGATGACGGGCATTGAGTCTACACAAGGAGCGTCAAAGCGTACCCATACGGTATCGGTATGGAATCCTTCTTCGATTGGTGTAATGGTGATGTCAAGCTCGAAAGCACTGTTGGGTGCAAGCGTCCCAACGGGGTTGAGTGCAGCGGCCACCGGCTGACGGCTGGTACGGGTATCGGCAAGACCAAGATCGATCGAACCGTCGTTGGTATACGTCTCGCGGCGCTGCGTTGGCACGCCTAGAGGTATTGCACCAACGTCAACAATCCGAGCGCCACCAATCTGTGGCTCGCTGCGCTGCCCTTGCAGTGCCACGGCCAGCCCGCCTTGACCGTTGGTGGACGTGCGAATCAGCAACGATGCGGTCTTTAGTCCTGCCGGAGGAATAGCCCCCGAGAACGTGACGGTATACGTAATGGCTTGGCCCGGATTCAACACTGCGTCAACAGTTGGCTGGCCTGTGATGGTAAACGACGAAGCGTCGGGTCCTGTGATAAACGCTGGGTAGAGAAGTGTAACTGGCACGGTACCGTTGTTGGTTACCGAAACGCTGTCAACAGTGGTTTCGCAGAATGATATCACACCCATATTGAGCGTCTCTGTCGATAGCGCCAGACTTCGTTGACGTCCCCTACCAGAAACTCCAATCGTAAGACTATCAGCGCACGTGGCAGTGGTAGCATCGGCACGAAGTCGAAGCACAGCAGTATCATCCGACGCAGTCGCTGGGGAGTAGCGCACCTCGATGAGCAATCGCTCGCCCGGAGCAACGGTGGCAGGTAGTGGGGGTACAGTACCAACAACCTGAAACGGCGCTGGTAGTGGTGCGAGAGCGGCGTAGGCAAGAGCGCTTGAGCCGTCGTTGCGCACCTCGATGATTCGCGTGACGGAACTGCCCACAACAACATCGCCAAACTGTCCATCCCCTACTAAGGTCATGCGCGGCAGCCGGCCGTCGAATCGAATCCACACAGTGTCTGGCTGTGGACACTCGGCCACGTCTAACAACACAGGAACCAAGGTTGGCCCCTCCTGACGTGCCGTAAAGTGAATCGAAACGTTACGCACTCCTGCAGCAGGCAGCGCAAACGGCAACGTGTGCGATGTAAACACGAGGCCCGCTGCACTCGACCTAAAGTTCAGCAGTGTTGCAGGAGAGGCTCCGGTATTGCGCACAACCAGATTGTCTTGCTGTTGTTGACCTACGCAGACCGTTCCGTAATCAAGGGTATCACCACGCGGCCCTAGCTGAAGACCACGCCAAGAATAGCGCAAATCGAACGGCTCAACGGCTATCGATACATCAATCACGAACGGATTTTTTCCGGCGGCTGTATCGTTGCTGCGAATGGTAATCTGTGTAGACTGCAGGCCCGAGTGACCTGGCTGACGTGAGTAACGAACGACGATCGATCGACGTCCAAAGGGTGCTATCGTATCAGGGAACACCGTCGGCTCTTCGATGGTGAAGCCGGTGCCCCCTGGCAGAGTGATGGAGGAAATGTCGAGTGGCGACTCACCCTCGTTCCTTACTTCAATGGTGTCTACAACGTCGGCACCCGGGCAGGCATAGGTTCGCATGGTAAAAGTAGATGGCGCCGACAGGATGGGGGGGCCGTAGATTCTCAGGATGTTCCAGCCAGATTGCGACATTACCCACTCAGGTTCGGCTGCGAATGGTGCTTGACTTGGCGATGGGATGCGCTGCGCTACCAGCATGTAATAGAGAGTGTCGGTGCCTGGTAGTACATAGGGACGTTGCCACGATGCTCCACCATTGCGAATGGTGTCGAACGGAATCCACTGCGTGTTTTCTCCGCGGAGCCAGATGACGGCATCATTACCATTACCGTAACCCCGCACGATAAGCCGACGGAGTGTGTTTCTCACGGTGTCCAGACCAGCGCCACCATATACTCCATCGATGGTCACTCGGCCATCAACGCGGCGGCGTCCAGTGCCGCCGGGGTTGAAGTGGCCCTGATCTTCACCAGGGTTTGTTTGTGGACTTACAAATCGCTGCACGTCGATTCTTGAGCCAATGATAACGGCCCCGCCACTACCACCGCCACCGTTGACGTCTTGGCGGGACGTAGTAGCACCGTTAGCGCGAATGGTAAACTCTTCGAGATGCAAACCGTGAATGGAGATGGCACCACCGCCGCCGCCACCGCTCGACGACTTTGCCGTGAGTCCAGATGGATTACCAGAGGCACCGCCGCTGCCACCAGCTAGGGGAACGATGGCGGCGTTGCCATGTCGTTTGCCAGCCGTGTTGCCACCGGTGAACGTCGAACCGCCGCCGTCTTCTCCATAGCCACCGCCGCCACCACGTTGGCCCTCGCGGAAGCCCGACCCAGCGCCGTGTCCGCCGTCCGGTACACACGTGTTGTTGTTATCACAACCAGCTCCGCTGCGACCAAACGGATGTCCAGTACCTCCGCCGGCGTTTTCATGAGCCGAGCCAGAAGTACCTCCGGGTGTACCATTTAACGAAATGCCACCATCAGTACCTGAAGTTGGGACTGATCCACTACCCATGCCAGGACGTTCGCGCGATCGTGGTCCCACGGGAGTGTTGTTGTCTCCACCAGGACCCCCACCCGTGTAGCCGTGTCCGCCCTGAAAGCCACCAGCAGGGTTTGTTGGGGCGAGGTTATTCGCATAGCCACCACCACCGCCACCACCACCAGGGCCGCCATTGGCACCTCGAGCGCCTACGTCAATGACGGTGCCAATTTGACCATAGATGTGTCCTTGCGACAACAGAACAAATGGCAAGTATCCTTGGTTGCCAGGCGTCTGCGGATCACAATCATCTGTGCTTACCGTATAGGCCGGCAGCCCGCCCAATTGCATGCTGTCGACAATCATTGCTCCGCGCCGCGATCGCACGCCAAGCCGTCCAGCACCTAACACGCGGTCGGTCTCCGAACGCAAGTCCCCCATGGGCCAGGGCTGCACAACGTAAAAGGTGTCGACATTCGACAGACCTGCCGCCGTTACAACACGAATGGGAATACGAAACTCGGTCTGCAACAGACGCCAGTCGGCCGAATTGGGCCGCGCCAACGGATCAACAAAAATGATCGTGGAAATGAGTCTGCCATTCCAGCTTACAGATACTGGCCCGATTGTTACGGTACTTGTATCGGATGGTCGGCCACACTCCACTCGGACGGCACTCGATGGTGAGTTATCATACATACCATCAGCGCCAAAACTTCCCACCTTCGAAGAAGGGGCAACGATCTCGACGTACGTGCCCATTCTCGTTGTCCCGACGTCGGGCAACAAGTAGGAAATTTCGGGTTGGGCTACCATCGAGCCGACAGCCGCTAGAAACACGACAATGCAGTTCGTGAGGTTGGTCATGAGGGTACAGTAGCGATAATCTTCAGCTCTACAGCGATTGGCGTTGGCAGACAGTCGATCTGAATCGTGGTACGCGTTGCTTGCACGTGAGTAAAGTGCTCGGCATACAGGCGGTTGAACACTGGGAAGTCTTGCTTCATGTTGGTAAGGAAGACCTGAACGTCGACGATATTCTCCCATGTTGTACCTGCTGCAGCCAGAATAGCGCGAACGTTCCGGAACACCGATAGCGTCTGCACTTCGATGTCATAATCGGCAATACTGCCGTCCTCGGCTAGCGTAACTCCGGGAATGTCCTTCCGACCCCTCTCGCGAGGTCCAATGCCACTCAGAAACAGGAGGTTTCCCACACGCCGGGCATGTGGGTAGGCCCCGACGGGTTCAGCAGCTTCGGAGCTGTTGATGACGTCGGGGCGATTAGTATTGGATGCAGACATTTTTTGCTTCGGTAAAGAATCGTAATGCTTCGGTGCCACCTTCGCGTCCTACGCCGCTTGCCTTCATGCCGCCAAAGGGTGTGCGCAGGTCGCGCATCAGCCAGCAGTTCACCCATACGATGCCCATCTGCAAGGCCCCAGCAACGCGGTGTGCGAGGTCGAGCTTATTCGTCCAGATGTTTGCTGCTAGGCCATACTGCGTGTCGTTGGCAATTGCCACGGCCTCGTCATCGCTGTCGAACGGCATCACGGTGGCAACGGGTCCAAAGATCTCTTCTTGATTCACACGGCAGGAGTTGTCGAGGCCGTCAATGATGGTTGGCTGTACGAAGTACCCCTCGGCACAGCGTCCGTCCACCTTGTGGCGCTTGCCACCAGTGTGAACGGTGCCCCCTAACGACGTAGCGAGTGAAATGTAGTCGAGCACCTTTTCCATATGGGCTTGAGAAACGAGGGCGCCAACACGTGTTGCAGGGTCGAACGGATCGCCAACCGTCATGCGCTGCGTTTCGGAAACGAGGGCATCGAGGAAGGCGGTGTAGATGGAGCGGTGGACAAGGATACGCGAGCCACAGAGGCAGATTTCGCCTTGATTGGTAAACGCTGCGCGAGCAACGTGTTTGGCTACAGAGGTAACATCGACATCGTCGAAGACGATCGTGGGATTTTTCCCGCCGAGTTCGAGAGACAGTTTTTTGAACGCAGGAGCGGCAACCGAGGCGATATGCTTTCCAGTAGCAGTGCCCCCGGTAAACGAAATGGCCTTTACATCGGGATGAGCCACGATGGCCGCGCCAACGTCACCACCCAAGCCGTGTAGAATGTTCAGCACCCCTGGGGGCAAGCCAATGTCAATACAGATTTCCGAGAGCAAATAGGCCGTCACCGGAGTGAGCTCGCTGGGCTTGGCAACAACGGTGCACCCTGCGGCAAGTGCCGGAGCTATCTTCCATGTAAAGAGATACAGCGGAAGATTCCACGGCGAGATGCAGCCAACAACGCCCACGGGCTGGCGGAGTGTAACGTTGAGCACACTGGCAGAGGTTTGGTGCGCTGCCGTTTCGGTGTGGAGGATTTCTGTGGCAAAAAAGGCCATGTTGTCGACAGCGCGTGGAATGTCGACACTCTTGGCCAACCACAACGGCTTTCCGTTATCACGGCTTTCGGCTTCGGCCAAAACGTCAAGCCGTGCCGCAATGCCTTCCGAGATTGCCAGCAGATAACGCGAACGCTCGCGAGCAGTGAGGGCCGACCATGCCGGCAGGGCTGCTTGAGCGGCCTTCACGGCTAGGTCGACGTCGGCCGACGTTCCCCGCGCTATACGTCCATATACAATGCCCGTGGCTGGCTCGATGTTGTCGAGCCACTCCCCCGTGGCAGCCGGCTGAAGCCGACCGTCGATATACTGTAGTACTTCCAGCATGAATGGCGGCAAAATTAGGCAATTGCCGTGCCATGAAGCAGGTGGATTACACGCACGTACGGCGTGCGCTCTAACCTGTAACTTTGTGCGATGCATCTGGCAGAAGCCATAGAAGACTTTTTACGAACCCTCGACGGTGCCCGAGGCGCGAGCAAGCACACGGTATCTGCTTATTCGTCGGCGCTCGACCAGTTTAGCGCCTATGCCGATGCGGAGCTTGGACCGATGCAAATGGAGGACATCACGGCCGCCGACCTGCGCCCGTTTATGGGATGGCTTCACGATCGCGGCGTATCGAAACGAACGATTCGTGCCCGCCTTGCGGCGGTGAAGGCACTGTTTACACATTGTGTTCGAATGGGCTACCTTGACACCAACCCAGCCACTGTTATCGCCTCGCCAAAGCTGGACAGGCCCTTGCCGACAGTGCTTCAGGAGTCTGAGACTGACATCATGTCGCACTCCATCGACCTATCAACGCCCGAGGGCTTACGCGACCGGGCGTTGTGCGAACTCCTCTACGGCTCGGGGCTTCGCGTAAGCGAGGCGCTACAACTTGACGTCGGCAGTATCGACCAACAGAGGGGCACAGTACGAGTCCTTGGCAAACGCAACAAGGAGCGTATCGTACCGGTAACAACTACGTGCGTCCAAGCCGTGGCGGCCTGGCTTGAACGACGCGGAGAGCTTTCTACATCTGAGTCTCATTCGGCACTGTTCTTGGGTAGTCGCGGCAAGCGCATGACGGCCGTTGCAGCGTGGCGCGCGATTCGCGCGATTCTGGGGCCGGTCACTGAGTCGGCCAAGAAGAGTCCACACGTTTTACGCCACAGCTTTGCCACGCACTTGCTAAACAATGGCGCCGACCTAACGGCGGTGAGCGAACTGCTTGGGCACAGCTCGCTATCAACAACGCAGGTCTACACGCACGTAAGTGTAGAACGGCTGCGCGAGGCCTATGCGAAAGCGCATCCGCGCGCCGCGAAGGAGGAGTAGCGATTGCGCTGCGCCGCCAATGGTATCTTGCAGCTTTCTTACCCAAACGATCATCAATGCTCCCCTCTCCCCTTCGTTTTGCCGTTATTGGCACAGGACACCTTGGAACCATTCATACACGACTGCTGGCCCAACAGCCCGACGCTTGCGTTGCCTTCGTTGTTGACCCCGATTCAGAGCGCGCTGGCGCACTTGCCGCCGAAGTAGGCGCTACGTGGGTTGCCGCTGTCGAGGAACTACCTAGCACTAGCGTCGATGCTGTGATTATTGCCGCGCCAACGAGTCTTCACTCCGCGCTTGCTCGTATAGCCATCGATAACGAATGGCACTGCTTTATCGAAAAGCCAGTAACGGCAACCGTTGCCGAGGCAGACGAACTTGCAGCTCGAGCAGCTTCGTCCAACGTCGTGATTCAAGTGGGGCACGTTGAACGCTTCAACCCGGCCATCGCAGCCCTTCACCAGTATCCCGTTCAACCACGCTTCATCGAAGTTCACCGACTGTCTGCCTTTAAACCGCGTGCCATTGATGTGAGCGTTGTGCAAGACCTAATGATTCACGACATCGATCTGCTTCTGTGGCTAACAGGTAGCACTGTCGTTGACATCCAGGCAACTGGCGTTTCCGTTCTGACTCCAACGCCCGATATCTGCAATGCACGCCTCACCTTTGCTAACGGCTGTGTGGCGAATGTGACTGCCAGCCGCATCTCGGCCAAGCCCATGCGTAAGCTTCGAATTTTTCAAGAAGACAGCTATGCATCGGTAGACATGGGCGCAGGTACCATCGAGATGTTTCGCCTCATCGAAGCTCCATCGTTCGATGCATCGCATCAAACTCCGTTGGGGACAGTCAACACCCAATTTGGCGATCGCATGATTGTTGTCGACTCACCCTCCGTGCAGCCGCAGAATGCTATTGCCGAGGAACAACGGCGCTTTATCGAGAGTATTCGCACCGGCACGAGTGCCGCCGTCACGCTGTCCGATGGCATTGAAGCCGTTCGCATCGCTGCCCGCATCGAAGAAGTCATTCAACACGTTAGCCCTTGATTGCTCGTTTACTTAGCGCACTGTTGCTTACCGTTGCCACGCTCTCTGCAGCCTTGAATGCAACGGCTCAGACAGAGGCCGCCGACTTTTCTCGGATCGGATTTGCAGGCGCCCTTACAACTGCCGTGTCCGACTATCAGTGCGTTGGTATTAATCCAGCCAACTTGGGCTTCCGTCCACAAACCGATGCCTACGAGCTTTCTACCCCTATCAGCTTTGGTATCTATCGCAAAAAGCGCTCGTGGGCGTTTACCCTCGCTGAAGGGGGCTTCGCTGCACATAGCGATGCGCTTTCGCGCGGAAGCTTGTGGCAGACGTTGTTTCAGAGCGAGTCGTTCGACTTTACGTTTGAACAAAAACGCCAAGCCGCTCGAGAGTTTGCGAATAATGGCCTTCGCACAAGCGTCGACATTATCCTGTTCGGCGCAGCATACCAGTCCGACAATTGGGGCGGCATTGCCGTTACGGCACGCGAACGTGTTGCAGCGACCTTTGCACTGAATGATGCGCTGAGTCGGCTGGTGTTTGAAGGGCGCTACTTTGAGTACTTCGATTCGTCGGCTGTAAACTTTAACGGCGATACGGTGGGCTACTCCACAAACCCTCAGCCGTTTTCCACGCTGTTCGAGGGATCCCGCCTAGCCCTAACGTGGTATCGCGAATATGCTCTATCGTATGGGTTGGAAGTCATCTCAACCAAGTCTGTGCGCATCTATGCCGGCGCATCAGCCAAATATCTCCAGGGTTATGCCTACCTAGATGCTCTTGCCAGTAACGGCGAGCTATTCGCACGTTCGGCACTGAGCCCACTGTTTGGTATCAATTACGGCAAGGCCACCACACCAAGCTTTATCCCGGGTAATGACTTCGTTCCAGTGGGTACCGGTTGGGGCGCCGACTTGGGCCTCACAGTCACGGTAGGCTCGCAGTGGAGTGCCGCCTTGTCGGTCGTCGATCTTGGTTCGGTGCATTGGACCGGCAACGTATTCCGTGCTCAAGACACGGTACTTAACGGACTTACCAGCGAGGGCTTCGTAAACTACAACCTGTTCGAACAAGCCCCAAAGATTACTGGCGACGGTAACTTCTTTCAATGGGGCGGATTACAAACCGCCACAACACAACTACCAACACGCCTCCGAGCTGGCGTAAGCTACCGTCGTAACTCGAAAATCCGCTACGGCGTAGACGTCATTGCCCCTCTGAATACCTCTGCCGGTTCGCTCGGCCAAGCTATCGTGAGTGCCGGCGTCGACATCCGTCCCGTGGTTTGGCTTACTGTCTCAAGCGGTGTTGGCGCCGGTGGCAACATGGGCCCGTTCATACCCGTGGGCGTTATGGCCTCGTTGCTCGACGGATTGTGGGAGGTAGGCCTGCAATCTCGAGACATACTCACCCTTGTGGCAACACGCCGCCCCGTGATCTCGTTGTGTATCGGCCTAACCCGCCTTAGGCTTTAAGCTTAGTCAACCACAATCAAGGGGCGCTGGCGAACGAACGGACCACTCTCGACGCTGAGTGCATACCATCCCGGAGAGATACCTGGTACAGCCAGTCGAAGCTCGAACGTACCTTCGTTAAGTACAACGCTGTGCGTGGCAACGCAACGCCCCTGCGCGTCATACAGCATAAGTCGCACGGGCCCGGCAATACCAACCCCAAGCGTAACATCGATGGCTCCGCCAGCATGGTAACGCGGTGCCGACATCGCGAAAGCCGTTCCTCCGATAGATACAACGCGTTTTATATCGGCGCATGCTAGGTTCAACGTCGTGCTTACTTCGGCCTGCGATGGCAACACACAAGCCGCATCTGCGATTACTTCAGTCTGAAACCGAACCACGCCAGCCGGCGCAAGAAACACCTCGAATTGCGGTACGAATCGCACAACGTCGGTGCGGACAACTCCCGGCCGTCGAATTGCACGAAGTGTAACCGAAGCCCCTTGGCCAGCAATTGGTTGAAGGTCCCACCCAGGTTGCGATGACGCAGCAACACCTCGATAACGGACAACTCGATCTGGGTGTTCGATGGCGATAGTAAGTGCATCGACATCAACCGTCGTATCGGCTGGTAGTGTAGTAGTGATGGATAGAGCCATCACGTCGCCAACAGCAATGGTAGCAGGTGCTTGTACCGCTGTGGCTGTGGGAAGTTCGATTGCCCTGCCCTGCACGTTCACAGTTAGGTCGAGCTGACGGCTGTTCTGATAGGCAAAGCTAGCGGCAAAGCTGCCTGATGCCGACGGAGCAAAGGTGATACGTAGCGGGAACGACCCTCCGGCCGGTATAACGAAGGGAGTTGCAGGACTGATGGTGAAGGCGGCAGCATCGCCCGTTGCTTCTACCGACGTCACTACGAGGTCTTCACTCACAAGGTCGTTGGTAAACGACACGACGGTATCGACAGTGTTGCACCATGCAATCACTCCCATGTCGACTGGTGGCAACACGCTTCGCTGCAGGCCAAAGCCCTCAACCACCACGGTGGTGCGCGCAAACGGAGGAAAGGGGTCGGGACCTGGGCGACCGTCATGGTCGACGACGACGTTAACGGTGCGCCGGCCCCCGGCCTGCGGGCTAAACAGTACGGCTAGGTCGATGGAGTCGGACGGCGGTATCACGATCGGGGCAACTGGAAGGACGTTCCACTGGAAGTCTTGTGACGGCGTCTCGAATCGAACATCAGCAATCGTAAGTGGCCACTGTGTGTCGGTGTTGCGAAGGCGCACCCAGCCCGCTTCGCTACTAACGGTCCCAACCAGAACCGGCTGGAAGACGTAGCCATTGGCGCTAATGGTTGGCTGGAAGCCTGCGCCACGCACCGTGCCTATGCGCGCCGAGTCGAGGCCACGGCTCTGCACAGCAATCCGGCTACGCGAAACTGAGCGGTCTGTTGGCGTAAACTCTACGGGAATTCGAATGGTATCGCCAACTCCAATCTGCAGCGGCAGCGTGGGCAACGTGTATCGGATAGGCGCAACGCCGGCATCTAGCGGTGTAATGGATTCCACGTCGACGGCAATGCTGCCGTTGTTCACCACAAGGATGTCGGCGGACGTTGTAGTACCGAGCCGCTTGTTGCCAAAGTCGTAATCTGTAACCTCAAGGTCGGGCAGAACACCTTCGGCGAGAATCGTCACAAAGGCAACGCCGCATTCGATTGGAAGGTTGAGGTCGATTTGTGCTGTCTGGCGTCCGGGCGCCGACGGTGTGAACGTTACGTCAACGGTGATACACTGGTTAAAGCGCATCGTTACCGGACCAAGTGGAGTAACCCTGAAATCTGCTGATCCACGCAGCCGCACGTCGGCGCGCATCTGGATGCGTCGGTTACTGCGAAGGATGCAGTCGAACCGCTGGGTCGACGACGTTCCCATTACGATTCGGCCCAGGTCGATGGTGTCTCGTACGTCCCACGGACAGTCGGGACGACCTTCGCCTTCGAGATCAATAACGATGTTGTTGTGACACGAAGCAAACACCTCGAGGACGGCACGCCGCATGCCTTCGGCTGAAGGCGTAAATACAAGTTCGATCGAGACAACCTCTCCGGGGTCAATCTCGGTTCCATCCATAATGCCTACGAGACGAAAATCGTCGGCATGTGGCCCCATAATTCGAACCGAGTCAATCACGAGCGCCTCTGTTCCATCGTTGCGCAATCCTCGTGCGTCGTTGTAGGTTGCCGTACGGTCAGTAGCCGTAGGCGCAAACACGATGCGCGACTGATTCGCAGCAAGCACTGGTTTCGTAATGCGGAATGTTCGATCCGACACGTCACTCGTAGGAACTCCAACAACGGATCTGGCCACCCAGATATCTCGTTGACCAACGCTCTCAATGAAAACTGGTGGAAGTAGCGGGACGGTGTAACCACCCTCGAAATCACCGGCATGGTACCGATAGCCTTGGGCATCATCAGCCCGCAGTGGGCTAGGTATCTGCGGCACCGACGGCTGGGGCTGAGCTGCAACACGGGCTGGGCCGGTTTGATCAATACGAAGCGTGTAATACCATGTGCTGTTAACGGGAAGCAAAACCTCGGCGTCGACGATCTCGGCAGCAGTAGCCACACTTACTACGTTCTCGGCGCGGCCGTATACAACAACCTCTTCATTGCCATCTGGAAGGGGGCGCACGACAACGGCATCGACGGTAACGTCGGCACTTCTAGCGGTGGTACCTCGCATAACGTATCGCCACAGTTGCCGGCCATCCGGCGCATATTTGCCCACGAAGGCAGTGCGTTCGTCGATAGGTCCAGCATCCCACGATATGCTGCCAAACGTAACCCGCGAACTCGTCGAGTGGCCAGCTACAATCACATTTCCGTCGCGGTCGCCACGTACTGCCGTGATATGTTCTTCGCGCCCTGGGCCACCACGCAGGAAGCGTACGTCAAGAACGTTGCCATCGGCGTCTAATGTCGCTAAGTAGCCGTCATGAGCCCGCAACGTCGAGTTTGCGCTAAAGCTTCCAATCGTTGTGGTACCCGAGAAGCTACCTCCTACAAACACTCGTTGTCCGTCGGGTCGAACACCAATGCCACCAACTGTTTCATTTCCACCACTGCCGTGGCGAAAGGCCCAAAGCAGACGTTCGCCAGGGATGGTGCTCACGCGAATGCGACCCGTTTCGCACAACTCTCCAGCAGTCCATCGATACGAGCTTCCAAAGATCGTATCGGCGATAATGCGCCAATTGATGCCATCGCACGAGAACTCGAGTCGAACTGGTTGATCGGCACCTACTCCACTCCATGTGATGTCGATGCCAGTACAAGCAGAGAGCACTTCGCCACCATTGGGCGAAGTAAGTACCACGGCTCCCCCGCCACCAATGAGGGTTGTAGTAGGGGTGCAGAACGGCGTACCCACAAAGGACAACACACCCTGGCGTGTGCGCCGTTCGGCGCCCTGCGTAAAGGCCACCGTAAATGTCGCGCTGCCCCCTAGTGGAATGGTCGTTGGTCGAAAGTCGACGACGGAGAAGAACTCTGGTGCATTAATGCTTGCCGACGTGAGCGTGAGAGGTGTGTTTTCGGCTCGTATGGTAACGCTGGCAGTAGTACGTGCTCTAGGTGGTACATCGTCGAAGATGACGGGCTGTGGCGACACCGCAATGCGATACACAGAAGCTTCGGGAGTTCGGTACCCAACCGTAGTAGTCGGCTGACGTCCACGCAGTAAACGCACGGTGGCGGCGCGCTGACGTTCTGCATCGGTGCACACCATGGGCGATATCCACGATAGGGTGCACGTGCTTCGGCGCGTGGTTTCGAAGGCAAGGACCGACATAAGGTCGACGAGTGTGCGCTCGTCGGCCACGATACTACGGCCACCCGTTGCTCTGCAGATATCGAAGATCGACCTGTCGGTGCGACCAATCATGAGCGTGACCGAGAAATTGCGGATGCCCTGTTGGCGAGACTGTTGGATAACGCGTTGTTCGAAACGTGGCCGATCAACGATTTCGGGATTGGGAAAGCCGTCGGTGATAAAGATCGATACCTTCGGGATGGAAGGCGGCCGTGCTTCCATCTGCTCGAACATTGTTGGCGAGTTGGTAAAGGGTGCTTCGTAGTTGGTGGCGCCCAGTGGCGTAAGCCGACCGATCGCTGCCAGCACAGGTTCGGGCCGCGTTTGCCAGTCGCAGATCAGGCGCGACCGACCGCTAAAACCAATGATGCTCACCGCTGTTTCGCTGTTCCAATCCAACGCACCAACTAGGCGGACGAGCGCGTCCTTCACGTAGTCAAGACGACGCTTCCCACCAGGCAAGGTCTCGTCCATCGAGAATGACTCGTCGACGATAAGTACTAGACTTACCGACGACGTCGACGCGAGTTCGACACAGTCATGCGTGAGCGTCGCAGTAAGGTCGGCCGTGTTACCCTCGGCAGTACTTTCAGACACTCGGAAGTCGCGAACATTGAGTTCGGAATACGGTTGCCCAGACTCGTCGAAGGCAATGTAGTTGGCGGTAATTCGGGGGAATGCCGAGGCATCGACGTTAAACAACGACAGCTCTTGGGCATCAACACGCATAAGCGCTGCGAACAGCAACGCTAGAAGGGTGAAACCGAGAACACCTTTTTGTAGGGGGACGAGATGGGACGGCACCATGCGGACTGCATAACTCGGAAGTTGACGTCAAGTTACGCAAGCGCTTGACCACAACGCGCATTGTAACTACATTCTAAGCAGAGCGTGTCCAAGTGTTGTCGATAACCACTGTTCAACCCTCAATAAGGAGGATGTCATGACAACACGTACCTTCTTCGCCCACCTTGCCTGTTTGGCTATGGCACTGTTTAGTGATGCCACTGGCATGGATGCATGCACCATTAGACTAGGCCATCGATGCGCTGTGGTGAACACACCTGTAGCGTCGTTCTATGTTCATAACGGTGCTCTCGTGATAAAAGAGCAGTCCGGTACAATTTATACGAGTTGCCCTGCCCGCTTCCCTGCTTATAGCCAAAGTGCCCTACATGAGTTTTCGAGCCGAAATGACATTCGGCTGCACGCCATCAGAGGAACGGATGCACTACATTTCTATGCCCTTGCAATACACAACAACAACGTTTTTGCTATTGACAAACAGACAGGTACAATACTGCTGCTAACGCCAACGGGATACTCAGTTCTGTGGTCACCAACAGGCTTGACAGCCAACGGAGCCGTCCTTTACCAATCTGATAGCACGTTCATCCTATATGACATCGGCAGAGTTATTCGCTACCATATGGGAAGACGGGAGTGTATCCAGGACATCCGTTTAAGAATGATTGGTATCGCTCGAAACAGCATGTTCTCAGTATCATTCAGGAACGACTCAATGTCATTATCATTCTATGGCGAAGCAGGACAGACTGAGAAAACACTCGATCTCAACCACCTTCCCACACAAGGCCTTTACGTTGTTACCCCCGCAGCACAAAGTACTTCAGCCGCAGAGGTGGTTACCGCAACTACGAAGAGACCTATTGGCTTCGTACCATCGCACAGATTTCACGTCAAAGAGAACAACGCCCTTTCGCTCCTCCACCGCGACGTTTCTCCCGAAATCACCTGGGGATGCTTTATGTGCAGTGTGAGGAAGGGTCCTTCCACCAAAACAGAATTTTACGACATGGTTGCCGACT
>JALHPC010000027.1:37463-38585 GCA_022842685.1 Candidatus Kapaibacterium sp.
CCCATGGCAACGTGTTTATCAGCTCATCGAAAGGCATCTACGTAGTTCCAGCTGTTTACACCAAGGATGCTCAATATGCTATACGAGCAACACATGTGCTCGAGAACGTGGTCGTCTATCCCAATCCAGCCTCCACGTACATTACGTTCGATGTTGATGGCACCAACCTTATCCAGCCACAAGCAACGATCGTCAATCTTAACGGCCATGCATACGCTAACAAGCCGATTGAAGGCGAAAGGACAACCTTCGACGTATCCATGCTACCCACCGGCACGTACGGACTTGTGCTCACTACAACCAACGCCAAGGTGTTTCGCACCCTCGTCATAAGCAGATAAGGGGCACCGCCTGAATGCCGGTTTCGTCTGTGCGTTACGCGCGCCGCGCGTAACGCACGACGGAGAAACCAAAGCCAGCCACCATGGTGATAACTCCAATCCACACGAGTCCAATCAACGGCTTTACGCTGAACTCAACGGTAAAGATCTCGCGCGGCTTGGGCATGGGCTTCGTTACATCTCGAAACACAAGGTCTGCCGATGACTTTGACGGATCGGCATTATCACGGCGTATCTCGCTGAGTCCGACGGCATACGTTGTACCCGGAAGTGTCATCCACTCCGGATCAAACCCCATCCCCTTTTCGGTTTGCGTAATCTTGGTGACAACCTTTATCGTCGTGTCAGGCACACCAGATCCCCTGCTCACGGTAAGCAATGCTCCCATTCGCATCGATCCGTCTGTAGCAGGTTGCTCCATAGACGGCATGGTGAATTGTTGGAGTTGCAGCGTAATCGACGAGTCGAGTGGAACGATGACATTTGCCTGACGCGATATGGCACGTCGCAAAAAGGCATCTTCGCGATCCGTGGCTTTTGGTGCGATGTATAAGTCGCTGGCAAGGCCCCACCGTATACCGGGCTCAAGAAAAGCCGACTGACGTTTGTTGAAGTCACTCCAGTACAGCACCGGCTTGACCACGGTACTGCTGCCATTCCGAACAATCTCAACCGGATACTGAAATTTCTCCCTGTCTGTAAAATGCCGTTCGATTTGCTCGCGACCCTTAAACGTAAGCGTATAGCCAGCAACGTCTACTGGCTGTCCCTCGGGCAGAAT
>JALHPC010000028.1 GCA_022842685.1 Candidatus Kapaibacterium sp.
GCTCTTCCGATCTCTTCATTGGCGAAGGCGAAGCGGCATTCTATGGTCCCAAGATCGACTTCATCGTTCGCGACGCTATCGGCCGCAAGTGGCAGCTAGGCACTGTCCAGGTCGACTACGTCATGCCCGATAGGTTTCAGCTGGAGTACACCGGTGGCGACAACGCCAAGCACCGTCCTGTCATCATCCACCGCGCACCGTTTGGCTCGATGGAGCGATTTATCTCGATTCTCATCGAGCATTACGCTGGCAACTTCCCATTTTGGATTGCACCCGTTCAGTGTACCGTTCTGCCGATTGCCGATGCACATCACGACTTTGCGCTCAACGTTGTTCGGCAGCTCGAGCAGATGGGAATCCGTGTCCATGCCGACATGCGCAACGAGAAAATTTCGCGCAAGGTTGCCGAAAGCGAGCAAAAGAAGATTCCCTTTGCGTTTGTTATTGGCGGCAAGGAAGTCGAAAACAACGCCGTTAGCGTGCGCAAGCACGGCGAAGGCGACAAGGGCCAAATGGCACTTGCCGATGTTCTGGCCATGTGCAATCAACTGAACCAGCCGGGCTCGTAATGTTCGCGGAAACCACAGAGCCCTTGCCGTTTGGCATGGACGCTCTTCGGTTGATGCTTCCCGCTGATGGTACGCCATACCTCGGCCTCCATCTATGGCAGTGGGTTGCCCTTGCCGTGCTGGTTGTTGGGGCATGGGCCGTTGGCCGAATCTTGTACGTCGTGATTCGGCCCATCGTCCTAGGTGGTTGTAGGAAGCTTGGGTTCGACACCAGCGACGCTCTCGCGATTAAGCGTGCAACGCGGGCGCTTTCGATGGGCGTTTCAACAGCCGTCATCGGCCGATTCCTGCCATGGCTGTTATTGCCCGATGGATATGCCTTGTGGCTCGGGACGTCGGTCGACATCGTTACCATCGTACTCACTATCCTGACTGCCTACCGCCTTGTGGGCCTCATCGCCCAGCGACTTGCCGAGGTGTACAAAACGGACAGCAGCACAACGATGCGCCTTGTGCCATTCATTGGCCGGGCGCTTAAGGTTGTACTCGTTGTGATTGGCTTCGTGCTTATCCTTAGTCGCATGCACGTAGATCTAACAGCCGTGCTTGCCGGTCTGTCAATCGGTGGTGCTGCGTTAGCGTTGGCCTCGCAAGACACCATCAAGAACATCTTTGGTGCCGTTACGATTATGACCGACCGCCCCTTTGTTGTTGGTGACTGGATTATCGTGTCGGACGGTGAAGGCACCGTCGAAGACATTGGCTTGCGTTCGACACGCATTCGAACGTTTGCCGACTCGGTTCTGACCATTCCCAATGGGCGGCTGGCCGATATGGCTATCAACAACATGGGCATGCGCGTGTATCGGCGGTACCGTACCTTGCTGGGCATTCAGTACAATACTCCACCGGCATCGGTTGCTGCTTTTGTTGACGGTGTGCGGGAGATTCTTCGCAACCACCCCGCGATATTGCAAGACCCCACGAGAGTTGTGACGGGATTCTTCGAGTTTGATGCTTCCTCGTTGAGCATCCTCGTTAACAGTTTTATGACGGCTGCCAACCTTGCCGAAGAGGTCCAGATTCGCACCGAGCTCAATATGGCCTTTCTAGAGCTCGCTGCCAAGCTGAACGTGTCGTTTGCCTTCCCGTCACGGACGATTTACTTTGATCCTTCGAATGCCGCCGGCGTGCCTCATTCAGTGCCTTCGTCGTAATTTTCGCGTTCTCCCATGCACTTTCCCTCGACACCTATGAAGTTCCTCCTTGCCATTGCCCTGTTGATAGGCAGCACTCACGCTGCGTCGGCCTGTATCGCCTGTGCCTACAATGCCGTGCGCCACGTGGCTACGTCGCCCGCCCTTGCTGGTACGCCAGTCGCAGTACAGCAACAGAAGAGTAAGGGGGCAATGGATGCCGCAGGTACAACACGCCGCGCTGGCGCCTTCGGCGGCTCCATCGACCCCGCTGCTGCCGAGTGGAAGCCATCTGAACAACAGCGTATTCCGGATGCGAATTTCGAACTGCAGCACGCCACGGGCAATGCATGGCTTAGCGTTTTGTCGCAACAAGAGTATACACCGCATAACACCTTCCTCGATGCCTTTGCCTCGAGCATTACGACCGAAAATCCGGCGGCCACGATGGGACCGCGTACCGAGCATGCGGTGAAGGATGCCAAGTTTACGCTGATGCGCGTAAAGCTGCCGGTACAAGGATTGAATATGGCCATGCTTGTTGCCGTTACAAGCAACAAGTTTGGGTCGTTCCAAGTGGTGTTCATGACGAACGATGATCTGTACGACGACTACCTGCCCGACTTCATGAAGGTGCTGGACTCGTATCGCAAGCCCACGTCGTAATGTTCGTCCGTCAGTTACTCGACTGCGAAGAGTTCGTTGCCGGCGACGGCACCATCCTTCGCGAACTGCTTCACCCCGACAAGCATCCCATTGCCTTGCGGTCGTCCTTGGCTCATGCCATCCTGCCGCCCAATACGAGCTCGCACCTGCATGCCCTGGCTACCTGCGAGGTCTACTACATCTTGTCCGGCACGGGCGACATGGAAATCGACGCAGAGCTTCGTGGCATTGGACCTGGCGACTGTATCGTTATTCCACCACATGCCAAGCAGCGATTGCATAATCGCAGCCAATCAGAGCCCATTGTATTGCTCTGCATTGTTGATCCAGCTTGGCAAGCATCCGACGAAACCGTCTGGCCATGAGCAAGAAGCGCATCCCACGCAAGGCCCTACGAGCCAAGGCCACCAAGTATGGCGCCGGTAGTCACGAACGGCACATCCTGATTTGCGTTGATGCCGACAAGGGCAAGTGTTGTTCTCGTGCCGACGGAAAGGTGTCGTGGGATCACCTCAAACAACGCCTTCATGACCTGGGCCTCGATGTTCCCGGCAAGGTATACCGCACCAAGGCCAACTGCCTACGCCTGTGTGTTGCCGGCCCTGTGGCCGTGGTCTTTCCCGACAATGTCTGGTATCACTCGTGTACGCCGGCCGTGCTCGACCGTATCATCGACGAGCACCTCGTGGGCGGTGTGCCCGTCGAGGACTACCGCATCCATTCTGCGCTAGAATGAGAACGCTCGTCGACATTTACGACTACTGCATCACGAAGCCCGGTACCACCGAAGATCTTCCGTTTGGGCCGACGCCCCTTGTCTATAAGGTGGCAGGAAAGATATATCTGTTTGTGGGGAACGACGAATACCCACCAACCATTGCTGTTAAGGGGGCGCCGGAGGACATAGCCCAACTGCGGGAGCAGTATAGTTCGGTGTTTGCGGGACCTTACTTAAATGCCAAACATTGGACTACGATTCAGCTAACTGGCGAGGTGCCGGATGACGTTGTCCGAAGCTTGGTTGATACGTCCTATGCCCTGGTTGTAAAGGGCTTACCGAGGGCCAAGCGGCCGTAACGACTAGTGAGCGAGCCGGGCCGTGAACCGTCCGGCACCGCGCTTGCGGCTATAGCCAAAGTGGGCCTCGAAGGTGCCCTCGATTTCAGTGTCGGTTCGCTTGGTGATGTCAAGCCAACCCGTGTACAGCCGTACGTTGCTCATGCTGGTTGAATCGGCGCTGCCACCGAGTGAAAAGTAGGCGCAAGCTGCGCTGTCGGCATGCAAAACATGACGTCCAACGCGAATGGTGTCAAGCATTGCCAGCGAAAATTCTTCGACCACCTGAGCGTGCAAGCGACGAGAGACAATCGTAATGCGACCCATCGAATGCGTTATCGTTGGGGGCTCCATGGAATGCCAAGCATCAGAACCAATCGATAGGTCGAGAGAAACAAACGGTGCTGGCTCGGGTGTGGTGGGAGCCGTGGAGCGCGAGCAGGCAAGGCCTGCTACAGCAAAAAGAACAAGGAGGGAAGCGGTAAGACGGTGCATTGGTGCATCGTAAGTTGGTTGGGACGATGGTAATGACAACAAACGGGCAAAAAAGTAACCGAATGGAGGAATTACCAACGCGCTATTGCATCAGCGAACGAATGTAGAGGGCGGCAGCAATGGCGGCAAGTCCGGTGGCAACGACGACGGCAGTCCAGCGGGCTAGCGCACGAAGCGCAGGTATTCGATGCTTTGGAAGCGACGGAAACGACACCACGGCGCTGCCAATTCCATGGAACAAGTGCATGCCAAGCGCAGCCATAGAGGCCACATAGAACAACGTGTACGGTAAGGATGCAAAGGCAAGATGCGCGTCGTCATATAGGTTTACCTGCGCCATATAGGCACGGTGTGGAATCACGAATCTTGCAAGGTGGAGAAGCAGGAAGATAAAGATTGCTGCCCCTGTAAGGCCCACAAACCGTGTGGTAATGCTGCGAGGCGGGGGAATGCCGGGGCGTTTACGACGTAGTTGCCACGCATTGTATCGCATCCGAGCGCCTACTCCGATATGGGTAACGAATAACAAGGCCAGCAGCACCTCCAGCAGGCGCACAAACCACTGCCTACCCATAACATCGACGTAGGCAAGGTATGGCGTGGGTGTTGTAAGCAACAACATGGCGTTCGACAGCAGGTGCTCCACAAGGAATAACAGCAGCAACACTCCGGTCACGGCCTCGACATTCTTGCGCCCTAGGGGCGTAGTTAACGACAGGGGATGGGGCATCGGGCGATAGTACTAGGCGCGAAGCTCGTCGGTAAGCAACAGCCGCGAAGCTGTTACCGTTGCCCCATATCGCTCGCTGTGTTGGGCTTGAAGAGCAGGGGCACGGTTAGCGGCATAGTCATGGTAGGCGTCGATCGACGTAGCCATGTAGTCGATGACAATGGTTGTGACGTTGGTTGCAGGGTCGAGTACACGGCGTACGTGATGTGCGACAAAGCACCCGGTGGCAAGCACGTCGGGGATGTGTTGGTGCTGCATCCAGGCAAGCCAATCGGCAAACACATCGGTGGGGATGGAAACCGTAACGCGATACGTTATCATGATTCGACAGTTGGCGATTGTGGCAGCGTACGACGGAGGAAGATGTAGCCAGCAATTGCAGAAATACTGGAGCCCACAAGAATGGACAGCTTGGCCGACTGAAGGTTTGCTGGATCGATGTATGCCAGGTGGGCAACAAATAGTGCCATGGTAAAGCCGATGCCACAGAGCAACGACACGCCATAGATGTGCTTCAGTGTTGTATGCGCTGGTAACTCGGCCCAGCCAAGCTTAAGAGAAAGCCAGGCAGCAAGAGTGATTCCTGCTTGCTTGCCAAGAAATAGGCCAAGGATAATGCCAAGGGAAAGATTCGAGCTTAGTCCGGCAACCATGGATTCGGTAACAGCAACGCCGCTGTTGGCCAGGGCAAAAATGGGCATAATGAGAAAGGCCACGTAGGGTTGCAGGCCATGTTCGATGCGGGCCAATGGCGACTGTACTCGTTCGCTCATCTTTTCAAGGGCGTGGATGACGTCCGATTCGTCCGAGTCGCGCCGCTCGTCTTCGGGGGTGCGCATTACGTCGAGAACCATGTCGTGAACCTTGCGGAAGAACGACTGCCGGGTAAGCTTGCGATTTACTGGGATGGTAAGCGCAAGAACAACGCCGGCTATGGTGGCGTGCACGCCACTTTGCAGCACGAAGTACCACAGCAGAAGGCCGCCGATGATGTAAAACTTGATGCTGTGGATGCCCATACGATTGCCTAGGTACAGTACAGCCGTAACGATTGCAGCCCACAGCAGCATGAGCATATTGAGGTCGCCAGAGTAGAACACGGCAATCACTAGCACGCTTAACAGGTCGTCGACGATTGCCAGTGCAGCCAGAAACACCTTGAGGCCAAGTGGCACGCGATTGCCAAGGAGGGCGAGGAATCCAAGGGCAAAGGCGATATCCGTAGCAACGGGCACGCCCCAGCCACGAATGGCTGGTGTGCCGGCGTTAAGTGTTGCGTAAATGCCGGCGGGGAAGACCATGCCAAAGACGGCCCCAATCATGGGGAGCATCGCCTTTTTCAACGACGACAATTCGCCAATCAACATCTCGCGCTTGATTTCGAGTCCAACAACAAGGAAGAACACCACCATCAACGCATCGTTCACAAAGTGCTCGAAGGTAAAATGCAGATGCAGGCCAGCTATCGTAAACGCCAACTCCTGGTGAAGAACATCGATGTAACTTGCTCCAAGAGGCGAGTTAATCCACACCATGGCAATTGCCGTGAAGCAGATAATAACGATGCCCGCACTGCTGCTGGCTTGAAAGAAGTCGAGAAACGCGCTTTGAATGCGCGTGCCTACGCGGCGTATGGGACGTACGGCTGACATAGTGGCTACTATCTACGATTTCGGAATAAACATCTCTGCGTAGCGGCGATAGTCGGACGATGGCATCGATCGCACCGTTCGTTCATATTGCTCTGGCGTAATGAAACCGCTGGTAAGGGCAATCTCTTCCAGGCAAGCAATCTTGAGTCCTTGGCGTTTTTCAATAGCATGGATGAACGTCCCTGCCTCGAGCAAGCTCTCCGGTGTGCCGGTGTCCAGCCATGCAATGCCTCGGCCGATAGGTACAACGCGCAGCTGGCCGCGCTCAAGATAGCGTTTGTGCACATCGGTAATCTCGAGCTCGCCGCGCGCCGACGGCTCCAGCGTCTCGGCAATGCCCACCACGTCGTTATCATACAGGTAGATACCCGGCACGGCAAGATTCGACCGCGGATGTGCTGGCTTCTCTTCGAGCGATATCACAGAACCGTCGTTCGCTAGTTCAACCACGCCGTATCGTTCAGGGTCCTGCACCGGATAGCCAAACACCGTAGCCCCATGGCTGTGCTCGCGCACGGCCGTCCGCAAAAAGTCTAGCTTGCCATACAGCAGGTTGTCTCCCAGCATTAAGCACACCGAAGCATCGCCGATAAATTCTCTTCCCACGAGAAAGGCCTCGGCAATGCCACGCGGCTGGTCCTGTTCGGCATACGAAAGCCGTATACCCCACTGCTCGCCGCTGCCAAGCACCCGTTCAAAGGTTGCCCTGTCATGGGGCGTCGTGATAATCAGGATGTCACGTAGGCCCGCCATCATCAGGGTCGACAGCGGGTAATAAATCATGGGCTTGTCGTACACGGGCTGCAGCTGCTTGCTGAATGCCTGCGTCATGGGATACAGTCTACTGCCCGAGCCCCCGGCAAGGATGATGCCGCGAAAGTGTTGGTCGTTGTGGTGATTCACTCCGTGCAAATCTACGGCTGATCCGACGCGTTCGACGCGTCGGACGAGTCCGACAGGTCCGACAGGTCCGACGCGGAGCGGTGTCGCACCAGCTTGGCTTGCACAAGGAAGATGACGTTTTCGGCGATGTTGGTGGCATGGTCGCCCAATCGCTCGATGTCGTGAAGCGCAATCACGAGTTTGGCGCCAGCAGGTACCGCCTGTGGATCCTGACACATGCGATGCGTAAGCTCGTCCTGAAGCTCGTCGTAGAGCGAGTCGATGGTCGAGTCTGTAGGCAGAATGTGACGAGCCGTCTCGGGGTCGTTATTGATGAAGGCGTCTAAGCTGCTCTTAATCATTGCATAGACGGGGTCGGTGATTCGCTCGATGCCAATGTCGTTGGCTAGCGGAACGATGTCGGGCATGCGCAATACGAGGCCGGCAACTTCGGCGGCAACATCACCAATGCGCTCAAGCTCGTTGTTGATTTTGATTGCCGCCAGCAGTAGGCGCAAATCGCTTGCCACGGGCTGGTTGAGCGCAAAAATGCGCTGGCATTGCTTGTCGATTTTGAGGTCGAGTTTGTCGACCTTGTCGTCGCGCTCAGCAACGATGCGCGCAAGCTCGATGTTTCCCTCGCGGATGGCGCGAAGCGCAAACTCTACCTGTTCCTCGACGAGCGAGCCCATGCGAATGAGGCGCGTACGGAGTTTGTCGAGGTCTTCTTCGAAGGGACGATTCATGATGGTAACATTGATAAGAACGGGAACTGTCGTGCCTATGCGCTTAACCGAAGCGACCGGTAATGTAGTCCTCGGTTTCTTTTTTCGACGGACTTGTAAAAATGGTGCGCGTGCGGTCGAACTCGATGAGCTTGCCCATCAAGAAGAAGCCGGTGTAGTCGCTGACGCGCGCAGCCTGCTGCATGTTGTGCGTTACTAGGACGATCGTGTAGGTGTCCTTGAGCTCGGTAATGAGCTCTTCGACCTTGCCAGTAGAGATTGGGTCGAGTGCCGAGCAGGGCTCGTCCATAAGCAGGATCTCGGGTTCTACAGCAATGGCGCGCGCAATGCACAAACGCTGCTGCTGCCCTCCCGATAAGCCCAAGGCACTGTGATGAAGTCGGTCCTTGACTTCCTCCCACAGGGCGGCGCGCCGAAGGCTGTTTTCGACGACGGCGTCAAGATCAGACTTCGACCGCTTTTCTACCAAGGTGAGTCCGTAGGTGATGTTCTCGTAGATGGACTTCGGGAAAGGAATCGACTTTTGGAAGACCATGCCAATG
Source organism: Candidatus Kapaibacterium sp. (assembly GCA_022842685.1). Lineage (GTDB taxonomy): Bacteria > Bacteroidota > Ignavibacteria > Kapaibacteriales > Kapaibacteriaceae > JALHPC01. The sequence continues at coordinate 8,475 of JALHPC010000028.1, forward strand.
TTGCGGCGCAGTGTTACCACATCGACGTCCTTGCCATACACGTCAATGCCGTCAACTTCCATGCGACCTTCGAAGCGCGTGCCATCGATGAGGTCGTTCATGCGGTTGATCGATCGTAGGAACGTACTCTTGCCGCATCCGGACGGGCCAATGAAGGCCGTCACACGGCGATCGTGAACGTCGATGGAAATGTCGAATAATGCCTGCTTCTGTCCGTAAAACACGGAGAAGTTATGCGTTCGGGCTTTTAAGGGTGTTTCTTTGGCCATGGTAGTGCGGAATCAGGCGCGCCGCAGGCGCGACCGAATAAAGATGGCAGTAAAGTTCAGTAGGAAGGTGAGCCCCAGCAATACAAGCGTGGTGGCATACTGGAGGGGCAGGGTTTTTTCGACGTCAGGAGATTGCGTAGACAGCACGTAGAGGTGGTAGCCAAGGTGCATAAACTGGTCGGTAACGGCCGACGGCAAGCGCTCGAGCGAATAGACAGCGCCAACGAACAGGATGGCGGCAACCTCGCCTGCACCACGGCCAACAGCTAGGATTGAGCCCGTGAGGATGCCCGTAACCGAGTTTGGTAACACGACTTTGACGATGGTTTGCCATTTGGTAGCGCCTAGGGCCAGCGACGCTTCGCGAAGCTCGCGGGGCACGGCGCGAAGTGCTTCTTCGACAGCGACGATAACGACTGGCAGAGTAAGGACGGCAAGCGTGGCCGAAGCCCAAATCAGGGCGGGCTTTCCAAAGTAGATGTCGGATTGCCCTGTTACGGTGTCGAGGCCCTGTCCAAGAAACTGAACAAAGAAGCCGACGCCAAAGAGTCCAAACACGATGGAAGGCACACCGGCCAGCGTATTCACAGCAAAGCGCACTGCGCGAGCGAAGGCCGAGCCAGAGCGAGCGTATTCCGTGAGGTAGATGGCGGTGGCTGTACCTACAGGAACGCCAAGGATCGTCATCAGCAATACCAACACGGTGGTGCCAAAGATGGCGGGGAAGATGCCGCCTTCGGTGTTGTTATTGCGTGGGGCCTCGCTAAGGAACTCCCACGTAAGGTGCGGTCCGCCTTCAACAACGAAGGTGCCCACCATCGACAACAGCAGGCCAAGGATGGCAACGGCAGCCACGACCGTTACCAGAACGGCAAAGAAGCCCAACAGGCGTTTCGAAACGGGAAGGTGTCCGCTCAAGGTCTTCATGGCTTACTTCCCCTGAAAGCGCTTGATAAGGCGCTGTTTGACGTACAACTCGGTTACGGCATTCAAGCCGAAGGAGAACACAAACAGCAACGTTCCCAGCAGGAAGAGAATGCCGTAATGTTCGCTGCCCCAAACCACTTCGCCCATCTCGGCGCCGATGGTTGCGGCCATCGTTCGTGCAGGTTCAAAGATGCTCCACGACATAAGGGCGGCATTGCCTGTAGCCATGATAGCAATCATGGTTTCGCCAAAGGCGCGACCAATGCCGAGCAGTACAGCGGCAAACACGCCGGGAGCAGCTGCCGGTAACATCACGCGATAGGCGGTCTGCCATTCGGAGCTGCCGAGCGCTAGCGAGGCTTCGCGCAGCGACTTCGGCACTGCAGCAAGCGATTCTTCCGCAATGCTAAACACGATAGGTATGACGGTAATCGATAGACCGATGCCCCCTATCAAGGCGTTAAGGCGGAAGGACGTGCCAAGAGCGTCTTGGACGAAGGTGGCTACGATAGCAAGGCAGAAGAATCCAACAACAACGCTAGGGAAGCCAGCCAAGAGCTCGATAGCGGGTTTGATAATTTGGCGCACACGGAACGGTGCAAAGAACGCTGAATAGAGCGCAGCCAAGATGCCAAGCGGTGCGCCAATGGCAATGGCGATGAGGGTGGTTTTTGCTGTTCCTACAAGCAGCGGCATCATGCCAAACTTGGGGCGCTCGCCTACGGGCTGCCAAACGTCGGACAACAACCTGCCAGCCAGAGAGCGAGTCTCGGTTGTGCCTTCCTGTGCCGTTGCGGCCGCACCAGCGGGTGCCTCGGAAGCTTCACCAAGATTGCCTACGTCGGGGTTGTAAATCTCTGGTGTAAGGAGTGTTTCCATCTCCTCGGCAGTAAGCACGTCGGGATTATACAGCTCGGGGCGAAGATCGTCTTCGGACGTAACTGCCGCGGGTGCCGGTGCGGGAGCGTCGGGCGAAATCAACGTTAACGCCTCGCGGAATACAAACACGAAGATGAGGAAGATCACCAGAATCGACAACGAGGCAACGATTCTGATGGTCCACTCGGCTATGTGTTCGCCAACGTGCCGGCGTGCGCTAGAAAACCTGTGCTGGGCCATTGCTTACAACTTTTTGATTGGGTAGTAGCCCACCTCTTCAACAACTCGCTGGCCCGCCGGCGAGATAACCCAGTCGATAAAGGACTTTACATTGCCCTGTGGACGCTGGTTGCAGTAAAAGTAGAGGAAGCGCGAAATTGGATACGATCCATCAAGGATGTTGGCAAGAACTGGCTTAATGGCAGTAGACCCCGCCTTCTTTGCAATGGCCAAGGCCTTAACATTCGAGGCGTATGCGGCGCCACCAAAGCCAATGGCAAATGGGTCCTTCGAAACCGCGTTAATAAGCGCTGCTGTTCCCGCCATGTGTTGTGCTTCGGGCGCAAAGTCCTGCTTCAGAAGCACGTGATCTTTAAAAAACTCATACGTGCCAGAGTTGTTTTCGCGGCTGTACAACACAATCTTGGCGTCGGGCCCGCCTACGTCCTTCCAGTTCACAACCTTGCCCGTAAAAATCAATCGTACTTGTTCAAGGGTCAGCGATGTTACTGGGTTTGATGCATGAACATAAACGGCTAGGCCGTCGCGAGCTACGCGTACTTCCATGCCGCGGTAATTGAACTTGTCGCGTAACTGCTGAACTTCCTTGGGTTTAATGGGGCGCGACGACGAGCAAATGTCGGTTGTGCCGTTGATAAGGGCGGCAATGCCGGTGCCCGAGCCACCTCCCGTTACCTGAAACTCAACGTTGGTTTTGTCGGGAAACAGTTCTGTCCAGCGCTGAACGAGGATAACCATCGTGTCGGAACCCTTGATGGTAATCCGGTCGCGTCCGGCCAGCAAGGCCGTCGTGGGCAAAAGGAGCAGTAGGGCAATGAACGGGGCAACAGAACGAAGGGCTTTAAGCATGCGTATGTCGTAGAATTCTTGGGAACAACAACAACGGGCAAGTTACGAAGGCATCGAGTACAGGGCTGGCCTTGGCTGCCGTGACTGTGCTGTTACCATTGCGTAACCGAGGTGTCGACCACATAGTTAGATTCCAAATTCAAGGTTGGCGCGTAGCAGCCAGTTCTTGGCTACGTTCTCTGTGCCAAGTGTGCGGCGATGTTCCTGGCCCACTTCTAGGCCGGCCTTTACACGGTGACGGCGCAGATAGTACGTCACAGCTGCCGAATAGTCGGTCTGCTCAACACCATCGGCTATGCCTGTAAGTACGTCATCGGGGGTGACGTTGGCCACACGCGCAGCTACCTCGATATTGGCTGGCGTGATATATGACGCTTGTGCCATCCAGCCCGAGCCAACAAGGACGGCTGCCGTACGGCCGTCGCTCGACCTCGTGATTGGATCGGCTCCTGTACGCCGGGCATATTCGGCGTACACCGCTGCCCCTTGCCACTTTGCGATGGCGTCAAGGTAGAGGAGGCTGCTAGAGCGTGGTTCGAACAGGCGTACTCCAAGCTGACCTCGCGTGCGAGTATGTCCTTGGTTGTCGTGGATGGTTGCGCCTACGCTTAGCTTGGGCGTCGGCTCGCGCATAAGGTCACCTTCAAAGTAGTCGCCGCCATTTAAAAACGCACCAAACGGCAGAACCTCGACTCGCCCTGTCCAGGCAAGTCCATCGCCGGCAATCCTGCTTTGATTGCGACCGTCGCCGGTGCTAAGCGCGCCACGTAGGTTGACGATGACGTCTTCGACTCGTACGCGCCAATGCCCCTGAAAGCCAAAGTCGCGGTCTAGGTTGAAGGCGTTGTTGACAATCGACCGTTCACCAATCTGTAAGTCGCCCGACGAGATAACCCGCTGGCGGTTGCCGGGAAGCTTGGTCTGACCAAAGCCAATCTGCAGGTCGGGCGTAAAATTCCAGAACACCATGGCGTCGCGTACGATGTTTGGAAACTGCGTGTCGCTGAAATCTTGGTCGCTACGCGTGAACGATAGCTGCAGGTTGAACGTAAGGCGCCTATCAGCAAGGTGTCCACCAAACCGCAGGCGCAGGCGGCGTACCATCCACTCTGTGCTGCCAATGTCGAGGTCGTCGAGCGACGTCGAGCGCGTCGTTGCGTGGTTCTGAATACGGAACCGCATAATCACACGGTTCGACGTATCGGCGGTTTGAAACACGATGCCATCGGCATCAAAATCGAAGCTTCCGGGCGCCTTCGTTGTGGCCTGAGCATCAAGCCGAAAGGGGGCACCGAAAACGCAGGCCAGAGCCAGTAGCGCAGCGAAGCTGCGCCACGACGCAAGTGCGAGCATGAGGTTACAACAAGAATGTGAACGGACGGGAACGGTGCGAACATCGCAGGACGCGATCAGGTAACAAGGTTACAATTTGGTAATATGGCCGTAACATGGCCTAGGTGCGATAGTCTTGTCGCATTACGCTCGAAGGATGGTGGTGGGCAAAATCGCGCTATTTTCGCCGCCAATGCAACGCATAGCGGTCTTTACCAGCGGGGGCGATGCCCCCGGAATGAATGCCCACGTTCGAGCCGTGGAGCGCACGGCGCAAAAGCGCGGCCTCGAAGTCATCGGCATCATCGGCGGATATGCCGGCATGATTGCTGGCCACTACGAGGTGCTCGATCGCATCCGCACGGCCAACATCCTCGACAGAGGTGGCACGGTGCTAAAAACCAGTCGCTGCGAGGAGTTCCACAAGCCCGAAGGTCGTGCCAAAGCCGTTGAACAACTGCGCAAGCACGGTATCGATGGCGTTGTTGCCTGCGGCGGCGACGGTACCTTCCACGGCGCTCACTTCCTGGCCAAAGAGCACGGCGTGCGCATCGTTGGCACTCCCGGAACGATTGATAACGACCTGTGGGGTACCGACTTTACGATTGGCTACGACACGGCCATCAATACGGCTGCTCAAGCTATTGATAAGATTCGGGACACGGCAGACTCGCACGGACGTTTGTTCTTCGTTGAAGTGATGGGGCGCCATGCCGGATTTATTGCCGTTGATGTAGGTGTTGCCTGTGGCGCTGAATACATTGCCGTGCCAGAGACGATGACCGATATCGAAGTGCTCTATCAGCGTATCATGGCGCAAGGGCTGCACAAGCGAACTGTGGTTATCGTTGGCGAAGGCGATCAGTCCGGAGGTGCTATGCAGCTTGCCCGTCGTATCGAAGATGCCTATGGCATCGGTTCAAAGGTGTCTATCCTTGGCCACATGCAGCGCGGAGGTGCCCCCACCGTGCGCGACCGCGTGCTGGCAGCGCGCCTAGGCGCGGCTGCCGTTGATGCCCTGCTGGACGGACACACAAATGTGATGATCGGCGAACATAACGGCGACATTGCCTTTGTACCACTGGAACAGACGTGGAACCAACGTAAGTCGGTGCCGCCGTATCTGCTAGACCTTGCCACGCTTCTCGTGTAATGCCACAACGTTTCTTGCTACTAACTCTATGAAGCCAACGTTTCTCCAAGTCGTCCAAGTATTCCAAATCGAAGGTATGGTAGCTCTAGGCAAGATGCTTAATCCTGCTACGAACACCATTACCAAGAATCTCGACCATGCACGGTATGTGATTGATGTGTTGGACATCCTGCACGACAAAACGAGCGGCAATCTTGATGCCGATGAGCTTCGATTTCTTGAAACCACACGCAGCACGCTCAAGCTGAACTTTGTCGAAGAGTCGGGCAATCCGTCGGCACCGCCACAGGTGGAAGCGTCGTAATGCGATCGATAGCCCTTTTCGCATTCCCGCAGCGTCCCCATGCCGTCGATGGCGTGGCGCGCGCTGCCACACGACTGCTTAGCGAAGGGGTCGACGTTATCGTATCGGCCGATCTGGCCGAGGTGTTGCCGTCCGACCTTGCCTCGCGTTGCGAGGTGATGCCAGCAAGCGAGTTCGAGCGGTCGGCCGATATGGTGATATCGTTTGGTGGCGATGGTACGCTACTGGCCGTTGCGCGCTTGCTCATCGACACCGACACGCCCATCATGGGCGTCAATGTTGGACGTCTGGGCTTCTTAGCAGAGTTTCCCGTTGCAGCACTCGACGAAGCGCTCGACGACGTGATGAACGGTGCCTATCGCATCGTCGACCGCACCACGTTGAGCACCGAAGTTAACGGCATCGTAACGCATGCCCTCAACGAATTCGTCGTCGAAAAGTCCACGCAGGCACGCATGATCGCAATCCGTGCCTACGTGAATGAGCATCATGTTGCCGATTACCGCGCCGACGGAATTTTGGTAGCTACACCTACAGGTTCCACTGCCTATTCGCTTGCCGCCGGTGGCCCGATCATTGCGCCGTCGTCGCGCGTGATTTGCCTTACCCCAATTTCACCGCATACGCTAACGCTGCGCCCCTTAATCGTGCAGGATAACTCTGAGATACGGTTGGAGCTGCCGTTTGCAGATACGGCTGCGAGTTTGGTTGCCGACGGACAAATTGTAGCGTCGCTTACAGCCGGTAGTAGTGTTGTGATTCGTAGCAGCGATCACATGGTAAAGCTCATCAAGCGCGCAAACAGCACGTATTACGACTTGCTTCGCGAGAAGCTCCTGTGGTCTGTTGATGCAACGCGCCGAACCTGATTCACCTTCGGCGACGGTTCGTACGGTCGACGTTGCTCTCGATCCGGCTTCGGCGTCAAACCGCAGCGAGCTTGAATCCGTCATCCGTCATGCAGCTGGGGCTCCTGCAACGAGTACCGTGGTTCTGCGAAAACGCAGTATCGATGCCCGCTCGCGCCAGGTGTTGGTGCGCATACGTGCCGATGTGTACGTCGACGGCATGCCATCGACCGTGCCTCCAATCATGGCCGAATTACCCCCTGCCGACCCGCGGCGTCGAGTTATCGTTATTGGTTCTGGACCTGCTGGCATGTTCGCTGCTCTTGAACTTCTCGAACATGGCATTACGCCAGTAGTGCTAGAGCGCGGTAAGGACGTGCGAGCACGTCGTCGCGATCTTCGTGCTATTCAACAGTTTGGCGTTGTTCATCCCCACTCCAACTACTGCTTTGGGGAAGGGGGCGCCGGCACATATTCCGACGGCAAGCTCTACACGCGATCGCACAAGCGCGGCAACATCGAAAAAGTCTTGCGGCTGCTCGTGGAACATGGTGCTTCGCCCGACATCCTCGTTGATGCCCATCCACATATAGGTTCAAACAAGCTATGGCTCGTGGTGCAGGCCATGCGGCAGCGTGTGTTGGAGCTTGGGGGCGAAGTACACTTCGACACGTGGGTGTCGGACTTTATCCTGTCCACGCACGGGGCGCGCCGTATACGTGGTGTTGTTGCCAATGACAGGGAATGGCTCGCCGATGCTGTTGTTGTTGCTACTGGACACAGCGCTCGTGATATCTATCATCTCTGCGTGCGTCAAGGCGTTCACATCGAAGCAAAACCGTTCGCCCTTGGCGTTCGCATCGAGCATCCGCAAGCCCTTATCGATAGCGTGCAGTACCATCGGCCGCAACGCGACGAACACCTTCCGGCAGCGTCATATTCGCTGGTATGCCAAAGCAACGGGCGTGGCGTTTTTAGCTTTTGTATGTGTCCCGGTGGAATCATCGTGCCAGCAGCTACCGCCGCCGGCGAAATCGTGGTCAACGGCATGAGCATGTCGCGGCGCGACTCGCGTTTTGCCAACAGTGGCACCGTCGTGGCCATCGAAGAGCAAGACTGGCAGACGTATGCCAGCGAGGGGCCGCTGGCGGCGATGGCGTATCAGGCCGACGTCGAGCGGCGTGCGTTCGATGCAGTGGCCGATGGCACGCAGCGTGCGCCAGCGCAGCGGCTTACCGACTTCGTTGCCCGACGTCAGTCGGCAACGCTGCCCGATTCAAGCTACATTCCTGGCCTTGCATCTGTCGACCTATGGTCGATCCTGCCGCCTGCTGTGTCGGCTCGCCTTGCCGACGCCGTGACGCAGTGGGCATCGCAGATGCGTGGATACCTTACGGCCGACGCCGTAATGGTTGCCACCGAGTCGCGCACAAGCGCTCCAGTGCGGATTCCCCGCGACCGAACCACGCTTGAACACGTAGGCGTGGCAGGTTTGTATCCCTGCGGCGAAGGCGCCGGCTATGCTGGCGGTATTGTAAGCGCAGCCCTTGACGGACAGAACGTTGCACGCGCCATCGTTGCCTCGAATTACATCCGAAAGCCGTAACTTGCAGGCTATCATTCTTTCATCCACCATACAGTGTACTCTTATGAAGGGACTGCTTGCCATTGTTGGCGCCCTCGTCATTTTTTCGTGTACCGCAGAATCACAACAGGTTAATAGCGTGAAACCAACAACATCAGCCGACACCACGGCCTATGCAATTGGCATGAGCATTGGCATGAACATCCGTCAGCAAAAACTCGACCTTGTTGTCGAACAACTTCTTGCTGGACTTCGCGATGCTGTAGCCGATAAGAGCCTCCTCACCGAAGACCAAATGTCGGAAGTCCTTCAGCGATTCCAAATGGAACAACAAGCCAAGGCCGAAGCCGATCGCGAAAAAGCTCAGTCGGCCAACAAGGATCGTGGTACCAAGTTCCTTGCCGAAAACAAGTCAAAGCCAGGTGTCGTTACTACAGCTAGCGGCCTGCAGTATCAAGTACTCAAGCAAGGCAATGGAGCCAAGCCAACCGCTGCTTCCACCGTTAAGGTGCACTATACCGGTACACTCATCGACGGCAAGGTCTTCGATAGCTCGGTTCAGCGCGGTCAGCCCATCGAGTTCCCACTCAACGGTGTGATTAAGGGTTGGACCGAAGGCGTTCAGCTTATGAATGTTGGCTCGAAGTTTAAGTTCTTCATTCCTTCGGAACTTGCGTACGGCGAGCGTGGAGCTGGTCAGGACATCGGCCCTAACGAAACGCTCATTTTTGAAGTCGAATTGCTCGACATCGTCAAGTGAGTAAGCTGCCGATTCTTGCCCTCTTGATTCTGCCGTTGTTGGCAGTCATCTTGGGCGGCTACCTAGCATTTACAGGCAACGTAAGCACCACCGACGTGGTGCTTTGCGTTGTTGGTGTTGTCCTTACCGAGTACGGCATTACCTTTGGCTTTCATCGGTTTGTCGTCCACAAGGCCTTCGAGCCACATCCTGCGCTTAAGGCCGTAGCCCTTGCCCTTGGAAGTATGGCATGGCAGGGACCGGTGGTAAACTGGGCTTCGACGCATACCAAACATCATGCGTTGAGCGACAAGGAAGGCGACGTTCATTCGCCAACGATTAGCGGATTCATTTTCGCGCATTGCGAATGGCTCCTCGAAATGTCGTCAGACCAGATGAATGAGATTCGCGCTAAGTGGGGCGGACGGTACCTGAAAGACCCCATGATAGCTTGGTTCGACAAGACATTCCTGTGGTGGGCACTTGCCAGTTTGGTGATTCCATTCGCCATTGGCGGATGGAGTGGTCTTCTTTGGGGTGGCTTCATTCGCATCTTCTTTAGCTCGCACATCACATGGGCTGTGAATTCGGTGTGTCACTACTTTGGCCCACGGATGTTCACCACCACCGATCAAAGCCGTAACAACGCCATCGTTGGAATTCTTGCACTCGGCGAGGGCTGGCACAACAACCACCATGCCTTTCCTACAAGCGCCTTCCATGGGCTAACGCCATGGCAGTTCGATTTTACAGGACTTACCATCCGCATCTTCGAAAAGCTAGGTCTTGTAAAGAAGGTTCAGCGTATTCCTAAGGAATACCTTGAGCGCCGCCGCACCGAACATATCAACTCCGAAATCTTACCCCTTCAGCCTGGTGACGAAGGGGCACCGACAGAGGCAAGCGAAGCAAAGGCGGCGTAGTTGCCGACTGTACGTTGTGAGCACGTCTGATACCTACGAGCGCATCTACGATCTCGTTCGACAAATTCCTCGCGGCAGCGTTACGACCTATGGTCATATCGCTGCCGCGATTGGTTTACGCTCAGGCGCCCGCCTTGTTGGTTGGGCTATGAATGCCATTCCTCTGCATCTTCGGCACGAAGTGCCGGCCCACCGTGTGGTAAACCGCAATGGCGAACTCACAGGAAAGATGCACTTCGAAACACCGTTCGCAATGCGCGAACGCTTAGAAAGCGAAGGCGTACCGTTTGACGGCGACCGCGTTGCAATCGACGATTGTCTATGGATTCCGCCGTTGGTGTGACGGCTGCCAAGCGCCTACACGCTGTGCGATAAGCTCGGCCGCCCTGCGGCCTGTTTCCGCTGCCCCATTCATATAGCCCTTGAACTCTGTGCTGCAGTGCTCGCCAGCAAAGAACAGGTTGCCAACGGGCTCGAATTCTTTGCCGTAGCATGCTGTCCACTGGCCAGGCCCGTAGCTGGAATACGACCCCCGACTAAATCGATAGCCAGGCCAGTGGAACCGTTCCTGTGCTTGAATGGCATGCGAGGCCGCTTCGGGCCAGGCCTGAGCTAGACTGGCGTAGAGCTGTTGCGCTACCTCGCCGAGTGGCTTGCTTCCCAGATTGCGGCACTGTGCGCCACCGCTAAAGAACGTTAGGCCGCCCTGACCCACGCTCTGAAATGCCGTATGGTCCCACGCTAACTGGAATGGGGCATCGGTAAAGACGAGGCCATTGCGCTGCTGCTCGCGCCAAAATGGCGAGTCAAGGGCTATCATCACCTTGCTGTTGCTGCCGTATCGAAGCGTGTCAATCGTGCGTTGCTTATGCGCTGGCATGGGAACGTCGAGCTCGAGTGAGCGCAAAACCGAGAATGGGATGGTGCAAAGCACGATGTCGGCCACGACGTCGATGCTGGCGTGGTCCTTCCGGAACGTTAACACGTAGCGTTGCCCCTGCTTGGAAAGTCGCTCTAACGCATAGCCGGTATGGACGCGCTCGCGAATGGCCGACGCAAGTCGCATGGGTATCTGGTCGTTACCGCCAGCAATCTTGTATCGCTCGTCGCTGTCGCCAAACGGCTGGAATGTCCCGTCGCTTACGTCTGTCGATATCATGGCTAGGGCATTCAGCGCGCTCTGCTCGCCAAGTTCAAGTCCATGTTCGGTAACAAAGGCGGTTTCAAAGAAGGAGCGCAGCCAGCCATGCATACCAATCGTGGTAAGGTAGGCATCCAAACTGATGTTGTCGTAGCCAGCAGCCGCACTGTGGTGTAACTGAGCCATAGACGTTGGCAGGAGGGCCACGTCGGCGCGAAGTCGGTCGATAAACGGCTCAAGAGCCCTTACGATGTCTTGCTCTGTAATGCTTCGGCCGTCAAACCACAGTGTGGTCGATCGCTGGGCGAAGTCGCCCGACTCCAGGTCGATGAGGTCGAGGCCAAACTCGCGCACCAAGGCGTGCATGTCGGCATGGTTCGAATCGATGTACTCGCCGCCAATCTCTACGTAGGCGCCGGGAATCAACGTGTCGCGGCCCGTATACATGCGGCCGCCGATGCGCGTGGATGCCTCGTATACTTCGGCAACGATGCCAGTTTTGCGCAGAACATGTGCGGCGTGCAAGCCAGCCATGCCAGCACCTAGTATAACGACGCGTGGCGCTAAGTCGCGGGGAATGTCGGCCGGCCTGCTGCAGGCCGCGATAAACGACGGTGCTGCGGCCGCCGCCGCCGCCATCGAGGCAGTACGCAAGAAGTGGCGGCGCTGTTGTGACGGCTGTGCTGGGTTGGACGCTGCAGCCGCGCGCAACGCCGAGCGCAAAAGAGTGGTGAGCGGTGAACGCATCTGCGAATCTAGGGGCTACCGCCGAATAATGCGGAAGACAGTGCGCCGATTCTTTGCACGCCCTTCCTCGGTGTCGTTACTTTCAACCGGAATGCTAAAGCCAAAACCACGCGTTCGTAAACGACGTTCTTCGACGCCGCGCGCAACGATTGCGCGCTTGACGCTTTCGGCACGTGCCTCGGATAGTCGCTGGTTAAACTCCTCGCCACCTATGTTGTCGGTGTGGCCCTGAATCTCAATCTCAACGCGAGGATATTCAAGCATGGCCGACGCGATTTCATCAACGATGTACAGCGACGTACTGTCGATGTCGCTGCGGTTATAGGCAAACACGACCGGACGTGTGAACTCGACCGTGGAGCTGACAGGTATCAACGGCGATTTGTCGAACTTGGCTCTCGCCGTCAGTGTAACGTAGTCATCGTCACCATCATTGTCACGCCCGTCACCTCCGTCACCCTTGTCACGTCCGTCACCTCCGTCACGTCCGTCACGTCCGTCACGTCCGTCACGTCCGTCACCTCTGTCACGTCCGTCACCTCTGTCACGTCCGTCACCTCCGTCACCCTTGTCACGTCCGTCACGTCCGTCACCTCCGTCACCTCCGTCACCCCTGTCACGTCCGTCACCCCCGTCACCCCCGTCACGTCCGTCACCTCTGTCACGTCCGTCACCTCTGTCACGCCCGTCACCCTTGTCACGCCCGTCACCTCTGCCGCCGTCCTCGCCGCCATTCTTACCACGGCCGGATTTTTTGCGTGGGACGCGTACGGTAAGCTCAAGTTCATGCGTTCCATCGAACACCGTGGGTTTATACGAAACGCGGTAGTAGTTGCGAAGAGAGTTGTAGATGTCTTGAAAGATGGCAACCAGTTCGGCCTTGGTGTAGGCGCGATAGTATTTGCCGCCGGTATAGATCGCCAGGTTTTGCAGCACCTCGTCTTGAGCGTAGGCAAAGCCAATCACAAACAGCGAAATGTTGTGTTTGGCGGCGTATTCGTACACTTCGGCAGCGCGGCTTTTCGACACGTTTTCATCGCCGTCGGCAAACAGCACGGCAACCTTTAGTTGGTCGACGGGTACCTCCTGCAGTTGCCGCATCGTTGTCATGATTCCATCCCATGTAGCACTAAACACGCCGCGCGCAACTGCCTTATGCGTGCGCCACGCAGGAAGCATGGTGCCTGTGTCGGCGCTCAACCCAAACACGTTGGTAACCTTCTGATTCCACGTTGTAAGGGCAATCTCGTCGCATGGCCGTTTCATGCCGATAAAGATGTCGGTACCTTGTTCGACGGCATCCAGAGCCCCTTTCATAGAGCCAGAGAAGTCGAGACCAACAGAAATGTAGACTGGTACGCTGTCCTTATCGCCAAACTCACGAACGCGGAACGGATCGACGGGCTTGCTCTTCTTGGTTTTACCGCTACCCAAGGTTTCGCGAAAGCCCATAAAGTAGTCTGGAGCGTTGGCTCGCTTGTAGGGGTCGGCCATGTGGGTAACCATGTAGCCGGTAGTATCGAGCACGCGCACAAACAGGCGGACAGAATCGGGGTAGAAAAAGTGCTCGGTCTTCCACGTGTCCATGGTCAGAGCGCCCACATCGGCGATGGAGTCGATGTGGCGCGTCTTGGTGTACAGATGCTGGACCTTCTTTTCGCCATCATCGCGTAGGTCCAGCACCTGCCCAAGGGTGTGCTGCGAACTCTTGCATCCCCACATCAGCGCCATGGTGATAAGGGGCAACGTTAGGCCTAGGGCGCTACGTTTCACGGGCGAACTACTCCAATGGCCATGCCATCGCCTAGTGGCACAAGGGTGGCCTGAATGGCTGGATGTGTAGCCAGTGCATGGTTGAACGCACGGATGCCTGCTACGTTCTCGGGTTCATAGTCGGAGTGTTCTTCCTGCACATAACCCCAAGCCATGGCGTTGTCGCCGATGATTAAACCGCCCGGATTCATGAGGGGAAGAACAGCGTGGAGGTAATTGACGTAGTTGGGCTTGTCGGCGTCGATAAACACAAGGTCAAATCGTGTCGAAGCATCAAACGCTACGATGCTGTCAAGGGCAGGGCCATCAATCACGGTGATAACGTCGGCCAGTCCAGCTTGTGCTGCCTTGCGGCGGATAAATTCTGCATACGTAGGCATCAGCTCCAGCGCTGTAACCGTGCCGCCTTGAGGCAAGGCCCGCGCCATGGTTATAGCCGAGTAACCAGCAAGCGAACCAATTTCGAGGATATGGCGTGTGCCGCTTGCGCGGATGAGTACTTGGAGAAACGACGTCTGTTCGGGAGCAATGGCAATGGCCGGTATGCCTTCGGCAACGGCCTCGGTCATAAGCGTGCGCAAGAAGTCGTCTTCGGCCGTGAAGGTTGACTCTAGATAGGCGTCGAACGCCGGCGTACGTGGAGTGTGTGTGGTAGCCATATTAGCGGTGTCCTAGACCGACGTTAACGTTGACACCGGCGGTGCGAGCAGAGCGAACGAACCGACTAAGTTCGTTGACGGCCGAGTCGAGCCGTCGGCCGAGGTCGGCGTCGTACAATAAGCGATTTGCCACGCTGCGGTTAGTGCGGATATCGGTAACGATGCCGCTCATGTTCGACACGAGCGAGTCGACCGAGGTGAGCGTTCCGGTAGATCTGCGAATCACGTCGTTCGCATCAGCTACGGTACGGTCGAGGTTGTCGAGCAGTCGGGCCACCCGCGGTTCGTTGTTGCCTACGGCCGTGCGCAAGTCGTCGACAAGGATGCCGACGTTTTTGAGCGTACGCTGGAGGTCGGCAGAGTTATTCGTTAGGAACGTACGCAAGTCGTTTACCAGCAGGGCACCGTCTGACGCAATGGTACGGATGTTCTGTGTGACCGAGCCGTCGGCAAGCAAGTCGGTCAGCGAGCCAGCGATAGTGTCAAGGCGTCGAATCAGCGAGCGTGCATCGCCAGAGACGCTGCCAAGGTCGTCGACAAGCGTGATGATGTCGGCAGCAACAACGCCGGGTATTTCCTTCGAGCGGTCGAACGTGCCGGTGGTGCCTGGAACAACTTCGAGCTTCTTGCCGCCGGTGATTTCAAGGATAGAAACGCGCGCCGAAGCGTCGGCAAACAGGTCGGACGTGTTGTCGATATCGGCACGAACAACAACCGATCCACCGTCGGACGTCACGGCGGTGACGGTGCCACGGCGGACACCGTTTACGACGACCGGAGCCCCTTGATCGAGACCTCCGGAAGCACTAAGGCGAACGGTGATTTGGTTTTTGGTTCCAGGGATTGAGATGCCCTTGCCAAGCAGGATGCCGGCGATGAGAAGGGTGAGGGCGGCGATGGAGACCAGGCCGACCTTGATTTCGGTTGAGCGAGTGTGTTGCATGCGTTAGAGATGAACATACGAAAAGCCCACTCGTTGGCGAGAGGGCTTCGCGGTAATGGCGGGCGTGGGGCTAAAACGGAATTTCGTCCGTGTTCGTGTGCGAGGTGCCCTGCTGGGGCGATGCGGCATCGTCGCCTTCGGCGGCAGGCGCCTGCGGCGGGCGGTTGTCGAGGACGATGATGTCTTCGGCATGAATCTCGGTAACGGTAATGCGGCGGCCTTCTTTGTCGGTGTACGAGCGCGACGTCAGGCGCCCTTCGACATACACTCGAGTGCCTTTGCGGACCATGCGCTCAACAAGGTCGCTCAGCGAGCGCCATGCAAGCACCGTGTGCCACTCCTTGGTTTCGCGGATGTTGCCGTCCTTGTCGCGCCACGAATGCGACGTAGCCATACGAAACGTCGACACCGACGTGCCGCTTTGAACCACGGCTTTTTCGGGATCGCGGCCAACGTTGCCCAGCAACATCACCTTGTTTAGTGAACGTGACATACTGCGGGCATTCTAACGTTGGGCGTTGTGCAGTAAGCGGTCATGACGCGACTCGCATTGTTGTAGAAGTGTCGAATCTAAACAAAAAGGCGTTTCGCGCGACACCGCGCACTAGGGCGGGCACGGGGCCATGGTCTGGCCCCCTGTGCCTGCCCCCGTGCCTGCATCGGTGTTGTAGGGGCAGGCCCCGTGCCTGCCCTAGTGCGAAGCGTCGTGCGCAACGCAATGCGGTAACCGATTCACCCAAATGGAGTTGTATCAATCCTTGAAGCGCGTGGGTAGCGACTGAATTCACAGTCACTGCTTTCGTTCATACGTAAGGCATTTCATGACGGTACTACTGGCGAAACGGAACACCATCCTTCTGCTATGCCTAGCAGTTTGCTTGCATGGCTGTGGTTCGGGGCCTGTAGCCGTTGACCCTTGCGCCAATGCCGAGAGGGTAAAGGCGCGATTTACAATCTATGAGAGAGTAGCCTTACCAGAGCACAGTATGATTGTACCGTCTGATACCATCGTTGAGGGTCTAGCGATATTTAGCGCAAACGAACGCTACGATAGTTATGAATGGCAGATTGGATACGACACGCGTGTCTGGACCGACAGCTCGTTCTCACTGCGATTTGGAAGTAACTCCGGGGTACCCAAAGGCGAGCCTCTCCCTGTGCGTTTCATAGGGCGTCGGCAGCCCAATAGTAGCTGTTTTCCAGACGATGACGGCATCGATACGGCCTTCCGAACACTTGTTTTGATGCATGCATACACAAGTCCAATACTCGGTTCATATCGGGGTGTGCATCTTGACGAGCCACTTGATACCTTTACGGTAGAGATCTTTTGGCACAAGAAGTATTTCCTATCAATGTCGAACATCAATCGTGGCTGTTTTGACACGATTGACAACAGATTCGAGGCGAGCGCAATAGACAAGGATCTTGGAGCAACTGTTATGGTCTTTGGAGATGGTTGGTCGTACTGGCCTCAGGGTTGCCGCGCGCCTATGGGTGTTGCGCGTTTGTTTGACCACAGAAAAATTGAGATCCAATACACGTATGAGAAGGCGCGCATTCCCAAGACGTTTGTGGGTTGGAGAGTGCCTTGAGGTCACTTCGTTTCGTGTGTTTGCTGTGTCTTACATGCCTGCTTTGCCCTACTTTCGAGATGGCAGCCCAGTGGCAAAAGATTCGGCTTGGCATGCTGGAGATTAATGAACACATCCACAACATCGTGTTTACGTCGCCCGATGACTGTTATCTCTCGCTCGACAAAGGTATTATCCGATCGTTGGAACGCGGCCGATGGACGAAGCGCACCATCATTGATGGCTCCATTCGAGAGATTGTTTTTCCAACACCAACCGTTGGCTACGCCGTGGGAAGTAAGGTATGGAAGACTACAAATGCTGGGGATACGTGGTTTTTGAAGATATCTCAACCGCCATGCGCAAGTCTCGATGCATACTCAGTCATTGTGACAGAATCCAATAGACTAGTAATTGCTGGCGGCTACTGCGGGGTATTGTATTCTGACGATGGCGGCATAACGTGGGAGATTTCACAAGCCGATGCTTCTTTTGGTATGTTAATATCACGCGCAATAGCCGCTGGCCCTGCGGGCGTTCTTTGGGTTGGTATATGGAATACAGGGATTTTCGGGGAAGTATCGTACATGTTGATAAGCACGAATGGCGGGGAGAATTGGACGAGGTTGTTTCATTGGGATGAGTGGCATGCTACCTCGTTATTTCGCCCGAACATGGTACTCTACGGACTTGGCAATAAGTTGTGGGTTGCAGGCGAGCGTCGTACGGCAAGAGTGAGAAAACAGAGTTCCGTGTTTCGCTCGTCCGACCTTGGGCAAACGTGGGATACCGTAAGTGGCCCTTTCCAAAATGATGTGCGAGCAATGGCATTTGCTAATGAACGTGTTGGTTATATCGGCGACGTGGCGGGCAATATCTACTCAACGTCCGACGGTGGTGAAACGTGGCACAACGAAAACGCACCATCTGAAGGTCGTGCAATTAATGCCATCACCGTAACAACGGGCGGCGAAGTTTATGCCGTAGGGGAATATGGCATTTTGCTCAGGCGCGACCTTCCAACATCCGTTACGGAAGCCCAACCACCAACTACCCTCCGCCTGTACCCCAACCCAACCACTGGCGTGGTGACTGTAGAGTCTGATTTTGGCCCAGCACAGTTGTTTGTTGTCGATGTTCTGGGCACGGTCGTCTTGCAGGTGCAAGCCGAATCAAAAACTACCATTGACCTGTCGGCCTACCCATCTGGAATGTATCGCGTGATAGCGCAGACGTCTGCTGGCATTTGTGCCGAGACGGTGGCCGTGGTTCGGTAGGGTTGCGCTATGTCCACTCCGACTCACTCCGCTGTCCGTAACCCTCTCCAAGTAGCAGGATCAGTGTGGTTCTCCGTTGCCAAGCCTAGTGTTGTGGATGTCTCTTTGTTTGACAACGTCGGTCGTCTGGTTCTCACGATTGTTGAAGGCGAGACGCTTACCCCTGGCAGGTACCGGCGTCTCGTGTTAGTTTCGGATCTTCCTTCCGGAACGTATGTTTGCCGTCTACTGACCGACGAGCATGCTGTATCAACTCTACTTGTGGTGTCGCGATGAGGTTTTTCGTTAGTATGTTTTCGTTGCTTCACGTGTTGTGTGTAATCAACCTGGATGCTCAAGACAACGTCTGGTTGAAGATGCCGTGTAACGACTGCGGTGGAGCACGTTTTCATGATGTGGAATTTGCAACTCCCGATAGTGGTTTCGTAGCGTCCAGTCTTATCCTGTATCGTACCATAGATGGAGGTAGATCGTGGACGAAACTTGAACGAGATGACCTCACTCGCTCTGGTATAGGTGCCATCAGCTTTATCAATGGTCATACTGGATACGCCGGTGGCAAAGAGCTACTAAAAACAACGGATAGCGGAGAGAGTTGGATCTCTTTGAAGGATGTCAGCGGTGAATACACTGGAAGGCATATTAGCAGACTTCAGTTTATCAGCAGCGGCTTTGGAGTTGCAGTTGGGGACGGCTCACTTGTAGTTTATACTCGCGACGGTGGATTAACTTGGAGACTAGGTTCAAGTGGTTGCGGGACGTGCCGGTCTGTTTCTATTGCAAGTGACACGGTGGCGTATATAGCGGGCACAACGCAGGCGCAGCAAGTAGAGGCTATTGTCGAGAGACAGCGAAAGTCTGGACAGCTGTGGAGTCCAATCCCAGAGTTCATATCTGCGGGTAGACTCCTACTGCAGAGCGCAATGACAACGTTGGGAGTCGGCCGAATATGGGTTGGTGGGAATCGTCTCCAACAACAGTCCAGGTTCAATCAACATCTTGTTTTTAGTAGCGACACAGGGAAAACGTGGAACCAGCCATCGACCGTTTTACCTGCACCTGTAACGGCAATTGCGTTCGTTGATTCCCTAATGGGTTTTGTTGGTGATGAGCAAGGTGACATTTACCGGACAGCCGATGGTGGCTTTACATGGGCACGCGAATACAAGGGCAATGCGGAGCAACCTATCAAGGACATCGCCATCAAGGGCAAGACGATTGTCGCTGTTGGCGACTACAGTCTGATATTGCGTCGAAGTGAACTCGTGTCAGTCGCCGAAGATGTTCCGACGAACCGTCCTACTCTCCGCCTGTACCCCAACCCAACCACCGGCGCGGTGACGGTGGAGCCTGGTCCTGGCCCTGCGCAGTTGTTTGTTGTCGATGTTCTGGGCACGGTCGTCATGCAGTTACTAGCCGAGTCAAAAACTACCATCGACCTGTCGGCCTTCCCACCGGGGATGTATCGTGTGATAGCGCAGACATCGAGCGCCGTGCGCTCCGAGACGGTGGCCGTGGTTAGGTAGGGCTGCACGGTGTCCACTCCGACGAACTTCGTTGCAACTAATCCTCAGAATGATTCGGGATCAGTATCGTGTTTCGGTGCCAAGCTTGGTGCTACCATGAGAACGATTGCTCTTGCGTTGTTCGTTGTTGTTCTTTGGACCGAAGAGGTAATGAGCCAGTCTTATGTTTGGGAACAGGTAAACCACCGTTTTGGAGGGTTAACGTTTTATGACGTTGATTTCCCAAACCAAGATACAGGCTTTGTTGCGGCACCGCCTTTTGTTTTACGGTCTATTGACGCAGGTCGCACATGGCACAAATTCGAATTGCCGTTGCTAACCGCATCGCATCCCGAAGCGGTGAGCTTCCCAACGGGACGAGTCGGCTATGCAGCAGGTTCAACAGTCTTAAAAACCACTGACGCAGGTGAGACGTGGACCCGTATGCAAACGGTATTGAATGATAAAGGAGGCGCTTCTCATATATCTTCAATGGACTTCGGTAGTGAAGATAACGGTTGGCTAATGGGTACGGATTGGACAACGTTCTACCGAACTTCCGATGGAGCCGCTAGTCTAGAGCGTCGTGTAGCACCTTGCGGAGCCTGCGCGTCAGTAAGATATGTAAATGATAGTTCTGTTTTTGTAGTTGGTTGGGGATCCAGCACTTTTGGAATGCTAGGTTCTTTGTTTGGAGTTGCTGGATATCGACCCCACGGATGGTCGAACTTCCCTCGGGCTGCTGTTGACCTTGAGGCATTGGATGTGGAAGTTGCATCGATGCGACACATTTGGGTTGCTGGCCGCCGTGCGCGTCGTTCCGGTACGCAGGAATACAGCAACCATATAGTGTTTACGCATGACGACGGGGCAACACCTTGGAAGGAGCCAATAACCAAGCTGCCATGGCCCATAACAGCGATCGCCTTTGTCGATACACTGCGTGGTTTCTTTGGCGATCAAGCAGGAGACATGTACGGTACCTCTGATGGTGGCTTTACATGGGAACGCGAATACAAGGGCAATGCAAAGCAACCCATCAAGGACATCGCCGTCAAGGGCAATACGATCATCGCTGTGGGAGACAACAGTCTGATCTTGCGTCGAAGCGAACTCGTGTCAGTCGCCGAAGATGTTCCGACGCACCATCCAACCATACGCCTATACCCCAACCCAACCACCGGCGCGGTGACGGTGGAGCCTGGTCCTGGCCCTGCGCAGTTGATTGTTGTCGATGTTCTGGGCACGTTCGTCATGCAGTTACCAGCCGAGTCAAAAACTACCATCGACCTGTCGGCCTTCCCACCGGGGATGTATCGTGTGATAGCGCAGACATCGAGCGCCGTGCGCTCCGAGACGGTGGCCGTGGTTAGGTAGGGGGGCATGGGCCTGCCCCCGTGCCTGCCCTAGTGCGAAGCGTAGTGCGCAGCACAATACGTACCTTTGCCGCCATGAACGCTGTATTGCCCGCCTTTGATCACCGCACGTGGTTCGACATTTCGCGTCAAGTATCGCACCGCCACGGTGTGCGCGCTTTTCACCTGCCACATGCTACCATTGCCCCTTTTCGTGAAGGGGGCTTTGTAGGAAGCGTCGAAGAAGGTGGGCCATGCCGCTGCGATGTAGTGGTGGTGGCAACGCATGGCAATGGCACGCATACAGAATGCGTAGGCCATGTGGCTGGACAGGCCTACACGCTGCGCGATTGCTTGCACGACATGCTGGTAACAGCACACGTGGTGCGCGTTGCGCCAGAACGCGTAGGCGATGATATGGTGGTGACGGCTGATGCGTTAGGTGCGGCGTGGAGCCCAGCAGGAGCCGACGCCTTGGTGCTGGTAACTGCTGGCGAACACGTTGCCAGCGAATATTCGGGAACCAACCCGACGTACATGAGCACCGAAGCGATGCAGATGGTTGTGGATGCCGGCATACAACATTTGTTGATAGACCAGCCAAGTGTTGACAAAGAAGAAGATGCCGGCGCACTGGCCGCCCACAGGGTGTTTTGGCAATGGCCACAGGCGCCTCGCAAACACGCCACGATTACCGAGCTTATCTACGTGCCGGATGCTGTGTCCGACGGACCCTACGTGCTATGCCTGAATGCTTCGCTGTTCGATGCCGATGCGGCGCCGTCGCGCCCAGTGCTGTTCCCGCTGCTGTAGCAGCTATTCTATGCCAAACTCTTCGAGCTTGCGGTACAGCGTACGCGTGCTAATGCCTAGAATGTCGGCCGCCTCGCGGCGGTTGCCGTTGGCCTTGCGCATGGCAGCATCGATTGCCATACGTTCCAGTTCAATCATGTTCAGCGTTGGCAAGGCGTCGTTGTTGCGTTGACCACTAACAGCAAGCGCATCGCCGGCGGCTGCGTCGGCGCGGAAGTCCATGCTCATGGCCAGTAAGTGCCGTAGCACAGTCTTCATCTCGGCTACGTCGGCATTTACTTGCAGGAGTGTGCGATAGAGCATCTGCATGTCGGCAGACGTGCCAGCGTCGACAGGCGCAGAGCGCAAGTGCATCAGGCCTGTGGGCGATACATCGGCTGCGTCGGGTTCGACAGCGGGTAAATAGCGCAAAGCCATGTCTGCCGTAATGCGCTCGCCCCGTTCGAGTGTGACCATGGTTTCCACCACGTTGCGCAATTCGCGCACGTTGCCAGGCCAATGGTACTGCGATAGAAGGGCCAGTGCGTCGGCGTCGATACCATGGTACGCAACGGGGATTGCGTCGCACGCCCGCTGTGCGAAGTGCTCGACAAGCAGGGGAACGTCGTCGGCATGCTGCCGCAACGGCGGCAGATGGATCCCTACGCTGTTCAAACGGAAGTAGAGGTCCTGCCGAAATCGCCCTTGTCGTACTTCGTACATGAGGTCGCGGTTGGTGGCCGCAATCACGCGCACGTCAACCTTGTGAACGTCGCTTGAACCTAGCCGCGAAAACTCGCCCGACTCTAACACGCGAAGTAACTTCACCTGTGTGCTCACGGGCATCTCGCCAATCTCGTCGAGCAAAATGGTGCCGCGATGCGCTGCTTCAAAGAAGCCGTGCCGACGTTCAACCGAGCCAGTGTATGCGCCCTTTTCTGCACCAAAGAGCTCGCTCTCTAACAACGTTTCGGGAATGGCCCCGCAGTTAACGCTCACAAACGGATGCTTCTTACGCGTAGATAGGTCGTGCATAGCATGGGCAAAGACCTCCTTGCCGGTTCCTGTCTCGCCTGTAATGAGCACCGTTAGGTCGGTGGGTGCCACCTGCAACAGTCGCGTGATGGCCTGCACCATGGGCGTCGATTCACCAACGATTCCAAAACGTGTTGCTAGCTGCCGAAGCGCCTGCCGTGTTGGTTGCGTCATTTACGTCCTCGCTGTACCCACTCGTTCCAGCCACCCATGTAAATCAAAATGGGGCCATAGCCAAATCCTTTCAAGGCGTCGGCAATGTGGTGGCTTAGCTCGCATTCGGCGCCGCCGTCGCAATACACTACCACCACGCGGTCGCGTGGCACGCTCGACAACATCGCTGGAATGTGCATCTGGACTTCGCCGCCATAGTAATTCACGGCGCCGGCTATGTGTCCCTTGCCATAGGCCTCGGCCGTACGAGCGTCAATCAAGTAGTGCGGCGTTTCTAACACCTTCACAAAGGCATCGTAGCCAATCTCGCGCACCACACCCGGCTGTGATTGGAAGGTAGGGGGCGTCGTGGCAGCCTTCGGCGCGTCGCCCTTAGGTGTTGCGTCGGCTGGCTGCGAGGGGGCTGTGCGTTGCTGCGGCTCGTTTGCTAGTGGCTTGCCCGCAGATGTGGCCGAAGGTATAGCCGTGTTGTTCTGGTTCGCAGCGTGATTGGTCGAGGGCGTATACTCTTCGGTAGGTTTGCCGCCAAGCAAGGCCTGCAGCTCGGCGTCGGTCATGGCTACGCGTTCGTACGTGGGCTTTACCCACGGAATCCCACGCGGGTTCGCAGCATTGAAGACGGCTGCAAGTCCAACAACGAGAAGGATGGTGATGCCGGCGTCGCGCAGCAGTCCAGCGCCGCCATAGGCGGCGCTACGTCCAATGGCTGTGCCGCTGTGTCCGCCATGGGCCGTGCGCATAGCGCCCAAGGGTTCGCCCGCAAGCAAATGCACATGGAGGTGCGGCACGGTTTGGCCACCGTGATCGCCAACGTTGGTTACAAGGCGATAGCCCGAGCTGTGAACACCAAAGCGTTCGGCGAGCATGCGCCCCACGTTGAGCAAATGCCCCACAAGCTGTTCGTGGTCGTCCGCCATGGCATCAATGCCCCTTATCGGAGTGCGAGGGATGATGAGTAGGTGGAGGGGGGCTGCTGGTGCAATGTCGCGGATGGCAACGCAGTGGTCGTCCTCGTACTCGAACGTGGCAGGAATCTCGCGGCTGATGATGCGCTCAAACAGTGTTGGTTCCATCGGTTACTTCCGGTTAGGATGATGTTCGTAATGGCGTCGAAACAACTCGTATGCACTATTCAAGGCATGGAGTTTTTGCGCCGCCGCCTTCTGCGTGGCGGCGTCGGCCGTCGTTAGTCTGTCGGGGTGGACGTCGGCAATGCCACGTCGCCACGCTGCGTGGGCATCTTGCAGACTGCTCGTGGGCTGAATACCAAGGACGGCCGCCGCCTGAGCAAGCGGCGATGCTTCAAGGGCGTCAATGGCTGCTCGAAGCTCCGCGTCGGACTGGTCGGACCAGTCCGACAGGTCTGATGTGTCTGACCTGTTCGACAGGTCCGCATTCAGTTCTGCCCGAAGGTAATTGCGTATTCGATCAAACAGTTGTGCCACGTGATATTCGTTACAATCTCAATCCAATGCCAAAATATGCCAAGAACGGCCCAAGTGCCACACGCGGTGGGTTGTCGAGGAAGACAAAGCGCCGACCAACGCTAATGGCCACGGGGCCCACAGGTGTGTCCACAGCAACGGTGGCACCAAGGCCATGCTGCATGTCGGCGATTCGAATATTCTCCGGCTGTGCCCACACGTGGCCAATGTCGTAGCGCACCGAGAGCCACGTCTCAAAAAAGAGGTCGAATGGGCTTCTCAGGCGTGCCTCCAACTGTCCTACAACGATTTGGCGTCCGCGCTCTTCATCCTCGCGCATGCCGAAGAACAGATCTTGACCGCCAATCGAAAAGAGCTCTGCCAGCGGCAACGTCCGATCGGCCGATCCAACGAGCAACGACGGCGCAATGACGAAAGGACCAACAGCGAGATTGCCTTTGTAATTCAGGATGAGTCGGCTAAAGCTGACGTCGTTCGACAGCGGAAGAACGCTTGTCTCAACGGAGATGTCTACCATGCGGCCAGTTCGCCCTAGTTGCGGCCTGTCGCGATCGTCCCATCGAATGAGGCCACGAACGGTTGCCAGCGACTGAAACGCAGGGGCATTTTCGGATCGTGTATTGCGCCAGCGCTGCTGCTCGTAGCGGAATTCGCCAAGGACGATGCCTGCGCGTTCGATTTGACGCCCGGCACCAAGGCGCACGCCATTGCGGTCTTCGGAGAACTCACCGATGCGCAGCCGCTCAGGTCGAGTAACGGTGCTTGTAGGGGCAGGGCCATATATGTAGATGTTCCGGAACGACGTGTAGCCCTTGAGCGACGCTGTCCATTCGGTGCCGGCAATGCGGGGTACGTCGAGGCCTGCTTCGAACGACACATTGCGCTGGCCGCCGGCAAGTCGAGTGCCTGCCACGATGCCCAGCCCGAACGGGTCGCGACTCGACAGCGTTAGGCCGCCCTGCGTGTTGCGCTCGTTGTCGATGCGGGCGCCAAGACGCAGCACGGTAGAGCCGCGATCGATGCCGCCAACAACAAGTCGCACGCCGCCATTGGCGGCGTGTTCTACGCGCACGTCGACGTCGGCATACTGCTCGCTTGCGCGAAGGCGTTCAACGGCGGCAGAAAGCTGTTCGACGTTGAGCGGTCTTCCAAGGGGCAGGCCAAGCTCGCGCATGGCGTCGTCGCGAGGGATAGGGCGGCGCACGTCTGGAACAACGTCGACAAGGATGCCTCGATCCAGCGATACGTGCAGGCGTCGCTCGTTGGCGTCATACCGCATGTGGCGGATGGTGGCAAAGTGGTGCCCGTCGGCGTGAAGCGCGCGCTGCACACTGATGCGGAACGACCGACGGAAGGCGGCCGACCAACTGCGGCCCGAAGCATCGCGCAAAGCGTCGAGCGTTGCCCCCTTCAGGAGTGAACTGTCGGCATCGAAGGCAAGAGCCATGATGAGGTTGGGCAAACCGTCAAGGTAGCTGAGAACTTCGTTGGAGTCGATGCCGGTGGACGCGTTGAAACCCTGCAGCGACGTAAGGGTAGCTGGCGAGAGCTTGGATGCTTCGTCGCCACGGGCGATAATGCCGGCAGCAGCGGCAAAGTCGAAGGTGCCAAATTCGCCAAGGCGCGGCGTGATAACGACGTCTGCTAACGCGAGCTGCAGGGAGTCTCGCTGCCGCATGGCCGACGTCAGCGCTTGGTCGGCCACGGCCCACGGCGTGGTAAGCTGCGAGCGTTGGGCAAGGGGGGCCGTGGTGTTTACAACGACGATTGAAGCGGGCGTAAACGCCGTTGCTGCCTCGGTGGGGATGTTGGCTACAAGTCCGCCATCAACAAGGAGGGCAGTGTCGAGCTCTACAGGGGCGTATCGTAGCGGAAACGTGGCACTAGCGCGCAATGCTGTGGCAAGGTTGCCACGGCTAATGGGATAGAGTGTTCCGTCGCCAAGGTTGGTGGCGATGGCCCGAAACGATGTTCGCAAGCTGTCGAAGTTGCTAACGGTGTTGAGCGGAGCACGCCATAAGATGTCTTGTAACATTGCTGCAAAGCGGGCGCTGCCACCAATGGCCGTTGGCACTACGAGTTCGGTGCCACGAAAGCGAAGAGTGAGCAACGATCGATCGTCGTCGATTTTTTGGTAGAAGTCGAGGACTTCACGGCGGGTGTCGTCGGAGATCGACAGCACATCGTCCCACGGGACGGAGCGCATGATGGAGTCGAGCTCGTTAGGCGAATACCCTGCGCTGTACAGGCCGCCAACGATAGCGCCAATGCTAGTGCCAACCACATAGTCTGGCACGATGCCATTGCGTTCGAGCGTACGCAGCGCGCCTATCTGTGCTAAACCGCGTGCACCGCCACCAGAGAGGACTAGGGCAATTCCCTTGGGCTGATCTTGGGCCTTGCCGCCGGAGACGGCAAAGGCACCAAGGAGGAGAACTACGATGAGGCGTGCCAGCGTCATGAACGATGGTTGTCGCGGTAGGCCTGCTGCATGCCAAGGTGTAGCGGCAGAAAGGCGTCATCGAGCGCGTTGCGATCGGTAACGGCAAGGGCGGCATGATCCATCGTACCAGCATGCGTAAACACGTCGCTGCTGCGTCCGCGCTCGACCGTGGCAACAATGGCATGAGCGAATGCCTCGGCCGACATCATGGGCGTTAGCGGTGCAAGCGGTAAGCCGCGCTCCTTGGCAATTGTGCGCGATAGTCGTATGCCGTCAGCAAAGATGGTACCAATGGGTCCGCCGTCGGTGGCATTCGCCCAGTTCGTGGTAACACCGGCTGGACACATAATGCTTGCGTAGATGTTGGTGCCTGCGAGTTCTGTGCGTAACGCTGCCGTAAAGCCCGTTACGGCATGCTTGGCGGCAACGTAGGCAGCGTTAAAGGGGAAGGCCATACGGCCGGCTACGCTCGAAATGGTAACGAAGTGTCCGCTATTGCGCTGGCGCATAGCAGGCAGCGCAGCACGCGTAATGCGAAAGACGGCGTCGACGTTGAGCGCGAAGATGTCGTCCCACGTTGCATCCGAGGTGTCTTCGATGCTGTTGCAATTGCCTCTCCCAGCATTGTGCACAACCACGTCAGGTGTGGTTCGTGCCAGCACGTCCCGCATCATGGCTTCGGTGTCGTGGGCGTTGGTTAGGTCGCAGGGCAGCACGACGGCCTCGGCACCGGCGGAGCGTACGTCGTTGGCAACGCTGTCTAGTTGGTCGGCACGTCGGGCCGTAAGGAACAGCAGTGCCCCTTGTCGAGCAACAGAGCGTGCAAGAGCAGCGCCGATGCCGCTGGAGGCGCCCGTGATAAGCCAAGAGTTTGGAGTGGTCATGGGGATAGGTTCAAACGATTCGGAAGGAGGTCCAGGTGCGTTCGTTGGTGCTGTCGGTGCACTCTACGTCGGTTACCATTGCATGCCGAGGCCCAGTACGAAGCTGCATTTCGAACTCCGAGATAACGTCAGCTTCGCCTTGTGCCACACATTCAACGCGGCCATCGTCAAGATTGCACACCCAACCAGTTAGGCCAAGGCGATTGGCTGTGTGCAGTACGAACCGACGAAAGCCAACACCCTGAACGTGGCCGGAGATGTGGTAGTGGACAGAAGTGCGGCTCATGAGCGGTGAACAAGCGAGACCGAAGCCTGGTCGGTAGGGGTAATCAAGACGTCTTGTATCGACACATGGGCAGGCCGCGTGGCAACAAAGTACACCACGTCGGCCACGTCGGCACCAGTAAGTGGCGTCATGCCGGTGTATACCGAGGCCGCCTTGTGCGTGTCGCCATCGAAGCGAACCTGGCTAAACTCTGTCTCCACCAGCCCAGGGTCTACGTTGCAAACACGCACGCCGGTACCGTTAAGGTCGATTTGCATAGAGTCGCTCAACATCTTTACGGCCGCCTTGGTTGCACCATAAACGTTGCCGCCGCGATATGCCTGGCGTCCGAGATCGGAAGAGCA
>JALHPC010000029.1 GCA_022842685.1 Candidatus Kapaibacterium sp.
GCCAGCCTTCTTGGTCAGGTAGAAATCCAAGCCGCCCATGTTTGGCTTGTGTCCGTTCGACGAGAAGAAGAGCGTAACGCCGTCGGCCGCCATAAACGGTGCCACTTCCATCTTCTCGGTGTTCACGTCTGGGCCGAGATTTTTTGCTGGCATCCACTCGTCCATATCGCGGTCGTAGTCCGAGTACCAAATGTCCATGTCGTCGTTACCACCACCGTCTGGGTTTGTTGGCGACGGACGGTTTGACACGAAGTAGATTCGCAACCCGTTTGCCGAGATTGACGGCTGAGAGTCCCAGTACGGCGAGTTTACGTTCTTGCCTAGGTTCACTGGCTTGCCCCAGCGGTCACCTTGAAGTTCTGACTTGTAGATATCGCAGTCACCGAGACCATCCGTACGGTCGCACCCTGTGAAGTACAGCGACTGCTTATCGGCAGCAATCGAAACGGCACCTTCGTTAAAGACCGTGTTCACACCTGCATCAACAGTGTCGATGTTGAACG
The DNA here is from genome assembly GCA_022842685.1 of Candidatus Kapaibacterium sp. Taxonomy (GTDB): domain Bacteria; phylum Bacteroidota; class Ignavibacteria; order Kapaibacteriales; family Kapaibacteriaceae; genus JALHPC01. The sequence continues at coordinate 504 of JALHPC010000029.1, forward strand.
GATCGATGAAAACGGTATCGAGTTCGTTTTGCTTCTTGGTTGCCCAGAAGTCGTGCGAGAAGTCGTTGTCGCGGGTAAGTCGACTTCCCTTGCGGTTCGACACGAAGTACAGTGTCTTACCGTCGGCGCTCACCGTGGGAGCATAGTCCAACCCACCGTGATTGACAACCTTGCCCAAGTTGATGATTCGAATGCGCTTCGGATCGCTCAGGATGTCGCCACGAACATCATCATCCTGCACAGGCGCTGGTTCAATCGTAGCACTATACAGGACAAGTTCGTTGGCATCTCCTGCGTGTGCCGTCAGGCAACACAAGACAAACACTCCAATCAAAGCCGTAACAAAGCGGTGCATCATACACGTCCCAATCTTAAAGGAAGCAGTTTCCCACGCTGTGTGTGGTGACTCAGCGATTGTTCGTCGCTGGCGTGGGGGCAAAAATTAGACAAATGCCGACAACTCGCAAGGGTTCGACCAAAACTTTTTGCAAGATGTGTACCACTACTCTCGTTCTAGAGGATGAACTTGCCCTCGATGAGCATCTGCACCGAACGAATCGAGAAGCTTGTTCCTCGCCCAGAAACCGTGGTGAATGGATAGTGGTACTGAACGACAGGACCAAGATAAAACCTTTTGCCGACTTTCACATCCAACCCAACACCGGCAGTAACGCCCACATGAAGTTTACTCAGTTCGGCAATAGGGGCGTCTTCAAGCATCACGGTCGTTCCCTCGGTGTCGCGCAGGCGCACACTAGCCTGTTCGCCCCCTGGCAACACCACCTGAGTGGTTAGCAACTCCTTCTCATGCGTGATGTTATCGCGCACCACAACCGCCACACTTGGCCCACCGCGTACCCACAGCGACTTAAACACGTGATACTTCGCGTAGGGCATCAACGACACCATCCACAACGATACTCCAGCTGTGTTCCTGAAGCTAACCGGCACCTCGTACGTGCGCCCCGACGTTGGCGACGTTTGCATCAGTGCTTCAATCTCTTGGTAGCGAGACGTTATCCCTCGCCCTTCATAGCCAAGGGCAACTCCAAACGTTACCTCCGACCTCGTGTACCGCTCAAAGACAACCCCAGCTGTGATTGCCACCCCAGCCCCTCCTGTGAACTCGCAGTCACATGCCGTGGTAAACACTCCCCCCTGCAAATTATTCGCTAGCCCTACATAGCCACCAAGCAAACTAAACACATACTGCCGCCTAGCAGCCAAAGGATTACTGTCGACAACGTTCACCTGCCCCAGCGCAGGCAGTGCCCCCTTCACGAACATCACCACTAGTACCCAACCAACCATCTGCCGACGGGTAATAAGGGGCACCGTAGACAGCAATGCGAGAATGCCAACTGGGCGTAGATGCATGCGATGGGCCTAACTGGGGATGGAGAGTGTTATACTTGCGACTGTATGGAGAACGAACAAGCACCTGCGGCCGACGAACGTCGGCCAACGTCGCGCGAAAACGCGCCACTCATCTTTGAAGGAGCTCGCGGCACTGCCGTGAAGCTTTTGTGCCGTTACGAAAGTAGCGATAGTTACATCGACAAACTTCTTGACGGAGAGTTACGGCGTGGTGAACTTCAGCAGGCCGACAAGGCCCTGGTTACAGAACTTGTGAGCGGCACCGTTCGGTGGCAGGCGCGCTTGGACTGGATTCTAGCAGGGTTCTACCACGGCGACTATCCTAAGTGTCTGCCCATTGTTCGCAATGCCTTGCGCATTGCGCTCTACCAGATGCTCTTCCTGTCGAAGATTCCACCGCCAGCGGCCATCAACGAATCGGTTGAAATCGTGAAGCGATTCAAGGGCGACCGCTCGGCAGGCATCGTGAACGGCGTATTACGCAACATTCTGCGCAACATCACCAATCTGCGCTATCCCTCGAAGGACGAAGACTTAGCAGCACACCTAGCCGTGCTGTATAGCCACCCCAAATGGATGGTAAAGCGATACCTGTCGCGATATGGCGACGTTGGTGCCGAGGAATTGATGTCGGCCAACAACCACCGACCAATGCTTACGCTGCGCGTAAACGCCTTTCGGTCATCGCTAGACCTTGTTACGCAGGCGCTGAACGAATCCGAGATCAAATGGGAACCATCGCCGGTTCACCCCAACAGCATCATGATTACGTCGCTGCGCGACGTGCGTTCAAGCCCGCTGTTCGACCAAGGCATGATAACCATCCAGGATGCCAGTGCTTCGCTGGCCGTACAGTTGGCAAGCCCAAAGCCCGGCATGACGGTGTACGACCTGTGTGCTGCGCCAGGCGGCAAGGCTGTTTATGCAGCCGAGCTGATGCAGAATACTGGCAAACTTGTAGCCCTCGAAAAGTACGAGTCTAAGATTGCACTCATCGGCGAAAACGCTCGCCGCGCCGGAGTGTCGATTATTGAACCAACGGTGGGCGACGCACTAACCTTTGACCCTGGAGCACCAGCCGACCTTGTATTGGTCGATGCCCCTTGCTCGGGCTTGGGAACAATGTCGAAGAAGCCAGATATAAAGTGGCGCCGAACCATGGAAGACGTACGCTCAATGGCACGCTTCCAATCGTCGATTTTGGATCATGCGGCAACCCTCGTGCGCCCTGGAGGCACGATAGTATATAGCACATGTACTACCGAGCCCGAGGAAAACGCCATGGTTGTTCACGATTTCTTACAGCGTCATCCAGACTTCCAGTTGGAGGATGCCACGAAGTATGTGGACGCCTCGGTGGTTACCGATGGTATGGTGCAGACGTTTCCGCATAAGCACCGCTGCGACGGAGCCTTTGCGGCGCGGTTGGTGCGCAGTGCGTAAGTGCTCATCATCCGATGACCAATCGATGACGGAACGTTCATTTGCACGAAGCAATCGAATGCGATAGAATTGCAGTAACGAAGAACAACTCATTCATCAATCACCGTTCAACTACCGAGGAACCCCTCATGAAGAACACCCTGCTCACGCTTGCTCTTGGCGCCGCCATTGTTGCCACGAGCTGCAACAAGCAAGAAGAGGTGCAACAAGCACCACAAGAACTTCCACCGCCGGTTGAAGCGCCAGCACCCGCACCAGCGGTTGACAGCACAGCCATTCGCGATTCTATCGCCAAGGCAGAAGCCGCTGCCGCCGAAGCCGCCGCTGCTGCTGCGAAGGCAGCTGCAAAGAAGCCCGCGAAGAAGGGAACAACAACACAATCGAACCCTGCCGACGGACCTGCTGGCGTCCAAAAGCGCGAAAGCCGCGACGTTCCAGCGCAAGAAGCTCCTGCTGGCGTACAAAAGCGTGCTCCTCGCGAGTGATTGGCCAGCTCGGTCTACGTATTGAGCTTGAACATTCCGAAAACAGAAAGAGGCGACCCATTGGGTCGCCTCTTGTGTTTTGAACGATGAACTACCGTGCTTAGCGAGCGCTATTACCGCCGCCAACAACTGTTGGACGCTCAGGGAAAAGGCGCTGCATGATAGCGTGAGGAACGTTGGAAACCGATTGGTACGATGTTTCGATCTCGATGTAGGCATCATTACCAGTTCCGTTGACAAAGCCAGTTCCGTTGCTCTTTACAAGCACGCGGGCGAAGTTGACGACAGTGTCGGAAACCTTGATACGCACGCTGAATGCAAAGTTCTTCGTTGCGTCAATCCGTGGATCTGCCAGGTTGTAAAGAAACTCCGTGAACTTAGCGTTGTTATCGAGCGACGATGCGTAGTAGATGTCTCCAATCGAAGCACCCGTGCGAGTGTTCGCTAGCGCAGTGTCGAGTGAAACAATCTTTGCTGTTTGCGAAGGGGCACCAACGAAGTTGAAGCTGTTGTCGACATAACCGCTAACGCCTGGCGAGCCAATCAGCGGGCGGCCATCCTTATCGTCGAAGCAAATGTCCCACTGCGACCCTTGTGCTACACGCAGTTGCTGACCGGTAACGATGCTGGCGCCGCTACCGTTCGACGTATTACCGCTTGAATACAGACGGATCGACGTGGTGCGAACATCGGCAGGTGCCCATGTGATCGTCGATGATGCTGCACTTCTACCAGTTGCGTTTGTGGCATACACTACAAACTCATAGCGTGTACCGTTGGTAAGGCCATCGACAACGGCAGTTGTCGTAGAAGCGCCCGTAACGGTTTGTGTGAGCTTGGTGGCCGTTCCTACTTCGTTGTATTCAACGATGTAGCCAGTCGCTGCGGCGCCAGTTGTGGCGGCAACCCACATCAGACCTACCGATGTAGTACTGTTCGACTTTGCCATGACTGCTGTGGGTGCATTTGGAGCCGATGGCGTTGGATCCAACGGGTTTTCGTTTTCGTTACAGCTTGCCAGCACGAGGGCAAACATTGCCATAACGAACATGTTGATGTTCAGCCAGTGTTTCATCAAGAAGATCTCCTGAAAAATTGTAAGTGAGTGTGGTTTATCAAGTTCTGATGACGTAGCCGCAGTTGCGGTTGCAAATGGGACGGCAAATATAGTGTGCAAACGTTAACGGTGTTCAACGTGACGACCACGGCACGTCGGCAAAGCCAGCAAGCTTGTTTGCTCGGCGTGCTACGGTGAACAAATAGTCCGACAGTCTGTTCAAGTATGTTACCACATGGGGTCCTACATCTTCTGTCCGGGCAAGTGCCACTGCTGCTCGTTCGGCACGTCGGCATACTGTTCGTGCTTGGTGAAGCGCGGCTGCAGCCGGAGTGCCTCCAGGCAGGATAAACACCTTGAGTGGTTCGAGTGCTTCGTCGTGGCGGTCGATCCTACGCTCCAGCTCCATGATGTGTTCCCCGGTAATCCGCGGTATGGCAAACGTTGGCGGCGGATCTAATGGCGTGGCCAAGTCGGCACCAAGCGTAAACAGGGTCGACGACACGTCTGTGAGTTCGTTGATCAATTCCTGCGGCATGTTGGCTGCAAGTGCCACTCCTAGAATGGCATTTAGCTCGTCGACAGTACCGTAGGCCTCGATACGAAGCGAGTCCTTCGCTACTCGGTTACCTCCAAAGAGTCCCGTGGTGCCGTCGTCGCCCGTCTTTGTATAGATGCGTGTTGCCATTGCTGCAAAATTACAACCTATGACAAGGCCTACCATTCATAGCTCCGTATCTTTGTTGCTGTTCTCCAATGCACTCCCGGTTTTGCCTGTGCCTAAAGCTCTTTCTATCCTCTTCATTGGCGACGTCGTAGGCCACGTAGGTTTACGCGAGCTATTGCGCACCCTTCCAGCACTGCGTGATCGCTTCAAGGCCGACGTCGTCATCGTCAACGGCGAGAACATCGTCGACGGCAAGGGACTAAGCGAGAAGGAAGCCCTAGAGCTATTTGGTGCCGGCGTTCACGCCATCACTACTGGCAACCACATATGGGAAAACTGGAAAGCACGGCCGCTCCTTGCCTCTCAGCACCCCGTAGTTAGGCCACTCAACTATCCGCCCGAAAATCCGGGCAAGGGATATTGCTTTGTTCCTCTGCCCAATGGCAAGCCGCTTGCCGTTCTACAACTACAGGGGCGCACCTTTATGCAGTCAATCGACTGCCCTTTTAAGGCCGCCGACTGGGCTCTAGCCCGCATTACTCCACAAACCAACCTTGTCGTTGTTGACTTCCATGCCGAAGTCACAGCAGAAAAGGTAGCCATGGGCTGGCACCTCGACGGCCGCGTGAGCGCCGTTATCGGCACCCATACCCACATTCAAACCAACGATGCTCGCTTGCTGCCAAGGGGCACCGCCTACCTTACGGATTCAGGTATGACGGGGCCGTATGACTCTGTGCTTGGTATGAAGAAGGACATCGCCTTGAAACGATTTATGTTGCAGACAGCACACAAGTACGAGGTTGCCGAGGACGATGTGCGCGTGTGCGGCGTTCATATCATCGTTGACGAGTCATCGGGTAAAGCCCTAAGCATCGAGCCGTTTTCTCAGCCCGAACCACTTCGCATACATCCATCCCACACGTCCCAGTAGGAACCATGTCGAACCCACATACCTCGCTCCATTACAAGGCCAAGATCTTGTGTACCATGGGCCCTGCCGTGGCTACCGAAGAAAAGGTCATCGCCCTAGTGAAGGCCGGCGCCAGCGCGTTTCGCCTCAATATGTCGCATGGGTCGTATTCGGCCCACGAGCAATTCATCGCCTCGATTCGCAAGGCCGAAGAACACCTAGGTGTACACCTGCCAATTGTTGCCGACTTGCAAGGACCAAAGATTCGCGTTGGCGACATGCCCGACAGAGACTCGTTGCCCCTTATCGTGGGTAACGATGTGGTGATGGCCGACCAAGCCACAATTCGGAACAAGAAGATCGAACGCACCGACACGCTGATTCCGGTGCAGTATCCTACGTTGGCCAAGGACGTGAAGAAGGGCGATATTCTGTTGTTCGACGATGGCATGATGAAGGTGCAAGTAAAGAGCACCGATGGCGAAGTTGTACGTGCCGTGGTGATCCATGGCGGTAATCTCAAGCCACGCAAGGGGATCAACCTGCCGAATATCAATGTATCGCAGCCATCGATGACGTCGAAAGACCGTGCCGACGTTCGCTTTGCAATCGAACAAGACTGCGACTACATTGCACTGAGCTTTGTGCGAACGGCTGGCGACGTCGACCACGTGCGGCGCTACATCACGCGATACGGCGGCACACAATGGGTGATCGCGAAGATCGAAAAGCCCGAAGCACTCACGAACATCGAGGCGATTATCGATGCCTCGGATGCCATCATGGTTGCGCGGGGTGATCTTGGCGTCGAGATTGCCGCAGCAACTGTGCCCATTGTTCAGAAGAAGATTATTGCCTTATGCAATGCAAAGGCCAAGCCCGTAATAACGGCAACACAAATGCTAGAATCGATGATTCAAAACCCTCGGCCAACGCGGGCCGAAGCTAGCGACGTTGCCAATGCCGTGCTCGACGGTACCGACGCTGTTATGCTAAGCGCCGAAACAAGTGTTGGGGCCTACCCAATCGAGGCCGTGCAGTATATGCGCATGATTTGCACCGAGGCGGAAAACGAGCTGGCAAGCGACGGGCGCATCTATCATCCGCCAGCAACACTGTATGTGCCCAAAGAGTCAAATACCGACTCTGTTGCGATGGCAGCTGCGCGCATTGCCGAAGAGTCACGCGTGAGTGCTATTGCGTCGCTAAGCTACTCCGGTCAAACAGCCCGCCTGATCTCGAACCGGCGTCCGCGCACACCAATCCTTGCCATCACAACCATGCGTTCGGTTGCTCGCCGCATGGGTCTTCTGTGGGGAGTTACGGGCATCGTGGTAGACTCGATTACCACGACCGACGAGACCATCGAGGCCATCAAGGCACGACTTGTATCAGAAAAATACCTACAAGCGGGCAACCTGGTTATCTTCACCATCGGTCGCCCACTTGTAGGTCGTGCAAGAACGAATATGTTGTCGATCGAAACGCTAGACAAGCCCTAAGGGCTTACTTCGACTCGGGCTTTAGCACGAGTGTTGCCACGTTCTTCGTCGACAAGAACTTCTTGGCCGAGGCCAGAATTTGGTCGGCCGTAAGCGCTGCAATCAGCTCGGGGCGGCGATTGACGATCGAAAACGGCTCGCCATCGCGCACAACAGCACGCATGGTGTTTAGCCAGAAGCGGTTCGTCTTTAGAGCAACCTCACGCTCCTTCGTTTGGATTTCCTTAACCTTGGTGATGTAGGTGTTGTCGACCGGCTCACGCTGTATGGCTTCTATCTGCGTGCGAACGTCTTCCAACAATTCTTCTACTCGGTCGGGGTTACAGCCAAAGTAGACGGTAATGGAGTACTGTTGTTCGGGCAGTTTTTGGAACGAGGGGTTGACCGAAACGAAGTATACGCCAGACTTTTCTTCGCGAAGTTTTTCGCGAAGCTTGATCGACAGCACTTCGCACAGCGCCGATAGCGCATAGCGTTCGTCGGTGTTATACGTCATGGAGCCACTATACGTGCGAGCAACGGTACTCTTCGCTTCGATGCCTTTACGAATGGTCATGTCGGCAGTGCCCTTGCGTGAACGCATTCCGTTGTCTTTAAACGACTCTCGCGCTGCCGTTGTTGGTAGCGATGCCACGTAGGTGCAGAGTTGTTTCTCGAGCTCTTCGGGTTCGAACGCGCCTACGATGTAGAACGTGAAGTCGGCAGGATTCGCAAAGCGCTGCTTATAGATGTCGAATGCCTTGTCGAGGTTGACGGCTTCTAGGTCCGCCACCGACATGCTTCGACTACGCGGATGGTAGTTCGTCATGAAGGCGCGAACGCTATCGCCGAACACGGCGTCTGGGTTCTTGCCGCGATTTTCGAGTGCTGTACGGGTGCGCTGTACAAACGACGTAAACGCATCCTTGTCTTTACGTGGCTTGGTGAAGTACAGGTGCAGCAGTTCGAAGAACGACGACATGTCCTTTGGCGTGGTTTGACCAGAGAATCCCTCGGAATCTTCGCCGATGAAGGGCGAGATGCCCACCTGCTTGCCAGCAAGCATCTTTTGCAACATGGTAGCGTCGACGTTCGCGATGCCCCCTTGATCAACGATGCTGGCAGCAAGCGAGGAGGTAAAGATATCTTCGACGGGATGGTAGTTGGTACCGCCCCACGACGAAGCCGAGACGCTGATTTCATCGTTCTTGAAGTCGGTTTTCTTAGTGTATACCACGATACCATTCGACAGTGTGAGGCGCGTGGCATCGACATCGGCGATTTGCTCGCGCTTCGTAATGGTGCCAGCTGGGGGAAGCTTATCTAGGAGCGACGAGGCAACGGCTTCGTCAACATATGGCTCGATAGTGGTAGACTCAACCGCGGCAAGTAGCTTGGTTACGTCGGCTTCAGTAGGAACGGTAAATCCGGCGTTTGCGGGGATAGCCATGGTAACCACACGACCTTCGGAGCGAACGGCACTTGCAATGGCCTTCGAAACATCTTGAACCGTGATTTCGGGCAGTACGTCCTGATAGATCTTAAACTCGCCTTCGATACCAGGTACGCCTTCATCGGTAAGGAAGTGGCGAACCAATTCGCTGGCTAAGGGGCTCGACTCGGTCTTATCACGCTCGTTGTAAGCCTGCTCCATGTTTGCAAGGACTTCCGCCTTGGCACGCTCAAGTTCCGACGCCGTGAAGCCGTGACGCACCGCACGCTGAATCTCGGTATACATGCCGCGCAAGCTCACCATCACGTCCTTCCCGGCTGCTCCGGCTCCGGCTATGTAGATACCTGTTTCGCGCGTAAGGCCCGACGCTCCAGCAAAGGCGCCTGCATAGGGTGGGTTTGGCTTGCGTGCGATCTCGCCCAGGCGTGCAGCCATCATGACGTCCACCAACTGCCCAATGATACTCGTACGGAATCCCTCATAGGTTGCCGTGCTACGTGCAGGACGCTTCCAGTAGATCGTAGCAGATGCCGACGTCAGCTCATTATCCGTAGCAATCGATACCAACGTTTCTTTGTGGATAGGAAGGGGCATCGACGGGCGCTTTGCGGCAACACCGCTAGGGTCGCCCGAAAATCCGAAGTGCTTCTTGATGTATGGTTCCAACACTTCTGGGTCGCGATCGCCAACCACAATGATGGCCATGTTTTCGGGACGGTACCACGTGCGATAGAAACGACGAAGGTTGTCGGTTGGACAACGCAACAGAACATTCGTATCACCAATCACGTCCCGCTCGGCATACTTCGAGCCGTAGTAGAGCGCATGGCGATGCTTTTCGCGTACGCGAGCCTGGGCGTTCTTACGCAAGCGCAGCTCTTCCATGATGATGCCACGCTCTTCGTTGATGTCATCGTCTTCGTAGTTCACAAAACGCGCCCAGTCGCGCAGGACCTCGAAGCCCTTTGCAATGCCATTGGGTGTGTTGGCAGGAATAGTGAGCATGTAGACGGTTTCGTCTTGGTTCGTGTACGCATTCAAGTCGGCTCCGAAGCGTACCCCAGTAGACTCAAGAAACTTCACCAGCTCTTGCTTGGGGAATGTCTTGGTTCCGTTAAACGCCATGTGCTCGCAGAAGTGAGCTAAGCCATTCTGATCGTCGTCTTCGAGTACGGCACCTGCATTCACAGCAAGTACCATCTCGATACGGTCCGCAGGACGTGCATTCTTTAGAATGAAGTACTTGAGCCCGTTAGCAAGGGTACCGCTAACAATAGCTGGATTCAGTGGTACGCGGCCCGACTTGTCGGACGACGTCGGTTGGGCAAGAAGGACTGCCGATGCAAACAGGCACGTAAGCAGGGCAATAGCATGCCGAATGGAGAGTAAATTCATAAAGGGACTATGTGAGTGAAACCAAGCCAATAGAAACGATGGCGCGAAGATACGTTTGTACCGCGTTTTTCTTGGGTCTGTTTGATGAACAACCAGTATAGGTCGCTTCAGTTAGCGACCGGCGTGTCCACTGGTGTTTGGCATAGAGCCAATCGACGCAATAGCAGCGTCCAACACATCGGTTAGTGGCGCCATGTTGTCGCCTGGCTCGATGTCGAGCCATTGGGCCACAAGGTACATCGTTTCGGCGCGGCTGGCAGTGCCAAGTAGCGTTCGCAAGGCGCTAACACCATGGCGGGCAACCACTTGTTGGCAAATGGCTGCACCAAGAATGTAGGTGTCGTCTTGCGAGAGGTCGGGATGTGTAAAGACCTTAGTAAACGACGGCACGGCATCCTTGCTTCGCATAGTGCGGTACTCCGCCATCAGCGCAGCGGCCGGCCGGCCAAGACTACCGCCATACAGCGTGGCAACGCCTTCGCGGACCACCGGATGTGCCACATCGACGGACGCAAGCACGATATGGACAAGCTCGTGCGCATAGGCTACGTCGCCATTCCCTACCATAAGCACGCCCTGCGTTGGCCACGCCATTCCTTGCGGCGGAAATGCGAAATATTCAAGCCCCAGCAGCGAACACATTTCGTCACGGTTGCGCGCAGCGATGTACGTAATGTTCTTCGGCACGTCAACGCCCATGGCTTCGGCAAAGCTCTCCACAAATTCGGATGCGTCGCGCATTCGCTGGCGGTCAGCCACACTTCCGGGTGGCAACCGGTACGTTATAGCTCCTGCCGACCGCGTCGTCCAACCCTCCAATGCCTTCTGCAGCGGGTTCACAATCGTGAATACTTCGCCATCGACGTGAACCGTCGTTCGTAAGATACCAAATGGTATGACGGCCTTCGTTTCGGGGTCCACGGCCGAAAAGGCCGTTCGAACCACCCAAGAGCCGTGTGCGTCGGGTTCAACTGACAGAATAGTCGCGGGGAACGTCTCCACGACGTCGGCCGACTGGGCAAACCAATCTCGAACGATTCCACCTACATTGCCAGGAATCCCTGTGCGGTCGAGGTCGGCACTCGACCCAACATGTGATCGCCATTGTAGAACACTATCCGACCACATTGCAACGATACGTCGCACCTCGGTATGCGTAGTATCCACTCGAGGCATCACCACCACTCGCCCCTGACCATACAGCGATGCCCCAGCCATAATGAGGCCGAGGATTGCTGAACAGAATACGAGGCGTACGGGCATAGGACCTAGGTAACCGCTGTGGATAATCCAACATTACGAAATCGTAACATACAATCGACATGCCACGTTCCAAATGGTTACAAGTCGTTGATCTACCTATACCTTGCGCTTAGTTCCCACATGCCAATTGCTGCGGCATTCGACACATTGAGTGACACGCCATGTTGTGCCATTGGTACGACGGCAATTTCGGAACAGGCAGCAAGGACGGCCGGCGTTAGACCTTGTCCCTCGTTACCTACAACTATAATGTCGGCTCTGCGGCACGTCCGCACGTCGATACTATTCGCACCAAGCTCCAGCCCAACCACTGTACGCCCCTCGGCGCGGCACGCTCTAAGCCACGTAGCCAAGTCGTCGGCCACAGCCGTTGCAATACCAAAGCAGCCGCCCATAGACGTGCGCACGGCACGACGCAGGTAGGGGCTGGCACTACGACTGCATCGTACAACTGATGCCATGCCCATTCCGACGGCAGAGCGTACTATAGCGCCTACGTTGGTGGCATCGTTCACAGCATCAAGTGCTATGGCCGGAACGCCAGCGGCTAACAGCTCAACGTCGGTTGCAGGGGCAATTGCTATCACGGGGCTTCGCAGCTCGAAGCCCAAGACATCGGCCAACTCTGTAGCCGTAAGCTGAACATCCACGAACTCCTGCCCCACCGGTGTTTCCCCACCGCTTACGATGCCCCCTATCGGATGACCGGTGGAGAGCAGGTATCGTACGGCTGTATGTCCCTCTGCAACTGCCCATCCCATCTGAAGGGGGCGCTCGGGATGCTTGCGAAGATCACGCAGAACGTCGAGCAAAACGTGAGGGGAATTGTGCAACAGGTGCGAACTTTTCATGATGCGCGGCGTGTTTCTCGCGGATGACCGTGGCTTTTCGGTAAATTTGCCACTTCATTCGCACATCAACGAGGCTATCATGACAGAAACGACCACCGGACCGGGATTTGCTCTAAGCGAAGAGCAGGAAGCAGTGCGAATGCACATTCGTTCCTTCGTGGACGAAGAGATTACGCCGGTGGCGTTGCAGTATGACGAGTCGCAGGAATTCCCTACGGACATCTTCCGCAAGCTTGGAGAGCTTGGCTACTTGGGCATTGTTATGCCAGCCGAGTATTCGGGCAGTGGAATGGGCTACATGGAGTATGCGATTGTTGTCGAAGAAGTTGCCCGTGGATGTCCATCGATAGCCCTAGGAGTAGCCGCACACAACGGCTTGTGCACCAGCCACATCTACCGCTTTGGCAGCGAGGAGCTGCGCCAGCGCTATGTTCCGCGGCTAGCCACGGGTGGCACCATGGGCGCATGGGCGCTAACAGAGCCAAATGCCGGTTCGGATGCTGGCGGTACACAAACCACGGCTGTACGCGATGGCGATAGCTGGATTCTTAACGGCTCGAAGAACTTCATCACGCATGGCAACGTGGGCGACATCTGCGTAGTCATGGCCGTAACCGATGCTGCGGCGGGCAAGCGAGGCATTTCTGCCTTTGCCGTCGACAAGACAATGGCTGGCTTCTACGGATCGAAGAAGGAAAACAAGCTAGGCATGCGTTGCAGCGATACTGCAGGGCTAACCTTCGACAACGTTCGAGTTCCTGCCTCGCACTTAATTGGCAACGAGGGCGAGGGCTTTGTGCAGGCGCTGCAGATTCTGGATGGCGGCCGCATTTCGATTGCTGCGCTGAGTGTTGGCTTGGCTCAAGGTGCTTTCGAAGCGGCACTGCGCTACGCAACGCAACGCCAGCAGTTTGGCAAGCGCCTTGCCGACATGCAGGCAATTCAGTTCAAGCTTGCCAAGATGGCCACAGAAATCGACGCATCTCGTACCCTTACATACCGTGCAGCATGGATGCGCGACCAAGGCATGGACTTTACCGTTGCCGCAAGCCAAGCCAAGCTCTATGCCTCGGAAGTTGCCGTACGTACCGCCGAAGAGGCCATCCAAATCCACGGCGGCTACGGCTACGTAAAGGAATATCCTGTAGAGAAGTTCTGGCGCGACTCAAAACTTCTCACAATTGGCGAAGGCACCTCGGAAATTCAAAAGATGGTTATCGCACGCAACCTCGTTGCAAGTCTGTAACCTTCCCCGTCTATCTACCTTCTGGCGCTGTCTCTTCCGTTCGAGTAAGGGGCAACGGCACACCGTCGACGTCGCCAAGGCGTAAGCCCAGCCACTGGGCCAACGTTGGGGCAATGTCGGCCGGCGACACGTCGGCGGCGATCGTACCTGCGGGAATCCCGCCGCCAAACAGCATTAGCGGAACATGCCGATCATAGTCGTGCGGTGTTCCGTGTGTAGCCGGAGTGCTACCAAAAATCCAATACCTCCGGGGGAAGACGACGATGTCGCCACTGCGGTCGGCGTCTACGGCAGCACGCACGAAGGCACACAGCTCTGCAGGTATGCTGTCTTGGCAGGGCATACCGGTAGCAATGTGAGCCGTTGGAATGGCAATCTGAACGCCGTGGATGTTGCGCAACGCCTGAGCAGCAGTTTCGGCTGCCTGGCCTGGATCCACGCTGCGTTCTTCACACAGGGCATGGTTCAGGTATATCGCCGGCTCGTGCACTTCGCGCACCCACGAGGCACCTCCTCCGTAACGGCCGTTCAGCGCCGAGTCGATGACGCGAATCAGCTCTGCACGGCGCAGCCGCCCCGCGTCGATCTCGACGCCTTGGGCTTCGCTCGCACGGCGTATCACCTCGGGGATGGGCGCAACGCCGTGATCGCTGGTTATCACCAGCACATAGTGCTGGCGGCCTACCACGTCGTCGAGGTAGTCGATATAGTTTGCCAGCGTTGAATCGCAGGCACGGTATAGCTCTTGCACTTCGCGCGAATCGGGTCCAAAGGTGTGACCAAGCATGTCGGTCGTCGAAACACCAATGCACAAAATGTCGGTTGCAGAGTCTTGACCCAACTTCTCACGTCGCATTACTTCACGAGCAGCGTCGAAGAGGTACGTAACCGAAAAGGGCGAGCGAACGAAGTCGGCCGCATAGTCGTCGGCCGCGGTAGCTGCGTCGGGCATCCGATGCGGAAACGTGCGCCGACCTGACGTCAGTGCCCCTTCTCCTTCGACGTTGTCGATGGCTGGAGAAAGGGAGTCTGGAATCCCGGCACGCCACGTATGGTTCGTCCACCGAGTAAATGGCATCGAGGAGTTTAGGAGTCCCAACCAGGGCGGCGTGCGGTAGTACGTCGACGTTACGAACCCACCGGCTTGGGCATCGAACCAAAGCACGGGATAGGCGGATGTGCCAGACATGAGAATTGCAGCTCGGTCTTTGATGGCTATGGCGGCAACCTTCGAGAGTGGGCTTGCGGCGCGCAGTGCATCGCCAATCGTGGGCACGCGCAATAGGGCTGGCGAGCGGCCGTGGACTGTATCTTCGGCGCAGTATAGGCAGCGATTCGCCGAAGCATCACAGAAGTCATTGGCAGGAATGCCATGGCGATGTGGATAGCAGCCGGTAAGAAGCGTGGCATGACCTGGGCCCGTCATCATCGAGGCATAACGAAACGAGCAGTTCGAGAACCACGCGCCCTCGCGAATCACGCGGTTAAAGCCCCGCGGAGTGGCAACACGAGCAAACATCGAAGGAAAGTCGCCGCGATATTGATCGTAGCTAACAAGAACAACCAGCCGGGGCTTAGCCCCGGCTGGCGTTACTGTTACGATCAGTCCAAGCAGAAGGGCTAGGAAGCCCGCGGTGCGGCAAAGCGCCGCATGATAAGCGCCACTTCGTATGCTTGCTTCTGGTTGTAGTCCGACGCAATGCGTCGATAGTTGACGAGGTCGACGATGACACCAATAAGACACAGACCGCCCGTAAAGAAGTACAGAATACCCAGGCCAATCTGCCCAACAACAAACCGCTGGATGCCTGCAAATCCTAGGAACCCGATAAGGGTAAGGATAAGAATCATTTGCGGGTCTTTACGACGTGCCCGATACATCAGGGCGAACTGCATCGCCTCTTCTTCGGTCATGTCTGCAACCAGCATCTGGGCATAACCCAGCTCGTCACCGTCAAGGTCTGGTAGAACGTGGAGCACATTGGCCATTAAAATCTCCTGCGAAGGTACGTGAAGGGAAGGTGAGTTGCACGATACGAAGCAATAACACGGCAACGGCGAAGGGCGCTAATGGGTGGTGGTGAAAGCCAGCGGAGAAATTTCCACGCAGGGTTTCGGCAATACCAATGCCGATTCCGCAGCCCCAGCAACCATCGAACCCCAGCAAGGTTGGCACGCACAACGTCACGTTGCCATGCAACGACGGGCCAAGGAGCGCCGCCGCAACAAGGGCACCAGCCCATACAAGAGCTTCAAACGTCATGCGGAATGCCGGCCGTGTTGTCATTAGGGGGCGTGTGTACGACTCCCTCCACCCCCGGTTGCAACTGTTCGTGTGGAAAATTTGTCGCCTCCGTTTGGCCGATCCAACCCAAGGTGGTATATTGCGAGTCCTTTTTTCGACTCAGATTCCGAAGAGCATTATGTACGCAGTCGTCGAAATCGCGGGACAGCAGTTTGTTGTCGCCCCGAATCAGACCCTTACGGTTCCAAAACTCGATTCTAACGTGGGAGACACGGTGGAGTTCTCGAACGTTGTTCTCACAAGCAAGAACGGTGCAGTAACAGTGGGTACGCCCTATGTGAAGGCAACGGTCAAGGCAACGGTGAACGACCACGGCAAGGGCGAAAAGGTCCTGGTGTTTCACAAGAAGCGCCGCAAGGGCTATCAGAAGCTCAACGGATATCGTTCGCACTTCACGTCGATCACTATCAACGCAATTAACGTCTAAGGAGCATCAACGATGGCACACAAGAAAGGTGCAGGATCCACCAAGAACGGTCGCGACTCCAATGCCAAGCGCCTTGGCGTAAAGAAGTTCGGCGGCCAACAAGTCCTCGCAGGCAACATCATTATGCGTCAGAATGGCACGAAGGTGCATCCTGGTGCCAACGTCGGCCTCGGCCGGGACTATACGCTGTATGCCCTCGCCGATGGCGTGGTGCAGTTTGCGCACAAGGACAAGACACGCCTTAAGGTGTCGGTCGTGCCTGCATCGAACAACTAATCCTGTATTTCACTGACAGCAAAACGCCTCACCTTGAGGCGTTTTTCGTTTCTGACCTACGAATCAACCTCGTTCCATCACGCATTTCCAAGAGATCCCCATGTCCAAATCCCCTGTTCGCGTAGCTGTTACCGGTGGCGCCGGCCAAATCGGCTACAGCATTCTATTTCGCATCGCAAGCGGCGCCATGCTTGGTCCCGATCAACCCGTCATTCTGCAGCTACTCGACTTGCCGCAGGGCATGCAAGCCCTTCAGGGTGTTGCGATGGAACTCGACGACTGCGCGTTTCCGCTGCTGCATGGAATTGTGACGACCGACGATCCAATGGTTGCCTTCGATAAGGCAGACTATGCCCTGCTTGTTGGCGCACGCCCACGCTCGAAAGGCATGGAACGCAAGGATCTCCTCGAAGCCAACGCTCAGATCTTCACCGTCCAAGGCAAGGCGTTGAATGCAGTTGCCAACCGCAACGTAAAAGTGGTCGTCGTTGGCAATCCAGCCAACACGAACGCCCTCATCACGGCCATGAGCGCGCCCGACCTTAATCCACGCAACATCACTGCCCTGATGCGCCTCGACCACAATCGTGCTCTAGCACAAGTGTCTGGCAAGACGGGCATCCATACGTCGAATCTTAAGAAGATGACGGTTTGGGGCAACCATTCAGTAACGCAGTATCCCGACCTGTCGACGCTCGAAGCCAACGGCGCAGCCGTTTGGCCTACGATCAACGACCAAGCGTGGTACGAGGATACGTTCATCCCAACGGTTGCCAAGCGCGGCGCAGCCATCATCGAAGCCCGCGGACTTTCCAGCGCAGCGTCGGCAGCTAATGCCGCCGTCGAACACATCCGCGACTGGGTCCTTGGAACACCAACAGGCGACTGGGTTACGATGGGCGTTCCGTCCGACGGATCATATGGCATTCCCGAAGGCGTTATCTATGGCTATCCCGTTACCTGCGCCAATGGCGAATACACCATTGTGCAAGGCCTCGAGGTAAGCGAGTTCTCGCGTGGACGCATGGACGCATCGCACGCTGAACTGCTGGAAGAGCGCGCTGGCGTTCAACACCTGTGGTAACAGCCACGTTGCACTGATGCACCTTACGGCGGGGCTCGGCACACGGCGTGCCGGGCCCCGCGTTGCTTTCATGATGAACACACGACCCACTCTACGGTTTGCCGACGTTGTTGCAATCGTCGTAAGCTTAGTAATCGGCATGGGCATTTTTCGTGCCCCTGCTACCGTTGCAGCCCGCGCCGGCTCAGAAACCCTGTTCTACCTTGCGTGGCTTGTGGGCTCGGTAGTTGCGATGTGCGGCGCGATTGTGTTTGCCGACATCGGCCGACGGCTGCCCGTTACCGGCGCATACTACCGCATCTTTGCACGGGCCTATCATCCATCAATCGCCTTTGCGATAAACGCCGTCATCCTTGTGTCGAATGCGGCCTCGTCTGCAGGTGTTGCCATCATCGGCGCCGACTACTTTGCACCCTTGGTGCCCGGCGTTGAACCCACGGTAGTTGCCGCTACAATGATTGCAGCACTCTACACGCTAAATCTCGCTGGGCTGCGAGCGTCGGCAACGGCTCAGAACGTGATGATCGTCATCAAGGTAGCCATGCTCGGCGCTATTGCCCTTGCCATGCTATTCGCTTCGTCGTCACCTGATGCTCACCATGCCACCGTAGTTGCACAGGCGGCATCATCGCCTTGGGCCGCCTTTGGCATGGCCCTGCTTGCCGTTTCGTTCACGTACGGTGGCTATCAGTCCACGATCAACTTTGGTGGCGACGTTGCCAACGTCCGCCGCCTTCCCATTGCCATTGTTGTTGGCGTAGTCATCGTCACACTGGTCTACCTTGCCGTGAACGCCGCCTACGTATCCATCTTGGGCTTCGAGACGATGGCAACGACGCCGAACATTGCAGCCGTCGTGGTAGAGCGCGCCTACGGCATTACAGGCAGCAACATTCTTACAGCCGTCCTTGTCGTGTCGGTATTCGGCTACGTTAACGTATCAATGATGGCCAATCCAAGAGTCCTAACAGCAATGAGTCAGGATGGTATGGTGCCGGCTACCATCGCCAAGGGCGATGCCGCAGGCGGACTTCGCCAATGGTCACTCCTGGGCTTCACCGTCGTGAGCATCGCCAGCGTGTTCGTCGGCAGGACGTTCGACGTGATTCTTAACTATACGATGTTTGTCGACGCCATCGGTCTGGCTCTCGGCGCAGCTACCTTCTATCGCTTGGCTGGACCCCGGCGCACAGCCCTAACACATCTTGCTGCTGCCGTCTTTATCGCCTCGTGCTTGTACACGGCAACCAATATCTTCCTGTTCGATACCATGGCTGCAATCACTGGCACCGGCCTTGTAGCCCTACTATGGCTGGCTGGACGCAAGCTGCGGCCAAGTGTTGAGACCTAGCGCAGGTGCTTCGGACGCACAATCCACTGTAGCCGATTGTTGCTGCTTGTAAACTGCGATAGGTGTACGGCCGACGACTCAATACATGCCACAGCAGCCGTCGGCAGGTTGTCGATATACTCACCTGCCCACTCCGCCAGCAGCTGCGTCCACGCCGGATTGTGCCCCACAATCATCATCGACGCAACACCGGCTCCGTGCTCGCGCACAACCTGTGCCGCTACGTCTGGACTACACAAATACAGCCGCTCGTCCACAACAAGGCGTGTACCACCAAGCTGCTCGGCAACAATCGCTGCCGTAGCATAGGCCCTAGTGGCGTGACTTGTAACCACCAACTCGACGTGCGCGCCACGTTCTCGCACATGTCTTCCTATCAAGGGGGCATCGGCAACACCGCGGGGCGACAGTCCGCGGCCTACGTCGTCGACGCCTTCTTCGTCCCACCGCGACTTCGCATGCCGCATCACATAGAGTGTTGCCATTGCCCCTTACAACACCTACTGCGATCGTACGGTAAAGAACAGCACGGTAGTTACAACAGCTGCACCAACAAACACAGCGGGTTCTAGGATGTCCTGCCAAAACGAAGTAGCCGGTGCAGGAAGCTCGGCCCACGTGCAACTATGCTGCTTGCTTTGCAGGGCCAATGCCTGCGAACGGCTCAAGACTACGCTGTGGCGCTGCTCGGCAAGTGGAATCACACGCTGCGTGCCGTCTGCGTCGACAACGGCAGCCGCAATGTTCACCACAATGGTGCGGCGCACACTGTCGGCATGTTCGTGCGCCTCGTAACGTACGCCTACGTCGATGGGCGTACAGCGGACAACAAGATGAGACGCTGCGTTCGACGTCGGCTCCGACGTCGTGCCCATGGCCGATGTTAGAATGGTGGCTATCCATGCAGCATCGGCGTGCGCTACTACATCTACGCGAACCGGGCCACTGCCTGCGGCAGTGGCCGACGACACCATGGTTCCAACCGAGGCAATCATCGACCGAAGCTCGTCGGTGGTAAAGCCCGCCTGCTGCGCATGTGCTTGGCACCATGTAGATACGCAGGCTGCAACAAGCCACAACAGTCGTATCACGGCTGGACCTTCTTTGGACGCAAGGCGAGAATGCAGGCCGTTAGGGCGTGCTCGTTCGTATACAGCGCTGGGCGCACTCGCAGTGTACGTCGCCTACCAACAATGCGGATTTTGACCACCGAAAACACGCCGCGAACACGAATCCGCGGGTCACGCCCCAGACTAATGCGCTCGATGTCGCCACGCAAGAACGTGCGCTCGTGGAACCTACTGGTAAACGTGATGCCATCGTCGGTTACAATGATGGTGCGCTTCATGGCGCTGTTAAACAGTAGTACGATGGTCGAGCCCACAACAAAGGCGCCCAACAACACCACTACAGGGTCTGTTAGCACAATGCTAATCTGTCCGCCTTGCAGCGAACTCTCCCACAACGCCCTAATAACGATGTAGGCAATCAGCGTAACGGCATAGACAGCTGTAGACTGCCAGTAGAAGTCTAGCCGATGCCTGAACTCAGCTGGTAGCTGTACGGCTTGCAACGCGTCGGTCATTCGTATTCCTTTTCACACATCCGCAAGATGAGCGAAGCCACTGCATCGGCGGCATGTGGCCGCCCCAGTTGTTGCATAGCTTTGGCCATCGTACTGCGCAACTGGGCATCGTTCATCAGGCGCTCAATTTCGGGCAGCAAGTTCTCGGCAACGTTGGCATCGTCGATTACAACGCCGGCACCTCGCTGTGCTACGACGGCAGCATTCTTTTCTTGTTCATTGGTGCTAGCTGTTGCCAACGGCACCAAGATGGCAGGGCGCCCCACAATTCCCAGTTCAGCTATCGTCGTTGCGCCGCTGCGCGCAACCACAACGGTCGACGCCGCATAGGCAGCCCCCATATCATCCACGTAGGGCACAGCAGTTACGTTCGGGGGCAACGTCACCTCGTGCTGCCACGAGCCCCCCGTCTGCCATAGCACCTGATATGGGGCATCGGCCATCTGCGGCAAGGCCGCAGTCACGGCGCGGTTAACACTGCGTGCGCCAAGACTTCCGCCAAACACAAACACGGTGTCGACATCTGGGTCGAGCCCAAGGCGCTGCCGACCTTGCTGCGGCGTCAGCGTCGCATCGATTTGTGTGCGCACTGGATTGCCCAACACGTGTAGGCGGTCCTGCATAGACGTCGGATACAACGCTCGGCTTTCGTCGAATGCCAATACAACGGCCGTAGCCCTCGGTGCTAGGCGGGCATTGGCCTTACCAGGATTGAGGTTCGATTCCAACACGAAGAGTGGTATCCCCTCGGCTAGCGCTGCACGCCCTACGGGATAGCTTAGGTAAGCGCCAGTGCACACAACGGCTTGCGCCCTATGGCGCCGCAAGGTTGCCCGCGCAATGCGAATGCTCTTCATGATGCGCCATGGCAACAACCATGAATCTAATGCAAACACCCCTTTATATCCCGTCATGGGCATTGGCACGTAGTTGTAACCCAAGGCAGGTATTACACGCGTTTCCATGCGATTGGTGCTGCCCATAAAGACGGCGTCACAACCGCCATCGTGGCGCACGGCCAGTCTTTCCACCACGGCAACTGCCGGATATATGTGGCCGCCAGTGCCGCCGGCAGCCAACACGATGCGAAAGGGGTCGCTCGCGGAACGGGTCATGAGGGTGAACAGTAAAAATCTCGTCTGTTGCTCGTCGGTTCAAACTAGCCATGTTTCCGTAATTTCTGCCCTTCATGATGAACTATCTCCGCCACGGCATCGCCCTAGCAACCCTCGCTGTCGGCCTTGCTCTCGCCCCCGTTGGACTCGACGCACAGTCACCAGACGTACGTCCGTTTCTCAAACAAATCGCAAACGGTTGGACAGCAGATGCGAAGAAAGCCCTGCCCGATTTGCTCATCGACCATCCGTCCGACCCCGCCGTGATGTTCCTCCATGCGTCACTCGTCGACGAACCCGCTCGCGCCATCCCTCTGTATGAGCGCATCGCCGAGGCCTACGCAAAAAGCGAGTGGGCCGACGATGCCCTACTGCGCATCATTCTGTGGTCGGCCGCTCGCCGCGATACCAGTCGCGCTCGCAGGTCACTCTCGCAACTGCGCGACGCCCATCCAAACAGCGACCTTCTGGCTGTGGCCGCCGACGCCGTCCGCATGTCTGTTGGCCTTCCACTCCCCACCGAACGCAAGCAGGCCCCAGCAGCCCAGGCAGCTTCCAAGCCAGCTACGCCAGTAGGGGGCACCGCGCAGGTCGAGGCGTCAGACGCCAAAACCTATGGCATCCAGGTGGGCTCGTACAGCTCTAAGCAGCAAGCCGAAAGCATGGCGGCCACGTTTCGCAAGCGCCGCATGAAGGCCACAACTAACGCAAAACAAGTGGGCAAGGCAACGAACTACACGATTATGGTTGGCGACTATGTCGACGAAGCCACGGCCCAGGCCGACGTTGCCACCGTGCGTTCGATTTGCAAGTGCAAGGCCTTCGTCGTAGCCAAATGATGCGCCGCGCTTTGTGGCTGGCCCTGTGGGCCAGCGCCACCACGATTGCAGCGGCGCAGAACGTCGACGTCGTGTCCGAACGCGCCACCATGGATGCCGCCCTGCTTCGCGTGCTGCGCGGCGCGGCCTCGCCGGGCACCATGGCCGTATGGCCGCAACCACTTGCAGCGGTCACGGCTCAGGCCGGCTTGGTACCATCGATGGCCGACTTTGACGCCTACGTTCACGATTACTATGGCGTGGTCGACAGTGCCGACGCCCGCTTCCGACTTCATCGCATCAATGACGGTACGCTTCAGCTTGGACTCGACGCATCGCTGATGATGCGCGCGGGGGTGCAGACGTTGTTCGACACGACAGACAACTTCTTGTTGGCGCGCCCTTCGGTTCGCGCCATGGGCAACATTAGCAAGAACCTTGGCTTCTTTCTCGACATGTCGAACGGCGTGCGCTTGCGCGGCACGTCGTCTCGCATTGCAGCTACCGACGCCACCCTAGCACGCACGTTCAAGTTTGTTGTCGAAGAACAAACGTTCTTCGATCGCTACATTGGATACGTTCAATACCAGTCTGAACACCTGCGTGTTCGCTTTGGCCGCGAACCACTGCAGATGGGTTTTAGCCCTATCGACAACCTGCTGCACTCACTTGATGCAGCGCCTATGGACGGCTTGTTAATCGACGTTCCCTACAAGAACGTACGCTTTACGTCTTCGCACTCCATGGTGGAAGGTGTTGACATCGAGGGCCGCGCCGTACCCACCAAGTTTATCGCCACGCATCGTTTGGCCGTTGACCCTTTTCCATGGATGAGTGTGGCTGTGAGCGATGCTATCGTGTATTGGAATCGCGGGTTGGATTTGGCCTACCTTAACCCGCTGGCGTTTTTTGTTTCGGCGGGGCTAGGGACGGCGAACCGGAGCGCGACCGACAACTCCATGCTGTCGATCGACCTTGCCGTTCGACCGTTTGATGGCATGATGGTGTACGGAGCATTTTTGGCCGACGATCTGTCGTATTCTACACTTGGCGACACTTCGGTGTTGGGCAACAACAACAAGTGGGCGTGGCAACTTGGCCTATCGCAACTGTTCGACGTAGGCCAGTATCCTGCGCTCGTGTCGGCTGAATACGTTCGTGTTGACCCCTTTACGTATTCGCATCGTAGCGTCAACGCATCGTACACGCACATGGGCGCTCCTGTTGGCTATGGCATGCAGCCCAATAGCGATCGCGTTGCGTTACAAGGTCGGCTGTGGCTTACGCCGCGCACATCGTTGCGTATTGATGCAGACTACACCCGATGGGGTGAGAACATTCTGGATGCCGATGGCAATATTGTGATGGGCGAAGACCCGCGCTATCCTGGCTCGGGAGTGATGACGCCAATTGGCAACGTTGGCGGCGACGTTCTACGTGGCGACGGCGACTTCTTGCAGGGCAATCGATTCCTGCGGGGTGTAATGTCGACCACACGACGCATCAGCATCTGGTTTTCGGGCGAAGCACTTCGCAACGTGTTTACCGACGTGCGCATCGGCTATCGGAACCGCTCGGGCGGCAACGACCCTGGAAGCTCGATGTTTGTGACCTTCGAGCTACGCGTTGGCTACTAAGACTTCTGCAGAACGGGCTTAATCTTAACAACCTGTAGCACTTCGCGCGTGGAGTTGTGGCGATGCACGTAGACGATGATGTCGCAGTTCTCAATCATCCAATCCACGTCTGCAGGCACAGTATAGCGAATCGTGCGGCGTATACGCTGATCTGCTGGCACGTCGTATTCCGAAAGAGCATCGCCCCACGTACTGGAAAGCGACGTCCGCAACAGGTGATCGAAGCGTGAGTTCTCAACGTCCGACGGCGTTTTTCGATAGTCCTTCTGGTATCCAACGATGCCATTCTCTACGAGCATCGCTACCAAGCGATAATCGGCCGACCCGCGCTGCTTGTAGAGCACCGAGGCATCAACAACGATTTGGCGGGTAGTAGAATCGTACGTTGCCGCAGCCTCGATTTCAACGACGGGTTTGACGCGGAACTGGTCCTGAATCGCAGCAGCCCACTGACCACGGGTGAACACTCTACGGCCATTGCGCTCTACGCGATTAACCATTCCTTGGGGAATGCCTACTGCACTTACGCGGAACAAATTGTCGACATCGTTACCGGTTGGCGATCGGAACTCGCGTGGATACTTTGGCGGCGACGGAGCGGCAAGCGAGCCAACATGGATGGCTACAACTACGAGACGGTCCGACCCGTAGGCCTGTTCGAGGCGCTTGGCCTCTTCGGCGGCAACGGGGCAGTTGCCACAAAGCTGCCCTGTGAAGTCTTCCAGCAGCACGTTGCGCGTCGACGTAGTGTCTTCGGGCGGCGAAACGAAGTCTTCGCGCGGGTCGCCCTCGATAACGTCGCACGCAATAAGCGTGGCAAGAAGAGCTAAAGAAACGATGAAGTGTTTCATGATAAACGCCTTAGAACGTGTACGTCATACCCATGGTAAAGCCGTTAGAGGCAGGCACTGGACGGCAGATGCCGCCAACGCATAATATCCCGCCTCGGACGCGAGCGAAGCCCCCTTGCAAACGAAGAGCATGGTGGACGTAGGCAACGTTAAAGTTGGGATACACAACGGCATCGACGTCGGCAGTGTTGGTTTCGTTACGCCGATTGAAGTTGAGTTCGCTAAACACGGTAAAGAACCACGAGGGCGACACGGAGTATTCGGCCAGCGCCATAACCCAGTCGCCATTCTGCAGGGTGCGACGTGTACCGTCTTCATAGCTGGTTGTCATGTACTGGAACTCGGTGCGAAGTGCCTGCCCGCGTTTTACGGCCCACCACAGTTCGAGCACCATGAAGTTTGCCGTAATGATGCCGTACTTGAGTTCTCGAGCCGCTGCAAGTCGTTCAACAACGTCTTGGTTGTACTCAAGATGGATTAGCGAGAGTGTGGTCTTGAACGAGCGCCCCCACTTGCGGGTAATCTCAAGGTTCACATCTCGGAAGTACAGGTCGCGAGGATTGTCCGACCACATGAACTCTGCCGCATAGCGGTAGAAACCGGTTTCGACGGTGTCGAGCCCGTGGGCCGAAGAGTAATTCAAACTAATGGTGGTTTCATCGTCACCAAGGAAGGTATTCTTCGGGATGGTGAACACCAATTCGCCCTGAATGCCGAACTCACCTGTCGGCTGGGTGGCATAGGGATAGAGGGTGATGAGGCGCCACGTATGCTGCTTGGTAAGAGCAGGCATGTAGTTGATAAACTGGTCGTTGCCAACTGCGGTGCGGTTACTACGAAAGTCCATGTTGTCGATACGCTTCGCGGCTAGGTTAAGACCAATGCCTGGGGCGGCATACCCCAAGGCAACAAAGATGGCATTGCCGGGGTTGTACGACAGAGCGTTCGACTCGCCTGGGTCGTTCACCTTTTGTGCATATTCAAGGTCGAGCGTAACATCACGATACTGAACAGAAGCTCTGGCGCTACTGGCCATAACGTTTTCGGGAAGGCGCAGCGAACCGTCAAGGTCGGCCTGAAAGCGGCTAACAACGCTTGCGCCGAGTTCTACGCGCATGCCCGAAGGAAGGAGCGACGTATCAAGACTGCCAATGTCGGCCGTTACATCGCCTCCGCGGATGATGCCCTCGCTTAACTCGAAGAAGGTTCGCTGGCGTCCCACCAAGGCCGTAATCTTGAGTCCTTGCGTAGGCATAAACTTCGCGCGAATGCCATCGATAGAGTTGTCGAAACCAAGGTTCCGTTCTTCATACGTGCGAAGAATCATGCCGCTACCAAACTGTTCGTAGAAGTTGCCAACGGTAATGTCAACTACGTCGTCGGCATACGTCGCAAATCTATAGGGCAGTCCAATGCCGGTGCCCGCACCGGTAGTGCCGTAGCGCGGGTCGATGCCAAGCAACGGGTTCTGATAGCTCTCAAAACGAACACCTAGGGTTAGCTTACCCCGCGTATACAACAGGTTGGCAAAGGTGTTCGACAGGAATCGCTCGGGAACGTTGGGCGCGCCAATAAGCGAGTCGGGACTGTACGTGGCCGCATCCATCTGAATGCTGCCGGTAATTGAGCCTCCGTCGCCAGGGATAATCTGCGCAAAGGCACGTGGGGCTGCTGCCACCAGCGCCATGAGTACAAACAGAAGAGGGTGACGCATGCGGTTACTCGTTAGCGCCGGTAAGAGCTTTTAGCTCGTTCTCGAGGTCCTCCTCGTCGCCCGATGCATATGCAGCATGCTGCCACACAACCTTACCTGCTCGCACAAGAAAGGTGTGCGGCACGTTGTTTACGTTCATGGCTCGCTTAAAGTCCTGATTCACATCCAGCAGCACGTCGAAGGTCCACTTGCGACCTTTTACGAAGGCGGGCACTTTTTGCGCGTTGCGCGAATCATCGATAGACACAGCAACGATGCGAACGCCATACTTTTGGGCCCACTCTTCATACAGCGAGTGGTACACGTTTAGCTCTTGCAGGCAGGGCTTGCACCACGTTGCCCAGAAGCTCACAACCACAGGTGTTGTGTCGGTGGCAAACGTGGCCGTGTTGAGCATTTGTCCAGAGATTGCGTCGCGAAGCTGGACGGCTGGCAGCGTCATTGTCTCTTGCGCTTGGGCCGAGACAACGACCAAGCCGGCAAGAAGAAGGGAAAGGAAGATGTTCATGGTGTTACAATTGCAGGGCTATCGCGTCATGCCAACTCGTGCATGATGCGCCGAAGTTGCTGGTGTTACGTGGTGACGGCATCAAACGCCGAATGTTTGCTAGATTACAACTCCGTCCAACGAAAGGAAAAACTATGAAAATTTCTCTCAGCATCATTCTTGCCATTGTAGCACCGCTTCTGATTGCCAGTTCGTGCGGCAACGAAACAACCACTCCCGATCCCAAGCCCGAGCCTTCGGTTTGGCAGGTTGTGTCGAAGGACACTGTCACGTCGGCCGCGGCAGATGCTGGCATTGTTACGGCAAGTATGTTCTTCAAGAACACCTCGACAACAGAGCGTAAGTTCATGTTCCGCTACAACGTCATCGAGTCTGCCGAAGGGCATACACCGCAGTTCTGCGTTGGCGAGCTCTGCCTTGATTTGCGCTTCTTCGACCCCACAATGGCAGATCCGTTCGTTATCCCTCCTGGTGGCCAAGATGAGGCCAAGCTACAGGTGATTACCGAAAACAAGCCCGGCTCGACGGCTGTGCGCGTTGTGATTTACGACGTTGACAATCCGAAGGACACGCTTGTTTATCAAGCACGCATGACGGCCACACCGTAACCACGGCTGCCTCTTCCGTTGTCGACCATGAAGTCGTCATGGGGCCCTGCCCTTGTCGTCGGCATCCTCACGTTTTCCGTGTGGATGCTTACACGAGCACCTGGACTTACCTACACCGATAGTGGCGAGTTAGCAGCTGCCGCCTCTGTATGGGGCGTCGCCCACCCTTCGGGCTATCCGTTGTTCACGCTGTTAGGACATGTCTGGCTTATGCTGCCATGGCCAAGCGCCATCGTTGGCATGGGCATTCTGTGTGCGCTCATTGTGTCGGCCGCATGTGCTTCGATGGTGCCACTCATGCTTGTCGCATTGCAGCGTATTGGCACCACGGATGTGCGCGCCACCGTTATTGCTGTAGGCAGCGCTCTGGCATTGGCATTCGCTGCGGTAACATGGCAGCAGGCAACGGGCGTTGAAGTGTATGGCCTGAACATGTTGTTGCTGGTGGCCGCCTTGTGGGCAACACTGCGGTCGCACGACCCAGTACACGCCGCTCGTTACACCGTATTGGCGGGCCTCTTTTCCGGCTTGGCCATAGCCAATCACCTGTCGATTGTCTTTGTACTTCCCGGTGCGTTCTGGCTTTGGTATGCCGGAACCAACCGCGCAGAGCGCATACAACTATTGCCGTGGCTTATTGCTCCGGCCCTCATCGGCGTTACGCTCTATGCTCTTTTGCCCCTGCGAAGTGCAGCAGAGCCCCCTATCAACTGGGGAATGGTGCATAGGTCGTGGGAGGCCTTTCTCTACCATGTGAAAGGGACGCAGTTTGGCGTGTGGATGTTTAAGGATTCCGAGGCGACGAATAGAAATCTGAAGTTCATCGTCGAGACGGTGCTAACGTCGGTGGCATGGATTGGCATCGTGCCCGTACTTACTGGCGTGGTTTCGATGATTCGCAAACAGCGGCACGTTGCGATTGGATTGCTGCTAATGGTACTGGGCAACGTTGTGATTACGGCTGGTTATGCGATCCCCGACATTGAGAGTTATGTGATTCCAACGCTGGTGGTGCTGACAATGCTCATGGGTGTTGGCGTGGCCAAGCTTACCGAACATCCATCGAGAGTACGAATGGCCTATGCGATAGCGGTAGTGCCGTTGTTTTCGCTTGTCTCGGGTTGGAAGACGAACGACCTGTCGGACTTCCGTGGTGTTGAAGCGTACTCGCGGTGGATGCTGGCGAATGCTGATAGCGGCGCTGTTATCATCTCTCACCAGTGGGACTATGCTGTGTCGGCACTGTGGTACCTGCAAACGGTGGAAGGTGTGCGACCCGACGTTGTTATCATCGACAAGGAACTCCTGCGCCGCACATGGTACCTTCCGCATCTGCGACGCACCATGCCGGATGTGTTTGAGGGACTCGACGCCGAGGTGGAGGCCTATATGACCATGCTGGAGTTGTTTGAGCGCGACTCTGACGCCTTCATGGAACGCAAGGGTGATGCAGCCCTCATCCAGGCACGATTTATCGACCTACTTAACGGCATCCTGCGAGGTAACGCCGAGCGCCCACTCTACGTAACCCCCGAGGTAGCCATGGGCGAGCCGGGCTTTGCTGCCGGCTACGGCAGCGTGCAGGCAGGCCCGCTCGTGCGCCTTGTGCCTGCGGGCGACGTGCCGCCGGCCGCCAAGGTGCGGCTTGACCACGTTGACGAGCTTGTGGCTTCGCTTACAGGGCGCGACGGACGCCTAGACAAGGGCATTCGACAGATGGCCATTGCTGGGTTAACCGAAACGGCAGTGATTGCACTTAAGGAACGTCAGGACACTGCTACGTTCAGACGGATTGTAGACTATGCTAGGCAGATGGACGCGCGTTCGAGGGCCGTGCGCTATCTTGGTACGCTTCTACCGTAGTCACTTACCAACTGCACCCATGAACTCCGCTATTCGGCTTGGCCTTTGCCTTGCCACAGCTTCCGTGCTGACCTCTTGCATCTCAGGATCGTTTGGCGAACCCGAAGCCACTCGCGATGCAACGCCACCACCGCATCACAATCCGTTCTTCGTTTCCAAGCTTGCTCCCATCCCTCCAAAGAAGCCCTCTACGTTGCGCATAGAGCCCGGCAGGGCCGACCTCCTCTCTGGCCGTGCAACCCGCCTACACCTACACCTTGTCGACTCATCCGGCACGTACTACTACGGTGGCACGCTCAGCACCTTCCGGAACATGTGGTGTAAGGTTCGCGATTCGGTGAACGGCGAGGTTCGGGATATAAAGAACTTTACCATCAAGGAAGTAACGGAACGCGACCGCGAACCACTTGCCGTAGCCCTCGTTATGGACCATTCAGGTTCGATGGGCGATGCACGCGCACGCATCGTCCAAGATGCAGCCCGCGCCTTTATTCGCCGTAAGGCCACCGAAGACGCTATTGCCCTCGTGCGCTACGACCACCGTATACGGCTGGATGCCCCTCTTACCACCGACCCCGACGTGCTTACAGCCGCTCTCCCCGTCAATGGTCTTGAAGGGCTTGGAGGGGGCACCGCAATCCTGTCGGGCGCAGCCATGGGCATACAGCACCTGCGTACCGAGGGGCGCGGCTTTCAGCGCCGCGCCGTGGTCGTTTTTACCGACGGACAAGAGAACTCATCGTCAATCACACGCGATTCTCTGATTGCGCTGTCGATGTCTTCAGGCATCCCAATTTGTGCAGTCGACTTTGGCAACGGTATCGAGGAGGGCTACTCACAGTCCCTTGCTTCTGCCACTGGTGGCGCCTACCAGCACATCTATCAATCGCAAGAGTTTGCACCAATGTTCGAAGACGTGTACAAACGTCTCAAGAACTCCTACGTGGTAGAATACACGCCCGAAGGATACGGCCTTCACCATGTGACCGTCACATTCTGCTATCCTAAAGACACATTGACGTCGACGTTTGTCTACGACAACACGCCCGACATCGGCAGTATCTCGTTAATCAACGTCTCGTTCGAAACGAATAAGGCATTGCTAACCGCCGAGTCGAAGACGGCTATTGATCATGTGGTTCGACTCATGAAGGCGTTTCCAACCATGACGATTGAGCTGCGTGGACACACCGACAATCAGAATCGCACCGGCGACCCCGAGCACAACAACAAGTTATCGCAAAAGCGTGCCGAAGCCGTTCGTGATGCGATCGTCAAAGGCGGCATCGCAGCCAACCGCGTTTCGGCCAAGGGTTTTGGCGACAGTGTTCCTGTAGCATCAAACGCCGAAGAGGAAGGCCGTGCACGGAATCGAAGAACTGAATTCATTGTGATAACCAAGTAATACCCACCTGCAATGGAAGAAACCTATCTCTGCTTCGACCTCGAGACTATTGGGTCAGCGTTGGAGTCGTTCGACGATGTTCAGCAGGAGTACCTGCTTCGATCGGCCACTACGGAAGAGGAGCGCGAGCGCAAGATTGCGGAGTTTGCGTTGTCACCCCTTACAGGGAGCATTGCCTGCATAGGCATGGAACTGGTGCGATTAAGCAACGGCGCAATTACATCGCAACAGCAGGTGGCCTACGTCGTGGACCCGACCATGTCGGACTCCGACGAGCGTCGCCAGAGCACCTTGCCTTCGGGTGCACCCTGTTACGCCTCATCCGAAGCCGTCATGTTGCAACAATGGTGGTCGCTGCTATCGCAGCGCAGCGTAACGCTGATAAGTTTTAACGGCAGAAACTTCGACGCCCCTTGGCTCATGCTGCGCAGTGCAGTGTTGGGGATACGTCCGTCAAAGAATTTGATGGACGGCACGCGCTTTAACTATGGCGGCCATATTGACTTGTTGGACAAGCTCACGTTTTACAATGGCCAGCAGAGTGGGGCTCTGCGGCGGTTTAATTTCGATTTCTATGCAAAGGCATTTGGCGTACCATCGCCAAAAACTGCCGGTGTTGATGGGTCAAAGGTAGGCCAGCTTTACGCCGAAGGACGCATCGACGACATTGCCGAGTACTGCCTGCGCGACGTCCACGCCACGTGGGAGCTGTACACGAAGTGGAAGGCAACGTTAGCATAGCGACGGCCTGCGGCCAGTTACGTGCTTCGCACAGCTACATGCCTTCGGCATAGCGACGGCCTTCGGCCAGCTACGTGCTTCGCACAGCTACATGCTGCGCATAGGCACCACCATCCTCACAGGCCCTGCCTCTGGCAGGGACCGCCTCCGGCGGTAATGACAAAACAAAAAGGGCTCGCGGCATAGCTGCGAGCCCTTTGTTGTTTCTTGCCCACGTGGGACTTTCAATATCCTATCGCACCACCTTGATATGGCCAACGACGTCGCCACGGTCGGTGCGTAGGCGAGCGATGTAACTGCCAGCTGGAAGCCCGCTGATATCGACGTCGAATACCATCGCTTCGCCGGTGGCCGGCTGCACCGGCAGTGTTAGCGAATACATGCCTAGCAGGTCGACGATTTCGAGAGAGCCGGTGGCAGAGCCACCTTGCACGCTAATGCGCACACGGTCGTTAGCTGGGTTTGGCGCCACAAGCATCGACCCTGCCGACGTCGTGTAGCGTACATCGCGCTCGTGAACGCTTGTGGTAATGCTCACGGCTTCGGTAGGACAGCTGCGAATGCCGTCTTCGTCGTATGTGCGCATAAACACACGCTTGCCTTCGTGATTTTCAATCTGGATTTCAACTGCCCGCTCTGTCGTACCCACTGATGCATACAGCGAGTCGACTCCATCGGCGTTGCGAACGTAGATCAGGAAGCCACTCACTGCACTGCCCCGCGGCATCCCCCACTGTACTAGTGTGCGACCCGACTGATTCGACGTTGCGACCACCTGAGTTGGATTAGGTACATCAGGTCCTGCAACGCCGACTTCCTCTGGTGCATAAACAGATACAATTGGTTGCGTGCCAGAAATCCGCGTAGCATGCACACGATAGGTACACTCGGTCATAAAGCTTGGTAGCTCAAACGTATAGCTTCCCAAGGCCTCCTGTCCTTCACCAATTAGAAGTCCATCTGCGTTCGAACCGTCCTCGTCTACAAAAACGCGGACAAGATCAGCCGTGTTGCGCGCTATCGGCGTCCAACGTACCGTTACACTCCGACCCGTATTCGATGCTGCAATCTCGAACGGTACCGGCTTGCGGTTAACCGATATCTCGACTTCGTCGTCAACTCCCGGATTCTCCAACTCCAGAACCCATACGCCTGGTGAAGGGGCATCGATGTACCACTGACAGAATTCTCCGTTGGGCGTAGTGATCTTTACAACACTGCTGTCAGAAGATGTTGACGTGTGAACCGTACCGTCTGGCGCTGTGATGCGAGAGACGGGTGCAGTACTAGCTCCTGCGATCGTGACGAAGAGCTTTTCGACCGTATCGTCAATACGAATCGAATCGATTGCCTTGGCCTGCTGCACTTCGTCACCCGGCTTCGCTATGCTTGGATTGCCAACGGGCTCGCTGATCGTCTTAAAGTTCGGATCGCCGTTAACAACGGTAAACAATATGCCCATCCGGCCGAACTCACGAATTGCAGGAACGGGATTCTGGGAGACGTCGACAACAGATGATACAGAAAACCCACTTGCTACAGCAAGAGACATAGACATGGTTCCCGTACCGAGTGTAGCTGGAAGTACACCCTGTGAACGAAGGAAGCGAAGAGCAAGCCCCGTTAGCGGTATCTCAAGCACTTCGGGGCCGGGCGAAGGTAGAGCAATCGTCCCGGTTGCTGTTGCGCTAAGTCCAAAGTCGGGACTCGTGAGCGGCTGAAGCGTAATGCTTCCAGTAACGTTTAAGAAGTTGTCGGCTCCGCCCAAGTGTATCGCTTTATATGAGCCGCTAAAGACCTTTGTACCGTTGAAATTTAGTCTTGCGGTAAGGTTCCCCTCCACTTGCCATGGCCGCGTGGCGGAGATCTTTTTATTCTGCATTAGCTTAAGCGATACCGACCCAGTAAAGATGGCCGGATGCTCATACTCTCCCAACAAGTCAATCTGCGCGAGTTTCGGATCACCCAGAATTTCACTAATTCGCGGCATCAACTGCAACACTTTAGCATCTTGACTTTCCAACGACAATACACCCCTAACCTTCGTTCCAACAGAACCAGGGTTGGAAAGGCCGCTAGACGAGAGTGTAAAGCTCTTAAAGCAGAATGGCGAGGTTGGACTTAGTGGTATACAATTCCCTACATCTATCCCAACCGAAAAACTATCAAGATGAAGGTTGTCGTCTGCTCTCCGCGGATTGTTCATAAAGAGCGCTGAACCCGAAAGTCCAAGTCTTTGTCCTGGACCACCAATTGGAAACTGGATCTTTCCACCAAACGAATACTGCTCGCGTACAAAATCTGCTGCCACTTGTATCTGATTAAGACAAATCGCCGGCGAAATCGGAATTCCCGAAACCTGAACTGAGAAGTTTTCTACAAACCGATTCGTTAACGTAAAGCCAACACTCAGGCTTTTGCTGCCGGGCCCAGTTAGCTCAAAGCCAAGCGATGTGTCGATAACCGGATCACATCCCTCTGCGTCGCTGGGAATATTCGGCACCGTGACCTTGCCCTTAAAGGCCAGTCCCTTCGTGTCGGGTCGATTGATAAACTGCAGTTGTTCTAACTCGAACGTGACTCCTCCAGGTAGTTTCTTACCAAGCTTCTTGGCAGTAAACTTTAGAAATCCATCGCAGTCTGGCAACGTAAAGGTACCCAACGGAAACAGCGTCGTGATGTCTACTGGGCCTTCGTCTCCAGCACGAAACGGCAAGTTGTCTAACGTGACCTTCCTACCATCACCTGTCATGGTAACCGTATTCGTTGTCGGATTAATCTGCACGTTACCAGTAATCGTTATACTACCCGGCGAGACCTTGATCGGCCCCTCGGCCGACAACACCTTACTTCCAGAGTTTATCGGCTTCCACTGCTTTCCTTCGCCAGCATCGAACGTCAGCAATGGCAACCCAGAACACTTGTACTCATAGTACCTATTTCCATAGCGTACCACCAGCCGCGCTGTATCGCTCTTCGAGAAGCCCGGCTTGTCGGTTATCCATTTGAACTCGTAGTCCCCAAACGGCGTATCCTTCTTGAGGTTGATCCGATAGTTCGTAACGCCCTGATTATCCGTCTCGCCGGTCTCCTCCATAAACGGCGTCGGATTCTTCAACGGGTCGATGGTAAAGAGCTTAGCGCCACTAATTACTCTGTCGCCATCCTTTACGGTAAAGTTCACTTGAATGGTCGTGTCGGCGCTAATCTCGGGGATAACCACGGTGTCTTTCAGCGTTGCTTCCAGCTTAAGCTTGTTCGACGGGGAGAACTTAAACTCACCAAAGCGCACTCTCGACACCAGCTCTGTTCCACCGGTCGAGATAGACGTGCACCGAAACGAGAACGTACCCTCCATTTCGCGAGTAGCTTCGTTCCACTTGGTGATACGCACATTATGTGGCGGATTCGTGGCTGCCTCGGTAAAGCTTACGCAACCGCATTTTTCCGATGGCGTGAATACTTCCCAAAAGGTAGCAGGACTCTCCGGTAGCACATAGATTCCTGTGTCCTGAAAGTTCGGAATTGTTATCTGTAGGCGCCTTGTAGGCCTACCGCGAAACTCTTGTCTCGCCTCCATGCGAATCACCATCACGCTTAACGTCTGCTCAATGGTAACAGAGTCCGTCTGGTGATCGCTAAGCTTGGTAAGCGACGCGCCAGGGTTGTTGCTCCATACCTCCCACTTTGCAAAACTCCCCGCTGGCGCTTGTGCCAACAGTATTCCCGCACTAAGAAGGAG
>JALHPC010000030.1 GCA_022842685.1 Candidatus Kapaibacterium sp.
CCTAGCCACGCTAACCGGTGCTTGCGTGATTGCTCTAGGAAATGTTACTACAGGTATGCTCGGCACTGACAGCGAAACCAAGGATCGCCTGCGTAAGGCCGCAGAGCGCACTTCCGAGTACGTATGCGAGCTTCCGCTGTACGACGAATACGAAGAACTTATCTCCAGCGATTACGCCGATATCAAGAACTCTGGTGGAAGATCAGCAGGCACCATTACTGCGGCCCTCTTTCTCAAACACTTTGTTTCCTATCCCTGGGTCCACCTTGATATTGCAGGTACGGCACTACTGCCTAAGCCCACTGCCTATCATCCGAAAGGGGGCTCCGGCGTTGGTGTTCGACTCCTAACCGACATGCTTCGCACGTGGTGACACGAGGATCGTACGCGACATGATAAACCAGGAACAACTCCGGAAGGACTTCGAAGTGGAAGCAATGCCGCATATGTCGGCTCTCTTTCACTTTGCTGTCCGCCTATGTCGCGACAGGGATGATGCAGCCGATCTTGTTCAGGAGACGTTCCTGAAAGCGTTCCGATTCTTCGATAAATTCGAACGGGGAACTAACTGTAAAGCGTGGCTGTTCCGAATCCTGAAGAATTCGTACATCAACAAGTATCGTAAGTCGTCGAAAGAGCCAGACGTTGTCGAATATGACGTCGTCGAAGACTTTTACGATACGATCAAGGATTCGTCGGTTGCAACGTCAACGCTCGAAGAACAAGTGTTCGATCAAGCGCTCGACGACGAGGTTGCTACTGCGATTGATCGCCTGCCAGATGAGTTTCGAACGGTCGTGATACTATGTGATATCGAAGGATTTACCTACGAGGAAATCGCGGATTTCGTTGATTGTCCTATAGGTACAGTTCGTTCACGCCTGCACCGTGCACGCAAAATGCTTGCAGCGTCTCTTGTCGAGTATGCCCGTCAACGGGGGTACGGAATGAGTGGCGACGCCAGCACAAGTGGAGTGTCAACACGAGAGCAGGGAGAATTCTAGTCATGAACAACTACGTTCCAAATGACCTACGAGAGCGCATTACCGCTCTGATTGATGGTCAGATTACGTCGGAATCAGAACGCTCCGACGTCGAGGCCTTCTTGGCCTCGAGTGAAGAAGCCCGCATGCAACAACGAGTGGAATCCGCCCTCGTTGGAATGTTGCATGAACGTCGCGAAGCGCTTCGCGAACGCATACCGGCCGATGTCGAACGACGCATTCGCCTTGCTCTCATCGAGCAACCAGAGGCGTCCCCATCTCTTTGGCAGCGCATTGTGGGCGTGTTTGCTCGCCCATTGGTGTCGATTCCGATACTCGCTACCGGGATTGCGGTTGCTGCCATTTTCGTCGTGCAACAGCAACCACAGGTTAGTGAGCCGTCCGCGGTAAACCGAAGCCCCTTAGTTGATTTACAGGCACAAGCGTACGCTAACTTTGAGTCCATTGTGCGTGGTGAGTTGACAGTTGCCGTTGCTAGCGAGTCTGAACAAGAAGTCCGTTCATGGTTCAAGAACAACGGAGTGACGTATGATGTACAGTTCCCTTCTATCGAGGCAACCTTGGTGGGTGGAGTGGTGTCAACGCACGAGCATAAGAAGTTTGCTCATCTTGTCTACAACGTTGGAAATCATCTGGTTTACATGTTCGAAGTAGACGAGGCGTCGTTGGCAAGTCGCGATGTTGCTCTGGATACGGGTATTGTTGACGGCTTGGCACACGGCAAATGGCATTGGGAAGAACGACTCGACACAGGCACGCTGTTCATTTGGAAAAGCAATAACGTCGTATGTGCAGCCGTCTCCGACCTCCGCACTGACGAGCTGTCAGCCCTTTTCGATCTTCACCTTTTGTAGGTTTCCCATGCTCCGCTTTGGATGGCTTCTTCTGATGGCAATCGTCGTCGTTGTTATCGCGGCTTCGTCACAGTCATCTAACACGTCCGGTTCGACGGGCAGTGTTGTTGTTGTTGAGTCGGTTACAAAGCGAGGAGCAAACAAGGCACCAGATTTTACGTTCAAAGACGGTGGAAGGTCATCGTCCTTTGCCGAACTAACGGCAGGGAAGGTAGTTCTCTTGAACTTTTGGACTACGTGGTGTGGGCCATGTCGGCGTGAGATTCCCGATCTCGTTGAGCTTCACAAGGAGATGGCATCTAAAGGTGTCGTCGTTATTGGAGTCTCACTTGATCAAGCTGATAACCGCGTCTCTCTAGTGAAGACGTTCGCCGAGCGCTCGAAGATTCCATACTACAATTTTGTCGACAACCTCGAGTTCAAGCTCGCTGAGGCGTACGGCGGCATTCAGTCCGTTCCTACGACCTTTATCATCGATCGCAAGGGGAACATTGTTCAACGCCTCGTTGGTGCAATGTCGAAGGCATCTTTTGCAGAAGCGGTAGGTAAAGCGCTTTAGGAGCACTGCGAAAGCCCAGACGTTTATGCCTTACTCTGGACGTGTCAGGTCGATGATGTCTGGCATGATGTTCTTTGGATCACCTATTTGAATAGCACGCTTCAAAGCGTTCTGAAGTTCGGTAGCACCTTCAACTGAGCTGCCAGACACAACTGCTAGCGCATCGCCTGGTTTGACGCTGTCGCCCGACTGAAGTACGAATCGGACACCAACGTACGGATCGATTGTATCACCGTCGCGTAGTCTTCCGCCGCCTGCCGACATCACAGCAAGAGCTACAGCCATGGGGTCTACTGTTATGACTCCACTCGATTCGGCGACAACCTCATGCGATACTGTCTTGCGCTGTGCGTCTCTAAGCGTGCCCTCCCAATCCCCTCCCTGCCGGCTAATCATTGCATGAAACTCTCGATGAGCAGCCCCACTCGTCCATGCAGATCGAACCATAGCATGAGCTGCTGTTTCGGTTGTTGCAACGTTAGCTAACAACAGCATTTCCGTTACGAGACATTCCGTAACACGACGCAGACGTGGATCCGCATGTTCGTACGACGCCAGCGCCTCCTCGGCCTCGACCATCTCGACCCAGTTGCCAACCGATTGGCCTAGTGGGGTATCCATAGACGTGTAGACAACGGTACACGGCAGCCCCGCCGCCTTAGCGACTGAAGCAATCGACGTTCCCAGCCGCTGCGCCTCGTCGAGTGTCTTCATGAACGCTCCCTTACCAACCTTCACGTCCATTACGAGTCCGTCTAGCCCCTCACACATCTTCTTCGAGAGAATCGATGCCGTAATGAGCCCCACGTTTTCAACGGTGCCTGTGGCATCGCGCAACGAGTACAATCGACGGTCTGCCGGTGCAATCTCGGCGGTAGCAGCAGACATAAACCCATGATGTTCGCGCAGCAACTGTTTACTTTCGTCCATCGAAAGAGCCATCTTCAACCCAAGCACGCTCTCAAGTTTGTCGACGGTACCGCCTGTATGCCCCAATCCCCTACCACTTATCATTGGCACTGCAAGGCCGCAAGCAATCGCCAACGGTGAAAGTAGCAACGACACCTTGTCTCCCACGCCGCCGGTTGAATGTTTGTCGACTGCTAATCGCGACGATATCCCACGTTCAAGCCTAGTCCCATTTCTCATCATCGCTAGGGTTAGACTGGCCGTTTCGTCCACCGTCAAGTCGTTTATGCAGGCGGCCATAAGGAATGCTGCGCATTGTGCGTCGGTTACGTCACCATTCGTGACACCTTCAACAAACTGCACAATCTCTGCTTCTGTCCATTGGGCCCCGTCACGTTTGCGTCGCAACAGCTCTTTCATCGGATGACGTTGTATCATGCTGCGAATATGCGAAACCAATCGCCGCTTGGGTTGCACCTATCTTTGCATTGTGTTCGACGTAGACATACTTCCAAAATCACTTCGCGACGACATTCGCGAGCTCCGAACCCCGCAGGGTCGCCGAACCTTCGGGCAATGTATCGTCGAGGGGGTGCGAGCATGCGAGGACGTCCTTGCTTCTCCACGCGTGCCATCATGCGTTGTGTTACGTCAATCTTCGACGCCTCGAGCACTCGACGTAGCATCGGCATGGCACGACCGAGGCATTGACGTCTACATGACGTCGGAGAAGTCAATGGCGATGATGACCGATGCGAAGAGTCCACAAGATCTTCTCGCAGTTGTTCCAATTCCACAGCCCGGTCCGCTTGGTCGGCGTGTTGTTGCTCTCGATCGCATCACAGATCCCGGGAATGCGGGAACAATCATCCGTACGGCTGCGTGGTTTGGATGTACGGATGTTGTTTTTGGTCAGGGCAGTGTAGACCCATATTCGCCAAAGGTAGTGCGGTCCTGCGTTGCGTCGCTCTTTCGTCTAGGCATACAAACAGACGTAGATTTAGAAGAACTTCTCACTACTGTACCCCACACCGTAGTTTCCACCGATGCCACAAGCACGGTTCGTCCTTCACAGCTTCCAACGCTCGAGTCACTCGTGCTTCTTTTGGGTTCCGAGGGTCACGGCGTTGCGCCTCATCTTGCACGTCTGGCACATCACACTGTGGCAATCGGCGGTGGTGGAGGTATGGATTCGCTCAACGTTGCCGTCGCTGGCTCCATTCTCTTGTACGAGTGGTTTGGCCGATGAATCGTCGCTTGTTTACACCCGGTCCCGTCGAACTCTCACCGGGAGTCGTCGAGGCAATGTCTCGTCAACCAATCTCGCACAAGTCCGACGAGTTTATCGCGCTTACTCGCGACGTATGCACGAACCTTCAGTGGCTGTGTGGTAGCACCCAGTCCATTGCCCTTCTTGCCGGCAGTGGTACAACCGCAATTGAAGCAACGATTGCCTCGCTCGGTGTTCGCGGTGCCCCCTGTCTGGTGCTCGTTCATGGACGGTTTGGTGAGCGGATAGCAAACATCTTAACAACGTACGGTGCAATCGTCCACACCCACTCTGTAGAATGGGGCACCGACATTGCGCCTTCGGCGGTTGCAACAACGGTTGCTTCGATTCCTCATCTGCACAGTGTATGGCTCGTGCATTCTGAGACGTCAACGGGCGTTACGCTCGATGTAGCAGGGATTGCAGAAGCCATACGCAGCCAATCACCACAGGCCTTTCTCTGCGTTGATGCCGTAACGTCGGTAGGAATTCACGAGGTTGCCCTGGATGGTTGGGGCCTTGATGCTGTTATGACAGGTAGCCAGAAGGGTTTGTGTGCTCCACCTGGCGTTGGCGTTGTGGCATTATCTGAACGAGCGCGCCTACATGCCGATCAGCATTCTGCAGTGTCAACAGTATTGCACCTTCCAACAACACTTCGCAGCATCGAACAGACTGGACTGCTACCATGGACGCCGCCGGTTACTGTGATGGCTGCTCTACAAGCATCGCTGATAGAACTTAGGTCAGAGAGCCGTGAGTCGATTTGGCAACGACATGCACAGGTATCCGAGGCGTTGCAAGAGGGGCTTACGAACCGCGGATTCCGCTTGTTCGGTGCTTCAACGTCATATGCCGTAACCGTTGTTGAGCACGAGAGTCCGGATACTATCATCCGTGGTCTTCTTCGCATGTACGGTATCACGATTGCCCCTGGTCAAGACCGGCTGGCGGCATCTGTATTCCGGTTAGGCACGTGCGGTGGAGTTACGATTTCTGACGTACTGTACTTGCTTGATGCTCTTCAACACGTGAACGCACAGATTCAACCACGATGATCCCACCACGTCTTGTTGCCGCAACGGGCAACGCACACAAAGTTGATGAACTACGAGCACTGTTTCTGCACCATGGTGTCATTGTCGATATCCTTCCGATCACGTCTCTTGTCGATTCGTTTGAGGTCGACGAATCAGGAGCAACGTTCGAAGAGAATGCCTTGATAAAGGCACTTGCTGGCTATGGCATGTGCCACCTGCCTGTGATTGCCGACGATTCGGGACTAGAAGTAGATGCTCTAGATGGAGCACCAGGAGTGATAAGCGCCCGATATTCAGGTGCCGGTGCTACCGATGCCAGCAACCGCAGTAAACTCTTGCACGAACTTGCTCGGAATCCTCAACGCAACGCCCGTTTTCGCTGCGTGTTAGCCATCCACGATGGTGTTCGATCTGTCATGGCCGAAGGTTCGTGCGAGGGCTCAATAGCCCTTGAAGAGCGCGGTTTGCAGGGCTTTGGCTACGATTCGCTCTTCATTCCAAGGGGCTTCGACCAAACCTTCGGCGAGGTTGACGCAGCGGTAAAACATCTGCACTCGCATCGGGCAGCGGCCGTAGCGGCATTGGTTAAGCGATGGACCGCAGATCCAACACCCCAGGTGACTGGCGTTGCAGACTTTCTGCTTGATGCAGTGATTGCTACTGCAACGGGTAATGAGGCAGCTCTGCGTTTCGCTGCTGCCTACGCAGTCAACGTCGAAGATTATCTGGCGCTATACGAAGCGATTCTGCAGACGTATCTGTTCTGTGGATTCCCCGCAGCGCTCGAAGCATTAGCAACCCTCGAATCATGCGTCATGGAGCGAGGTTTTACCACGTCTCTCGTTGCGCACGAACCGTTCGAGGTGGAGGTGTTTCGCACTCGTGGCGAGATTCTGTGTAGACGCATCTACGGTTCGGTGTACGATCGAATGATGGAACGCCTTGATGGCGTCAGCCCCGAGTTACGTGAGTGGATGATAGTAGAAGGGTACGGTAAGACGCTATCGCGTGGTGCACTGAGTGTTGTTGCACGCGAATGCTGCATTGTTGCTGTACTAGCGTGCACGCGCCGAACAACCCAATTGATTTCGCACGTGCGTGGAGCGTTAGCCGTTGGAGCATCTGTCGATCACATTCACGGAGTGATTGACGCTTTGCAGCGGCATGGTCTAGCCCGTGAGTCGCTGCTCTTAGACGACGTGCTCGGGCGTTTCGAGTGACAGGATGTGACTCCTAACGTCCTCCATCACCCACTGCGGAGTACTTGTAGCCCCACTAATTCCAACGTTCGTTGCACCTTCGAACCACGACGGATCAATCTCGCTTATGGCCTCCACGAAGTGTGTTCGTGGATTGGCACCTCGTGCGACGTTGAACAGCACCTTACCGTTCGAAGATGCACGTCCGGCAATAAAGACAACCACATCGTTTGATGCTGCAAAGGCGGCAAGCTGTTGTTCCCGACCACTTACCTGCCCACAGATTGTGTCTTTGGCGTGAAACTCCGTCGCAATGTTCTCCATGGTGTCCACAACAAGTTCTGCCACGCGCTGCTTAAGCGCGTCACGGATTGCATTGAACGTTGGCCGATCCATCGTGGTCTGCGAGAACAGCACGGTCTTGCGGTGAACGTCGACGTTCGCCAGTGCCTCATCAACCGTGAGTACTACCACGCATTGATCGCGCACCACACCGCGAACACCTAGAACTTCGGCATGGTCTTTCTTACCAAATATGACGATTTGGTAGTTCTGATCGTAGAACTTCCGTACGCGCTCTTGAAGCTTCGTTACAACTGGGCACGTGGCATCGATGATTTCGATGCCGTGTTCCCAGGCCTGTCGGTACGTCTCGGGAGGTTCACCGTGTGCGCGGATGATCACCTTGGCACCTCGATGGGCGATGCTTGGAAAGTCATCGACGGAGATTGTTCGAAGCCCCTTAGACTCAAGACGGGCAATCTCGCTGGGGTTATGAATGATATGACCAAGCACATAGACGTTGCGCTCAGCAGTACGCTCTTCTAGTTGATCTTCGGCGATGCGCACTGTGCGAACAACGCCCCAGCAAAAGCCGCTATGTTTGTCGATGGAAACGTTCATGACGTAGATGTTCGATGAGGAGCATTGAGAAAACGTCAGGTCTTGCGAGGAAGTTCGTTCCTACAGGGAACCGAATGTTGAAATCAGGTCATAGGTTCTATGATAGGCAGCAACAAGGTCGATGATACGCTGAACCTGGTCGT
This sequence comes from Candidatus Kapaibacterium sp., assembly GCA_022842685.1. Classification (GTDB taxonomy): domain Bacteria; phylum Bacteroidota; class Ignavibacteria; order Kapaibacteriales; family Kapaibacteriaceae; genus JALHPC01. The sequence continues at coordinate 7,882 of JALHPC010000030.1, forward strand.
CAATGGTCAATGATGTTGTGTCGATGTCGACAGAGCCGCTAGCACGAATCAGCGGACTATCCTCTCGTGACGAGTCTAGTCGATCTCGTTCAACGATTTGCCTGCGGATGTCAGATTCCGAGGCAGCCTGTCCTTGGGCTGTTGCCTCTGCCAGTCGACGACGAATGCGTTCTTCGACATCGGCAACGAGGAAGACCTTTACATGGGCGTTGGGAAACACCACCGAGCCAATGTCCCGCCCATCCATTACTACACCACCGTCGTTACCAATCCGGCGTTGCAGGAGAACCATAGCACGACGAACCGTTGGACATGCAGCGACGATGCTCACGGCATTCGTTACATCGGCACCACGCACGGCATCGGTTACGTCTTGGCCATCGAGTATTGTGCGCTGCCCGTTGGGGCTTTGTACCAGTTCGAGTGTTACGTTCCGAGCTACCTCTCCAAGGGCTTGATCTTCGAGTGGAACATGTAACTGGAGGGCCTTGAGGGTAACGGCACGGTACATTGCGCCAGTATCGATATAGGCATAGCCAAGGTGTTCAGCAACACGTCGGGCCGTTGTAGACTTACCGGCGCCTGCCGGCCCATCAATGGCGATAATGAGCGGTTTCTTCATGCCGAGCAAAGATACGACGTCGTCAATGCTTCATTGGGGTGGGCAGCGACTCGATGGCATTGAGCAACGAACTAACATCGGCAAACGACGAAAGAGCCGCAGTCGCACCATATTCCAACAGTTGTGCAGTTGTGAATTCGCCTGTAGCCACCGCAATGGTAGCAATGCCATTGTCGGTAGCACATTGCACGTCCCCCGGAGCGTCCCCAATGACGACCGATGTCGAAGGTGAGTGACGAGTGCCAAAGGTAGCGTTAAAGCGCTCAATCGCCAGGGGCGGCAACAACGAGCGGTTGGCGTGTTCGCAGCCAAAGGCGCCTATCTCGAAGAAGTGATCGATGCCCCCTACCGAAAGCTTGTGGAAAGCAATACGTTTGATGTTGCCGGTTACAAGAGCAAGGTCGTGTTGCGTGGCAACAGATTCAAGCATCGTCGAAACTCCGTCGAGAACATCCAGGCAGGAGTGGTCAATCGAAGCGGTCATACGACGCTCCATTTCGAGCTGGTAGTCGGGAAAACGACGTTCTGCAGTTTCCTGACTGATGTTGAGCAACAAGGAGATGTCGAGCACAATCTGACGATCTGTCCGACCAGAGAACGAATATCCAACCAGCGCATCCACGGGGTCAACATGGTAGGTATGAAGGAAGGCCTCACGTAGAACGCCACGGCCAACACCGTGTTTGAGCTTGATCAGGGTTGCATCAATGTCGAATAGTAGCAGCATGAATGCAAGCTACGGCATTGGTGCGAGACACTACGAACGCTCAAGTCGCCGAACAATCAAGTAGTATGCAAGCAGGCCAAGACCACCGAACAGCGAGGCCGAACCAAGAACGAGAAGTGGTTGGTGATCGCCGTGAAGAAATGGTTCGGAGGCGGCCAAGATGGCACCAATCAACAAGCCCAATCCAATGCCACCGTACATCATTCCCCCTCGCAAAGCACGATACTTTTTGGTAGACTCAGTTTCTGAGCTGAACATTGACATATCAAGCCCCCGTTCAATCATGGCTAGTCGCTCCTGCTTACGTGCTTCGATAAAACGTTTGCCAAGGATGAGCCCAACAATCAGCGCTATGATGGGCACAAGCATTGCCACAAACGGTATGAAGTCATGAGGTGCAGTGCCGCGGGAATAATTGACGGGGTTTTCGGCACGTATAGAATCGAGCTTGAACTTGTAGTACATTTGAAGTTGACTTTCTGACATAGGTAAGGGCGCCTCTGTGCTGTCGGTTGCAAACAACGAGACCGAGGTGAACAGGATAAGAATCAGGAGGATGAGTGGCATTGGTAATTGCGGCGAAGATGGTTGGAAGTGTTGTTGCTGGTTTAGACACAAAGCCACGAACCGGGTTTCATGAAACCCAGTTCGTCGTACAGTGTCCAAACAGTCACATGACAGAGGCCGAACTTCGGAACGTTATCACTCGAGTGGTGGCGGGCGACCACCAGTCGTTTGCCATCATTGTGCGACATCTATCAACACAGGGATGGAGTTTAGCACGACGAATGATGGCTACGCGGCAGGATGCCGAGGATGCTTTGCAAGATGCCTTTGTAAAGTGCTTTCAATCGTTGCCACGCTTTACAGGGCAATCACAGCTAAGCACGTGGTTCTTTCGCATTGTGTATACAACATGCATCAACCATCTTCGCACACATTCACGTCGAGATGCCTTAATCGAGCTGCACGAGTCGATTGAACTTGCCGATGATGCCGAAGAAGACGATTTCGAAGAGACTATCGACCGGGTATCATCCGAATTGCTGCTTGAGGCACTGGATGCACTGCCAATGCGGTACAGAACGGTTCTAACATTGTTCTACGTGAACAGTCTTAGTCATATTGAGATTCAAGAGATTACCGCTATGCCGATTGGAACGATAAAGACGAACCTTCATCGGGGGCGTCAATTGCTGCGACAAGCTGTACATCAAACCCTGTTACTTTCGGTTAACTCAAGACACATCACTGAACCATAGAAGCAGTATGAACGAACGCGAACATCTTGCTCAGGCTTTACAACGTGCTTCGGCTTCTCAAGAGCCGCCCGAGCTAATGGTATCGAATGTAATGCACGCCATTCGCACCCAGTCTCATCCTACGACCCGTATTACGCGCCGCATGACGAGCGTGGTACTTTCTACAGGACTCATTCTCCTTGTAACAGGGGTTGCTCTGACTGCTTCCACACTGATGTCATCGAAGGTTTCGGTCAACGTGGAATCGTACATTGGGCCGCTACGCGACATAGCAAACGTTCCCTTCAATTCTGTGCTTGTCGTTGTTGCGTCGTTGCTGCTTGCGCTTCTTATTGCACATTCGGTCGAGGCTCGCACTCGATAGTCGGTTACCGGCCAAGATAACGAGCGTTCTGCATCGCATTCCGTCTGCGTATCTTCGCAGCGCATGACGCCACTCGTAACGGCCCGCGACGTTTCGCTTGTGTATCCCAACGGATACCAGGCCCTATATGACGTATCGTTCGATGTTCACCCGGGCGAGTTCCTCGTAGTGATTGGCCTTAGCGGGTCTGGAAAGTCCACGCTTATGCGCACCGTTAATCGCCTTCTTGAACCTACATCAGGCACCATTACCGTCGATGGAGTCGACGTAACCCACGTTGCAGGTGAACCTCTCCGGCAACATCGCCGGAATATCGGGATGATCTTCCAACAGTTCAATCTCATCAAGCGCCATTCCGTCATCAACAATGTTCTGTATGGGGCACTGGGTAGCATGTCTACATGGCAAGCGCTTTCGGGTAATTATTCGAGCGACCAGCGAGAAACGGCCATGCGTTGTCTCGAGATTGTAGGCATAGCAGATAGAGCCCATCACCGTGCCGACGCCCTTAGTGGCGGCCAGCAGCAGCGTGTTGCAATAGCACGTGCACTTATGCAACAGCCCAAACTGCTTTTAGCCGACGAACCTGTGGCGAGTCTAGACCCTGCGACGTCGCATTCGGTTATGCGTTATCTAGAAGTCCTGAACAAGGAGTACGGTACCACTGTTGTGTGTAATCTGCACTTTTTGTCGCTTGTACGCCAGTATGCATCCAGAGTGATTGCCCTAAAGGGAGGCCGAAAAGTGTTTGAAGGTATGCCCACAGACATCACAGAAGATTGGTTTAAGGCCATCTATGGTGAAGACGCCGTGGAGGTGGAGATCGAATGACGCGAACCCTTCACGTGGCCTTTGCTTCTGCCATTGATGTGCTCCTTGGCTCTTACCTTGGAACGGTGGTGTGGTGCGTAGTCGTCCCAGCAGTTGTTCTTGGTCCTGCGGCGCCCCCTATCATGATGAACGTGTGGGCATCAGTTCTTGGAGGGGTAGTGGGACTGTGCTTTTCGCTTGTAGGGGCGAGTATTGGCAGATCGGCCTTGGAACAACGTTGGCCATCCGGTTGGCAGCGCAACGCTGTTGTGCATGCGTCGTGGTTGCTGCTCGTTGTTACGATAGCCGCGGGTTGGATTATCACAAGGATCGACCCACTGCAGTTGTTCTCTCAGCAGGGTTTAGAAGGTGCTAGCCGGATATTCACGGCATTGTTCACGCCCGAAACGGCCATCATAGGCCAGGCAATAGGAGCCATGGTCGAGACAATCTACTTGGCCTTTATGGCAACTGTGTTTGCCGTGCCATTCAGTTTTTTACTCTCGTTCTTCAGCGCACGAAACTTGATGCGCGACACTGCCATTCGGCGCAGTGTATACGTTGTCGTGCGCTTTATCACCAACTTCTCTCGCAGCATCGAGCCACTCATCTGGGCCATTGTGTTTAGCGTCTGGGTTGGCATCGGTCCCTTTGCTGGCATGCTTGCTCTCGTGGTTCACACGATTGCCTCGCTCACAAAACAGTATGCCGAACAGATTGAAGATGTAGACCATGGCCCCATGGAGGCCATCGAGGCAACAGGAGCACGTAGAGTGCAGGTCATCTGGTTTAGCGTTGTTCCACAGTGCGTCATTCCCTTCCTGAGCTTTACCATCTATCGTTGGGATATCAACGTCAGGATGGCAACAGTGATTGGCTTGGTGGGTGGCGGTGGAATTGGCAACATGCTCATTCAGTACCAAGGTCTAGCCCAGTGGAACGAGGTTGGCATGATTGTTATCATTATTGCCACCGTAGTGTGGCTTATGGACGTCATATCTGCACGAGTTCGCGAAGCCCTCAAGTAACCTAACCCTCCCCTCTTCATTACACAATGGCTCGCATTCATCAATCGTTCGACACAGGCAAATCCGTTCTCGAGATGCGTTCGATGATTGACAGTCGAATTCTGTCGCGTTCGGAAATCTCCCTTCTGTTAGAGTCTCATACGTGGAAGGGCAACGTGTTGCACGCATCAGGCAAGCTTGGTTCTGGCACCATAACACTCGAGCACGGACGTATCGTTGTCGACATCGAACTTTCGTTCTTCGGGGCTGCTGCTCAAGGGGCAATCGAACAGAAGCTTCGCGAGCAATTCAAGCAACTACAACAGTAGAACTGTGGATAACTGACGCGCTCGTTGGCCGACGTTGTTACGGTAAGTTCGTGCTTCACCTGCCCGACGCACCATGGCCGACTTTGTCCACCTCCACAACCATTCCCACTTTTCGCTGCTTGATGCCGCCGCCACTCCTGAGTCGTTGATTCTTGCGGCCAAGTCTGACGGTCAATCGGCCCTTGCGCTCACCGATCACGGTGTCATGTTTGGGTGCTTTGAGTTCTACAAGAAGGCGAAGAAGCACGACATCAAGCCAATCATTGGCTGCGAAGTGTACGTGGCCGTTAACAGCCGTTTCGACCGCGATCGAGTTGTTGATAGTTCCGGCAAGAAGCGCAACTACTACCACTTAGTTCTTTTGACCAAGAACGAAACGGGCTACCGCAATCTTCTCAAGCTCACGAGTATCGCCCATACCGAAGGGTTCTACTATAAGCCGCGAATCGACTTCAACCTTCTACGCGAACACCATGAAGGTCTCATTGCTACGTCGGCCTGTTTGGCCGGGCCCATTAATGCGCCCATGCTGGCTGGTGATGTCGAAACGGCATATAACAACGCTAGATTGCTGAAGGACATATTTGGCGACGATTTCTACATTGAGCTGCAAGACCACGGCTTGCCGCAAGACAAGCATGTCTTGGAATTTGCACCAAAGCTCGCGAAGGACCTGGGTATAAAGCTGGTTGTAACCAACGACGTCCATTACGTCGATCCAGCCCATGCGGTGCCTCACAACGTGTTGTTGAATATCAACAAAGACACGTCGTCGGCAAGAACCGAGTCCTTCGATGTTACCAAGGATCTTCGCTACGGATCGGAGCGTTATTACCTGGCCTCGCAGTCCGAAATGAAACGCCTGTTCAAGGAGTTTCCTGAAGGCATCGAGAGCACGCTCGAGATTGCTGACAAGGTAAATCTCAAGATCCCAACGGAGCTCCAGCTGCCGCTCTTCCCTATTCCTCCCGAGTCGGGCTGTGAGACGCTTGACGACTACCTTGAGCAGTTGACGATGCGAGGTCTGGATGACCGCTATCCTGTGCTGACGTCGGAAATTCTCGATCGAGCCGCGTTTGAACTCAAGGTCATTCGAACGATGGGATATGCGGGATACTTCCTGATCGTTCAGGACTTTATCCGTGCTGCCCGCGACCGCGGTATCCGTGTGGGCCCTGGCCGCGGATCGGCTGCGGGTTCGCTGGTTGCCTTTGCCGTTGGCATCACCAATATCGATCCGCTAAAGTACGACCTTCTGTTTGAGCGCTTCCTTAACCCCGATCGCGTGTCGATGCCCGATATCGACGTTGACTTCTCAGACGACAAACGTGAAGAGGTCATCCAATACGTGCGAGAGAAGTATGGCGCCGAAGCCGTCGCGCAGATCATCACGTTTGGTACGTTGTCTTCGCGAGCTGTTCTCAAGGATGTTGGACGCGTGTTAGGTGTCGAGCTATCCGTCATCAACTCCATCACCGAAAAAATACCGGTAGTTCAGGGCAAGGTCCACAAGTTGAAGGATGCCTTAGAACTTCCCGACCTGCGCTACCTCAAGGACACGTCCGATCCCAAGCTTCGCAAACTCATTGAATATAGCTTGGTTCTCGAGGGATTCAATCGGAATTCTTCGTTGCATGCTGCCGGTGTTGTGATTGCTCCTGGCCCGATCTCAGACTTCGTACCACTGTACAAGACGCCGCAGACGGATGTTGCCACACAGTACAACATGAAGGATCTCGAGGAAGCGGGTCTACTTAAAATGGACTTCCTTGGTTTGCGGACGTTGTCGATTATCGATAACACGCTTGAGCAGATTCGACGTAATCACAGTGTTGACATCGACATCGACGCAGTGCCCCTTGACGATACGAAGACGTATGAGATGTTGGGACGAGGGCAGACGTTGGCGGTCTTTCAGTTCGAATCGGACCCGATGCAGAATGCGCTTCGACAGTTGAAGCCAACCAATCTGGAAGACTTGATTGCCATGAATGCTCTGTACCGTCCGGGGCCCATGGACAATATTCCTGATTTCATTGCTCGCAAGCAAGGTCGCAAGCCCATTGAGTACTTACATCCGGCAATGCAGCCCATCCTTGAGCGCACGTATGGCATCATTGTGTACCAAGAACAGGTGATGCAGCTTGTGCAGGCATTGGCTGGATTCACCCTTGCCCAAAGTGACTTGATGCGACGAGCGATGGGTAAGAAGGACGCAGCACTCATGGCGGAACAAGAAGCCTTGTTTGTAAGTGGTGCGCTTGCAACGCAGAACATGCCCAAGGAATTGGCCAAGGACATTTTTGCCCTCATTCAGAAGTTCGCCCAGTACGGCTTTAATAAGTCGCACTCTGCGGCCTACGCCTATGTTGCGTATCAAACGGCGTGGCTGAAGGCCCACTATCCCGCCGAGTTCCTCGCTGCCAACATGTCTGCCGAACTTAACGATCAAGCCAAGATTGTTTCACTCTCCGAAGAGGCCTCTCGTTTTGGTGTTAAGGTTGTTCCACCAGATATCAACAAGTCGATGGCTACCTTCGAGGCACGCGACGGTGTGATTTACTTTGGCATGGCGGGCATTCGTAACGTTGGAGTTGGTGTGGTAGAGTCGATCATGGCTACTAGATCGTCAACTCCCATAACCTCGATTTACGACCTCACCTCGCGAGTCGATCCTCGGCAGATCAATCGTCGTGTACTCGAAGCTCTTGTATGTGCTGGTGCCTTCGACAGCTTAGGAAGTGGGCACAGGGCACAACTCTTCGAGGCTATCGAAACTGCATTAGAGTATGGTAAGTCGGTACAAGGCGATGCACTTGCGTCGCAGAACTCACTGTTTGCCGATACCACAACACTTAAGCCAAGCGAACCAGGTTTGCCTACGGTTCCTGAGTGGCCAGAACGAGACCGGCTGAAGCGTGAGAAGGAGTTTTTGAATTTCTACATCTCAGGACATCCCTTGCGCGAACACGCTGTTGCCGTGCGGAGTCTGTCGACAGTTAACCTTCAACGTCCCGATCAAACCCAGAATGGTACGACCGTACGACTATGCGGCATGATTGGTGATATCCGCACGCGAATTGACAAACGAGAGCGGACCTTTTGCGTGTTCAAACTCGAGCAGTTTAGTGGCTCGTGCGAAGTCGTGCTATGGGCAGACATCTATGCAGGTCTCTCAGAGACAGTTAAGACTGGAGCTGTTGTCACGGTCACTGGCAAAGCGGAAGTAAGCGGCGACGTCATCAAACTTGTGGGCGAAGAGGTCATTCCAATCGAGAATGCTTTGCGTAAGTATGTATCTGGCTACGCCGTTCGACTTTCTGCGGACGTGGCCGAACAGTCGTTACGTGATCTACGAACACGATGTGCGTCAACTGACGCCAATCAGTCACTTACGTTCATCGTACAGCGCCCGTCGGGTACGTCGGCCACCTATGCTTCTTCGGTACGCATTCATGTAGACCCTGCTACAACGGAATATCTTCAGTCACTATTTGGCGAACAGAACGTTCGCTATGCTTCATAACAGCGATGTTACAACTGCAAAGTGCTCTAGGAATTGTTGTTTTCATCGCCATAGCGTGGCTGTGGTCAACCAATCGCAGAGCGATCCGATTCCGAATTGTTGCGTCGGGCCTCGTGTTGCAGGCAGTACTTGCGATATGCCTGCTATCCTTTCCTGCTGGTGTCGAGCTGTTCGCCATACTTGGCCAAGCCGTCACAGGTCTGTTGGGTTATGCTGGATCAGGAGCTCGATTTCTTTTCGGTAATCTCGCCGATTCCGCATATGCGGGCGCGTTTGGCTTTCAGTTCGCCTTGACGGTGGTGCCCATCATCGTGTTCTTCTCCTCGTTAGTTTCGGTGCTCTATCATCTAGGCATCATGCAACGTGTGGTGCGTTCTATGGCATGGGTGCTTCGTAGAACGCTTGGTACCAGTCCAATCGAATCGTTGTCGGCGGCCGCAAACGTCCTCCTCGGCCAAACCGAAGCCCCCTTATTGGTGCGCCACTACCTACCTCATGCCAGTATGTCAGAGATCTTTGCCATCATGGTAGGGGGCTTCGCAACCATTGCAGGTAGTACAATGGGGGTATACGTTGCACTGGGAATAGATGCAAGCACACTAATGGTGGCTAGCCTGCTGGCGGCTCCTGGCGGACTTGTGATGGCAAAAATTGCATGGCCGCAGGGAGCAGACAAGGCCGTTGATGTTGAAACGGTAATGCCTACGATAGAGTCAGGCAACGTCGTCGACGCCCTAGCGTATGGTGCCAAAGATGGTCTACTGCTAGCGGTGAACGTTCTCGTAGTATTACTTGCGTTCGTTTCAGTCGTTGCCATGGTCGATGCTGCACTTGGCGCAGTAGGTGGTTTTGCGATGAATGCCGGACTGCAGTGGTTCCCTACGTCGCTCCGCGAGCTACTTGGCTTTGCCTTTCAGCCCTTTGCGTGGTTGTTGGGTGTAGATTCAGCCGACACGGCAACCGTTGGTGCTCTGCTTGGTACCAAACTCAGCGTTACAGAGTTTGTGGCGTACAACGACTTGGCAGAGCTCGTTAAGCAGGGCGTGATTAGTCGTCGATCGGTGACGATTTCGACAATTGCCCTTTGTGGCTTTGCCAATGTGGCAAGCATAGGAATTCAGATAGGTGGATTTGCCATCATGGCACCTCAGCGACGTTCCGACGTTGCTCGAGCCGGGTTCAAGGCCATGTGTATCGGTGCGCTTACGTCGTTGCTAGCAGCCGCAATGGCTGGTATAGTTATCTCCTGATCCGTTGCATCATAAGGCGAATCACGTCGTCGAGAAACCCAGCTTCGAACGCTACATATCGAGCATACTGGCGTGTCGTTAGATGTGGCTTTAGCTCGCTCATTCGTCTATCCATTGCACGGTACAACTCCTCCTGCTTTCGAATGATTTCGGAACTCCGTTGCGTCATGGTCGACTCGTCGGCATTATTCTTGTCTGCTGCCTTCGACGCCCGTACGGCCACGTCGAGAGCATCCTTTGCATCATAGACCGCACGCTGAAGTGGTGTATAGCGCGCAAAGAATCGTTCAACAGATTCTCCCTCCAGCTCGAGAATTTCAAGCAATTTTACCTTTCGAAGGCTCTCCATGCGATCACGGAATGGCCTCTCCCCCTTTTCGCCGAACGACTGCTCATCGGACTGCATATGGCGCCGCGGGCGTTGCGCACTTGCGGGTTCCACAGTTGAAAAGAAGCAAACAACGCAGAGGCTTATCGACAGGAGTGCTGCGCTACGAATCATTGTCTTCATCCAATAGGTACTTAACATCGTTACTTGTTAGGAACACGAGATGTTCAACGTCACTTGTGCCTACCAAGGCATCAATCTTAGCATCGTCTACCTCGGCGGATAGTAGGTCATTAATTTCGTCAACCACGTCAGCTTCTACAACAACCTGTGTATCGACTTTCTCTACCGAGTCGGTATTGGTGTGCTTGGGGACCATCACAATGACATACATTGCTGTTGCCGCTGCTACGGCAGCCGTAGCACCAATCCATAGTTTGTATCGACGCTGTTTAGGTCTACGTAGGCCCTGAACTGCACGTGCCGCCCGCGCATCAATAACTCCGTTGTATGCCGAACGAGAAACCGTCGACCGTACAATGGACATCTTTGCAACGTCGGCTGCAAGGTCAGGATATTCCTCGATAGCTATACGTACCTGGCGCTCGGTTTCCGCATCGAGCATACCAGTTGCAAGATCGGCCATAAGCGTCTCAAGTGTCGCTCGATCGAACTTATTCTCCATGCTGATCCTCCCTGTTAGCCACTTGACCAAACTCGCTACCGCGAAGGTGTTCGGCGATCTTCTTTACTGCCAAGTGGTAGTTGGCTTTCAGGCCTCCAACCGTTGTTCCGAGCATTTGACTTATCTCTTCATACGACAGTTCGTCGAAGTATCGTAGGCAGAACGTCTCACGCTGTTTTGGTGGAAGTGTTGCCAGCACATTGTGTAGAAACGATGTAACATCGGCCTCTTCGGCAATCGCATCGGGGCGAGCTTCACCGCTAGGTACATCACGCTCACCGTCACCTTCGCCAACGCGAAAGAACAGTCGCAGCCGCTCACGGCGGCGGTGCGACACAACAACGTTCATCGTAATCCGGTAGAGCCACGTTGTTATGGCACTATCACCTTTGAACCGATGAATGCTGCTAAGCGCTTTGATCAGAACATCTTGTGAAACATCTTCGGCGTCTTGACGATTGGCAAGCTGCCGTGAGGCAACCGACATCACAAAACGTTGAAAACGCCGAACGAAGGCCGTTGCGGCCTCGTCGCTTCGTCCGTCACGAAACGCCCGCAGGAGGGCCTCATCAGAGTCGAGGGCGTTGCCTCGCTCGGCTGCATACGCACGTTGGCGACTGTCCATCAGCGTAATGCTATGGTTGGTTGCGATTGACATAGCCGTCTTTGTCGATTGCCCCCTTCTCTAGGTTTAGTTTGTGCATAGGAGAATTAGACAACAGCATTCTTCCAAATGCCACGGCGGTAAACATACAGCGCTGCTGCCGCAAATAGCGCATAACCCACAACAATCGCTATCCAGATTCCGTGTTGGGCAAGGGGCGTCGAGTGACTAAGTATCCATGCAAGCGGAAGCTGAAGCCCCAAGAGGCCACCAGCAGTGATTGCCATGCTGAGGAACGGCGCTCCTGCACCACTAAACACACGTACCGTGGCAAGCCCAACGGCAAAAAAGATGTAGCCAAACACTGTCGTGTGAAGGTACCTCACGGCCTCGGTAACGGTGTCGGGATTCGTTGTATACAACCGTACAAAGGGCTCGCCGAAGAACCACACTGCCAAAGCCAAACTCCCCATCAATACTGACAACTGGCGAATGGCACTGCGGTGAAATCCGTGGACACGGTCGTGTTTACCGGCTCCTATGTTCTGACCTGTTGCTACTTCGACTGTCATCGCCACAGCAAACACACTCATGAACACAAACATATCGACGTTTAACCCCAGTGTATAGGCGGCTGTTACGCTAGTGCCAAACCCACCTACAATGCCAAACAATGCTAATCGGTTAAGAGACACAGATAGCATCTGAAGTGACGCGGGGATACCTTGTCGCGCTATCCGAAGTAGAAGATGAGTATCAAGACGGAAAGCAGTGAAATCGAAACGCATGCTAGCCTTGCCCGACATTATCGCCCACAACGAGACACTCGTGCCGCAGATCTGAGCAAATGCGGTGGCCAATCCAGCACCCCCAAGACCCATTTCTGGAAAGGGACCAATCCCAAAGATGAGAAACGGGGCCACAACTGCATTAATGATGGTTGTGCAAATCAACACAACCATTGGAAAGACAGCGTTGCCTGTGGATCGAAGAATGGAGAACATCTGGAAGTTCAGAAGGTTGGCGGTGAAACCCAAGAACAAGAACCCCATGTATTGAACGGCGTACTGAGAAACAACATCGTTCATACGAAGAAGGGCCGGCAATCCTGGTAAAGCCAAATACAGCAGTCCAGTAACCGAGGCTGCAAGTATTGCCATCGCAACGATAGCCTGCGAAGCAGTTCGTGCCGCTTCCGCTCTATTACCCTCGCCTATGCGTCGTGCTACAATGATGCCTGACCCTACGCCGAATCCGCTTGCCAGCGTAAACATAAAGAAGGCCACCTGATCGCTTGACCCTATTGCCGCGATCGCTGCATCTCCAAGTCGGCTCGCATAGAAGCGATCGATCAATGAGTACACCATGTTCACCAAGAAGCTAAAAGCCATAGGAACCGCAAAACGTCGTAACGACGAGTCGATAGGACCGTTGATTAGGTCTACGTGCTGTCTATTGGCAGGGCTCATGTGAACTTGTTGGGGTGACCGGTTACTGCAAAGGCGCGCGCTGACGTATACGATTCGTGAATGTTTGGTCATTGGCCACGTAACACAAGCCCGGTATGTTCGCAGTATGATCAACCATTCCTCGTGGCATCGCTAATGACAACCTTCCTCATTAGCTGTGCATTACTGTACTGTGCTCGGGTACTGTTCTTTTTAGTTGGATTCGGCAAACGACAGCCGAGAACGCTCATTCCAACTCCAAGCAGTCTAGTTAGCGTCGTGATTCCTGCACGAAACGAAGAGGCCAATATTCGAAACGCGGTCGAAAGCGTCGCACGCTCACACTGGCCCGCCGAATCCATGGAGATCATTGTTGTAAACGACCGTTCTACCGACGGAACTGCTCACGTCTTGGAACTGCTGTCAACAGAGATTCCGCAGTTAACAATCGTCACCCGTACCGAAGCAGACATCGACGACAATCTTCGAGGTAAACCAGGAGCCCTTCAACAAGGTATCGACATTGCATCGGGAGATGTTGTTCTTCTTACCGACGCAGATTGTACGGTTAATCCTGAGTGGATTGCCACAATGACTCGTGCGATTTACCAACGCGACGTTGCCATGGTGTGTGCTACTACCAGCGTGAGGCATACTGTTGCGGCCGGACAGATGCAAGACGTGGAGTGGGCGTTCTCTAATGCCATGGCTCGTGCCGGCCTTCAGTTAGGTATTCCCCTTGGCTGCTTTGGCAACAATATGGGCATTCGTCGGGATGTGTTCCACGCCTTAGGCGGATACAAGGGCATCACGTTCTCCGTGACTGAAGACCTTGCGCTGTTGCAGGCAGTTGTGCAGCGCGGACATCGCGTGGCTTACCTATGCGACGCTTCCTCGTCTGTAGAGACTCTTCCCTGTTTCACGCTAATGGAATACGTTCGGCAACGTCAGCGTTGGGCCCGAGGTGGCACAGCGTTAGGCTCCCGCGCATTCGCCTTTGTTGCCACCAGTTTGGCACTTTGGCTTGGACTTGCAACAGCTGCCGCCATGTCGTATTGGTCGTGGTTCATAGGTATAGCAGTTATGCGCGTAGTTGCAGATGCATCACTTGTTGCTTGGGCACTTCTTCGTCTGCGCCGCCCATCTACCTTGCCATGGATTATTCCTACGGTTGTAATGCTCATGCTCACAGAGCTCGCTCTACCCTTCCTTGTTCTACGCAAGCGTGTGGTGTGGAAGGGGCAGACGTTTAAGAGCTAGCCCTGTGGTTACTGCGATAACAGCACCTCGATCTTGTTCGTGGCCTCTTCGAGAAACTGTTCTTCAGGCAAGAAGCCCACTTCCTTAAACTGCACGCGCCCATCCTTACCAAGATAGAACTTCGTTGGAATGCCCGTTACCCCGTACTTGGCTACCACTGCGTCGGTAGGATCAAGATAGACAGGAAATTGTAGCGTTGGATTCGATGCTAGGAAGTCTTTAACGGTTTTCACACGGTCCTTCGTCCGTTCCCAAACGTTCACAACCGCGATGGCAACATTGGGATTCGACTTGTACTGCTCATACAGCTTTTGCAGCGACGGAAAGCTAGCGCGGCATGGCCCACACCACGTGGCCCAATAGTCCACAATAACCACCTTGCCACGCAATGCTGAAAGGGGCATCGGTTGACCATCGACGGTCATAAACGTGCCGTCAATCGGCGGCATATTCAACATGTCCTTTACAAGTCGTTGTGCTAGAGCCTTGCGCCCTTGCGACTTCATCGAAGCAAGGTCCTTTTCTATCACCGTCGAATCGGCACCCGCCAACATCCGCAGATTACGGTATGCATCTAGTGTCTTGGCCGTTGCCGATCCTGCGCGAATGGCCTTCTCCGCCGTCGACAACGCATCTGTGTTATTCCCTGTTTCGCGATACAATTCAACGATCATTTGCCATGTCTCCTTGTCGGTTTCACTACCGCCTACGTCGGCGGATAACAACAAGGCCGCAAGAGCTTCGCTATTCTTTGCATCTGCCCGAAGAATCGCGCCATGCACGAAGTGCAAAGCAGCCGTCATACGCCGCTGGTTACTGTTCCACTCGTGGACTCCCATTGAGACTGGTCGCAACGCGGCGGACTTGGCTGCACGCAATCCTTGTTGAACGTAGCCGTAGGACTTGCTACGAAGGGTATCGTTTGCCCCTAGGTAGTTAACCGCCATGTGATAGTCGGCCGCAGTAGCTCCAGGAAGGCCTTCAATGAATGGCACTAACAGGTGAATCTCACGGGCGCGCGTCACAACATTAAACACGCTTTCAACAAGGTTAGCACGAGCGGCACTCGATGGATACTTTGTTAGATGGGCCAGCGTTCCTTGCAGATAGGCCTGGGCGTTCGGGGCGTCCTTGAGCGTCTCAAGTGAGTTCTGTTCTTGAACAATGCTGTTGGGAAAACGGTTCGCACCGTCAATTTTCGTTCTTATCACGCTGGAACTGTCTTGGAGCAATTCCCATGCAAGAGCTAGGGCAATAAACTCCATGGGCGACGAGCCGGTTGGGTTGGCAGCTACGATACTCCGCAGAAGTGTCGTTGCCTCAGATTGGTCGATTAGACCTGCATTACCTCGAAACATCACAGAGTTTACTTGCGCGACCAGATTATTAGGATACGACCGAAGTTCGCGTTCAATAGCTTCAGCTGCTTCATCAAAGTCTTGCTTGCGGCGGCATTGCAAGGGTAACTGGCCAAGCCAAGACATTGCTTCCCGCAGGTTACCACCTCGGGCTGGCTTACCAGTATTGCTTTGCGCCACTGCCGACCAGAATAGATCATTGTTTGTGTCATAGCGATCACCGTTTCCAACCTTCGCAAGGGCAAAGACAACCCCTTCAGGCAGCGTCCATGATGCACTGTATCGTGCCCCGTCCTTTTTAAGAACAACGTCGTGGGCAACCGGAGCCTCGGCCTCTTCGGTAAACGTATACACAACCACATGAAGGGGTGCTGGAGTACCCGTTAGCAACTCGGTATCGGGTGAATCAGGCGTGTACTCTAATGTTACCGATGCCCCTTGTTTTGGCTGCATTGGCAAAAAGGAAAATGTGCCGGCATAAGCCAGTGCTGAAGTCAGAAAGAGAGCTATGCCAGTGGCAAACAGTCGTTGCATGGAGTGAACGTATTACAATTGATGAATGTCGGTAAGTCGCTTCTTTAGAAAAGAAAATGCTTCACGAGGGGTATCAGAAAAATGGAAGAGGTTTAGATCTTCTTTTGATATCATCCCTGTTTTTGCAAGGTGGTCAAAGTTGATTACACTCTTCCAGAAGTCGGAACCGTAGATGATGATGGGCATTTCCTTACGAATCTTGCCAGTTTGAACGAGGGTGAGGATTTCCATGAGTTCGTCAAGGGTACCAAAACCACCTGGAAAGATCACGAGTGCCTTGGCAAGATACGCAAACCAATACTTGCGCATGAAAAAGTAGTGGAACTCAAAGTTCAACGCATCCGTGATGTATGGGTTAGGATACTGCTCGAACGGGAGAGAGATGTTGAGTCCTATGCTCAGTCCGTTTGCCATCCATGCTCCCTTGTTTGCAGCCTCCATGATGCCTGGACCGCCACCGCTGCACACAACAAGTCGCTGTGATGGAGGCAGTTTTCGACTCCAGTCTGTTACTAATCGCGCAAGCTCTTCGGCATCACGATAGTACTTTGCCATAGCGCGCTGATGCTTGAGCTCTTGCATCGACTTGCGAATCTCAACGCGGTCGGTTTTACTGGCTGTTGCGAGTCGCTCCTGCATGTCGTCAAGCAACGTATCGTACTGCTCGAAAGAGCGAATGCGCGCTGATCCGAAGAAGATCACGGTGTGATTGACACTGTTCGCCTTGAACTGATGTTCTGGCTGAAGATACTCAGACAGAATACGCAACGGACGTGCGTCCTTGGAGTACAGGAACGTGCGATTACCATAGGCCTTCGGAGAACGCTTGCCATGCGGAGGCATTTCCGTTGCTTTTTTCTTGGAGGTTTTTTTAGTCATGACGTGAAAACAGGAATTGTGGACTCACGAGGTTCTTGTTAAGTTGTGTCCGCCATCAATTCGAATGGTCTGGCCCGTGATATATGATGTGGTTGTTACGAAGAACCGGACGGCGTCAACGACGTCATCGGGCGTGCCATAACGGCCCATTGGGATGGATGCAGCTGAAGGGGCTGCTGCGTCGTTATCCGACGGATCATCAGGCATGATAGTCATGCCCGGAGAAACACTGTTGATTGCAAGACGTGGTGCGCATGATCGAGCCAACGACTTCATCGCAGTAGCAAGCGCGGCCTTCGAGACGTTGTAGGCAAGACGATCTTTCCATATCTGATCAGCTCCAAGAGAGCCAATACTGATAATGCGACGAACATCTCCGTCCTGCGTCGACTTCTGATAGAGCCACTTTGCTACGGTTATCAGTGGGAGGGTGTTTATGCGCATTGCTTCAACGATGTCGGATTCGACGATGTTGGAGATCGACACGGGTAGTGGGAACACTCCAGCATTCACCACGATGGCATCTGGTAAACCTACACTCATCGCAAGGTTGTCGAGTGCATTCACGAGTTCATCCGGTCTCGCAACATTAGCACGCACGGTTGCACATCGAACATCGTGCTGACGAATGGCCGTTGCAGTGGCTTCCGCTCTTGCTTCATCCGAATGCCACGTGAAGCCAACGGTGAAGCCACTTGCTGCCATTCCCTGTGAGATCGCTGCACCAAGACGTCTTGCCCCACCGATAACGAACACCGTGGTCACGTTACGCCTCCTCCATAGGCAGTTGTTTGAGAACTGCCGTGGTTGTTCCATTCTCGCTGCCACATGCAACCACGTTGTCCGGTAATGCAACCTCACGCCGAATATAGGCCAGTCCGTAGTGTGTTCGTGTATCGAGTCCAACTGTTACCGAGGTAACAACGCCAACAGGGCTGCCTTCGTTGTACACAGTATCGCCCTCGAGTAAGTCGATGCCCCCTACAACACCCATAAGGCGCTGTTTGACTTTGTTGTAGGAGTCGAGCCGAGCAATTACCTCTTGACCGATGTAGCAGCCCTTAGAAAATGACGTCATGTGTAAGAGCCCTGCTTCAAGTGGGTTGTACGATTCGGTCCACTCCTTACCAATTACACCCATACCAGACATCACGCGCAAGTATTGGTCTGTGGCCTCGTCAAGCTCCGGTACTGTCTCCAAACCACGGAGGACTTCGATAAGGGGCACTGCACTCTCGGTTGGAATAACAAGGCGATAGCGCAGCTCGCATCGAGCCGGCAGACGAACGATGTCAAGAACGTGGTCAAGAATTACTGCTGGCACTGCATGCGACATGGCAAGCGTCGAAACATCGACGCCAGTAAGTTCACGCAAGAGGTCTGGACTTCGTGGTCCGTCAATGTCGATGCAGACGAAGGCGTTCGTGCAATCGCGAGGACGCGCATCATCGATAATGATGTACTTGCGAAGCCATCGAATGACGTGTTCGGCAGTACCCACGGAACCTATCAGTCGAATCCCGTCGTTCGTACGCAGAACGGTAAGAACATCGATAATCCTGGCCTTGTCTGTTACAAGTACCGTCAATGCTCCAGAACGTGGTTGAAGCTGAGTTAGATCGTTGGTAGATAGTCGATTGAGTAGGTCAAGAGCATCGTTACCAACGACATCTACTATCGCAATATTCGGCCGAACGACGAAGGTGGCTGATGAGCGAGCGGCTTCAACAACGGTGCCCGACACAGGCGAAGGTCGTACTATTGTGCTATTCATGATCGGTAATCTACGGCGGAAGTACTCGATTTCAGTCCCTCCACAGGTTTGGATGGTGTTGGTTGTTTGTGGGGCAGTGGTGACGAATGTCCTGCCTGTTCCGTGCCAAACCTTGTATCGTTTGGTGTTTCAGAATCGGATTTCAGACTCATCGTTTACACCTGGCAATGAAATCTATGAAGCAACGAGACAGACCTTCAGCTCGTCGGCACTCGAACGGCGAAGACGTGCAGGTCTGCAGCCTGAACTGACCGTTCTCGATCGACCGTTCGACCAACAGTTGCTTGCCGAGCTCGACCTGCTTGGAGTCGTCCGCGGAGCCGAGTTACGCTGGCGAAACAGTGTGATCGTAGAATGCGACGACGTCCAGGCCATGCTCCTTCGTAGCAGGCCGTGGGTGCAAGCACTAGAACGTGTTTCGCAGGATCTTGGCACCTTGTTACTACCAGATTGCCTGCCAGCGCGCTACGGCGAAGACAGAAATCAGCTAGACATTATCAACATCATTCCATTGCACGACGCTGGTGTGTATGGTCAAGGGGCGTCGATCGGCATGATTGACGTCGGCTTTGCTTGGCGGTCACATCCAGCGCTGGCTCATGCAGATGTGCGCGGTGAGTGGGATGCCGTGCAGAATGACTCGCTAACGTCGAACCAAGAGGGCGATCCGCAGGAGCAGGAGGTACACGGCACGCAAGTAATGTCAGTTGCAGCAGCCTGGGCACCAGGAACGCTCACCGGAGTTGCACCGCGTGCGGCCTACTATCTCGCCAAGACAGAGGACTTACGCCATGAGCGGCGTATCGAAGACGTACACTATGCCGCTGCTGTCGAATGGCTGGAGCGCAACGGTGTCGATGTGATTACGGCATCCGTTGGATATCATCATTTCGATTCGACGGAGGTAACGTGGCCTTGGGAGGCATTCAACGGTCGTACGTCGTTCTCTGCTCGAGCAGTAAACCAAGCCGCTGCGTTTGGAGTTGTTTGTGTAACGGCAGCTGGAAATGGCGGTTCGCGCGACTCCACGATCGTCACACCTGCTGATGCAGATTCGGCGCTATCCGTAGGTGCAGTAACACCGGATCGACTGACTGCGAATTTTACGAGTCGCGGTCCTACGTCTGACGGTCGAAACAAGCCAGATGTGCTAGCACCCGGAGCGCCATTAACAGTGGCCAACCTGGGAGAGCAGCCCTATCGTCAGGTATGGGGAACGTCGGTCGCCGCGCCGTTGGTGGCCTCATCTCTAGCCGTGCTTCGAGGATTGTATCCAAGGGCTTCCATGTGGGAGCTCCGCAATGCGCTCTTGCAAACGGTTCGAGCTACGCGAGATAGCATTGCGCCGTTGCCGTGGGCTGGAATCATCGACGTTATGTCGGCAGCTCAGCTGTTAGGCCCCGCAATCCCCCATGTTGCCACAGTTCGCACGGCGTCAGGACGGTCTGTTGTGATTCCCGTTGTTGGTCCAATGGGAACGGTTCTGCGCGCCGAGGCGCGTCGTTCGGATAGTGTAGCTGTACCCCTTTTCTGCGAACAGATCGACTCGTTGTGGTGGGAATGCCGTGTTGACGAGGACGCCGTTGCGGTACGGCTAACGGCTACAGTAGACGATCGTGATGTTGTTTATCCGGAAGAAGGCTGGGCGGCTATCGCGACCGAAACAACGATTCCATGTGCCATGCGCCTACCTGGTTCCATCTTAGGAGTGAATGAAGCGGCAATGACCTCGACCGTCGATTCGAAACGGGCAATTTCACGTAAGCTTGGACGGGTGCGAATCCAGCTCCGGCACGATGTTGGTGTTGCTACTGTTGAATGGCTCGATGCCCTTGGGAGAAGGCAGCGTGGCGAAATTGAGCATCGGTCTTCGGACGCCTGCGTGCTACGTCTACCAGATGGATTGGGCGTGTTTGGATGTGTTATAACCCACACCAACGGACATCGCGATTACCAGATTATGATGATAGAACCATGAACACTGTTTTGATCACGGGCGTGAAGGGAAACCTTGGGCGTGCCGTTGCAACTGAGTTTAACCACCGTGGTTGGAATGTTATTGGCCTCGACCGTGATGATGTTGATTGCACCAACGCGGACGAGGTACAATCTTGGGTGAACAGGCAGGATCTTTCTACTCTAGCCGCGGTTGTTCACACCATTGGCGGAATTCGTGCTGGACGCGCTGTGCACGAAGCACCGCTAGATGATGCCAACGTTATGATGAATCTAAACTACTTTACAACGCTTCACGTAGCAAGAGCTGTACTTCCCCGTTTGCGAACTAACGCGGGAGCGTTTGTTGCCGTGGGTGCTCAAGCTACTCTCAACGTAACCCAAGCCAAGGGGTATTACGCAGCATCGAAGGCCGCACTAAACGCATTGGTACTAACGATTGCCGAGGAGGGGCGCCACGATGGCCTACGAGCGAATGTGGTTGTACCCTCGATTCTGCGAACACCAGAGAACCTTGAATGGGCGGAAGGTGGTGAAGAAGAGTCCTGGGTGACACCAGAGCAGGTTGCCTACGTGATTGCGGCTCTTTGTGATACGAACAATCGAACGAGTGGGGCGATTATCCCTGTGCTTGGCGGAGTAGCTCGGTGACGACAAAAAGAACCCGACTTGGCGAGGGGCGATTCTTGCTCCGGTACTACCGTCCGTATAGAATTCGCATGGCTTTGGCACTCCTGCTGATGATTCCGTCAGCCGGAATATCGCTGTTGTTCCCTCGACTAACGGGAACACTGATCGACGATATCGTAGGTAGTGCTGCTGCTGGACACATTTGGACAGTTGGAGCGATGTTCCTTGGGCTCTTGGTGCTACAGGCCCTTTCTGGCTATGTGGTGAGTATTACGCTAGCACGAACAACCGAGCGTGTTATATCTACGCTGCGACTTGATGTGTTTTCGCACGTTGTGCGCCTGCCAATGTCCTACCTGACGATGCAGCGAGTAGGCGAGCTTTCCTCAAGGATAGCTTCGGATCTGTCGCAGATTCAGGAGACGTTCACATTCTCAATATTGCAGTTCATCCGTCAAGGGGTGTTTCTAGTTGGAAGTCTAGCTATCATCTTAACAACGAGCATTCAGCTTACTGTACCTATCATCGTTGGCACACCTTTAATCGTTGGTGTAGCCGTGTTGTTGGGACGCAAAATCCGTAAGCTAAGTACAGCAACGCAGGAGGCGTTGGCTACATCTGCAACGATTGTTGAAGAAACGTTGCAATCGATTGCATCGGTTAAGTCGTTCGTACGTGAGGGATATGAAGTCGATAGGTACAAGCAAGCACTCGATGCCAACGTACGCCTTGCCATCCGTACTGCGCAGGTTCGAGCGGGCTTTGTTACCTTTATCGTCTTCGTCATGTTTGGCGGTATTGCGGCAGTTATCATGTATGGTGCTGGGCAAGTTGCTGCCGGGGCTATCAGCATTGGAGAATTACTGTCGTTCCTGATGTATGCCATGTTCGTTGGCGGAGCGCTTGGCTCGTTCGCCGAAGTATACGGGCAGATTCAGAAGTCACTTGGGGCTGCCGTTCGCGTGCGCGAGCTGCTCGACGAGCCAGCCGAGGAAATCGAACATAGCGGCGCAGTTGATGTCAGCAGTCTTGAACTTCGTGATGTACACTTTGTATATCCCGGACGGGAAGACGTTGAAGTACTCAAAGGTATCTCGCTCACGGTAAAGCCAGGGCAACGTGTTGCTTTCGTTGGCGAAAGTGGTTCCGGTAAGAGCACTACAGCAGCAATTATTCAGCGTCTCTACGAACCTACCTCTGGCGTTGTACTTTACGACGGATTGGAAGCCCAGATGTACTCGAAGTTCGCCATACGAAGTACTGTTGGCATTGTGCCCCAGGACATCGTCTTGTTTGGTGGAAGTATAGCAGACAACATACGCTATGGAAGTCTCGGTGCTTCACATGACGACGTACGAAGAGCAGCGGAAGCAGCGAATGCGCTTGCCTTCATCGAGGCTTTTCCTGATGGATTCGATACGCTCGTAGGTGAACGCGGCATACGATTGTCTGGTGGGCAGCGCCAGCGCGTTGCTATTGCGCGCGCTGTGCTCAAGAATCCGCCCATACTTGTGTTGGATGAGGCCACGAGTTCGCTTGACCCCGAATCGGAACGGTTGATTGGCGAAGCCCTAGAGCGGTTAATGAGCACGCGAACGACCATCATCATTGCTCACAGGCTAAGCACTGTTACCACGTGCGACGTGATCTACGTCTTTGCCGATGGCCGCATCGTCGAGCAAGGCACTCACGCAGAGCTGTATGCGATGCCCCATGGAAGATATCGGCGTTGGTGTACGATGAATGAGTAGTGCAAGCAGGCAAGGAATGACGACTAGACGTACTCGGTTTCAGCTACGAGTTTGAAGTTGTTCAGTATGGCCTGCCATCCAGAAAGTTGCAACTCATGAGGGTGAACATCATCGGGTGTAAAGCTCACCGAGACAGTAGTCTGCCCTTCGTGCTCTACAAAGAGAACTTCGACAGAGCGGTCCTCGCCCATGGAATAGCGAAGGACTGAATACGGTTGCACATCCGTGAATGTGCCTTCGAAGTCGAATCCAACAGAACCATCACAGGCTTCCATGCGATAGTTAAACGCCCCACCTACACGCAGGTCGTTGGTGGCATTCGGACAATGCCAATCGTCGCTAGCCTTATTCCATCGCATTACAGAAGTTGGTCTCGTATACGTGTTCCAAGCTTGCTGAGCAGTTGCACTGACGATTGCGGAGACAGTGAGTATTGATGCTGATTTCATGATGGATACGCGTCGATTCAAAGAGATGAAACTAACACGAACATACTCTATGTTCGATCATTGGCTTGCCTTGTGCATTGTTCAATCAACGAGGATGCCTTCAGAGTCATCCATCAATTGACACATTAGGATGGTGACTCCACAACTGCAATGTTAAACGCAGCGGGTTAGTCGAAGAACGCCCAAGTAAGAGTTAGGCGAAAGTTACCGCCAAAGGCCGGAGCCATTGCAACAGTAGTAAACGGCTGGGCTAAGATGTTCTCGTATGACAAACGAACACTAGCATTTCCTACACTTGCCACGAGTTCGGCATCAAGGCCGTTGGTTACCCAGCTTCGCTCTGTATTCTCGCGCACAAAGCCCCACGATGGTGCTACCCACCTGTCGAGCGTCGAGGGTGCAAACACGATTCCTCTTAGGCCAATGTCAACCCAGTTCTTCCCTGCATAGTAGCGGTACATGGCGCGCAACTCCCCTTGTAGATCTGTTGATCGCCGGCCTTGTTCTAGCCGCGATTCGATTCGTACAACGGGCTCCCAACGCAGACCCGCAACGGTGAACTCAGTCGATACTATGCCTCCGGTAGACGTTGCTTCACCAAGTCCAAACGTAACAAGTCTAAACGGCGTTGACGCACTACCTAGGGCCCCATCGATACGTTCGATACGATTGAGAGGGCCGTCCATGGTGATTCTGTGCCATGCCTGCAAACGCACACTTCCCCATTCGTGGCGCTTCTGAGCATCCACCACAACAAGCGTCGTTCGGAACATTTCTAGCATTGACCTCATTGTTGCGGGCACTCGCTCGATCCCATTCGAAACATCGACTCGAATTGTAGAGCTACTATCCAAACGGTACGTAAGTAATCCACCAAAGCCGCTTCCCACTTGGCCGGCAATCACGTCGAGCCGAGCGGAGAGCGAAAGTTCTATCTCGTCTGTTAAGGCCAACATAGTACGTCCATACAGTGCCTGAACTACTCCGTCTCGACCGCCAAACCAAGGTCCAGCATCTGAACGTTCGTGCATGACGGATGCACCAACATCAACACCAATATCGCCGAGGTTCCCTTCAACTCGCACTACACCTCCGGCCCCCGTACTGCGGTATACATTCCCAGCCGTAGAATCCTCATCGGCTGCCGCGAATGCTGCTGGTCGCAATCGCAATAGGTCGTGTACCTGCCCCCAAGCAGTGGCTGTGGCTTGCCATTTACTGTCGAAGGTATGCGTCGCCGTGGCCGCTACATCGTGACGTCGATGTTCGTCACGCACGTTTGTGTGGACGGGTACAGCCAAACTTGGAGCGAGCGAAGAACCTGCATCGTCTTGCACACCTCCCCACAGACTACTGTTGAACAGTGCCCCTTGATATGTTAGGTGAAACTGAGTTGAATTCGAAACTGCCGTTCGAACACTAGCACGCATATTCCATGCATCGTATTCCGTTCCCTCAAACACTCCATTACCGCCCGTTCTACGTATGCCCAACGTGACATTCGTCGTTGGTGCCACGTTCTGCGACAACGTAACATCCGTTGCCAAGAGGTCTCCAGATCCCTGTGTATACCACCACCGCACATAGGGCGTTGCGTGGTTAAACTGTGCCGGCTGAATCCGTACAGCCTGCATCGTGGGCGTAGCAGAGGTTCCAATGGACTGTGAACCCACCATGATGTGAACCGTCTCTATATCCTCTACCGACATCATCTCAAGGGGCATCGAACCCGTGCGAGGATCGGCCATGGGTCTAACTGAATACAGGAAGGAAAGCTGCGGTAATGATGCGCCATATAACCGAACGCCGTCCGACTGTCCGAATCCACCGGTAAACACTGGCATTTGCTGCGTGCGCCGCTGCAAAAGCTCGGGCAGCGACCGGTACTGAGTTGTATAAATGTCGCGCTTGTCGAAGGCATAGATAGCGCCCTCGCTCGTGTGTCGCGTAGGCCAAAGAACCGTCGTGTCGGCCACGGCGCTGGGCGCCGTGGCCGGATTTACGATTCTAGCAGTGGTATCACGCTCCTGTCCTGCGGCAACGGCCGCACAGAAGGCCATCACTAGGACGAGCGCGAAGGTCATTCCACTGTTGGTACGTCGGTTGAAGCTTCTTCGTCGGACTCTTCATCTTCATCGCGAGTCACCGTTGTGATGTCTGCAATCGAGTCACCTTCGTCGAGGCGAATGAGACGTACACCTTGCGTATTGCGGCCAAGTGTGCGGATGTCGCGAATAGGCTGACGAATAAGAATACCATTCGTCGTCATAACAACAAGGTCTTCGTTATCTGTCACTTCAAGGATTGCGCAAATGTCGCCCGTTTTGTCGGTAACATTCATGGCAATCACGCCCTTGGCGCCACGCTTTGTCATGCGGAAGTCTTCGACCTTGGTTCGCTTGCCGTAGCCATTGCCCCCTACCACAATCACCTGGGCATCGGAGTGGCGGACAGCGGTAAGGGAGATAACAGTTGTGTCGCCATCGATCGAAATGCCGCGAACACCTGCCGTGGCGCGACCCATCGGTCTAACGTCACTCTCAAGGAAGTGAACTGCAAGTCCGTTGCTCGCACCAATAAGGATTTCACACTTCCCGTCGGTAAGTCGAGCGTCGATCAAACGATCCGACTCATCGAGATTAACGGCACGAATACCATTGGCTCGCACGTTGGCAAAGTCACGCAGTGGAGTCTTCTTTACAGTACCAAACTTCGTGGCCATGAAGATGTACATGTCTTGGTCGAAGTCGGTTACCGGCAGGTAGGCAGTTACTTTCTCATCGGACTGCTTTTGGATGACGTTAGCAATCGAACGACCCTTGGCATTACGAGAGCCCTCGGGGATATCATATACCTTGATACGATACACCCTGCCGAGATCTGTGAAAAACAGCAGATAGTGATGTGTCGATGCACGGAAGACGTGTTCAACGTAGTCATCGTCGTACGTGCCGGCACCACTTACACCTCTTCCCCCCTTGTGCTGTCGGCGGTAGTTTGTGACGGCGGTGC
>JALHPC010000031.1 GCA_022842685.1 Candidatus Kapaibacterium sp.
CACCCCCACCCCCCGGCCGGCCGGGGGGGTGAGCAATGCAGATCTAGGCGGGCCGGAGGGGTGAGCAATGCAAAATCTAGGCGGGCCGGAGGGGTGAGCAGTGTGATTCTGACGGGCCTTCGGCCCAGTAACTTGCTTCACATAGCGACGGGCATCTCGGCCTGTGGTTGAAATCGCTGGCTAAAGCACCGCTGCGTATTGCACTACGCATGGTATGCCGGCGCCCTCTGCTGATGTCTCTACTTACCTTTGGCTAAGAAGCCATAGGCAGTAAGTTCTTTGATGATATTGGAGGCAACCGACTCTTTGATTCCAGCGGTAGAGACGGGTGAGAATGAGCTGCTAGAGCCTACCCAGACTACCTTCTTCGTGAAGAGATGCACGAGGTCGAACTCGTACTCGGCCTGAAACGCCGCGGCATCCTCGTTAACAGCGCGCGCTATGCCACTGTTCGTGATAAGGAGAGCCATCTGATAGTCCGGCGAGACTAGCGTGAGAGAACTGTCGAGCGACAGTTTTCGCGCAGGACTAACAAGTTTGATCATCGCGGCTGCTTTGACTCCCGCTCTGGCTAGGCGTTGCGTAAAGAGTTGCTCGACATCATCTCGAAGAACGAAGTTCGGTGAATCAAGAACAACAACGATTGACTGTATGGGCTCTGGTTCGACCCCTGGAGAAATGTACGACACGACGCGCGTGCTCGTACAACCGCCAATCACTACAATACCAATGATCACGGTGACAAGCGAGACAAGTCTAGTATAGACTCTTCCAAGACTGCGCTGAAAGCACCTGGCAAAGAGCGAAGGCATGTTCGTGGTAATTATGGACTTCTCAATTACGGGCTCGTCCCCAAATATAGCCAGGAGCATTGCCGTTTTGTACACCATGGTAACTACGGTTTAGGTTTCGCTCGTCCACTCAATCACCAATGCCAAGCTCCTTCATCAGCATTAGGCCATAGGTTCGCAGGGTGTCGATAACAGGAATCGACGCTTTGCCGCGCTCCGTGAGCGCATACTCCACATGGGGTGGCACAACGGGGAAAACCGTTCGGGTTACGTAGCCGTCGCGCTCTAACTCGCGTAGCTGCTGCGTAAGCATCTTCGTGGTAATGTCGGCCGTGCTTGCACGTAACTCGCCATAGCGCATGGGGCCGTCTCGCAGCCGCCACAAGATGGGCATCTTCCATTTGCCCCCAATAAAGTCCAAGGCAAACTCGACCGGATTCTGATAAGTCTTGCTGTTGTGTGAAAAAGTTGGCATCGCAGGGAAATCGTAACATGTTGGTTATCATCAATATGCACCTTTAGGTGTGTATTGTACCGTATCGTACATACTTGACATCGATGACTATATAGGCGAATTTAGCAGATAGTACGAACACGCTCACCAATCATTGGTTGTCTTTCTATGTCTGCAAACCTCAATATTACCCGACCCGATTCCCCGAAACGTATTCTCATGGTTGCCGCCAATGCGGCAGTATCGCCAGCCACGGGTTGGCCGGTAGGCATGTGGATTGCCGAGCTCACCCATCCGTGGTACGTGTTTACTGAAGCTGGTTACACGGTAGACTTTGCCAGCCCCAACGGTGGTAAGCTCGAGATTGATGGATTTAGCGACCCGCGACACGAAAGCCAGTATTCTGCGCATGACATTCTTTCGCTTGGCTTTCTCTCGAGCACGTCGCATGCTGCCTTGCTCGAGTCGTCGAAGCCCCTTGCAGAGGTTGATGTACATTCCTACGACGCCGTGTTTTTTGTTGGTGGTCAGTCGCCCATGGTTACCTATCGCAATAACGCAGCTATGCACGACTTCCTACGCACATGTTGGGAGTCGAACCTGATTGTTGCCGTTGTTTGTCACGCTACATGTTTGCTGCTCGAAACAACACTTTCGAATGGGGCACTGCTGGCCGAGGGTAAAACGTGGACGGGATTTGCTGACGCAGAAGAGGCCTTCGCCGATTCGTTTGTGGGGCAGCGCATACAGCCCTTTTGGATCGAAACCGAGGCGCGTGCGCTGAAGGGAACGAACTTCGTGACGGGTGGCATGTTCCGCCCGTTTGCCGTGCGAGATGGACGTTTAGTGACTGGGCAGCAGCAGTTTTCGGGTGCTGCAGCGGCCAACCTTGTTGTCGAGGCACTGGGTGTCTAAGCTGCTGATGGTCGTTGCTGCGCTTGCATGGATCGCAGGTGTTCTCCGGATGCAGGCGCAGATCGACGAGCGTGACTCGGCATCGGTGGCTGCAACGTTTGGGCTTACGGGATCGATTACCCGGGGAACGCTCAATAGAACCCTCGTAGTGGGTACCATCGATGCCATCGCTCGCGACTCTGTGGTTGGTACACGGGTAACTGTGAATGGAACGTACGGCACATTTGGTGGGCTTACGACGGAGCGCGATGTGATGGCTCGAATGTTTGGATACGTCTGGACGTCGAAGGTCGTTTACCCCTATGCAATGATGTGGATGGAACGCAGTGTTCGACGGTCGATTGCTGCGCGCTGGCAACCAGGTGTCGGTGCCACGTGGGTGCTCGTATCCGATGCCAATTTCTCGGTGCGAGTGTCGGCAACGGCTTCGTACGACGTGGTCGAATTTGTTCGGGTTTTACCAGATGGACGTCGGCGCTTAGCACAGTTTCGGCCAATTGCGAGAGTTGCTGCACGCTGGCGGAGCACAGGCGCTGGACTGGTTGCGTCGGCCGAGGGCTGGATTCAGCCATCATTGCAGGGCACTGGCATTCGCCAGTTCCTAGACTGTCAGGTTTCTGCGCCACTGTCGCAGTGGCTGGCATTGCGAGCCTCGGTTATGACCATTGATGAGCCCCTGATTCCGGCAGGAGCATCGACATACGATTTGTATGCCAGTGCAGGGCTGGCGCTAAGTTTATAGATTGATCAATATTTCTGGAGCAATGGTATGAAGATCACCGTTATCGGAACGGGAAACGTGGGAACAACCTTGGGCACAGCTTTCGAACGAGCGGGACACAGCGTGCGCTATGCCCAGCGTGGAGCGCTGGCAGAAGCATGTGCAGGTGCCCACGTTGTGGTAGTAGCCGCGCGGCCGGCAGCCGTGCCCGACGTTGTAGAAGCGTTGCGAGATGCCACGCCGAGCCCAATAATCATCGACGCAATGAACAGCGTTGGTTCGAAACCCGACGGCTATGCAACTACCACGCATGCCTTGGCAGACCAGTTGCCCCTTGCCCGCGTGGTGAAGTGCTTTAACACTGTTGGTGTTGAAGTGATGGCTAATCCTGCGTTCGGAGAACATCGGGCAACAATGTTCGTTGCTGGCGAAAATGCCGAGGCAAAAGCCGTTGCGCAACAACTGGCGCTGGAGATTGGATTTGGATCGTGCGAGGACGTTGGAGGAGCTAACCGGTTCGAGTCGCTCGAACATGTTGCCATGGTATGGATAGCACTTGCTATGATGCAAGGTAAGGGGCGTGGCTTTGCATGGCATCTGCTGGAGCGATAGGGCATGATTGTTCGTCGTCGATTTCGCCCGCAGAACATTTGGCCGTACGTTCAAACGTACGTAGCAGTTGTCTTGCTGCTGTCTGCTGGGGCGGCGGCGCTGCCACCACGTCTCGAAGCCGTCGATGGTGTTGTGATGTGAGGTGGAACGTCGTTTCAGCGACAGTGAGTGGAGGGCAATCGCCGTATATTGCCACGGCTTCATACATCATCACCCATCCCTCCTCATGTCCTCCTACTACAATCCCGCAGACCTAGCCAAGTTTGGCTCGATTGGTGAATGGCAGAAGAACCTTGCCGATAAGTTCTTCTCCTACTACGGCGATGTATTCGCTGCCGGCGCTCTTACAGAACGCGAAAAGTCGCTCATTGCCCTTGCCGTAGCACATACTGTACAGTGTCCGTACTGCATCGACGCTTACACCACCGATTCCCTCCAGAAAGGGGCAACGGAAGAAGCCATGATGGAAGCGGTTCACGTTGCCGCAGCCATCCGCAGTGGAGCCACCCTTGTTCACTCCGTGATGATGATGAACAAGGCCAAAGAAGTACTGATGTAAGCATGGCACTTGCAACGAAGTCCTTACAGTCGCGCGGCAATACCTTGGCCGACGCGCAGGAGCAACTTGCCGTTCTTAACAGCCGCGACTATGCCGTAGATGCGTTTCCTCGCTTTGCCGATACCTTGGCAAAGCATGGCCGGTTCCCGTTGCGTACAACGCGGCTCGACATCTTGCAGGTAAACGTGGGCAAGATGTGCAATCAAACGTGCAAACATTGTCACGTCGACGCTGGGCCCGACCGCAAGGAGATCATGACACGTGAAACGATGGCAGAAATTCTGCGCGTCGTTGATCTACTGTCGCCCGCTACTGTCGACCTTACCGGCGGCGCTCCCGAGATGAACCCCGAATTCCGGTGGTTCGTGCAAGAGCTGCATGCCCGTGGCACAACGGTGATGGTTCGATGCAATCTTACGATCATCGTTGCCAATCCTAAGTATCACTCGCTGCCCGAGTTCTATCGCGATCATGGCGTTCACGTTGTAAGCTCGCTGCCGTTTTACGACGCAAGGAATACCGACAGGCAGCGCGGCGACGGCGTGTTCGAGGATTCGATTCGTGCACTCACGATGCTCAACGCCGTTGGCTATGGCGTCGATGGCACTGGCCTGCTGCTCGACCTGGTGTACAACCCCGTAGGTGCGCTGCTTCCGGGTCCGCAGAAGTTACTCGAAGCCGACTTCAAACGCGAACTTTTGGCTCGCCACGGCATTACGTTTAACGCACTACACTGCATTACCAACATGCCTATTTCCAGGTTTCTGGAGTTCTTGTTGGCCTCGGGCAATTATGCGTCATACATGGACAAGCTCGTTCAGTCATTTAACCCGGCTGCGGCCGACTCCGTCATGTGCCGCAACACCCTTTCTGTTGGATGGGATGGGGCATTGTATGACTGCGACTTCAACCAGATGTTGGACCTGCATGTAAGCGGCTCGGTAAAACACATTTCGCAAGTAACGAACGACATTATGGACGGCCGCCCAATCGTGCTGAACCAGCATTGCTACGGCTGCACGGCCGGTGCCGGAAGTTCGTGCGGGGGGCAGTTGGTGGAGTGACATGCTGCGCATAGCGACGCGGCTTCGCCGCAGCGACGAGAGTCAGAGTGTTGCACTCTATATTGCATCATGATCTGCACCTTGCAGATGCCCTAGCCCTGCCTCTCCCAGTGCCGCCCACCAACGTCCTCATCATCTTCATCCGTGAACCGGTACCTGGGCGCGTGAAAACGCGTCTTGCCGCCAGTGTTGGCGCCGAACGCGCATGTGCGATATACATGGCCATGGCCGAGCACGTGGTACGCCATGTGCAGTCTGACGGATGGACAACGTTGCTCTACGTGGACGATGCCGACGGCGTAGCGTCTGTCGAGTCGTGGTTAGGCCTATCGCCACGCATTCAGCGTGGCGTAACACTTGGTGAACGCCTAGCTACTGCCGTAGCCGAGCACGAGAGTGCTCGCGTGGTGGTTGTCGGAACCGACGCGCCCGACGTGGACGCTGCCATTGTTGCAGAGGCCTTTACGGCGCTCGACGACAACCACGTTGTGCTAGGTCCCGCCTACGACGGTGGCTACTACCTTATAGGCCTGCAGTGCCCCTTGCCTGAAGTTTTTGAGGGGATAGACTGGAGTACGGATCGTGTGCTGTTACAAACTGTGCAGGCAGCCGTCAGTGCCGGGGCAACGATAACGATACTCGGCCCGTTGCGCGACGTCGACGTAGAAGAAGACCTTCGATCGTACGTTGCCGAGAAGCACCACACATCATTTGGGAGGATACTTGAGAGTTACTTGGGCGGTAATAGCAGCTAGTGCTATGGTACTGTGTGCGGTGCAGGCCGCACAGTCGCAGGGCGGATGGATACGCAAACAGGGCGAGGTGTTTGCCAAGTTGGGTGTTAGCACACTGTCGACCAACAAGACCTATAACGAGTTCGGTACTGGCAGTGAAATGAGTCGGTACAACCTTACCACAGTTACCGGCTATAGTGAATGGGGCATCGGGAGTAGTATGATGCTTGTGGCTGATCTTCAGCTATTGCGAATAAATCAGTTTGATGGATTTGGCGCTTCGGCGGGGCCAGGGGATATGACGCTAGGCGTGCGCTACGGCGTTGCTGGCGGCGATTGGCCGATAAGTGTGGGAATTGCTGCAGACTTGCCAACAGGCGACCCATCGGCGCAGGCCGCACCGGTAGGAGTAACAGCGCCAGCAATGATGCCCGTGCCGCGTGGCGATGGCGAGCTGAATGTCTGGCTAAGCGGTGGTGTAAGCCATTCGTTCTGGCCAGTGGAAGCGTACGTGAGTGCCGACGTGGCATATTCTGTACGAGGAATAGCAACGCGCGAGTTTGTGCGGTTGTTTAACGATGGTCACTTTACCAATCAATATCGAGTATCGGTAAAAGCTGGGTACAAGCTGCTGCCAGAGATGTGGGCAAGCTTGGCAATCTATCAGCTTGGCAATGCTGGCACAATACAGTCAACATCGTTCGCGGCACTGGGCTTTGGAGAGGGCGTTGCCTTTACGGCGTGGGACTTGGGCGTTGCGTACGACGTGGGCGATATAACGCTGACACTCAACGGTTCAACAGCGTTCTTTGCTCCAAAAAACATTTTTGGCGGCATGCAAATTCTTGTTGGCGTTGCAACGACGTTTGGTGGGGAGTGAGGTGTCGGCATGGCGACATATCGAAAGGCGAATAGATCATAGTTTGATAAAAACAGACCAGTTCATAGAAAGTGCCAAATGAAAATAATCATTATTGCAGCCGCCATCGCGTCACTGCTGACCGCATCCCCATCACTCGCCCAAGTCCCTCGCAAGGTGATGATGGACATCTTTACCAACTCGCACTGCGGCCCATGTGCCACCATGCATGCCAACGTTGATGCCGTGATTACCAACACGGCTCGAAAGCAGAATGTTGTGCTGGTGTACCACCATATCCGCGTGTATGCCGACGACCCTATCTACCAAGCCAACACCACAGAGCCCACACAGCGGGCTGCTTTCTTGCGTGGTGTGCAGGGTACGCCTACGGTGTTCTTTAATGGACTTCGTTGGACGTCGGGCTATGCTGGTTGGCCCGATCATCTTGATGCGCTTGGTGCCCAAACAAGTAACATTGCCATTGATGCAACAGCGCAGGTAGACGACGTGTGGGTAACGCTGAACTACACCATTACGCGACAAGGACCGCAAGACGCGGCGCCGACGCTCTATGCAGCCGTCGTCGAGAACGTCGCCTACCGAGGTCGCAACAACGTTTCCTCACACGATGGTGCAAAGCGTGCAGGGCTTACACGGGCCGAAGGCACACCGCTAGAGTTTAACGAACAGAACGTTGCCCAGGGTACCCTGCAGGTTCCACGTCGTGCTGGATGGGATTTGACCAAGTTGCGCGTAGTACTTGCCGTTCAGAACCCAGAAACTCGCGAGCAGCTTCAAGCCGAAGAGATCATCGTTACGCGTGCAGATGAGAACGCAACAAGCGTGAACGAAGACCTCGCGACCGACAATGCAAGTATTGTCATTGTAGGCATCGACGGCCGTGTGGTGTTTCAAGGTAATGCAATCACTTCGCAACTTGCCACCTACGTCCCGCAAGATGCGCCGGCCGGTGTGTATCTTGCACGTGTAGTGTCTGCAACTGGATTGCGCACCATCCCCATTATCCACTCACGCTAATTCGTTTATGGCGCATACGGTTATCATCGGCAACGGCGTAGCCGGTATTACCGCAGCGCGCCATCTACGCAAGCGCTGCGATGACCGCATAACGGTTGTCTCGGCCGAAGCGCCGTTCTTCTTCTCGCGGCCCGCCCTGATGTATGCCTTCATGGGCCATATGGATCGCCCTCAGCTCGAGCCGTACGAACGCTGGTTCTGGACGAAGAATCGCATCGAATTGCGACAGGCCTTCGTCGAACGCCTCGACACTAACAAGCACCAGTGCGTGCTCGATAACGGCGACGTCATCGCCTACGACACAGCCATCATTGCCACCGGCAGTGTGGCTAATCGATTTGGCTGGCCCGGTCAGGACCTCGCAGGCGTTCAGTCGTTTACTACCATGCAGGATCTAGACCTGCTTGAGCAGAACGCCCGCGGCGTGCACTCTGCCGTCATTGTCGGCGGTGGTCTCATCGGTGTAGAAGTCGCCGAAATGCTTGCCTCGCGCGGGATCGCTGTTACCATGCTCGTTCGCGAAGCGTCGTACTGGAACAACGTCCTACCCACCGAAGAATCCGCCCTTGTTACCCAGCACATCCGCGCCCACGGCATCGACGTTCGCCTGCACACCCAGCTACATTCGATTGTAGGGGGCACCGATGGACGCGTGGCGGCCGCGCTTACGGACAGCGGCGAACATCTACCTTGTGAGCTCGTTGTGCTTACCGCAGGCGTACGCCCCAACGTCGCGCTTGCTGAGCGCTCAGGCATCGCCGTGCGACGCGGCGTTGTCGTTGACGATTACTTTGCCACGTCGGCGCCGGACATCTATGCCATTGGCGACTGCGCGGAATTTGCCGACGGGCGCGTCGACCTGCTGTGGTATACAGCTCGTGCGCATGGCGAACACCTTGCAGCCGTTCTTACGGGAGACCGACGCCCCTTTCAGCGTGGCGTGTTTTTTAATTCGGCGAAATTCTTTGACGTGGAATATATGACGTATGGCGATGTGCCTGCAAGCGTCAAGAATGAGAATTCATGGCTTTGGCATCGAGGTAATAAATTACTTCGTATTGTGCATAGCAGCGGAACGGTACAGGGATTTAATGCCATGGGATTACGCTTACGCGGCGACGCCTGCACGGCATGGATAGAGCAAGGAGCAGCGTTGCAGCACGTTGTGCAACAGCTTGCGCAAGCAGAATTCGACCAAGAGTTTACCCAGACCATGCGACGTATTCAACGGGAGGCAGCAGTATGAGTCTCGTACAAATAGCCATTCCTGAACATGCTCAGGATCAGAACAAGATGTCGGCACGTGAGCGCCTAGGTTCAGCCCTTGTAGCGATTGCTGCGCTCATGTTGCTTGTGGGGGCTGGTGGGGCACTGGCCGACTACAACATGCTGTTTATGTTGAGCACGCTAGGGCTTGGCATGGTGGGTGGTGTGATAGCAGTGACGGACGGACTGCGGCAGCCGCTTTCCGGTATTCGCAATACGGGCATTATGACGAGCAGCGCCAAGCGTCGGGGCGTTCTTGGATGGCTGTACGGCGTGGCCTTTACGGCATTCTATGTGGTGTTGTATTGGTACCCGCAGGCGCTGGTACACATGGTGGGCAGCGTGGAGCCACTAAGCCAGGCACTTCGTGGCACACCGGCCGACCGGTGGTTCTTATATGGCACGTTGTACACTGCGGCTGTGTTGGTGATGGGCGTACGGATGCTTGTAAGATATCGGCACAGCAAGTATCAGATTGTACGCACGATAAGCGTGATGTTCTTTCAGTGTATCGCGGCGTGGATGGTGCCGGCAATACTCGTTAACATTGGTAGTAAGGAGTATTATTTTCATTACTTCTGGCCGCTCAAGTACGACTATTTATTTCCGTCGAGCTTTTCGTCGATGCTCGCTTCGCCAGACAAGCTCGTTGTCTTTATGGCGTTCTGGGGCGTATGCATGACGTTTATTGCTACGCCAGTGCTCACGTATTTCTTTGGCAAGCGGTGGTACTGTTCGTGGGTGTGTGGTTGCGGGGCGTTGGCCGAGACCTTGGGAGATCCGTGGCGTCAGAACTCAGACAAAACCCTGCGGGCGTGGCGTATCGAGCGATGGCTGGTGCACGGTGTGTTGCTGGCCATTGTGGTGGTTACAGCGCTTGTATGGGTTAACTCTTGGCTTGGCGGCGCGGTATTGGGAAGTTGGAGCAAGGCAGCGGCGGATTGGTATGGCTTTTACATTGGGGCGCTGTTTAGCGGAGTGATTGGTGTTGGTTTCTACCCCATACTTGGATCGCGGGTGTGGTGTCGGTTTGGATGCCCCATGGCTGCTGTGCTGGGCTTACTGCAGAAGTACATGTCGCGTTTTCGCATCACCGTTAATGGAGGCCAGTGCATCTCGTGTGGCAACTGCAGCACGTATTGCGAGATGGGCATTGATGTGCGTGCCTATGCGCAGCGAGGTCAGGATGTAAAGCGTGCTTCTTGTGTTGGCTGCGGCATCTGTGCCGAGGTATGTCCGCGTGGGGTGTTGCGGTTGGAGAACAGGTGATATTGCTTTCGTGTGACTGGCGGGGATAGTGCCGCTGAGCCAATCGAGTAATACTTCGTTCAGAGCCGATATTACGCGTGTTGGATGGTGCGATACCGCACTGGTTTGGCGCTGGTAACTTTCTCCAACAGCCCGTCTTTCATCAGGAGAGCCAGCCACTGTTTTGCTTGTGGTTTAGTGATGGCAAGCAGCGACGCGACTTCGTCTTCGGTACAAGGATTGGCGAGTTCACGTCGAAGAATTACCTTCACGGCATTCAACAACTCCAGTTCGGGTGAGGTAGGTGTACCGGCGGCTGGCAAGCTGGGCTTGTCTGCTGTTGAAGGCATCATGATGTCAGGCGTGGCAGGGGGGCTTGCATACGCGGCCGGTGGCTCCCACAGGGCAAGTGGTAAGGTGCTATCGGTAGGTACATCAGCCACAAGACTTGCGGCAGCATCGAGAGCAAGCTCCAGTTCGGTGCCACTTTGAGGATTGGGCCATGGCACGGCTCCGCGTTTCAGGAGGGCTTCGTTGCCTTCGCCTGCGTTCGACGCCTTGCGAGCAAACACTGGCACAAAGCACAGTCGATCAAGTTGCTCGATAGCACCGGCCCAAGTGCCACCCTTTTCGAAGTCCGACGCCACCACCAAAGCGGCATCTGCAAGGGCATAGATGAGCTTGTTGCGTTGCATTGCATGGCCAACGTTGAAGCCCGCTGCCGGATCGTAGGGAGAGACGAGCACAAGGCGGCCTTGCATCAATGGCTCGCGATTGTCTCTAGCCAAGGCAGCACGCTCCAAGCTATCGGCCATCACTCCTGCCGCGCAGCCGCCCGCCATGAGGGCACCATTCATAGCGGCCTTGTCGATTCCACGCGCACCGCCCGAAACGATGGTGCGATGAGCTTCGGCGCATAAACGAGCAACATGTTCAGTAAAGGCCACGAGTTCTTCATCTACGTTTCGCGAGCCAATGACTGCTAGGCCGCCACGTTCAAGCAAGGCAATGTTGCCAACCCCATAGAGTACAGGGGGCGCATCTTCTCTCATCTTGACTTTTAGACGTCTTGGGTAACGGGCATCAGCCCTGCTGAACACCCAGATGCCCCTGGCGTTCCAGTGTTCAACGGCCTGGCTAAGCAGAAAGCCGCGGCCAAGCAACGATGTAAGTCGCGACGGCTTGAACGATGGTGCACATGCTTCAATCAGCGCATTGGCATCGGGTGCAAGCAAGTCCGCAGGCTGCTTCTGATGTTGGCGCAGAATCTGTGCCAGGCGATTGTATTCTCCCAACGAGAGTATATGGCGTGATGACTCGTCGCCCCCTGTAATCAACGGCGCTGTAAGAAGCAGAATAGCCTGGGTGTTTTGTGAGAGTGGTTCAATCATTCGTCAGAATGCGAAGTTGATGCCAGTGCGAGAGGGAACACCGGACCACTGCCGTTAGAGGTTAAAAGGACGGCCGCCACTGTAAGTGTCCACTTGGAATCTACCATGTCATCCACGAGCAGTACAGGACCAGGCGGTACGACTCTCTCGATCCGCAGCGAGCCATCAACATTCCGAGCTTGTTGGCTACTGTTTGCCATTTCTTTCTGAGGAGGGCGTGCACCTGTCTTTAGGAGTACGGGATAAAAGGGCACGTTCAGTGCAGTAGCTAGTCGTTGCGCAAAGTTAGGTACAAGATGTGGGTGGCGATTGGAGGGAATGCAGGTGACCCATTGTGGTGCAGGATTGGGAGCCCACTCTTGGATCAGATTGGCACATGCTGCCACCAAATCATCCGAGAAATGCCCGTCGCGGTACTTTCCAAGGCGAACCAACTCGCCCCAGCCAGCGTCGCCCCACGTGCAGAGGATCTTGCCCGGCCGTAGATTGAGCGCAGGTGTAATGAGGGTGTTTCCTTTAACGGCCAGCCCCGTTAGCCCGCCGGAGGGCCACTTCTTTCGCGGTTCCAGCGGCAGGCTCGACCGGCGCAGGAATGCTACGGCCTCTTGGACCAGGCGATCGTCCACTGTTGACGGAAGCGGTGCAAGGTTGGGGGTGCGAAACGAACCTGGAATGCCATCGAGGGCTCGAATAAGAAACTCCATGTGCCCGCTCTTAAGCTGAGCGTATTCCTGCATTTGTGCCTGCCCCGTTTTGCGCAACGCCGTCAACCGCTCCGCCCGTTGCCAGAACGCCTCGCTTAGGTTTGCCGCGGTCAAAGTCCATTTGCTATCCTGCTTGGCGATGGGTGAAGGTGACTCGAGCGACAAAAGTAGCAATGCCTTTTCTATTCTACCGTAGCTGATGTTCACTCGCTCCGCAAGTCCGTTGACGGAAAGTCCACCAGTCTCTGCGCCTAAAGCCATCAGCACCGCCTCCACTTCGTCTCGTGTGGGAAAAGCGCTTGCAATGAAGAAGTTCGTGATGTTTGTCTCTTCGCTTCCACTAAGCAGCACTCCGTAAGCTCCTGGAAGCTCGGCGGGCAGATTGCGTCCGGCACGTCCCACTTGCTGATAATAGGCCACAACAGAGCCGGGCGTTTGGTAATGTATAACAAAGGCAAGATCGGGTTTGTCGAATCCCATTCCCAGCTTTGTGGTTGCCACCAACGCCTTAACTTCATTCGCAAGCAGCGCGTCTTCCAAGGCGTTTGCATGTTCAGGCGCAAGGCCACCATGGTATGCTTCGGCGGCAAGGCCGTGCGTGCGTAGCCACTCGGCTACGCTCTCGGCATCTCGTTGCGTAAGGGCGTATATGATACCACTCCCCGGCATTGCGGGAAGATGTGTAGCAAGCCATGCCAGCCGCTTTGCCTGGCTAGGCATCCTCATGGTTTGGAGCAGCAATGTTGAGCGGCAAAGATCGCCACGGGACACTTCGAGGTTCGGCCCAAGCACGGCCTGCAAATCCGCCATCACCCGATTGTTTGCTGTGGCCGTGGTGGCCAGCAAACGGACGTTCTGTGGCAGGAGTCGAATCCGCCGCTCGATAAGTCGATATTCGGGGACAAAATCGTGCCCCCAGTCCGAGATGCAGTGGGCCTCATCAATTGCAATCATCGAGACAGTCGCAGCAATTCGGCCCAGCACGTGCGTGTTAAACTGTTCGTTCAACAGGCGCTTTGGGTGGATGAGTAAAATGTCCACCTCATTCCGTGCAATCGCTCCTTCGATGGCCGCCCAATCCTCGCGGTTTCCCGAGTGGATGGTGACGGCGCGTACGCCCATCCGTTCTGCGGCTGCAATTTGATTTCGCATCAGCGCCAACAGCGGCGAAATCAAGATTGCAGGCCCCATGCCATCCTCTCGTAGCAACTTCGTTGCAATGAAATATACCGAGCTCTTGCCCCAACCTGTTTTCTGAACGACGAGAAGTCGCCCACTACCATCCACTACATGCTGAATTGCCTGTGCTTGATTGTCGCGAAATTCTGCGTTCGGATTTTGCGTTCCTGCTCGCAAAAGTTCGAGAGCGCGTAACGGGTTGTAGGGCATATCGCAGAGTTGTGCAAGGTCGACATAGGTGGTTTCGACAGTCAGCACGTAAAGTAGCCGAGTTCAAACAATCCTTCTGTTACACTTTGCGGCGATGATGTCACATCGAGCGAAATCCGAAAACCCATCAGCAGGGGGTATGTAGCTTAGATCATACACCACCGATGGTAGCACGAACAATACAAGCGGCTTGAGGGACGCCGTCCGGAATCGAAAGGTGCTTTGCTATCAAAGCCCACCAAGACTCGAGAGTCGGCGGGCAACAGAGGTCCCAGAATGCGGTGGTTCGCAGTGTATAATCTACCATGGGGGCTGCATGCAACCATCAGCCGTATAGTAGAAAGGGGCACTGGTTGCCCATCTTCTACATTCCAACGCTTCTACACAAAGCATCCCCAAGCAATCCGCCCACGTTGCGCAGCTAAAACCCCCGGAGCGCATCCACAAGATCTACGTCAAGGGGCACCGATTGCAGAAACGGAGTATATGCTGAATCATTCGTTGTACGTCCAAAGACCGGACAACGAATCTGCGGGTCGCCTATCACTCGCAAACAAGTCGACTTTATAATGGAATCAACACAAGTCGAATGGAATTCGACAAGAGACTGCTCCATTGGCAAGCATATGGCAATTAGTGATGGACTACAAGTGGGGCTGTGGCAGAGCTAAGTTGTCCTTGCACATGAAGCATGTAGTAGCCGTTGGCGAGAGATTGCGCTGATAGCACAAACTCCATGGTTGTGGTTGTGACAGCTCCGTGGTATATCTGATGCACTACTTCACCCGTTACGCTTCGCACTACCACACTAATGGCTTCGTTCTCGGACCATCCCTTCAATTGAATCACTGCCCTAGAATCAATAGGGTTAGGTGTGACGATGATGGTGGCAGGGCTGCTTTCACGCTTGGCGAAATCGGTCTCGCCTGCGGATACTGTGCTGCCAATGGCACTGACGTCTATTACCACAAGGCCGTTGGATGTCGCTGCCCAGAGTTTTCCTGATTTGTCGGCTCTCAGGGCAAAGATGCCCGCTGCGGGAAGCGGCGAATTGGATGATTGATAGAGGACCAGTCCGTTCGGAGTAAATCGTGCAAGACCGACTGGTTGGCTAGGGTGGTTCGCTGTTGTTGTTACACCAACCCATCTGTGGCCGTGGAGCGAGTCGATTGCGAATGCTGTTGGCATGAACCCTGGAAAGACACCCGTTGGATTTGATGGGTACGATGTGCTTCCATCTGTACGAACGTGTACCAACCCATCTTGGCTCACTGACCAAATGCCGAGTGTTGGATCAAGTACAAGCTGGGCCGAGCCCTGAAAGTCCGAAAGTTGAAAGCGAGATCGTTCGTAAGCGGTCCAGTACTGACCATCATATGTAACGATCCACTCGCGATTGTAGCCCGAGAAGCCAAGCCAAAGTGTATTCGATCTATCCACAATCATGG
The DNA here is from genome assembly GCA_022842685.1 of Candidatus Kapaibacterium sp. Taxonomy (GTDB): domain Bacteria; phylum Bacteroidota; class Ignavibacteria; order Kapaibacteriales; family Kapaibacteriaceae; genus JALHPC01. The sequence goes on from JALHPC010000031.1 coordinate 15,197, forward strand.
ATGTCACGGCTGCCCACATGTTGCCAGAGACGAGATTGCCTATCTCGAACACGGCAACTTCGTCGCCAATAATGCGCGCTAGTTTGTGGGTGCTACGCATGTACACCCAGATCTCACCGCCTCGACCTGCGCAGAGAATTTGAGGCTGATCGCTAATGGCGCTATGGTTGAACTCACGAAACTCGCCTTCAACCATGCGCCAAAGCGATGAATTTTGCAAAACCCATGGCGTGGTATCGTTCTGCAATGCTAACGAAGCAATCCTATCACTCAGATAGGATTGCATGGTGTCGCCGTCAAATCGCACAACGCCATTGTCCGTCGCCATCCAGGCAACTCCCTGATCGTCAAGTTGAATGGAACGTATAACATTGGTCGGGAGAGCTGAATTTTGCGTTGTATATACCGTCCAGCCCGAACGTTCGGCGATAATCAGGTTGCATGTGTCGGTTGCTACGACAGAGCCGTTGAATCCTTCGACAACAATAACATGAATACCAGGTCCGACGGCCCCGTCGGTCTGTACAGTTAGCTGTACAGGGCTAGTGTAGGGATGGTCGAATCGAGGTCGAGAGAACGTGAACGCAGATTGCGCCAACGTGGGCGATGACGCGCGGAGAAAGATACTAGCCGTAAACCCTGAATCTGCACCTGCTAAAATTGTGAAAGTCGTACCTCCAGACTGTTCTGTCAATTGCTTCTGCACGACAGAAATCGTGAACGGAACGCTCGCTGATACGCTGTGCGCTAGGAGGCTCGTGAGCAAGACCAAGAGACTCAGTGAGAATCGTGCTGTCATGTGTTTTACCTGTAAAGAGGCTTAGAATCATATAGAAAATACTGAATCGCAGTAAACCACCGCTCCACCAGCCCCTGCCTTTATGTTAAGGGGCACTGTTCTACCTGCGGGTATGTTCGTCGAAGCAACAATGTGACGTGTCTGTCTCGCTACGTCCGAAAACGCAATGTTCCTGGCGTAATAGTGGCAGCGCTAGCTGCAAACTAAACCGAAGCCGTCTGCCTGTTGGGTTTGTAAGAGTCGATGATGTTCGATATTGAATTGCAGCTTGATGTGGAAGGCATGCAATGGGTGGCGTCGAAACCTCTAGACAGCCTTGTGCTGGAGCCACCGAGGCCGTAGTCAACAGCGTATTGGTGCACAGCACTGCGCCTGATTTATAGAGCAGCTGCGAGAGAATTTACACGCCACCAGAAGCAACGTCGCCAATACACATATCGCCACGATTTTGGCTAGGCAAGCCAACAACGTCACTGGCTGCGTCGCGAATGTCAATCTGGGTTGCCGTATTCGTTGGGGCAACGATGGGTGCTGCGAGGCGTAAGCGGCATAGCTGATGGAAACGGTAAACACGAGCATCGCAACGATGCCAAGAAGTCGAATGAACATAGGAAGAACACGGTGAACGTCGTTGTCAACTAAAGACTACAACGTGACGTAGCTAGCAGTACTGCCTATTTGATACCTGCGTTCTTGTGTTGCTTAGGTAACGTCTTTGTTAGCGTCGCCTGGCGTTCAACTCATGAATTTCACGAAGAGATCTTGGTGCCTGTCGTATCATTGCGTTATGAAACGCTTGAACATTTCGTCAGGTGCGCCTTGGGAGTCAACGGCAGGGTATTCGCGCGCTGTGCGTATTGGCAACATTGTTGAAGTTGCTGGTACAACGGCCATGCGAGACAATCTCGTAGTTGCCGAAGGAGATGCCTACGGCCAGGCCACATACGTCCTGTCTGTTATACGTGCTGCTCTGCAGCAAGCCAGTGCCAGCATGGAGGACGTGATTCGAACGAGGATTTATGTCACATCATCGCTTGTTGTCGATGACGTGCTTCGTGCTCATGGCGAGGTATTCGGACAGATTCGGCCTGCTGCCACGCTGGTTGTGGTAAGTGCATTAATCGACCCCCGGCTGCTTGTTGAAATAGAAGCAACGGCCATCATCCAGCAACCATGAATCCTATCGACGGTACACATTTCGAACTCCCGCTTGTGTGGGATCTGTTCGCCACATTTTTGTTCGCAGCAGCAGGTACAGTTCGTACCATCCGGCGTGGCTACGATGTTGTTGGCGTGGTTGTCGTTGCAGTAGCTGGAAGTCTTGGCGGAGGTATCCTGCGGGATGTTCTGTTAGGGAGTTTGCCGCCTGTGTCCCTTACTGATTACCGCCTGCTAACCGCAGTGTTGGCGGGCGCTGGGCTTGGCGTAGTGTTGCATCGACTTGTTGTACGTTCAACAACGTTCGTTGGACATGTCGATTCGGTCTCGATTGGAATGTATGCTGTTTTTGGCGCTCAGAAGGCCATCCTGATGGGCGTTGCACCCCTGTCGGCCCTCTTCATCGGCATCATCAACGCCGTAGGCGGCGGTCTGCTCCGCGACATCATCATGCGGGAAGAACCCGAAGTGTTTAAGCCAAGTCACTTCTATGCGATAGCTGTGGCAGCAGGAGGCGTTGTATTCCTAGCCATGTGCTGGTATGCTCCGATGAGTTCCGAAATGGCTGGACTGATTGCCGTTGCAGTTACCTTCCTTGTACGCGTACTCGCCTTGCGGTTCAACTGGCGGACGCGTAGGGTGCAGCGGACGTTGCGGTAGTGACGGCTGATAAGCGATGGAAGAATCTCTCCAAGGTCGTTCTACATCCGTACAAGCAACGACACACCGCCAGCGGCAGAGAAGGTTGGGACCGGTGGAAACAATTGGTTGAAATTGAATCCACCGGCTGAAAAAGTAATAATAGGGGGACCAAACATAAGGGAGCGAACTACATACATGATGCGTCCATCAAGTATCAGGGATATTGTAGAACTAAGGGCCACCTCGGCTCCTAAGCCGGCCTGCAATACGAAGGGAAACATTGAAAATCCGAGTTCCTCTTTTCGGGTCACTGATGGCTGCTCCACATTTGAAGCATCGAGCTCAGTGGACTCGATGGACTGCGAAGTGATAACAGCAAGGGTAAATCCACCAAAGCCATAGGGTCGAATCGGGGATGCCGAGTCGCCAAAGCGATAGACAATCGAAGCTGGTAGCTCGATGATGGCCTGTTGGCTCGTAAGTTCGAGCGAGTAGTCAGGGTCACTGACTTGCTGACTGAACAAGCTTCTTGATTCGAACCGACGAAACGACGGCTCGAGTCGAACCAATATATTCGTGTCCGCAATATTTAGGTCGACTACAAGTCCCGCAGCAAAGCCCAGTGGTGACGACCAACTTGTCGACGTGTATGAGGCCTCGTTAAACAGAATCCAACGAGGCGCACTTAACGGACTGCTGAATGCAAAGCGCAGTCCAGATCGTGAAAGTTCGATAGCATGGGCCGACATGGTGCAGGCGATAACCATACTCAGTAACAAGGAGGCCAACGGTGCAGTACTCTTCATAAGACCTAGGTGAAATGACGTTACAGACGGATGGCGATACCGGCTCCAAAAACAACGCTCGTCGTTGGCAAATATAACTCGTTTAGGCGCTCAGAGGACCAGCGCGCGCTAACACTTGGATCGCTTAGGCGATGCGCTAATCTAACATCAACCTGTGCATCAAGGGACGTTGCAAGATGAAATGATGTACCCATGGTGAAAAGAGCCGAAAAGCCCGCCTCTAAGGCGCCCTGAGTATGTTCGTCATTTACGGTGTATCGATACCACTCGTTGTCATCGTTTAACGACCAATTTGTGTATTGTGCATTCCATGTTAAACCGCGTCCCAGCGTAAGCACTCCACCAAAGCCAAAGAACGGCGTGATGTGATCGTTGCCCCTTGCCAAGTACGTAACAAATGCCGGGATATCTAGGAGCTGATACTGAGCATCAAGATAGCCAGATGTGGGTCGAGGATTGCCTGGATCAGGACGTATAGTTCCAAGCTCGGACCGCACGGAGACACTCCGTAATGTGGTCTCAATGCGACCGCGAAGAATTGGTCCGAGATCAGCTTCGAATGCAAGTCCGTATGATGTGCCAACAGAAAAATCGGAAGTAACAATTGCCCCTTGCCCTGCCGATCCTACTACTGGTATGTCGATAGCGCTGCGTACACCAACGGCGGTGTTGCTGCATGATGCCAGAGTCATTGCGGCCACAGCAGCTAAGAAGGACGTGACGATGAGTCGTACTGAGTCGTTCATAGTTGTGCCAATAGTCCAAGCGATAGGCCAAAGCTCCACCGCGGCGTGTCGTGACGAGCAATAAACGTTGTACCCGTGTTAGGGTCGAGTCCTCCTCCAGCGCCTAGAGTTGTGACGGAAGGCCAATAGGATGCACGTATGCCGGCTACTGCCCTGAGCGTGCTGGATATCGAGATGATGGCGTCAGATCCTGCTGTGGCATTAACTGCCAGCGAGCCAAACTCGGTTGTGGTGCTTGCGATGCCACTCCTGCTAATCTCCTCGACGTTGCTTACTGTTACCCTCTGCGTTACCGTGGACTGAAGTGTCTGGGCAATAGGAAGCCACACAGTTGGACCTGCAAACACCCGTATCGCAAACGAGCTGTCTAAAGAGAATACTGGCAGCACAGCTTGTACGGGTAGTTCGAAGAGCGTGGTCGTTGATGCGAACGTATATGCCGCTAACGAGTTCGCGAGCGAAGGATCGCCGGATGTCGTAGAGACTGGTATGTAGCGAAGTGAAGGCTCAAGTCTGAGGCCAATAGCACCACGACGATGACGCTCGATCGTGACTCCGACGATGGCGTTCGGCGTCTGCGTCGTTTCCTCCGTGAGCGATGGATCCGTCATGGAAGAGGCCATAAACTCAGCACTGATTTTTGGCCCAACTCGTGTTCCAGCGCATGATGCCAGAATGAGTGTGGCGAATATCGCCGTTGTTAGGTACAGAGCGCTATGCACGGATATTACCGGAAGAATCTCTTCGCGTCGTCCTTCATACGCACAAGTTCACTCTTGAGCAAATACATCATGTGGCCGGCGTTGTAATACGTCATGGATACGTTAGGACGTAACGCCGTAGGCAAGCCCATGTGCGATATGGTGTATTCGGCAGCATGGAACGGCGTCGCTAAATCGTAATATCCGTTTAACACCCAAACACGTAAGTCAGGATTCGACGCCATGGCGCTGCGCAGTGCAGGTGCAACGCTAAGATATTCGTTGGTTGCGCCCGAAAAATCCCATGGACGCACCTTGCCCGTTAGGACCTCGTATGGCAAGGCAGTCGTTACGCCCAGTTCTCGCCGCAGATAATCGTTGATGCACGTCGAATATGCTCCCTGAACGGCCGGCGCATAGCTTGGGTCGCGTTCCTGCCACTCGCTCAGCGGGTCGGTCATGATTCCCGTGTATCGGCTGTCGAAGCGTCCCACAACCTTGCCCTCGGTGCGCAGCAGCTCTTGCGTTAGTCGATGGATATTGGGCCTCAGGTTGGTTCGTTCAACGTATAACCTGTCCAACCCCGTATAGTACACAACGCTGTCGACCGCTTGCGTACGCGGTGCCCCTTGTAAACCATCACCAAGCATAAGGGCTAGTGTATAGGGGCCCCCAGCAAATTGACGGGCACGCTGTACCACTTCTTCAAGGGGCATCGACAGCAGCGTGGGCGAGAGCTTTTTGTGGTACCAAGCGGTGGCGGTGTAGGAGGGTAAAAACAGTGCAAACGGGAGGTCGTTGCCGTCGTCAAACGAGATGGTTTGGAATTGCAAGACGGCCGACACGAGGATGACGCCGTTGAGGAACATGCCGTAGCGACCTTGCAGGTGATCGCTCAGGGCCGAGGCGCGCGTAGTGCCGTACGATTCGCCGATGAGGAATTTTGGCGACGCCCAGCGGGCATTGGTACTCGTCCAACGATGGATAAAGTCGCCAACTGATTCAACGTCTTGCTGCACGCCGTGGAACGTGCGAGCTTCCTTTTCGTCGTTAGCGCGGGAGAAGCCCGTGCTTACGGGGTCGATAAACACAAGGTCGGTAAGGTCGAGCCACGACTGGTCGTTATCGACGAGCTTGTAGGGTGGGGGCAGCGGCGAGCCATCATCGTTCATAGCTACGCGCCGTGGACCCAGTGTGCCAAGGTGTAACCACACGCTCGACGAGCCGGGACCGCCATTGAAGCTAAACGTAACCGGACGTTTTGTGGGGTCGGCAACGCCAGTGCGGGTGTAGGCGATAAAGAAGACCTTGGCCCGTTCGGTGCCATCCTCGCGAATAAGTGGCAGGTGGCCTACGGTAACGTCGTAGGTTATGGCCTGGCCGCCAATCGACACCGTCTTGCGGACCGTTGAAGGCGTGTGAAAGATAGCGGCACGGCTGGAGGTGTCGGCCGCAACAGCAGGCAGGACGGATACACTTAGCAGCAAGGTTGCAAAGGCACAACGTATGCCCTGCAGGGAGGAGAGGAATTCAAGCATGGGCAAAACTACAAAGAAGGGAATCGGAACGTAAGTGCCCGCGTATCTGCGGATAGATGATGCACATTGTGACCATGTTTCCAGTTCCTGCATCTGTTGTCCGTGAAGACAGCCGATGACTTTGTGCAGGCATACAAGAACGTTCGACGCGAGTGCGAACGGTTTGCGTTGTTTGTGGCGCGTGACCGTGAGCTAGCCGCAGACTACTTGCAGGAGGCACTTACGGCGGCTTTTGCAGCACTCAGGAGGATCGACGACGCCGGTGCGCTAAAAAGCTACGTTATGAGAGCTGTGCTGCGACAGCATCGCAGAAGCAGTAGCCGTGCGCAGAAAATCGAACTCGCCGATATGGACTTGCTCCGATGTCCTGCATACGCGAATGCCGAAGAAACCACCGATGCACAGCTTGTTCGAGATGCCATTGCCAATCTGCCGGATGACCAGCGTATTCCATTGGTGCTTGCCGAGATTGAAGGATGGCCACTAGCCGACATCGCAGCAGAGCTTGGGCTTGGGCTGTCGGCAGTGAAAATGCGAATAAAACGGGGCCGCGACACTGTGATTGAACAACTCCGTGAACAGCCAGTAACGAAGGACAACGTTGACCATGAATGAACAACGATTAGAATCCGCTCTCTCAGTCATTCGTCAGTCGGACGTTGTGATGCACATTGTGACCGATGATGTACTTGCAAAAATCACTCAGCGCAAACGAAGTTACCCATGGCTTCTCCTGGCCATGGGACTATCCCTTGCGTTGGGACTCTGGATGTTGCCCTATGGTACCGAAGAGCCAAGCCAGCCGCACGCTGGTGCATCAACATCACAAAACCACGTTGCGGAGCGCAGAGCAGCAACTGCACACGTTATCGATTCCCATCAACACTCTGCGATAGCGTCTGAAATCAACAAGACATCGAACGCAACAGCCGGGATATATCGAGTTTACACACCCATCGCGTTCAGCAGGATTGCCCAGAACGAAGCCGGTGAACTTGCAGCTCGCGTGGAAATAGATCTGACAAACGAAGAGCTGCTGAGATTGGGGATTGCGGTTGACTCTGGGGCGGTATATCAGGTTGGGGGTTCAACGGTAGCTATAGACACAGCTCGGTTTAGGCTGAAAAATGTCAATGTTACTCAAGTCAACGGCACCGACAGACTTTGGTTGGCTGCTCCTTTACGATTGTATAATCAGCGCTATGTAGATGATGCATCAATGTTCCACGAGCCATGGAGCGCCTATCCGAACCCCGTTGCAGAGAGCTCGGAGATACAATCGCTCCCTGCAGTTACCAATTGCAACTCTATTCTGTCAAGAATCAGTTTTGACGACTCGAAGTTCTTACCGCAGGCAGTTGCCGAGTTTCCTCGTGTTAGAGACCTAGCAATTCAGGTAGGCGTTGCACTTGGTTTGCATGCAACGTGCGTCGACTCCATGCTCGTCTTCGAATTCGTCGAGCAGGGTGTCCGGCTTCCCGTCGATCGGTTGCTTGTACCAATCAAGTATAGCACACCGTGGATAGCCGATCCAAATGCCGAAGGTGAACGTCGCCGTCTCGTTGGTGTCTCGTGGTTCTTCCCAACCAAGGAGCTCTTCGACCGATTGCCGGAGCGCATATCGAACTTCATCCGACCTGAGTACGAGGCTACTCTGACGTTCGTCGAAGAACAGCTCTCTCGCGATCAATTATGCAACTTGCTCACCAAACCGTCGGCCCTTGGCCTATGCACTACCGTCGATAACCGATTGTCTATCGACGGTGTTGGGCCCATTCCCGCACGTAGCGCCGTCACGATTTCTGTGCGTAGCCAGCAGCCCACCATGGCCGATGTTTCCATTGTTTCTGACCTAGGTCAGACGCTCCTTGTTGAAAGGGGCATCGCCTTACCCGGTGGGCTACACAAGGTACAGCTACAGGTGTCTGGACGCAACATCCCGGCCGGGGCATACAACGTTGTTGTCACGTCAAGTCTTGGAACAGCCACGTCTCGGATCTTGGTGGAATAGTATTCTCTTGCGTTTCGGCACCCGGCTTCGTCAGAGCTCCAGTGCCTGAAGGTGCGTCTCAAACACGACCCGTTGTACAGTGGTCCATACATGGCGTGGGGCAATCACGTCCAACGGTTTCTCCGTAGGTTGCGCCATGTCCAAACCTATCGTTCTTATCGATGGCATGTCGCTGGTGTTTCGCGCCTATCATGCCCTGCAACGTACCGGAATGAAGTCGCAAACAGGCGAACCTACCTTTGCCGTGTTTGCCTTTGCCAACATTTTGCTGAGTCTGCTCGAAAAGCATGACCCAGAAGCAATCTGCGTGGTGTTCGACACGAAGGAACCTACATTCCGACACGAAATGTATCCGCTGTACAAGGCTCATCGCGATGCCTTCCCAGAAGACCTGGTGCCACAGTTGGGCCGCATCAAGGAGCTGATACGCCTGTTGGGTCTTTCGCAGCTAGAACTGCCCGGCTTCGAAGCCGATGACATCATTGGCACTATCGCCAAACGTGAAAGCGCCGACGGCCACGACGTCTTATGCGTGACGTCCGACAAAGACTATTTCCAGCTCGTTACCGACCGCGTTCTGGTGTTGCGTCCCGGCAAGGACGTCGCCGAATACGAACGCTACGACGCCGTTCGTGTAAAGGAAAAGTTCGGCGTAGCACCCGAACATGTGATCGACGTGCTAGCCCTTATCGGCGATGCCAGCGATAACGTGCCGGGCGTGAAAGGCGTTGGTGAAAAAACCGCTATTCCGCTGATTGAGACGTACGGAAGCGTGGAAGGTATTTACGACAACCTTGACAAGATCGACAAGGCCTCGCTGCGCGCAAAGCTGGAAGCGAGCCGCGATATGGCCGCACTGTCGAAGGTGCTCGTTACCATTCACACGGATGTGCCCATCGACGCAAAGCGTGCAGCCCTTGTTCGCAATCCCATGAACGGCCCCGAGCTCGACGCAATGATGGCCGAGCTTAGCTTTCATACCCTACGCCGAAAGATGGCAACCCTGGCCGGCAATGGTAACAGCGGCGGAGCGACCGACATCGCGAACGATGCGGCCGATTACGGCGCAACAGCGCCCGTTAGCACACCACCTGCGTCGTCGCTCAAAACACTTAAAGATGTGCCACATACCTACACGCTTATCGACTCTCAAGGGGCACTCGATAACCTTGTGGCCGAGCTTGCAGGCGTTACGACGCTATGCGTCGATCTTGAGACGACATCACTCGATGCCATGCAATGCGCCGTCGTTGGTATTGCGCTTTGCCACCAGGCGGGCACTGCGTGGTACATCAGCGTGGATGATAACGCGGATGCTGCGGCCGTAGGCCTCTTCGACGAACCATCGGCCAAGAAGGGCATCGATGTTGCAACAGCCATGGCATCACTTAAGCCGCTGTTGGAATCGCCTGCCATTGGCAAGGTAGGCCAGAATCTAAAGTTCGACGCCCTCATCCTTCGGCGCTATGGCATTCGCGTTCACCCTGTGGCGTTCGACACGATGCTAGCCAGTTACATCCTCGACCCCGACCAGCGTCATGGCATGGATGCATTAGCTGAGCGGTGGCTTGGTTACGAGCCAATACCAATAACCGCGCTTATTGGCGAAAAGAAGGCCTCGCAGATTACCATGCGCGAGGTAGCCGTCGAGCAAGCATGCGAATATGCATGCGAAGACGTCGACGTAACGTGGCGACTGATGGAGTGCCTGCAGCCAGCGTTGTCCAACGAAGGGCTTACATCATTGGCAACCGATGTCGAGTTCCGCTGTTCCGAAGTTCTTACCGTGATGGAGTCGAACGGTATCTATATCAACACGTTGGCGTTGTCGGACCTAGCCACGTTCATGCGCGACGAAGCAGCACGGCTTGAGCAACTCATCTTTGCTGAGTCTGGCGAGCCATTCCTTATTTCGTCGCCAAAGCAGTTGGGCGAGGTTTTGTTTGAACGGATGATGTTGCCCTCGCCGAAGAAGACAAAGACTGGCTACAGTACCGACGCCTCGGTGCTGAGCGAGCTTGCAGAGTCGTTTCCAATCGCGCGCTACGTGCTGGAATACCGACAAGTCGAGAAACTGCGCAGCACCTACGTCGAGTCGCTCCCTCGTCTTATCAACCCGCAAACGGGCCGCGTGCACACTACGTATAACCAGACCATCGCCGCCACTGGACGTCTGTCGTCAACCGATCCCAATCTTCAGAACATACCGGTCCGCTCGGAGCTTGGCCAGCAGATTCGCAAGGCCTTTGTACCACAGCGTGACGACAGTGTAATCCTCTCGGCCGACTACTCGCAGATCGAACTGCGCATCATGGCGTCGATGTCGGGCGACGCCGGCTTGCGCGCAGCGTTTGCCGCCGGCCACGACGTGCACGCCGCCACGGCCGCTGGCCTGTTTGGCGTTGCCATTGCCGAAGTAACATCCGACCAGCGCCGCATAGCCAAAACCGTCAACTTCGGCATTATGTATGGCCAAGGAGCCTTCGGATTGTCGCAGCAACTAGGCATTAGCCGTACCGAGGCCCAAGGCATAATCGACAACTACTTTAGCGCCTATGCCGGCATCAAGCAGTTCATCGACTCTACCGTCGAAACCACTCGGTCACGTGGCTATGCCACCACCATGCTCGGTCGCCGCCGCTACTTTCATGCCATCAACAGCAGCAACCGGGCCTTGCGTACCTCGGCCGAGCGTGCCGCCGTAAACACGCCCATACAGGGAACGGCGGCCGACATGATCAAGCTGGCCATGATTCGCGTTCACGATCGGATGGTTCGCGAGGGTATGCATTCGCTACTGATGCTACAGGTGCACGACGAATTGGTTCTTGAAGCACGGCTCGACGAACTGGATGCGTTGCAAGCCCTTGTACGCGAGGAAATGGAGCAGGCATTGCCGCTGGACGGAGTGCCCGTGGTGGTAGATACCGGCCACGGGCCCACCTGGTACCACGCCCACTAGGCAGCCACGGCATCCTCTGCCGGTGCAGCCGTCGAAGAAGCCACCTCAGCATCAGACTCCTCCTCGGTCTGCGGTGCGTCCGTCGTTTCGGCCGTCACAGGCGTACGGAATCGCCAGGCGCGTCTCCGCTCCACCCATGCCCGGTGCTCACCATTGTAGTGCTCGTCGCGCTGCATTAGCGCAAAGGCAAACTCCACCGTGCAGATCGACAGACTGGTAAGCTTCTTCAACAGGTCTACCGTTTGCCCATCGTCGAACAACAGCCGCGCCTGCGCTCGCCGAATGTCGTTCTTCGTATCCACCACGGCCGCATCGGCATAACGCAAAAAGCGCAGCCGCTCGTCGAGTTGCCGTGCTTCGTAACTGTCGCGGATGTGCTGGCCGATAGAATCGGCCGATGCTACAAGCTGGCGCCCCAGTCCATCCTGATGAATCGGTGTCCACGAGTCCACGTGAACCGCCAGAATGTCACTCACTTCCTCGGCCATGCGGTGAATTCGCAAGGAATGCACACTCATACTCACTACTCCTACACGTACGTTTCGGACAACCGCTCCGTGGCCCTTCCACGACCTGTTGCTCCGTAAGGGGCATCGTGTCACGACGGGGGTAAAGTGTGACACTCGCCGTCAATGCCGTAGTTTTGCCGTTAATGTCACACCTCGAAGCCCTTCTACTGGGCATCATTCAAGGGCTGTCGGAGTTCATTCCCATCTCGAGTACGGCCCATCTCACGATTGCTGCCTCGCTCATGGGTGTAATCGACCCGAATCGTCCAGAGCAATGGACGGCCTTTATGGCCACCATTCAGTTAGGCACGCTTGCTGCTGTGCTGTGGTACTTCCGTGCTGATATCCTTCGCATGGTTGGTGCCGTCGTGCGCGAGAATATTGGCGCCGGTCGCGTGCCACTGCGGCAGCAGAGTGCCGATGCACGCCTTGCATGGTATGTGGTGGTGGGCACGATACCGATCGTGGTGGTGGGCTTGGTGGCTAAGGACGCCATCGAAGGGGTGTTTACCAAGGACTTGCGCGTGATCGGCACTACCTTGATTGGTGTAGCCGTGATCTTGTGGTTGGTAGAACGCCGTGCTGCATTCCGCAAGACCACGTCGGAGATGTCGTTTGTTGACACGCTCGTGATTGGCCTGTCGCAATGTCTTGCGCTTATCCCGGGCGTGTCGCGCAGCGGCTCTACCATCGTTGCAGCGCTTGCTCGCGGCTGCACGCGCGAGGCCGCAGCGCGCTTTAGCTTCTTGCTGAGCATTCCAGCAATCCTTGGGGCAGGCGTGTTGCAGTTCGTGAAGGCGTTGGACTACCTGTCGTGGAACGACGGTGGCCTCGACCTTGTGATTGCCACAGTGGCCGCGGCAATCAGTGGATATTGGTCCATCGCCTTTCTTCTCAATTTCGTTCGTTCACATTCTTTGACCGGATTCGTCGTCTACCGCATCGCCGTTGGCTTGGCAGTGTTTGCGCTGCTGGCTTCGGGACTGATTTCACCACTTCCGTAGTCATGATTGTTCGTTTTCTTCCTGTTGTAGCACTTGTGCTATTCACGCTTGTGACGTCGTCGTGCCGACGTATGGCCGAAGAGTCCAATACCCCGGTCTTGCAGGAAATGGCCCCGCCGTCGACTTCCAGCATCGACACCTTGCTAGATGAGTCGATGCCCCCTACCGATACAGCCGTGGTAACACAGCGAGTAAAGGTGGCAACATCGATGGGTACGTTTGTAATTGGCTTGTATGGTGCCGATGCCCCCATAACGGTAAAGAACTTCGTGGGACTTGTGAAGAAGAAGTTCTACGATGGCATGTTGGTGCATCGAGTGTCGAGAGACTATCTGGTGCAAATGGGCGACCCGTTTACGAAAGACCCATCACTGCGAAATGCGTGGGGGCGCGGTGGCGCAACTGCAACAGGTGATGCACTTCCGGTGGAAATCGATGCAACGACGCCTTCGGCGCGAGCAGGATATGATGTGGGAGTTGTGGCAATGGCGCGACGCCTCGATGATGACAAAAGCGGCACTAGTCAGTTCTTTATCTGTTTGGAGAAGGCCAAGGTTGTGAAGCACGACTTCACCATCTTCGGTAAGGTCATCGACGGTATGGACGTTGTGATGCGCATGAACGGCGTGGCTGTAGAGCCCAGCCCACTCGATGACAATGACGGAATACCCGTTACGCCGATCGAAATTCGCAGGGTAACCCTGCTACCTACACGATAATCACTTTCTACCACTTTTTTGGAGTACCTAATGAATCTCTTCGTTGCATTCGGCGGCCTTATGCTGCTAGCTGGAGCATTTGCTATGACTACCATGCCGTCAGCGGCGCAAGCCTCGAACGACAAGCCCGAGTTTGTCATCACTGTCCGCCAGGGTACTAAGGTTCTCGGCGAGATTGTTCTTCGCCTGTGGCCCGACGTTGCCCCCGGACATGTAGCGCACTTCACGGCACGCGTTGCCGAGGGATACTATGACAATACGGCCTTCCACCGTGTGATTCCGAATTTCATGATTCAGGGTGGCGATCCGAACAGTAAGGATCAACCGCGTGAAACGTGGGGAACGGGCGGCCACCCCGAAAAGGTGAAGGCCGAGTTCTCGAAGAAGAGCCACGCTCGCGGTGTGCTTTCGGCTGCTCGTACGAACGATCCTAACAGCTACGGTGGACAGTTCTTTATCTGCGTTGGCGATGCCTCGTTCCTCGACGGACAGTACAGCGCCTTTGGCGAAGTGGTGAGTGGTATGGAAGTGGCCGATGCCGTCGTGTCTTCACCCCGTGATTCCCGCGACAATCCTCTTGAGAAGATTTCGATGACCATCAAGCCGAAGTCGACGAAGTAAGTGCGGCGCAGCTTTCGATATTGCCTTGTTAGTGTTCTCCTGGCCACCGTGATCCCCATGATCACGGTGGCGCAGGTTAGTCCGTTGCCCGAAGGCGTCGAGCGCGAGAATCTGGGCGGCGGCGTGAATGGTCCGTACAACGATTTTGCACCCGTCATCTCTCCCGATGGGCGCACGCTCTTCTTCTGTCGATCCAACGACCCAAGCAACATTGGAGGCGGTCGCCAAGATATCTGGGTATCGCAGTTGCAAGAAGACCGAACGTGGGGAACTGCCGTCAATATTGGCTCCCCATTGAACAATCGCGAGCATAACTCGCTCATGTCGATCTCTCCCGATGGCAACATGGCACTCGTGCTCGACAACTACGGCACGCCTGATGGACGTCATCGCAGCGTGGCGCTTAGTCGGCGTGTGGCCTCGGGATGGGGCGAGCCGAAGTCGATAGACATTAAGAACTATTACCACCTTGGTGGTGAACGCGGCTTTACGATGTCGAACGACGGCAAGGTCATGGTCATGGCGATCAACCGTCACGACACCCGTGGCGGCAACGACTTGTACGTGAGCTTTCGCATTACCGATACGGAGTGGACCGAGCCACAGAACATTGGCGGTACCATTAATACCATCGGACAAGAAGGCACGCCCTTTATCGCTTCCGATGGATCGTCGCTCTACTTTTCGTCGACTGGCCATGGTGGTTACGGCGGCTTCGACGTATACGTTAGCCGACGTCTAGACACATCGTGGACGTCGTGGTCTGACCCCATCAACCTGGGCCCATCCATCAACACTGCCGGTGCCGACCTGTATTACACCATTCCGGCCAGCGGCGACCTTGCCTACTACGTGTCGAGTGTGAACACACGCGGCGAGGGCGACATCTTTCGTGTCTTCCTTCCCGAGTCGGTGCGCCCGCGTCCGGTGGCCCTTATCTACGGCAAGGTGTTAAACAAGAAGACGCTCGAGCCCGTCGAGGCCGACATCGTCTATGAAATCCTCGAAACTGGCGAAAACGTTGGCACTGCACGTTCAACGCCTGTGACTGGCGACTACAAAATCATCTTGCCTGTAGGGCACAACTATGGCTTCTTAGCTTCGGCCCCGGGCTATGCCAGTGTGAGCGACAACATCGACTTAACCAAGGCCACCGAATACATCGAGATTCGTCGCGACCTCTATCTCGTGCCCATCGAAGTTGGCCAAACGTTGTCTCTCAACAACATCTTTTTCGACTACAACAAGTCGACGTTGCGCAAGGAATCGCGCGCCGAGTTGGCCCGACTTGTGAAGATTCTCAACGAGAACCCTTCGATGGAGATCGAAGTTGGAGGCCATACCGACGACCGCGGCAGCGACCAGTACAATCTTAAGCTTAGTGGCGAGCGCGCAAAGTCTGTTGCAGAGTATGTTGCCGCACAGGGAATTGCGGTACAACGTGTAACCCACAAGGGCTATGGCAAGGCCAAGCCAGTCGATACCAACGAAACCGACGAGGGCCGTCAGCGCAATCGTCGCGTCGAAATCACCATCACCAAGCAATAACCCTCTTGCAGTCATCTACCATTCTTTGTACCTGTGCAAGGGGCATCGTTCCTGCGCTACGCGCCGAGCTAGAGCAGCTTGGATATACCATCGCTGTCGAATACCCTTCGGGTGTAGCCATCGAAGGTACCATGGCGGACTGCATGCGCCTGAACCTATGGCTGCGCACAGCGCACCGCGTGTTGTACCGCCTTGCGGCGGGTCGCGCCCGCGACCCGCGAGAGGTATACACCATGGCGCATCGCATTGCGTGGGAAGACATCGTTCCTCGTAAGGGCTACGTAGCTGTCATTTCGAGCGTCGACACACCTTCGATTACCAATACGCAGTTTGCCAACGTTAAGGTCAAAGATGCTATCGTTGACCGCATTCGTGAGCGCACCGGTTCGCGCCCAGATTCGGGTCCACGTACGGATAACACCGTCGTGTTTCTCTATTGGCATGGCGCCGAGGCGATGTTATACATCGACACAAGCGGCCCCTCGCTAAGCGATCGTGGTTACCGGCTGGACGCTGCGCGCGCGCCACTGCGCGAGACGCTTGCCGCCGCCATTGTGATGTCGACTACGTGGCAGCCAGACGACCACAGTTTTGTTAACCCCATGGGCGGCAGTGGTACGCTGGCCATCGAGGCAGGCCTGATTGCTACGCGCCGTGCGCCAGGTATCATGCGCACCAATTTTGGCTTCATGCATGTGCAGGGCTACGATGCCAAGGCGTGGAACACGCTGCGCGCACAGGCCCAGGCCGGTGAACGCGAAGCCCCGCATGCTATCGTATGTACCGACATCAGCCGCCGCGCCGTAGAATCGGCACGTGCCAACGCGCGCCGTGCCGGCCTTGGCAACACGCTTGACCCCTTCGTGTGCGACTTCCGCAATACACCGATGCCCCCTGCTCCGGGCGTAGTTGTTGTAAATCCCGAGTACGGATTACGCCTGGGCGATGAAGATGAACTCGTAGAAACGTACGGTGCCATTGGCGACTGGTTCAAGCAGTCGTGCAAGGGCTACATGGGCTACATACTTACGGGCAACATGGAGCTTGCCAAACGTGTGGGCCTGCGAGCAAAACGCCGCGTGCCCTTCTGGAATGCCGACATCGAATGCCGCCTACTCGAGTACGAGCTGTACGAGGGAACACGACGTACAGATTAACATGCCTTCGGCATAGTTACGCGGCTGCGCCGCAGTTACGGGCCTGCGGCCCAGCTACATGCCTTCGGCATAGTTACGCGGCTGCGCCGCAGTTACGGGGCTGCGGCCCAGATACATGCCTTCGGCATAGTTACGCGGCTGCGCCGCAGTTACGGGTCTTCGGCCCAGATACATGCCTTCGGCATAGTTACGCGGCTGCGCCGCAGTTACGGGCCTGCGGCCAGACCGTATGTTAAACGTCCGCATGACCATCTCAAGTTAGGTTGCAGTTCAAACCAACAATCTATCTACGGAGGAATCATGCGGACGAATTCACAAGTTACACAACGCTCAGTGAGTGAAGACATCTTGTATATGGGCCTGGACGTGCACAAGAACCACATCAACGTGACGGTGATGTCGGACCAGG
>JALHPC010000032.1 GCA_022842685.1 Candidatus Kapaibacterium sp.
TTACCCTTTAGAGAACCTAGGAGTCAAGATTCTAACGGCCGTGGCTGTTTGCGCGCTGACCCTTATCAATATGTTGGGCGTGCGCGAGGGTGGCAGAGTACAAGTGGTGTTCACTGTCTCGAAAGTGCTCGCAATCATCGTGTTGATTGTGGCCTCGTTTGCATTTGGCAACGGGTCCATTGAGCATCTTATCTCCGACCCCGTGGCTACTGTCCCTATGGGTTCGGCCCTTATGCTGGCCATTGTGGTGGCCATGAACAAGGCGCTGTGGTCATATGATGGATGGAACAACATCACGTACGTGGCTGGAGAAGTCGTTCAACCTCAGCGCACAATTCCCAAGGCCTTGATTATCGGTACGATATCAACCATTGCCGTCTACGTTCTCATCAACCTTGCCTACCTCTATCTCATCCCCATTAGTTCTATGCAGGGGCTTGAAGGGGTCGCCGTCGAAGCTGCGCGCATTGCCATGGGCCCAATGGGCGTTACCTTCGTTGCCGTTGCCGTTATGATTTCTACGCTCGGAACATCGAATGGCACCATCTTAGCAAGCTCGCGCGTGTATTACTCGATGGCTCGTGAGCGAATGTTCTTTACAAGCATAGGCACCGTTCACGGTAGAACACATACGCCGGTTCGCAGCCTTGCTGCGCAAATGGGGTGGACGGTTTTGCTGGTGTTTACGGGGACGTTCGACATGTTAACCGACATGCTCATTTTCGTAAGCTGGGGCTTCTACGCCTTAGGGGCTGCCGGGGTGTTCGTTCTTCGCAAGCGCCAACCCGATACTCCCCGCCCCTACCGTGCATGGGGCTATCCGGTTGTTCCTGCAGTGTTCATCGCGTTTGCACTCGGCTTTCTTGGTTTTACAGTCGTCTCGGACATCGAGCGTTTTGCCGATGGTAGCGCTCCCGTGGTTAACTCACTATGGGGCATGCTGCTGCTGATAACCGGCGTGCCGTTCTACTGGTTGTTCCGTCGACGTTCTACTACAGCGTAACACCTAACGTTACAGTGTAGAATGTTCGTACTACCTCCGACTCTGCCCTGCCTACAACGTTGGCTCCAGTATAGCGGAACTCAATAAAGGGGTCGACAATCTTCAGACCTAACTCGACGCCAAGTCCCACTGAAGCTCCAAACCTGCCAGTACGTGGCGAAAGCTCGATTCCCTCCTGGCGAAGCAAGCTGGCGAACGACGAGGACGGCTCGTTCACTGTGACACTCGTTGTTGTGAATGACACGTCGCCGATAACGTACGGCGATACGATCGACCGAACAACAAAATACTGGAAACCAACGCCGATTGGAATTACGTTCGTTACAGACCCCAACTGCAGACGCTGACCATTCTCAAGTGTGGCCGTCTGCTCAATGCCCGCGAATCTGTGGTACGAAGCCGAAGCAACAATGCTCAACTGATCGGAAAGTCCAAATCGTAACCGTCCCGTAGCATGAATACCTAACTCGGCCGACGCATCAAAGGCGTTCCACAGTTGTTCTCGGCTTGCTCCTACCAAACCATAAACATCTGCGAAACTCTCGCTAGGTATAGAAGGTCCTAAGCCCAGCACTACACGAAGTCCCTCCCCATCTCCGTCTTTGGCGTCCGCTTGGCTACTACCCATCACGAACGCTAGGCCAACCACGATTACGTTTGCTAGTGTGTGTTTCATGCGCGCCATTAACGATTGCGCGTTCGGGCAATTGCACAATTGTGCGTTAGTCGTTGACAGTCGAACATCACGGTTAGGTTTCTTTCACGTTATATCAATCATCACTATGCGTTCTTTGCTTGCTCGCTTGGCTTTCATGATTGCCTGTGTTTCGTCGATCTCGACGATTGCTTCAGCACAGGCGCTGATTCCACCCACCCGCTTAGGCTTCTCGCTTGGTGCTGGCCTCAACATGGGCTCTCCATCGCAGCAAGTGTGGAGACCCGAAGTTGCACGGAGTATTTCAGGCCCCGACAGTTCCATCCTTCGAAGCTTTGCCTCCGAAACTGGCCAACTCTTTACTCAAGGGGCGTCGGAATTGGGCTTTGCGGCAGGCGTTTATGTGGGATTTCCCATCACCAATACCATTCATTTGAGTGGTCGTGTTGGGTATAATGGCCTGAATGCCCATGCTGATGCAATGCAACGCCGGGGTGACACTAGTGTGACAAGTTCGATTCACTCGAACGTGCCAACCATTGAACTCACACCTACCCTCGAGTTCTACGACCTGATTCCCGGGTTGAATCTACATCCAATTCTCGGACTTGAGTTAGGCCTTCCAATTGCGGAATCTCAGTCACAAAAAGCCACAGCAGCTACCCCGGCCCAGGTATCTCGCGAAACGCAGCTCACACGCGATGCAACCATTCCGAATACAACCCTGCGTGCAGCAATTATGCTTGGTGTTGGCTACACGATCCAGGTGTCAAACTCGATGTTCCTTCAACCAGAGCTGTCGTACCGAATTCCTCTCACAAATGTGTCGACAGCTACGGAGTTCTCACCCTGGTCGATTCCCCAGTTACGTTTTGGTGTGAATGTATTCTTCGATATCTCCTCGAAGGATGAGCAGCGTCCACAGCGCACGGGCTCTACCGCCGTTACGGCTGGCATGGACCGCGTTGTGGCACTCGACAACAGCGGCCGCGAAGCTCCGGTATCGCAAATCAATGTCGAAGATGTTACCTACACGGAGATGTTCCCGTTCGTGCCCTATGTCTTCCACGGCGAGAACCAAACGTCACCCGATGCTTCAATGCAACGACTGCAAACAGACCGCACGAGCGGCGAGTTTAACATCGATCGTATGCCACTTGACGCGATAGAGATAAACCGGAATCTCTTGAACGTAATCGGTTCGAGGATGCGCTCCATTGGCCAAGCAACACTCACGATTACGGGAACGCATGATGGCAAGGGCGAAGCCCGTACCGCAAACCTCTCCAAGCAACGGGCCGACAATGCGAAGCAGTACCTTGTTTCAAACTTCGGCATTGACGCCGGTCGCATCACGACAGAAGCGCGCGGCTTGCCCGTTCGCGCATCATCGGCCAACGACCCCGAAGGTATTGCCGAGAACCGCCGCGTTGAGTTCTCGAGCAACGTGCCCGACATCCTAGCTCCAATCGTTGTAACGGCCGACAACCAACGAGTTGCGCAACCTAGTGCTATCGTTTTTTACCCTACGGTTACAACCCAAGACTCCATCGCCTCCTGGTCGCTCAACGTTACGCAGGCAGGCCGCTCGCTGCGTACGATTAACGGCGCGGGCATGCCGAAGTCGCTCACGTGGTCCATTCGTCCCAATGAGCTTAGTGACGCCCAAGTTCCTGTTGATTGGGAGTTTACTGCCAACGGACTAGCCGGAGAATCCTCGTCGGTAACAGGCTCGATCCCCGTCGACTATCTCTCGAGTGTTCGTCGAAAGACGGAAAACCTATCGGACAAGACTGTCGACAAGTACTCGCTCATCCTCTTCGACTTCGACAAGGCGGAAATGACGGCCGACAATCGCCGAATTCTTGAGCAAATGGTGTTACCAGCCATCAAGTCGAATTCCAAGGTTACCATCATCGGCTACACCGACCGGATAGGTAGCGACGATCACAACCTTAAGCTGTCGCGGGAACGCGCCGCCGCCGTCAAAGCGTTTCTCAGTTCGCAGGCGAAAGATGCTCAGTACACGGCAACAGGTGTTGGCGAACAGATGCCGATCTTTGCACAAGAGCAGCCGATCGGTCGACACCTAAGTCGGACGGTTCAGGTTGTTATCGAAACGCCTCGTCGATAGACAATCACTCACAAGGACACTACTTGTACAAGCATCTCATGCAGATCGACTCACCTGTTGATCTGCGTAAACTTCCCGAAACTGATCTTCGTGTGGTGTCTGATGAGGTACGCGAGTACCTAATCGACACCATCACGAAGGTTGGTGGGCACTTCGGTGCCGGCCTCGGCACCGTCGAGCTAACAGTGGCCCTCCACTACGTGTTTAACACGCCGCAGGACAAAATCGTGTTCGACACAGGCCACCAGGCCTATCCGCACAAGATTCTCACGGGCCGTCGCGACGACCTGCATACCATTCGCCAGTACGGTGGTTTGTCGGGCTTCCTGAAGCGCTCCGAGAGTCAATATGACGACTTCGGTGCTGGTCATGCAACTACGTCGATTTCGGCAGCATTGGGCATGGCAGCGGCTCGTGACCATCTCAAAGAGGACTACCGTGTTGTGGCCGTTATCGGCGATGGCGCCATGACAGGCGGTTTGGCCTACGAAGCCATGAATAACTGCGGCGTACTCAAGAGCGACATACTGGTTGTTCTCAACGACAACAACATGTCGATTGCCCCTAACGTGTGGGCACTTTCAAACTACTTCTCGGAGATCTTTGCCAGCCCTACCGGGCGTCGTCTACGCGAGAGCATCGTAGGAATGACGGAGCGCATGGACACCATCGGCGACCGCATCCGCGGACTCGCCCATCGGATCGAGGGCGGCATGAAGGCCGTCATTACACCGGGTATGTTGTTCGAAGCACTAGGGTTCCGTTACTTCGGCCCTGTAAACGGGCACAACGTAACGCAGCTTGTACGAATGCTGCAAGGTATTCGCGAGATGAAGGGTCCGATTCTCCTGCACACCATCACGCAAAAGGGCAAGGGCTACGGTCCTGCCGAGCGCGACAGCCAGTTCTTGCATGCCATTGGCAAGGTCGACAAGATTACTGGTAAGGCATTCCCGAGTGCAGCCCCAGCCAAGCCGGCGCCCCCTACATACCAGAAGGTGTTTGGTGAGGCGATGGTGGAGATATGTACCACGAATCCAAACGTCGTTGGCATAACGGCAGCCATGCCCGACGGTACGGGATTGGATGTTGTACAGAAGCACCATCCCAGTCGCGTGTATGACGTTGGCATTGCCGAGGGACATGGTGTGACGTTTGCGGCTGGCTTGGCGACACAGGGCGTTGTACCTGTGGTAGCCATTTACTCTACGTTTCTGCAGCGCGCCTTCGACCACATTGTTCACGATTGCGCTATTCAGCATCTACATGTGGTCTTTGCTTTGGACCGCGCAGGTGTTGTTGGGGCCGACGGGCCCACACACCATGGTGTATTGGACTTGGCGTACCTGCGCATCATCCAAGGAATGGTGGTTATGGCTCCGAAGGATGAACAGGAGCTTCGCGACATGTTATGGACATCAGTCAATGGTTACAAGGGAGGCCCCATTGCCCTGCGGTATCCGCGCGGCAATGCCGAAGGTGTACCGTTGCGGCCTATGCAGTCGATAGCTATTGGAAAGAGCGAAACATTGCGCAAAGGAAGTTCGGTGGCTATTCTTGCCATTGGACCGTTGGCGTATCGAGCGATGACAGTTGCCGATCAGCTACTTGCAGAAGGCATTGACGTGGAAGTGGTGAATGCGCGATTTGTGAAGCCATTGGACACCGACATGATCGACGACGTTGCGCGGCGCATCGGACGCATTGTAACCGTGGAGGATGGACAGATTGAAGGTGGCTTTGGCAGCGCCGTTGCAGAGTACCTAGCACAACAGCACCACGGTTGCCACTTGCGTATCCATGGCTATCCAGACGAGTTTGTCGAACACGGCACGCAACAGGAGCTGCATGCACAGTACTTGCTGGATGTGCAAGGCATAGCGACGACAGTACGTGACTTCATGGCTGAGTGCGCAGTGCGCAAGGCAGCTAGTCTGCTGTGATGTGCTGGTAATTCGTAGATTTGCAGCCCTCTCAACGATCCCGTAGCTCAGCTGGCTAGAGCATTTGACTTTTAATCAAAGGGTCCTGGGTTCGAGTCCCAGCGGGATCACACCTTCTACATTCCGTACCGTGTTCTTTCAACAGTGTATGAGGGGCAGCCCCCAGTCGCCGGAGAGAAGTTCGGCGTGCAACACATCATCGGTCATCGGAAGAACTTTGGATTCATGAGATTCTCCAACGAGAAGATCTCTTGAACCCGTTCTTCACTGAGTAAGCCGCGCTGCCGCACGATGTCGATGACGTTGCCTCCTGTCTCGATCGCCTCCTTCGCGATCGACGCACACACGTCGTAGCCCAATATCGGGTTCAACGCCGTAACTATGCCGATCGAATTCATAACAAGCTCTCGGCTTCGGTCTTCGTTGGCCGTTATGCCATCGACGCACTTTTCACGCAGTGTTAGGCAAGCTCGACGCATGGTTTCTATCGACTCAAACAAACAGTGCGCAATCACGGGCTCCATTACATTCAACTGTAACTGACCCGCCTCGGCAGCGAATGAGATAGTCACGTCGTTACCAAGTACAAGGAAACACACTTGGTTCACAACTTCAGGAATAACAGGGTTCACCTTGCCCGGCATGATACTCGACCCAGGCTGTAGGCGCGGCAGGTTGATCTCATTGAATCCTGTACGCGGTCCACTCGAGAGTAATCGTAGGTCATTACAAATCTTCGAGAGTTTTACTGCCACACGCTTTAACACTCCGCTTATCTGTACATATGCCCCGGTATCCCACGTGGCCTCTACCAAATTCTCCGAAAGGGTCAGCGGCAATTCAGTAATGCTTGCAAGGTATGCCGCAGCTATCGCTGGATATCCCTCTGGGGCGTTAATCGACGTGCCAATCGCCGTAGCGCCAATGTTGATCTCTGTAACGAGTCGCTGCGCCTCTTGCAGACGTCGAACGTCCTCGCCAATCGTTACAGCAAATGCGTCAAACTCTTGTCCCAGCGTCATCGGCACCGCATCCTGCAACTGCGTGCGCCCCATCTTGAGAACACGCGCAAACTCTACGCCCTTGTGCCTAAACGCATCCTGAAGCTGCTCCAGCGCTGCCAACAGCGCCGCAATTTCGTGGTGCACAGCAATGCGAAAGGCCGTAGGGTAAACGTCGTTGGTTGACTGCGATAGATTTACGTGATCATTCGGATGTACAAGGTCAT
Organism: Candidatus Kapaibacterium sp.; assembly: GCA_022842685.1. Taxonomy (GTDB): domain Bacteria; phylum Bacteroidota; class Ignavibacteria; order Kapaibacteriales; family Kapaibacteriaceae; genus JALHPC01. The sequence continues at coordinate 6,964 of JALHPC010000032.1, forward strand.
ACCGCCCCTTCTCATATCCAAGATGCTCCAACGCTGCGTTGGCAATCACCTCGTTGGCATTCATGTTTGTACTTGTGCCCGCTCCACCCTGAATTGAGTCGACAACGAACTGATCATGCAGCTCTCCGGCTAAGATTCTATCACAGGCATGAATGATGGCCTCGGCGATACGATCCTCAAGCACACCACAATCGCGGTTGGCAAGTGCACATGCCTTCTTGACTTGAGCAAGTGCTCGGATGAGCGATGGTGTGCGCGAAATCGGAACGTCAGTTATCCGGAAGTTCTCTAAACCACGCAGTGTCTGCACGCCGTAATACACGTCGTCTGGCAGTTCTCGACTTCCCAAGAAGTCCTTTTCGATTCTCATAGTTGTATCAGTTGTTCATAGGTGGGTAGTAGCGGTCGCTGACCCGTTTCCTGTTCAATTTTACTCGCCAACATCTCACGTGCCTCATCCTCACCATGCGTGAGGATCGTGCGCGCTCCTGGCCGTACCACGTTCCTGTGCCACGCAAGGAGCTCATCCTGCCCTGCATGAGCGCTAAACCCACCAAGGGTATGCACTTGTGCCTGAACTCTAATCTTGTCGCCTAAGACCGAAACAACCTCCTGCTTATCAACAAGCTTGCGTCCAAGCGAACCTCGGGCTTGATAACCAACGATTACCACGTGGGTAGTAGGATCGTCTAGGTACAATCTCATGTGATGAAGAATCCTACCTGCCGTGGCCATACCACTGCCAGCAATCAAGATGAATGGCGGACGCACTCGGTTAATCGCTTGTGACTCTTCGCGCGAATGGGTGGCATGGACGTTCCGAAGCATAAGCGTAAACTTTCCCGACTTCGACACCGCCAACGTCTCATCGTCAAAGAGCTCTGGATGCCGCTCATAGATGTGCGTGGCCTCAATACCCATTGGACTGTCCATGTAAATGGGCATCGGCTCTACACGACCCGACGAAAACAGCTCGGCAAAATGATACAGGAGTTGCTGCGTTCGCCCAATTGCAAAGGCCGGTATCAACACCCTCCCCCGCTGCTGTCTTGCCATGTCTAGAATGTGTGCAAACTCGTCAATGGTATCACCAAGGTTGCGGTGGATCCTGTCGCCATAGGTCGACTCCATAATCACAACATCGGCCATGGTAGGGGGCTCCGGATCACGTAAGAACGGCAAACCAGTGGGCCCAATGTCGCCACTGAAAAGAACGCGTCGAGACGATGTACCTTCGACAATTTCAAGCATGACGCTCGCCGATCCAAGCATATGTCCGGCCTCATAGAATGTAGCCGTAATCCCCGTGGCCACCTCGATCGGTCTACCATAGTCCACTGGTCGCATCTTGCGTATGGTGTCCTCCACATCGTCGGCATCGTATAAGGGTGCATCGTCACGGCACACCTTGTAGCCCTTCTTCTTTGCCTTACGACACTTGCGTTCATAGTCGGATTCCATGATGCGGGCAGCATCGTTTAACACGAGATGGGCCATGTCGCGTGTAGCCGAAGTACAATGGATATGCCCCGGATACCCTCGTCGGGCCAATAAGGGCAAACGCCCGCAGTGGTCTAAATGTCCATGCGTCAGAATCACAGCATGAAGTTCACGAACACGAAGACCATCAGGAACAATGTTCTTTGCCTCCGTCTCGCGATTTCCCTGAAACATCCCGAAGTCAACAAGTACTCGTGCTTCCGATGTTTCGAGTAGATAGGCCGACCCGGTCACGTCGCCGGCCGCCCCGTATGGTGTTAGTTGCATCTGCGAATTTACTTCACGGCGAAGTGGTAACTTGCGTGTTATGACACAGGAACAGGACGACGTCGCCACAAAGGTCGACTATCGACACATGCGACGCCTCCTCGGATTTCTCCGACCCTATCGCAAGCACATCGTCGGTGCCGTAGCGCTTACCCTTACAGCTACAGTCTTGGGCCCGTTAAGACCCAAACTCACGCAGATGGCCATCGACAACCATGTTGTCCTTGGCGACACATCGGGCCTATGGGTCTTCGTGGCTGTTATTATGGGCGTATTAGTCCTCCAAGGACTTATGCAGTACTTCCTTGGCCTTACGCTTACATGGATAGGCCAGCACGTCCTGCTCGATATTCGCACGGCCCTGTATAACCACGTCCAAGGCCTAGCCGTTCGATACTATGACACCACGCCGATCGGCCGCATCGTAACTCGCGTCACAAGCGACGTAGAGTCGCTCAACGAGCTGTTTTCTCAGGGTATCGTTAGCATGATTGCCGACGTCATGACCCTGGTATGGATACTATTCTTCATGTTGTCCACAAGCGTTAAACTCACGGGCCTCACGATTGTCATTCTCCCCTTTTTACTCATCGCTTCGTTTGTGTTCCGATCAAAGGTTCGCCGCGTGTACGCCAAGATTCGTCGACAGGTAGCACGCATGACAACCTTCATGAACGAATTCGTAACCGGTATCAGCGTCGTTCAACTATTCCGCCAAGAAGAGCGAATGTCACGCGAGTTTGGCGCCATCAATGCCGAGCATCGAAACCTTCAAGACCGTTCTGTGTTCTATTACGCAACGTTCTATCCGGTTGTCGAACTCCTTAGCATGACGGCAATCTGCATCGTGCTGTACTACGCAGCTGGCCACATCGCCACAGGCGAAATCACCATCGGTATCATCATTATGTTCTTCCAGTATACCGAACAGTTTTTTCGACCAGTCCGCGACCTATCTGAACGGTACAACACCCTTCAAAGCTCTGTCATTGCCTCCGAACGCATCTTTAACCTACTGGATGCCAACCAACGCGTCGAGGATCGACAAGGGGCACTGGATTTCCAAGGCCTTCATCGTGGAATCGAGTTTCAGAACGTTCACTTTAGCTATGATGGCACAACGCCTATCCTACGCGACGTCTCGTTCAACGTGAACAAGGGCGAAACCGTTGCCATCGTAGGGGCTACCGGGGCAGGAAAGTCCTCGATCATCAACTTGCTCACGCGCTTCTACGAGTTTCAATCGGGCGACATCGTTATCGATGGCACGTCGATTCGTGACTGGAAACAGGAGTCGGTGCGCCAGCGCATTGCACTCGTAATGCAGGATGTTTTCCTCTTCTCGCGTTCAGTTCGAGACAACATCTCGATGTCTCGTCCGAACATCAGTAGCAACGATGTTGTTGACGCAGCAAAGGCCATTGGTGCCTACGACTTCATCATGAAACTTCCAGAGGGTTTCGACACAAACGTGCGAGAACGTGGCGCCGTACTAAGCGTTGGTCAAAAGCAACTGCTAAGTTTCTGCCGTGCGTTTGCAACCAACCCGGACATCTTAATCCTCGACGAAGCAACATCGAACATCGATACGGAGTCGGAACAACTCATTGAACAGTCAATCTCGAAACTCCTTGCGGGGCGTACGTCGATTGTGATTGCCCACAGACTTTCTACGATAAAGCGAGCTCATCGAATCGTGGTCCTACACAAAGGGGAAGTGGTTGAACAAGGAAGTCACGACGAGCTACTTCAACTTGGCGGACGTTATGCGAAACTGCATGAGTTGCAGTTTGCTACTGAGACAACGGCTCGTTAGCCATCTTCTTTGTCTGACGCCTGCTCTACAGCATCAGCCGGAAGACTGCTGTCGTTACGAATCTCGTAGCCATCGAATTCTATGGCAGAACCCAGTGGGCGTACCGCTGGCATCGCCGAATTCCAAACCGCATCTGATCCATCAGCTCGCTGGGCTGCTTCAAGCAACGCCGCACTTTCTTCATCGGCTAGGCGTGCCCACGAATGCGGGTGGACCACGTCAGTCGTAAACGGTCCTAAACGATAACGATCTACTCGCAGCGGTTCAATACCAACCATCTGCAATGCCTTCATGATTTGGTGAACCGAGGCACGCTGCGTTACTACCGATAGCCAAGTCTGTCGCGTTCCAATTGCATGAATCGTAACAGCAAGATGCTTATCCTTCTCACCTACGAGTGTGCCAATGTGCTTGGCAATCTGCTTAAGCTCGGTGGCCTTCGGCTTGCGATGCACCTTAATCCGGTACTCGGCTGTAAGTCCACGTAGGGGGCTGGCTTGCTCGTTCCTGTGTTGCTTGTCGTTAGTAAGAAGAATGATGCCCGAAGCTGAGGCAGGCAGCACACCATTTGGACTATACCAGGCGCGCTTATTGTCGAGCACCGTGTATAACGACGGTTTACCGGTTTCGCGCGACCCCGGAAGAGTGATTGGCTTGTTGAATACAAACATGAGTGGCCGCAGAGTCTTGCGTGGGATGCCCTGTCCATCAACAAGAACGGCATCGCCTGGAATCTGGATGATCATGTTGGGGTCTTGAACCACCTTCCGGTTAACCGTTACGCGACCATCATGAATGGCATGCAACGAGATACGCCGACTGGCCCACTGCAGCCCAACGAGGCCGTCGACTAAGGCTACGCGCCGCACCTTGTCTTGCGCCTGCTGTCGACGACTTTCTGCGCGGCGAGATCCGCGCCGATCAGATTCACGCTGTTGCTCCTGTCTTGGATTGTCCTGAGGTCGGTCTCCGCTCTGCCGACGTTCCTGCCCCTGCTGGTCGCGGCTGCGGCGATCCGAATGCTGACGGTCATGACGTCGATCATTGCGACGGTCGTTTTGGCGGTCGTTTACACGATCGTTTGGACGGTCGTTAGCGTGGTTGCGAGGCTGATCTTGTTGCCTTCCTCTGTCGTCACGGCGGCGTTGATCGTCGCGTTGCCTACGCCCACCTTGATCGTGGGCTGGTTGCCGTTGCTCCCTACGAGAACGGTCGTCGCTATCTGGTCGTCGCTGATACGGCCGTTGTGGATCGCGCGGTTGATGTTGCGGGTCGCGTGCTTGGCGCTGTGGATCGCGATCGCGGTACGACCCATCTCCGCTGCGTTGATTGGGATTACGGTTGCGATCGTAGTGTGAACGATCTTGCCGGCCGTAGTCGGGGCGCCTGCCTGATTGCCCCTGACCGCGGCGTTGTACCCCGAAGGTCGTTCGATTGAACTCAGCACGGTTGAAGTAGTCGTCCCTACTCTCGTCGTCGTTGGGCTCTTCCTGTCGTTCCTTGTTTCGTGCTCTACCGAAGAATCGCAATTGCGAATCATCGTCGTCATCTGTATGTCGCTGCCCGGACCCCTTGCGAGGCGATTCGTCGTCGGGTTGCTGTCGTTGGTTACTCATGTGGCGAAAAGTGAAAGAAACATCTGTAGATGTAGCGATCGTGGTAGTGTAACGTTACCCTGCCCAAACGCCCATCGCATAAAACTTCTCCCTGCGGTTGTGTACGAGGGACTCGATAGGAACGGCCGATAGGTCTTTAAGTTCTTCAGTGAGAACAGCACGAAGCGTGTTGAACATTGCAACTGGGGAGCGATGCGCCCCCCCTACTGGTTCGTTCACGATTCGGTCGATGACGCCAACAGACTGCAAGTCGGGAGCGGTAAGTTTTAAGGCTTCTGCTGCCTGCTCCTTGTACTCCCAGCTACGCCATAGAATACTAGAACATGACTCGGGGGCAATCACAGAATACCATGCATTTTCAAGCATGAGAATTCTATCGCCAACGCCTATCCCCAAGGCGCCTCCCGATGCCCCTTCTCCGATAACAGTGATGATGATAGGAGTTTTGAGCTGTGCCATTAGAAACAGGTTTCGTGCGATAGCTTCGGCCTGCCCACGTTCTTCTGCTTCCAATCCAGGATAGGCCCCTGGTGTATCGAGGAAGCACATAACTGGAATGCCGAACTTCTCGGCCATCGATAGCAAACGGTAGGCCTTACGATATCCCTCGGGGTTGGGCATACCAAAGTTCCGACGGAGGTTCGATTTGGTATCTCGCCCCTTTTGATGCCCAATCACAATAACGGGCGAACCATCGAGCGTGGCAAGGCCACCAACGATGGCTGGATCGTCGCGGTAGGCCCTATCTCCATGCAGCTCGATGAAATCGTCGAAACAGTGCGTGAGGTAGTCAAGCGTGTATGGGCGATCCGGATGTCGGGCAATCTGAACGCGCTGCCACCGCGTTAGCTCACGGTACACGTTTGCACGAAGAATCTCAACTTGAGCCTCAAGTTCCTCAATTTGTGGTTGAATGTCGAGAGCGTCAGCAAGAGATCGCATTTCTGCAATCTTCTGTTCGAGTTCGACAATCGGCTTTTCGAAGTCAAGTGTTGTGTTTGTTGCCACGGAGTAACAATCGAAGGTGATGAAGAAGTATCTCAATGTCCATGGACAGTGAGTATCGACTTAGATAGTAGTCGTTCAGTCGTTCTATGGTTTGTGGAGTAACCGATGTCGAGGCCCCAACGTGAGCAAGACTCGTAATACCCAGCTTGCCATGATCTCGTTTTCGACCATTGGGATGAAGCCCAACAATGCTGCGCCGCCCCCTGAGAACGTCAAGCCATTCCCCTATTCGCGACGCCGCGCTCCCACGTCTCAAAGTTATCACAGGCACGAGGAATAACAATGCTACGAGTGCGCCAACCACGTCGAACATTCGTTTTACAACACGGTTTCGAAAGGCCTGCAGAGGTATTGGCTTGAGCGTTGGTTCTGCACCAATAACATCCTCGATAATCCGCGCTATGACCAACTCATCGTACCCGGACGCCAAGTGGAATCTCACGTTATACTTCGCACAGCGCGTCATAAGTCGCATCGCTTCGTCATGGGGCATCGACTCGTCTGCAAGAATGACCTCGCTGAGGTCGTTGTCGCGAATGACTTTTTCGAGGTACTCAGTCGAGCCAATCACTGGCTGGTTATGGAAGGTGGTACTCGGCATTGGACCAACCGAAACGAAGCCAATACATCGAGTACTCCATTGGTCAGCACGATCGAATGCGTCGGCAATCCACGCGGCCGAGTCCACAAGACCAACAACAGCAACACGGCGTATGGCACTGCGCCCAGCCCACGTGTCATAGGCAGCCCATACAAGTCGAACGATCATCGTCCACGCAATGCTCAAGCCAATTGTCATGAGTACTACGCCCCTACTGTAGGCGTACTCCTTGAAAAAGTAGGTAAGCGACGCCAACAGGAAGAATGCAACAAAGAGGCCAGTTGCTGTACGTCGTACGCCGGGTAAATGCTCCACGTACTCACCAACAGCAAGAAGTGCTACAAGTACAACGCCTGGCACGACGAAGAATACTAGTGGATACGCTTCGGCGGGAAATCCGAACGGCGACTCGAAGCGAATGGCCGTTGCTAGCATTAACGCAAGGTTGACGCCAGCGAGGTCGACAAGCATCGTGAACAGCTCTCGTCGACGGCGCACAACACGTTCTATCATTGATCGCAGCGAGATGCCTAATCGAAGGCAACCTAAAAAGAATGATGATCGACCGTAGTGCTTCTTAGCGAACGTCTCCATGGCACGATAGAACTCTCGGACCTCGTCCATCGAACTTCTACGCGTACTCTCGCCTTTAAAGTGGATAATGCTCGTCGTATGAACGTACTGAATGTGATAACCTTTGTGCTGAATTCGATAGCACATGTCCAGATCTTCACCATACATGAAGTATGCCGGATCGAATCCACCAATGGACTCGATAATGTGCCTTGGGCCGATCATAAACGCACCGATGAGTGCGTCAACTGCATAGGTTTCGTCCTCGGAAAGGTAGGTGAGATTGTACCTTGCAAAGAGCTTAGATGTAGGGAACAATGACTGTAGGCCAAACAGCTTGCAGAACGAGGCCCACGGAGTTGGGAAACCACGCCTGCACGCAAGTTGAAAGGAACCGTCTGCGTTGAGCACCTTGCAACCAGCAAGACCAACCGATGGAGCGCTATCGAGATATCGCACCATCGTGGTAATCGTATCTTCGCCAAGTATGGTATCAGGATTCAAGAACAGAAGGTAGCGTCCTGTACAGAGCGGTAGGCCTGCATTATTACCACGCCCAAAACCAACGTTTTCATCTAGGGCAAGCCAAGTTACCCAAGGAAACAGAGGGCGCAAATCGTCGACGCTGGAATCAATCGAGTGATTATCAACGACGACAACCTGAACACGGTACGTGGCATCCGACTTCGCGATAGACGTGAGACACTGCCTGAGATAGTCCTTGACGTTGTAGTTAACAATCAAGATGCTTACATCAGGTGCCTCGTCGACACTGGCGTTGCGATCGTCGTTGATTACCGTGGTGAGCATCGAAACATCGAAGTGATTTTCAGCTTCCACACCAGCCACGCTGCTTCATAGATGATGTTCTTGCTCATCTTACTGGTGCCACTGATGCGATCAACAAACACAATCGGCAACTCGACAACACGAGCACCCTTGCACCACAGTCGAAAGGTCATTTCGATCTGAAAGGCATAACCATTCGAACGTATCTGCGCCAAGTCTATCGATCGAAGAACCTCGGTTCTGAAACACTTGAAACCGCCGGTTGCATCTCGAATGGGCATGCCAGTGATGAACCGCGTATAGACGTTAGCGAAGTAGGACAACAACAGCCGGCTCATTGGCCAATTGATGACGTTGACACCGCTCACGTAGCGCGAGCCGATAACAAGATCGGAATCGGCAATTGCGGCATGCAGCCGCGGCAGATCCTTGGCATCGTGCGACAAGTCAGCGTCCATTTGCATTACGACCTCGTACCCTTGGCTAATCGCCCATGCAAAGCCAGTACAATAGGCTGTACCTAAGCCGAGTTTCTGCTCACGTTCGATGATGTAGAGTCGCTCTCCGTATTCTACTCGCTGTCGAACGGCGACTGCAGTGCCATCGGGCGATCCATCATCGATTACGAGAATGTGTGCCGAAGGAAGATTCTCGTACACCAGATCGACGATTCGATTGATGTTTTCGATTTCGTTGTAGGTGGGAATACAAACAATGGTCTTCATGCTTGGCCGTGCCCCCGGAGCATCACGATAATAGTTCTGAAGAGAATCTCAATGTCAAGGCGCACTGACATGTTCTCGATGTAAAAGAAGTCGTACTTAAGTCGATTTTCAATCTCCTCGACAGATTCAGAGTAGGCCTTGTACTTAACCTGCCACCACCCCGTAACGCCTGGACGAACCTTTAGTCTACGTCGGTAGTACGGAATGACATCGCTAAACTTCTCGACAAAATACGGCACCTCGGGGCGTGGCCCAACAAGACTCATCTCTCCGCGAAGTACATTGAACAGCTGTGGGATTTCGTCGATGTGCGACTTTCGAATAAATCGTCCAATGGGAGTCACGCGTGGGTCGTTGACGGTCGTCCATGACGGCTTTCGATGCTCGTCGACGTACATCGATCGAAACTTAAACATCTTAAACACCTTCCCGTTTCTACCAACTCGATCTTGAGCGTAGAACATGGGGCCACGCGAGCTAAGCTTTACCAGTAGCCCAGTGGCAATCCAAATCGGTAATCCAAGAACGAGGACCGTAAGACTCACCACGACGTCTATTACACGCTTCACAAAGTCCTGCCAAGGCTCAAGCAGTTGGGGGTGAACATCAATGAGCCCAGAACCGTAGATCTGCAAGGTTCGAACCTGCCCCGAGAACATATCATAGAGATCGGGAACGATCTTGACGCGCATACCTGCGTTGGAACCGACGGCGGCAACCATAAGAAGTCGGTCGTGATCCGCACGTCGCATAGCGATAAGAATCTCATCGACATCCGCCTGCTGCATAAAGTCTGTTAAGTTCTCGGGTTCGGGGATCGCCACGACGTCTGTCCGCTGCCAGTGGTCGGCATCGGAAAGCAGTGCCCCTTGAACAGAATATCCTAGAGATGGTTGGGTGCGGAGGTCATCGAGAAGGATTGAGCATTCGTTTGCAGTGCCATACAGTAGGGCACGTATTTGAATAATACGATGCTCGCGCAAACTGCGTTGTAAGATGCGCGACAAGATGCGACCGATGCCAACGCATATCGTGACAAGAAGCCAAAAAACGACAAACACGAGTCGGGGGTTCTGGCGAAAGTAGTCTCCGCTCGACATTGTCAACGCAAGAAAGAACAGAGCAGACCCAATAAACGTAGACTTAGCAACGAGCCATAACTCTTCGAGAGGTGAGCGGATGAAAAAGTCCTTGTACAAGCCACCCAACCAATACACAACGGCGAAATATCCAGAGGCAAAGAGCCCAATGACGAATTCTTCTGCAATCGGAAATCGCTTCCACCCTACAATCATGTGTTCACGAGCTACTTGGTAGGCAAACACAGCGATGATTACTGCGCAAACATCGCCAATCAGCTGCATCACTTGTGGCCGCAAAACGGTGGTAGTTAGGCGAACCCAAGGAGAAGGCTGACCTTGTGCGGAATTACGTTCGTTCATTGACGGGGTCATTTCGTCCTCCCCCGTCGCGCACCCATAACAAGCCGCACATCAGTTACACGTACGATGCCCAAAAGGAACATCGTAGCACAACTACATAAAAGCGTAACTGGCCCTGCTACGTATCGATGAACGATCAATGGTAGAACTAAGGCCAAAGCTACACATACGGCAGCAGCAGCCACGAGGCGAAGGATGAGTGAAGCGCGTAACGATCGGTTGATGACACGAACGACAAGGACAACCGCCATGGCACTTGCAACAGCAACGGCCACTAGCTTGGTTATCGATGCTCCAAGAGCGTCGTACATTGGTATGAAGACGATGCCGGAGACAACCGTGGCGACCGCTAGCGTTGCAACGATGCGAATGTTCAATCGCTGATGGCCATATGCATTCATTGTCTCGATTGCATACGTGATGACAAAGATTGGGGCCATAGACCACAATAGCACAGTGAACACGAGCGAATCGTCGGCGTACACGTTACTCGTCATAAGAAGGATGAGGTCGGGAACAAAAATCGATGAAACCGACGCAATCACAAGACCTGCGGCAACAAGTATGCGAACTACTGTGGCTACGTACATCGAAGCACGGATGGGATCGGATTGCGATAGCCGAGCAACGATTGGAAGGAGGACACTGCCGGCAGCAACTGGTAGCGTGGTCGTAAATGGCACAAGCATTTGATAGGCTGCCCCATAGATACCAACAGCCTCCTTACCAGCGAAGACCGAAAGAACTAGAGCGTCGAGACGATCATGCACAACCATGAGCACAAGTGTAATCCACACTGGGAACGCCAAGTGAATATGCTGCCGTAGCACCGCTAATCGAAAATGCCTGATCGATATGAGCTTCCAACCAGTGGCATATGCCTGTAGAAGCATGCCAGGCACGACTGAGGCAGCAAATATTGCTAAGACCATGGTAGGACTTAACTCATCTTGATACAGATATACACCAATCGTTAGAAGCGCGCTATCGAGTACCATGTAGAGTAGCGGAAAGGCAAAACGCATTTCCGAACGCTGAGGTATCTCGTACATATATCGAAGGAGTGAGGCACGGCCGGCAACAAGTAGGTAGCATGCCCATAGCACCACGCCTGTAGGGTTGGCACCAACTGCAAGCTCATACATAACCATTGCGCCAAGCAGTACTATCCAAACCGCTATGCGATAGAGTCCAATGGTCGAGAGTATCGCATGCTGCTGCGTACGATCTCGAGATACTTCGCGCAGTGCTCCAGGGTTAAATCCAGCATCAATCAACAGAAGCGAGAACAGCTCAACAGTCCGCCGAACAAGAAACAGCTCACCGTTGTCTTCCTTGGTAAGTGTGCTAAGAATGACACGCTGTGCAAGGAGCGACAATATCATTACCGAAGCTTGAGATAGCAAGGTAATGATGCCGCCGGACAACACACGGCGATGTGAATCGCGATCGGAGGCTGACGTCACGGCTTCTCCTGACTTGGCGCTGAAGGTCGCCATTGATCAAACCGAACTCCAACGATCACTTGCAACATGGCAACGGCAGCGGCAAGGTTCATCATAAGATAGTAGGCCGGAAAACGGAGAAACCACAGCGATCGATTGTTGAATTCAAGCCAAGCACCAACGAGACCGGTCAATAAAGCCCCAACTACAACGCCAAACATGATAAGCCATAACGACGACGTCGATGCCATGACCGCGAGCGCGCAAAGAAGCAGCACGAGAGCAATCGGCGAGAGATATCGTGCCACCCGATGTCCGTAGAGGAACCATGATTCCCATCGGTACAATGTCCAAAGCAAGCGAGCATTCCGAAAGATGGCATTCACCCCGGCTCCGATCGTGCGTCGTGTTCGATCGTACTCGCTTTGCAAGGTATTCTCACGGATCTCTTGAACACATGCCTCTGCGGCGAATACAACCCGGTATCCCCGATCGATGGCACGAAGGTTTAGGTAAAAATCATCTGCAACAGCGTTGTTGGGATACGGCTCAAGGAACTCTCTACGAACGGCGTAGGCATGTCCGTTCGAAAGAACTGTCGATGAAATCTGCGACTCCATCGCTGCCGTGCTCGAAATCACTCGTTGGTGAAGAGCCTCGCCTTCGCTACCACCGTCATCGTGACGTTTAGGACGAATTGTTCGTCCTACAACTATGGCAACCGATGGATCTGCCATGGCATCTACGAGGCGTGATAGCGTGTTCGGCTCGAAGATGATGTCTGCATCGGTAAGTACTGCCACGCCAGTCTCGACATGCGGGAACGCCAGCGCCAAGGTCGCATTCTTTCCGCGACGGCCATTCTGCAGAAGAACAACGTCGAACAAAGGATTGGCTGCGGCAAAGGCCTTGGCAACGGCAATCGTTCCGTCAGTGCTGCCATCATCGGCGATGATGATGCGTTGGATCCTAGGTTCGGAAACCGAAGCCAAGAGAGACTGTAGGCAACGGCCAACGTTACGTTCTTCGTTGTAGGCAGCAATGACAACGGTTACTGGTTCACGATAGCCACGGGTTATAGGTCGGCCACGTTGCAGCAAGCTCAAAATCCGCAGGATACACCAGTATCCACCCAACGGCACCACTAAACATAGTGCTGCCGCTATAGCAACAATCGTAGCCCAGTCATGGAGTAACACTCGGTGGTTAACCTAGCGAAGAATTGTGAACAGCACACCAGCTAGTGCAGCAATGCTCGACACGACACCGCCAATCACGGCGTAGTACTGGATGTCCATTCCTGCTGGCACGTCGGGAGCACGTGGAACGTAAACCTCATCTCCAGGCTCCACGATTGTAAGGTCTCTTTCCGGTTGTATCCAAACATTGGTTCGGCCCTTCACAATCCGAGCTCTACCCGGCTTGGCACCAACGGCATAGCCGCCGGCTTGAAACACATACCACTCCATGGTTTTTCCTGGTTGATACTGGACGTATCCAGGGTTACTGACTTGTCCGTAGACATATACGCTGGTTGGCTGCATCGGAACTACAATCTTATCACCCGAAAACAGGACAACATTGGCCGACGACGACGAATCGGCAACAGCCTTGGCAACGTCACACGAAACAACTGGAAGTCGATAGGTTTGATCTAGGCGGTATCGGAGCGAGTCCTCCAGCACTAAATCACTATACTGAAAACGCCGTAGGAGCTCGCCGGGATGGTCGTTAAAGGCCCGCCGCTCGGATGGACGCACAACATAGGCCAGATTGAGCGCCGCTCGAGGAGAAATCCCACCGGACATTGCAATGGCCTGCGACAACCTTGTCGATCCCGGGACAATACGAACTGCACCCGGTTGCATAACCTCGCCCTGAACCTGAACAATCCCGGTAGTGCTTTCAAAGCCAGAATACATCTCTTCATCAACCACCAACACGTCACCTGGCTCAACGGTCGTCGACGCAACTGGAGACTCGCCCTTCTCGTTAATCGGCACTGGAACGGTACTTCCGTCACGTCGTTCAAGTCGAACCGTATTTGGCTTGGCGCTCTCCGAAAGTCCCCCACTTGCCGAAATCAGTGTTGCAATATCATCTCCACGCTTCCATGGCAACGATGTATTCGTAACGAATGCCCCGCCCACGCTTATAGTTGGGTACGAGGCCACATCAAACGGAACAACAACATGATCTTCTTCGCGAAGATGTGGGTCTAAGTGCTCGTATCCTCGAACACGGCCACGAACAAGATCGACCATGCGAGGCACGTATCGTCCTCGAATCGTCACATTCCGTTGAGCATAAGACGAGAGACTCATTGTCGTTGTTCGAGACAATCCCGATAGTCTGTTTTGCTGCTCCTGCACCCTGTCGGTACGATTGATTTCCCGCGCAGAAGCATCTGTTCGCAACGACCACGGCTGGTGCACTAGCGAGAGGAATGTCGACGCCCGCATCGACGCCGGAACGGCATACGTTCCAGGATACGGAACATTCCCGCTTACCTGAACATAAATCAGTCGTGCTCGACGAAGCGTAACACTTATCTCAGACCCTGGAGCACGCCCCTGTACAATCGTTCGAAGTGAATCTCTAAACTGCGCCAAGGTCATTCCGTTTACATTCACTAGTCCAAAGCGCTCAATTAACACGGTGTTTTCAGGGGTCACCGGAATCAGCTTCTCGGATAAATCAAGGCCTAAACCTTGATACGCCAATACATCGCCAGGCCCTAGGTAATATAATCGTGCGTCAACGACGTTGTCGGTCGGTATCTGGTCGGCCTGCAGCAGTTGTGACGACGCGCCTGATGCACGATTCGACTGCATCATCTTGTCGAGGTCGAACCCGCTGGAGCTCTGTGCGCTAAGCGTACTCGGCATACTTGCCAACATGACGGCAAGAACAACGTTGACCACAATCGGGAAACGGGGCATGAATGCTGCTGACAATATGAAACTTCGGGTGATCGTACGCATTGCGAATCTACGAGGTGAAGGCGGCAACGATAGGCACGATGCGTTCTGCGGCATGACCGTCCCACAATGGTGGCACGGATCCCCGCTGGTGACGTCCCGCGAGTACATCGTCGATAGCTGCGCGCAGAGCGTTTCGTTCCGGTTGCACCAGTCGGTTACTTCCTAATACAACTGTCGATGGTCGTTCTGTTGTGGTTCGCGCAGTTATGCATGGAATCGACAACGCCGTAGTCTCCTCTTGAATGCCGCCTGAGTCCGTGAGCACAAACAGTGCCCCCTTCATCAGAGCAAGGAAGTCGAGGTATCCCTGCGGGTCAATGAGATAAAGATTGGGATGCAGCGTAAGGCCTAACGACGCAAGACGTTGCCGCGTACGAGGATGAACCGGAAACACCACCGTCACCTGCTGTGCTACGTCTTGTAGAAGGGCCATAAGCATGGCAAGCTGGACGGAATCATCGACATTGCTGGGACGATGTAGCGTAACGAGAGCATATGGACTCGACGGAAGACCATGTTTACCAACAACGTCGATTCCTCCGGCCCTCGGCAAGGCAAAATGAAGCGAATCAATCATGGTATTACCAACGAAATGAACACGGTCGTGGGCATGCCCCTCGCGAATCAAATTGTCGTAACCGTCTTGCTCTGTTACAAAAAGGTCGTCGACGATGGCATCGGTTGCCAATCGATTGATTTCTTCGGGCATAGCGCGATCGTGTGATCGCAATCCAGATTCTACGTGCGCCGTTCGAATACCACGCTTTACCGAGGTCAAGGCGCAGGCCACGGTGCTGTTGACGTCGCCTACAACGATAACGTAATCGGGACTCGACTCGATTAACACATCGTCGAACGCCTGCATGACTGCGGCTGTTTGACGTGCGTGCGTGCCGCTGCCAACGCCAAGAAACCAGTCAGGTGCCGGCATATCAAGATCGGCAAAGAATGCGTCACTCATCGCAGCATCGTAGTGCTGTCCGGTATGGACAATTACATGGCGAATGCTACCGCCAAAGAGCTGAAACGCGCGGTGAATTGGCGCTACCTTCATGAAGTTTGGGCGAGCACCTACCACGCTCATGACTGTCTTCATCGGCCTTCGCCCAGTAGGACGATGTTCTTACGAGCCCCCTTGATGTGCTTGGTAGCATTGCGCGTGTCGATGACTACACGGGCATGGCGACAAATGAACTCAATATCGAAGGACGAATGGTCGGTGGTGATCACGACGACGTCGAACGAAGCCAGGTACTTTTCTGTGAGCGTCTTTCTTGATTGCAGAAGTCGTTTACCGACTTCGACAGAAGGAATGTACGGATCGAAGTAGGACACGTTCGTGATACCATCATCAAACAGCAACTCGGCTACCTTCAGGGCTGGCGAGTGGCGCAAATCATCGACATCGCGTTTGAACGCCATTCCTAGCAGAAGGATCTTTGCATTGGCCAAGGCAATCGGCTGACGGGCAATCTCGCGCTCGATCATGGCTCGAACGTAGAACGGCATTGACTCGTTGACTTCAGCAGCAAGGGTAACGAAGTTGGTAACGAAGTCGTGCTCACGAGCCATCCACGCTAGGTAATACGGATCGATGAGAATGCAGTGTCCTCCAATGCCCGGGCCGGGATAGAATGGCATGTAACCAAATGGCTTCGTTGAAGCAGCATCGACAACTTCCCAAATGTTAACACCGATGCGATCACAAAGCTGTGCTAACTCGTTGACGAGAGCAATGTTGACACTTCGAAAGATATTCTCGAGCAGCTTCTCCATTTCGGCCACCGCGGGTGTACTAACCGCAACGACCTCAGAGATGATTCTGCGGTTAATTGCGACGGCAAGATCCGTACATGCCTTGGTAGTTCCTCCAACAACGACTGGTGTATTCTGTGTATGCCAAACCTTGTTACCAGGATCAATTCGCTCAGGTGAAAAGGCAAGAAAGTACTCTTCGCCCAGTTGGAGACCAACAGAGTCGAGAATGGGCTGAACGTACTTCGATGTGGTACCCGGAAACGTCGTGCTTTTGAGAATTACAAGCTGTCCGACTCGAAGATGCTCCGCTGTTGCTCGCGTGGCATCAACAACATGCGAAATGTCGGGGTCCTTGTTGGGCGTAAACGGCGTTGGCACACAAATGTAGATTACGTCGCACTCGCTTACAGCGGCGAAGTCTGTCGTGGGAACGAGTGTCTTCTTAGCTACTACGTCACGAACCTCGTCGTCGGAAATGTCCTGGATATAATTGCGCTTGGCCCGAAGTGTTGCAATCTTCTCCTTGCTGACGTCGATTCCTATGGTGCGAACTCCTGCCTTAGCAAACTCCAAGGCAAGCGGCAGTCCTACGTATCCTAATCCAATAACGCCAACAACGGCGGTGTCGGACGTAATTTTCGCCATCAAGCGCTCTTCATGCGTTCCGATGTTCTTTCGTGGTCTTCCACGTCTACGAAGGTTCATACTTGTGCGTTCTCTCATTGAAGTGTTCGGCCGTAATGCTGCTCGTAATACGAGCGATATGATCCGTCCCTTACATCTTGTGCCCACGCTAAATGTGTACGGTACCATTCAACCGTTTCACGTAAACCATCATGAAACGACGTATGGGGTTTCCAGTCAAGACTCACCAAAGCCTCGGAGTTGTCGATGGCATACCTCAGGTCGTGACCGGGTCTATCGGCAACAAATTCCATCAGCGAAGCCGGAGCGTTAGTAAGGGCAATGATTCGCTCGACAACCTCAAGGTTCGTTCGTTCTTCGCTACCACCAAAAATGTACACGCCTCCGCGTTCACCCTTTTCGAGAGCCGCCAATATACCACGGCAGTGATCTCGGACGTGAATCCAATCGCGTACGTTCTTCCCGTTGCCATACACTGGGAGTGGCCTACCTTCGAGCGCGTTCAGCGTCATCAATGGAATGAGCTTTTCCGGGAATTGATACGGACCATAGTTATTGCTGCAACGTGTTATCACTGCGTTGGTACCGTGCGTGGTAACATCGGCCAAAACCATGAGATCGGCAGCAGCTTTCGACGCAGCATACGCCGACGAAGGCTTGAGCGAGTCGTTGGAGCGGAAGGGCCTGTCGGTGAGTTCCAGCGAGCCATATACCTCGTCGGTCGATACCTGGACAAACCGACCCACGTTGTTCCTTCGAGCTATCTCAAGTATTGATGTTGTACCGGCGACGTTTGTGTCGACAAACGGACGTGCCGACCGAATTGACCGATCGACGTGAGTTTCTGCGGCGCAATTGACGATAGCATCTGGGTTGAAGTCGGCCAAGACTGACTCCACACAGCTCTCGTCGGCTATCGACCCATGTACGAAGGACAAACGTCCTGAGGTCTCAAGTCCCTCAAGATTTCGCAGGTTTCCTGCATACGTTAGTGCATCGAGAACAACCACATTCCATGACGTGGTTTCGATGACATGTCGAACGAGGTTGCTACCAATAAATCCGGCTCCACCCGTGATGAGAAGCGTCGTCACTGATGTGTTTGCTCGAAAACGAAGAAATGCATGATTGGGCGATGTGCTGATTTGATGCGCCGTTTGGGGCGTTGTAACGATCTCACTCGCAAAAACGTGTGGAAACTACGAAAATCCCCACCCCTACAGGGCATCACGCCCTGCGCAACGAAGTGCAGCTGCCGCTAGTGATGGGTCTGTCTCCGAATACGTAACGACATATGCATCAGCGAGGACATCTGTATGTATGCCTTCATCGCCAAGATGCACGATGATGAGCGGACGATCTCCGCGAAGCGCTGTGACGATTCTAGGTAGCTGATTCCTTCCAGGAACGGGATTGCGCCCAGCTGTTGGCCGAGACACGAATACAACATACAGTGCATCAACTTGCCCAATGCTCGCAGTGAGTAACTCAAGGTCTTCATCGGTCATCGTTCCATCGATGAAGCCGAAGTCGATGTCGTTCTCGACACTCTGTGCTACGTATCGAAAGAACGTCGTGGCTGTTTCCGTATCTGCTTCGTGAATCGCGGCTAGCATTACGGCATTACGATACTGCCTAACATCGATTGCCGTACCCCTCCCCCGTACATCCATGGCATTGCGTGCTGCGCGGAGCGCAACGAATGCGGCGGTATTGTTGTCGACCGGCGTCGACTGTGCATGGTTCACATCAATCGAACTACGCAGGGCTGTCCATCGTTGTTCGCTTTGTGATAGTCGAGCTTCGGTTACCTCGCCATCTTCGATAGCGGCCGCGAGGGCCAGGATCGCCGACTCGGTGCTGCTGGGCATCAGTACGCCATCGGCACCGGCAACGAAACTCATTACGGCAGCATCGCCACTCGAATACGAGCCGGTTATTGCCCCCATATCTAAGGCGTCGGTCACAACAAAGCCCTGATAGCTCCATTGGTTACGGACAAGTTCGCTGATGACGATCGGGGACAACGACGCCGGCAACGACGCATCTAAGAAAGGAACTAGTAGGTGGCCCACCATGAGACTCTTGACACCTGCTGCAACAGCCGCTGTAAACGGAACGAACTCGCGCTCGCGAGCTACGCCATCACTAACGTGAATCGTGGGCAGCGCCACGTGGCTGTCAACTACTGTGTCACCATGTCCGGGCACATGTTTGGCGCATGCAATCACGCCCGCCGACTGGCAGCCGTCAATCCATGCAGCGGCGTGTCGAGCCACTGTGTCGGCTTCTGTGCCAAATGCACGTGTGCCAACAATAGGATTCTGTGGATTGCTCTGAACATCACACACAGGCGCCCATATCCAGTGCACGCCAAGTGCTCGCGCCTGTGTCGCTATCAATCCTGCAATCTCTTTCGTTTGCTCACCGTCCAACCGGCCTAGCGCCATTGAACGCGGGAATGCCACGGCATCTCGAATGCGCATAGCAAGGCCATGTTCAAAGTCGGCCCCCACGAGTAATCGTCCGCCGGCTGCCCGCTGAATATCTTCTATCATACGGGCAGTCTGCTCAAGTTCACCCGCAAACACGCCGATGCCCCCTATCCCCTTCTCGACAAGTGAGTATACGCGTTCTCGGTAAGGGGCATCGACCCACAAGTCGGCATCAACTCGGTGGATGACGAAACTAGCTGCACGTTGAAGACTGTTCATGAGCCGAAGTTGTTGATTTTTGTGGACGTAATTGACGTTCCGTGTAACATCGTGCAATTGGCACACTCTCTGCACGGTACGCTTCCACCGGCCAAGAAACCATGGCAATTCGAACCATGACGCGAAAGCACAAGGTCATAACCGATGATTCGGACCTTGAACTCTATGCCCAGCTCATCCAAGAGGATGCAGCAGCGCATGAGGCGTTGACGCAGTTGTATCGCCGGTACTCGCAGAGGATTTACACGTATTGCCGGAAGATAACAGGCGACAACTACGTGGCCGAGGACCTGCTGCAGGAGACGTTCGTAAAGCTTCTCGATTCGGGGCGTCAGGGCCGAGTGATTGAGAACTTCCCTGCTTATCTGATGACGATTGCACGAAATCTTTGCCTATCTCATAAAGCCCGTAGTGTACGACAGTTTGTTCCAGTTGAAGACTTTCACCTTACGGCACGTGACGTTCCTTACGAGCAGAAGGAGCTTCTTCAGTTGATTCAGACGGCACTCGAGATACTTCCCGAGCCGTACCGAGAGGCATTCGTTCTGCGCGAATACAACGGTCTAAGCTATTTGGAGATCGCCGACGTGATCGGCGAGTCCATCGACGTTGTCAAAGTGAGAATTTTTCGGGCCAAGAAGAAACTGCGCGACGTCTTGGCCCCATACCTTAACGACTTGAAAACACGAACTGACGATTAATGGAACCTCTAGACGATCTTGACCTTCCCACGCCGGAAGGTCATCTCCACGCTTTTATGGACGGTGAGCTCGACATCCAGGCCGAGCAGCCTCTTTTCGATGAGCTGGCCTCAAACCCCGCACTTCGTGGCGAAATGCGAGATATTCTTGCTATTCGAAGTGCAGTGCACCGCGATGTTGTGGCACCTCCTGCAACGGTCGAGGCCGCACTTCTTGCTGCGGCGGGCCTCTCAACGGCTTCGGCGGGTGCGGCTACGACGGCCGCTGCTGCCACCATAGCCGCTCATGGGTCTTCGTCTCTAGCAGTATCCCTGCGTTATGCCCTTGGTGGTGTTGCCGCTGGTGCTGCGATCGTCTACTTCTTGATGTCGGGCACGACGGGCGACGTACAACGTGGCGCAGTTCTGCCACCGCCGCAAGCGTCGACCGGTATCGCCGGAGAACCGCGCATCGACACACTGCGAGTTGAAGTACCAATAGTCGACCATGCAGCGATTAACGCACAGCGTAACCAATTGGCCCGCGAACGGGCCAACATTGCACAGGCATGGACCGATTTGCGTGCTGCACAGGACGCATTTCTTCGGGATCGCGATGCAGCCGCTCAAGAATCTCGTACTCCCGTTGAGCCTGTCGTTGCAACGGCGCAGACTCAAATGGCCATCCTCACCATGCAGGCGTCAGTGATACAACCAGCCCAAGTCACAGCGTTCCCAACACGCTCCTTTGAAGTATCCGATCCGTTGCCCCTGCAGATTCGATTCCGCACCCTTGCAAGCGGTTTGCGTTCCGATGAAGCCATACCTGCCTCTGTTCGTGATGCCGCGTTGCCTAATACAGCTCTCAGCATTTCACTTCCCCTGTCCGAAGAGCACCGCGTAGGCGTCGAGTTCGGGCGCGAGGCATTCCGCCAGCAGTTCCGTACGACGCTAAATGGTCGCCCAGTCGAGTACCTTCAAACACCAACCTTGTTCTGGTTTGGAGCGAACTATCAATTCGTTGCCCAGTCCATCTTTGGCCTCGACGGTCTTCGCCCCTTTATCGAGTCTACAATTGGATATGCCCTCGAACAGGGTCCTCTGGCACGCGCCGCAGCCGGCCTTCAGTATCGCCCTATTGGCCCAATCGCCTTCTCACTTGGATTTGACGCTTCGGCGTTGACGTTCAAACACGACGGACTCTGGCAATCAACCACAAAAAGTGGCTTCACCACAGGCATCAGTATCGATATCGGTTCTTGGCCATAAACCACGTATGACGAGATTCCTGTCCATACTGCTCTTCTCATTGACGCTAGGCGCATGTTCGTCGCCACTCGAGCTTGATGTAGACCGTTCAATGAAATACGTCGACGACGTGGTTTCACCACATCGTGCTACGCTCTTCTATTACTTCGCCGATAGTGCCTATGAGGCAATCTACAGCGATCCTCGACTCTTAAGCGGAATCCGAATCGACACGTCGTCGACACCTGCCAAGGTTACGATTTCGCAGATTGTCTCTCCCCGCTTTGCAGCACAGCCATCACCCAACCAACCCGTTATGGTGGAGGCATTCGGTTTTGGTCTCCATGACCACCCTACCGACGAAGTGGTTCGCGACGTTGTTAACGGCTCGACGTTTCTCAATGTCAATCTTCTGCAAAGCGACAACGTTTCGACGAGAAGCTTGCTGTGGTTTATTGATGGCGTAACACGGCGCCTTCGCGTTGGCTTCATTCACGAGCGCGACAAACGCGTAGTCAAAGGTCGTGTCATTATTAACATCACCGACCCATACCGAAACAACGAGGTGGCTACCTATTACGGCCTGCTTACCCTAGACTATTGATCCTCGACGTCTATCCCCTCGAACTCCCGTATCAAGCTACGATATGCATCGGGGATTCGCTCAGACTTATGTGTTGCCGGATTTAGGTGCACCAGAACGCTTCGCGCCGTCGCTATGAGCTCTCCGCCTTCACGCTGTATGACGTGTTCAAACCCAAAGGACGAGTTCTTTACAAACGATACCCTAGTAAACACCGTATAGGGGTCGTCGAATTGCGCTGCACGAATGTACTCTATCTGTGTCGAAGCAACGACGAATCGATGTTTGGAAACGAACGACTGACTGTCGATCGGTACTCCAATGTCGCGGAAGTACTCGATGCGAGCAGCCTCTAACCAGTAAAGATAGACGGCGTTATGCACGATGCCCTGTCGATCGACATCGTACGATCGCACTCGACTGTGTAGCCGATGGTTGTACTGGCCATGTCCTTCGATGGTAATGGGCCCCCGGTCGACGGTTGCCTCGTCTTTGTCTGATACTGGCATGAAATACGAGCCTTGATGATTTCCAACAATCGCACAAAACTACGGCGATCTTACGATGCGCCCACATTGCTCCTCACAACATCTAACAGAATCTCGGCGGCCAAGTCGGTTTGTGCGTCCGTTACTTCATGATACCACACTGCTCGCAACGTTCCCGGCGTGATTGGTGCTATGCGCAGCCCGCGTTGCTCGCAATCTCGAACAATGACCGAGTCGTCAACACCTGGAATCTGAAAAGCCACAATGTTGGACTCTACTCGGTCTAGGTCTATGCGAACGCGTGAGTCCGTCGCAATTGCAGACGCGAAGCGTCGTGCTCGCCGCTGATCCTCCCCGAGGACTGGCAATATCTCGTCGAGTGCAACCAAACAGGCAGCTGCCAAGATACCGCTTTGACGGAGACCTCCGCCTAACATCTTTCTCCAGCGTCGGGCCTTCTCGATGAAATCTCTCGAGCCCAACACTACTGATCCAACGGGAGCACCAAGTCCTTTCGACAAACAAATTGATATCGAATCGAAGAGCGTACCGTATTCGTTTGGCTGTCCGTGACCTGCTGCGATGGCATTCCATAATCGAGCACCGTCAAGGTGCAACGCAAGTCCTTCGGCATTTGCCAGTTCCCTCAACGAGCGAATCCACGATATACTTGGAACAGTCCCTCCATGGCGATTATGTGTCGACTCGACAGCGATCAAAACCGACTGTGGATAATAGTAGGCCTTCGGACGGATTGCCCGGCGGACGTCGTCGAGCGGCATCGCTCCACGATCGGAACGTATTGGCATCAGCTGCGCACGCGCAATCACGCTCGTAGCGGCATTCTCGTAGTGGAACACGTGGGCGTCGGCATCGACGATTACCTCAGTGCCAGCTGGTGCATGAACAGCGATTGAAATCTGGTTGCCCATTGTACCGCTGGGTACAAACAACGCAGCTTCCACTCCAAACATATCAGCCAAGCGATCCTGGAGTTGATTTACGGTAGGGTCTTCTGCATATACGTCATCTCCCACCTGTGCGCGAGCCATTGCGTCTCGCATCGCAGGAGTGGGCCTTGTAAGAGTATCGCTTCGTAGGTCGATCATGGTGCAAAGATACTGGCAATGCCGCGTGCCGTTGCACCATGGTCGCCGGTTGTAATTTGCAGTCCGTTTGCGATTACACCAACCGTCTTCGAACGATATGACCATCGATCTCGACCCACGTACAAATCCTGCTCGGTTAGCCCATGGCGTAGAGGCGGCCGACGTTCGATTTTCCCACGATGCGTGGCACGCAGTGATGATGCACGCGGCCAGTGTCAGGGGTGATTCGCAATGGATGACGTACGTCGACGAAAGCGGTTATACGACGTCGTACAGCTACTCGGCCTTCATTGACGAATGTAGACGCACAGCATCGTTGCTACTAGACTACGGCATAACCATGGGGTCTCGCGTCGCGATTGCCGGGCATAACCACCCCGATACGATTGTGCAGATGTTCGCTTGTTGGTTCATTGGCGCATGCGCGGTTCCGCTAAATATGACCGAAGACGACCAACGATTGGGATATATCCTTCAGGCATCGGGTAGCAAACTCGTTCTCGTTAGGCGCGACTATACGAAACGCTTATTGGCTCTACTGCCTGCCGATGTGCCATACTGTGAAGTGGATACCGACACGCCTCAGTCTGACTACGCCCAACGTATCGCTTCGTACACGCCAGCAAGTGCGCCACCTGTTACCGACATGCGTTTTGTTGACTGCCTTATGGTGTACACGTCGGGCACAACTGGCGCGCCCAAGGGAGTCGTACTCATGCAACAGAATCTGTTTGCCGACGGCCAGGCAATCGCCGAGTGGCATGGCATCGGCACCGATACCACCATGATGTGTGTTTTACCAGTTCACCACGTCAACGGGACGATCGTCACCCACAGCACGCCATTCCTTGCCGGCGCCAGGATCGTCCTTTGCCGTCGATTTTCTGCTACGTCGTTCTTTGCCACTGCGCGACGCCACGGCGTTCACAT
Organism: Candidatus Kapaibacterium sp.; assembly: GCA_022842685.1. Classification (GTDB taxonomy): domain Bacteria; phylum Bacteroidota; class Ignavibacteria; order Kapaibacteriales; family Kapaibacteriaceae; genus JALHPC01. The sequence goes on from JALHPC010000032.1 coordinate 31,884, forward strand.
CGTGAGTGTGGTGCCGACGTTGCTTGCGTTTCTATTGGAGACCAATTCAACCACCCAGGCAGTCGACGCCCCTTTCAGACACGTGATCTGCGGTGCGGGCCCTTTGACAGTAGAACTTGGAGCTGCATTCGAGGATAGGTTCGGCATTCGGGTGGTGCATGGCTACGGGCTAAGTGAGACGACGTGTTACAGCTGCTTTCTTCCAACGGACCTTGATAGTGACGAGCACCGTCGTTGGATGCGTGAGTATGGATTTCCCAGTATTGGCGTCGCCCTACCTGTTAATGAGATGGCGATTCACAGTCCGGATGGCAGCAACGTTGCCGACGGCGAACGCGGTGAGATTGTCGTACGCGGATGGAACGTCATGCGCGAGTATGACGGGAATACCGAGGCAAACACTTCGGCGTTTCAGCATGGCTGGTTC
>JALHPC010000033.1 GCA_022842685.1 Candidatus Kapaibacterium sp.
CGGTGGTTGTTTTGCAATCTGGCCGCTCTTGTTTTGACTAATGGTAGCGCACTGCTCACCCCCCCCCTCTCAAACTTGAGAGGGGGGGGCGGTGTCATTCGCCCTTAACGAACCGTCGATTTTCCCACATGTACTCTAGACAATCACCATTTTACTTGTTGTCCATATTGATGATCAGCAAGGCCGTGGCGGTAGGTTGGTTATCTAGTGCATCTTCTTGTTCGTGATAACGGCTGTTGTGCCGCAGAGACTCTGCATGGCGTTTCTGACATCCCAGTACCACTCCCAGTCTTCGTGAGTATCATCTCCGTAGTAGGTCTCGGCAGTTGCGAGTGTGGCGCCAAAGGCATTTTGAGTTTTGGTTAGTACCTTCGCTGTCGCGACAATCTGAACCGTTTCGGCAACAGATTGGCCGCTTGGCGGTGCTGCGGTGCCAGCATGAGCCTCACGTTGGCTGTTTGGCAGACGCTTCAAAGAAATCTGCCATACTCGTTGTTCAACACCACCAGACCAGATGTTGCGCTGCTCGTCGGTCTGTGCCTGAATCAAACCAATCAGTGTGTCACTATGTGTTATTCGGAATCCGCTCTGAATTAGTATAGATGTGAGTGAACGAACAACATCCGACGGGTTGCGATCAGCACATGGAATGTTGTGCTGTCGTATCGTTGTTCCGCAGGCCACAAACACGGTAGTCACTACCGCCAATAACAGTATCCGTACCATTTGTCTCATCGTCGTCTCCTAACGCATGTGTGAAAGATTATGTGGCAAACGTATCGGAACCAACGACGCAGTTTGTCGCATACCAAGATATCTTCGCCGTAGTCTCATCACATGATGTAACGCCAGAGTCCCATGCTTTCATCGCATATCACCCGCTGCATTCGTATCGTCAGCATACTCTCCAACGGCCAAGGTCTTTCAACGGCCGAGCTCGTCGACCGGCTCTCTCGGATTCCCGGAGAGAAGCTCGTGTCGTTACGCCAAATACAACGCGACATGCGCTCTCTCGAAGAGGCCGGGGTTCCACTACACACAAAGCGTGACGGCACGCGCGTTCTGTGGTACATCCCCCAGCATGCCCGCCTAGCAGCTTCGTTCTCTGTTCAGGAATCCGAACTGCTCTCCCTTCACGTGCTGAAAGGGGCACTGGGTGCCTTTCGGGGCACACGCATCGAAGCCGACGTCGAAAAGCTCCTGCGTAAGCTCGAACGGTTGGCCCCTGGAGCCGTTTACCTCGACGAAGATCTAACAAGCGACGTTTCGCCCGGACGGTACGCCACCGCCGTAAGCGAAGCAGCAATGAACGCCATCGTAGAAGCGATTGTCGATCCGCATTGGGATCGTGTAACGTATCGTAGTATTCATGCTTCGACGGTCAAGACCTATGTGGTGAGCTTTTGCCGACTCGTCAATCACGCCGGACGTCTTTACGTTGCGGCATGGCACCCTGTGTATCAGCGTTACATCACGCTAGCCGCCGATAGAATCGAACATGTTGAGCGAGCGAATGACATTCATCTCCCTCTACATGTCTTCAACGAGAAGGCCTATCGTAGCGGACGTTTTGGCGTGTATGATGGCGAGGTGGCAACTGTCAAACTGCGCATCGACGCTTCTGCAGCAGAGTTCTTTATGTCGCGACTATGGCATCCATCACAGCACTTTACACCACGAAAAGACGGTTCGGTACTGCTTACGCTTACATCTGCACTTTCGCCCGAACTCATTAGCTGGATCGTTGGCTGGGCAGACGTGCTTACCATCGTAGGCCCTAAGCGCCTAGTCACGATGTGCAAAACCAAGGTCGAACGCCTGTTTGACATGCCTTCGGCATAGCAACGCGGCTTCGCCGCAGCGACGGCCTACGGCCAGTAACCGCAACCCCCACAGACCCGGCGTCTCGCCGGGACTGCCTCTGGCGGTGGTTGTTTTGCAATCTGGCCGCTCTTGTTTTGATTAATGGTAGCGCACTGCTCACCCCCCCCCTCTCAAACTTGAGAGGGCCGGGAGGGGGTGAGCAGTGCGCTACAGTTAACAAGAGTGAACGACGGGCGTGGCATGTTATCAAACACAGATAAACGGTGACTCTGGACAAAAACGTATCCAACAAAAACAGCAATGGAGGAATCAACCACGCCTGTCCTTCAGGGCAGGCTGGAATTTGGCTCTGCGCCTAGGCCCGCCGTTCACGGCGGGTACAATTGATGCAGGATTGCATCCACATCGGATGGACAATGCCATTCCCCACCAACCATTCACCACCGCCGGAGGCAGTCCCGGCGAGACGTCGGGTCCGTGGGCTTTGCGGTGTCATTCGCCCTAATCGAACCGTCGATTTTCTTACCCGCCCTGAAGGACGGGCCTAGGCGCAGAGCCAAATACCAGCCCGCCGTGAACGACGGGCGTGGCTTGTCTCAGAACACACATCAACGATGATTATGGCTGAAGTCTGGCCGTACCTTGGCCGCAGGCCGTAACTATGCGCAGCATGTTTCTATGCGTAGCGTGTCGCTATGCGAAGCATGTTGCTATGCCGAAGGCATGTTACTGGCCGAAGGCCGTCGCTGCGGCGCAGCCGCGTTGTTACCGCACCACGGCAAACGCAAGGCGCCATGCGCCGGCGGCTGACGCTATGGTGTAGCGCCCCGACGCATATCCCGTAACACTGTGACGCTCGGTGTTTGTAGTTGCGGTGCCGCTAAACACAAGGTCGCCCGCCGTGGTGTAGACGGCATAGGGCTCGCCGGGCTGTAATCCCGTAATCGTCACGTGCGTGTCGGCAACGGTAGGCCAGATCTGTGGCATGGGCTGCATGTTGTCGCCCCGCAAACTTGCTGGGACGTCGCCCACAACAACGGCACAGGTAACCGGCAGGTGGTCCGAAGCACAACGTAGGTCGTCGGCCAATTGTGCAGATACTACCTGATTAGGCGGATTGTTAATGGCACTGTTCAACCGCGGCACACCATCGTTGCCAAAGGCACGGTACGAGTTGGGAACAAGACGCTGTGCAAGTGGCCCGCTAAGAAAGATGTAGTCGAAACGGTCATCAACACCGCCACCTACGCCGCCGCCACAGGCGGCGTCGCCACTGGTGCGTGTTGCTTGCGTGTATATGCCTGCATGGCGTTCAACGTTGCGTACCCAGTTAGCCCCCACGGGGTCGACGAAGCCCATGCCGGCCGTTGTCGACGTAAACGCAATGTAGGCTGGCTCCTGCGTGCTGTACAAATTCAGGTCGCCACAGGCCACCACATATCTCGCCGTGGTAAGGTTGTTGCGTACGACGGTGGCCTCGCGACCGCGCTGTAGTGCGTCCTCCGATTCGTCAGACGCCTTAAGGTGCATTGAATACACTACAATGGTGTCGGGCTGCACACCTACGCGTGGTTTCGTTGCAAGGGTGTATTCGGCTATGTCTCGCAACTCGGTTGGAAGTCGCCGCTGGCCAAGTAGCGTTAGTCGCTCTTGGTCGTAGAACAGCATATTGTCGGTGTCTTGCCCATCGGTAAACGCCGCCGAGGCATACGAACCCCACGTAAACACGTCGTTTACAAAGCGCGAGATAATCGACGCGTCTTCCACTTCTTGGCATGCAAGAATATGCGGTCGTATTTCGTTGAGTATTCGCCCAAATCGTACAGTACGGCCGTCTTCGTTAGACTGGCCGTACCGCAACACGTTATAGGTACAGATGCGCAAGGTGTCGGCCGCATGTAGTTGAAAACCACACGATACCAACAGAGCAATGGGAACAATACGATGGAGCATTCCCAAATATCGAACTTTTCCACGAGGTTGTAGCTCGAAAGTCTGAATCGCCTAAAGAACGTGATGGAGAGGATTCATCGAAGGAGTCGACGGAGGCGCGTTCTGTCGGGTAGTGCCGATGACTGGGTCATGTAAATGCCTTTAGACCCCTGCGCCATCCTAGGAATAGCGTGGAGGCAACAGAGTGGTGAGATACGTTCGTACAGCGACTGATGGCTTGCGAATACCGGTCGAGATGTGCCAAGTCACAACGTTCTTCGTAGATTCGCAGATGTGTACTGAAAAACGGTATTTATGGAGCATAATCTGATGGACTTCAAAGATCATATTCGACAACTCGGTGAGCGAGTTGAGCGCGTTAAGGAGAACGTGCTGACCGAAGAGGCAACAAAGAACGCGCTTATTATGCCCTTCTTGCAAGTACTAGGTTACGACGTCTTCAATCCACTGGAAATCGTACCTGAGTACGTCACAGATGTCGGAACGAAAAAGGGCGAAAAAATAGACTATGCGATTTTCAAAGATGGTGCTCCAGTAATACTAGTAGAATGTAAGCACCACTCTGCAAACCTCGACCTCCACAATGGTCAGCTGTTGCGGTATTTTCATGTCTCCAAGGCCCGATTTGGAATACTCACGAACGGCATTCAGTTCAGGTTCTATACCGATCTTGCTGAACCCAACAAGATGGATGACAAGCCATTTTTGGAGTTTAGAATCGACACTATTCGCGATGTTCAGATTGAGGAGCTCAAGAGGTTTCATAAAAGCTACTTCAACCTAGACACAATAGTCGAGACTGCGTCGGAGTTGATGTATCTAGGTGAGATGAGGGCGGTTGTTCAAAGGGAGATCACCGACCCATCGGATGAACTTACCCGACATCTAGCTAGGCTGGTATACAATGGTCCCGTGACGCAAAAGGTGCTTGATAGGTTTCGTGATTACGTGAGAAGAACGTTCGCCCAATACATCAACGATGTTATTAATGAACGACTTCAGCTTGCCATCAAACAACAAGACGGCGTATCCCGAGAGCCGGAGTCAGTTGATAGGAAGGAACCGGCAGCTACTGAGTCTGATCCAAAGCCAAAGATTGTGACGACACCCGAAGAGCTCGAGGGCTACGTTGTTGTTAAGTCAATTGTACACGACCTAGTAGACCCGAAGCGAGTAAGTTACCGAGACCAACAAACGTATTTTATGGTGCTCCTGGATGACAACAACCGTAAGCCTATTTGTCGGCTATGGTACAACTCTAGTCGAAAGTTCGTTGGGACGTTTGATGCTGCCAAGAACGAGACGAAGCATGAAGTCAAGTCTAATGATGAGTTGTTTACCCTCAAGACACAACTTAGAGCGACGGTGATGGCGTATGAGAGTGGAAGTCAAGTAAGTCAGTCGATTGAATGACTCCATCCTGCCTCCACCTAGTACACTCCGCCAATCACGCGTGCATGCAGCGCTGGGCTGCCGGCCTTAGGTAAGCGGGTAGGACGTTGCCCCGTGCCAACTGTATCCGTCATTGCCTTCATAAATGCAATGAGGTCGGCATAGTCTTGCTTGGAAAAATTCAACCGGTCTGCCGCCAACGTCTGATACTCCAACGGTATGCCAGTACCCCTTCCTCCACCACGATCGTAAAATTCTACTACCTGCTCTAATGTTGTGTAGGCGCCATTGTGCATGTAAGGGGCAGTGAGAGCCGCGTTGCGAATGGTGGGCGTCTTAAAGCTGTGGCGATAAATGGCGTGGTTCTCGCGCACAATTCCGGCCGACCGGCCAGGGTCGGGGTCAAGCACGGCGTTGGCAGTGTCCGGACGCACGGGCACGCCAAGAATTTCGGTCTCGGTTTCGGAGAACGACGGCGGCACCAGGCCCGAATAGGTGGGCGGAAAGTGGCATGTAGCGCAAGCAGCGCGACCATGGAAGAGGTTAAAGCCACGACGGACGTCGTCGGCAATACGCACGTCTTCGCCGCGCAAATACCTATCGACAGGCGTGTTCATAGCGGTAAGCGTTGAAAGATAGGCCGACATTGCAAGACCGATGGTAGCAACGCTTACTGCTTGCTGCCCATCGTTGGGGAAGGCCTGGGCAAACAGCACGCGGTATTCATCGCTTGCACGCAGGCGGCCGAGCATGGAGAGTAGCGACGTTCCGAACTCGCGCTCGTGCGTGGCAACGTGCGACACAACGTCGGCCAGACGCTTGGCGCGCACGTCGTAGAAGAACCGCGTGGAGTAAATAGCGTTGATGAGCGTTGGCGCATTGCGGTCGATTGTACCGTCGCGACCAAGTGCCATACTCTTGGCCATGCCATCGGTAAATGCCAGCTGGGGCTTATGGCACGAAGCGCAGGCGCGTTCGTTGGTTTCGGACAGCAGTGGATCAAAAAATAGCAGACGCCCCAGTTCGGCGCGCGCAGCGCTAAACTGGCGTTGGTCGAGGCCCGACGCCGCAAAGCGGTTGAGCGTGGTAACCGAAAACATGGAGCGCGCGCGCGGGTCGACGTGGCTGGGCAGGGCCGACACTTCGTCGGACCATTCGATGCCGCGCGCCTGCTGAATGTCGGCAAGAATGCCGTAGAGCGGGTCGAGGTACGTACGGATCAAGTCCATCCGGTCAAGCTCGTCGAACGCCGGCGCGGCGCGCAGCGCCGCGCCGGCACCGCGTACCAGCGCAAGAGCGCGGTGTACATCGCTGGCGTTGTCGGTGCCCCCTTCGCGAACAACGTGCAGGACGGCAGCGATGGTATTCAGGGCTGTGGTGTCGTCGAGGTGGCTGGGTTCCGACGCCGGGCGGTCGAAGGCCGTAATGCCCATAGCTGTGATGCGGAAGACGGCGGTGCGGCAAAGTTCAATGAGCATACGGCGCGACCACGAGGCGTTGCCGATAATGGTGGCAGCGCCGCGCAAACTACCACGCAGCGTGCTGGCAGTGGTGCGGGCAAACTCGTGGTCTAGCGTGTCGGCATAAATGGCTTCGTCGAGAACTTGAAAACCCTGCGGCGGAAGTACATCGGGAAATTGCGACTTGTTGTCGAGGCGTGGCAAAGGGGCGCCGTTCAAGTGGTCGGACGTGTACGAGGGGTCGACGTAGCCGATGAATGGTTCGACGTGTTTCCAGAATTCGCGACACTGTTCGTATGCTTGGCGGAGTTCTTCGGTGGTGGCGTTCGAACGAAGAAGTTGCTCTAGCTTAAGCATTGCCACGTCTACACTATCGACTGCAGGCAGGGCAATGGCGAGCACCGTATCACGCGCTGCAGGTGGAGATGTGCGCCATGAGGCAATAACAACAAGCAGGGCAACGGGAAGACAGCGAAGGAGAATAGTTAGCATAGTGTTTCAGCGTACGATGAACGAAAACGACCGACAGCAGAAACTGCTGCCGGTCGTTATATGGATAGGGATGTGTGTGCTGGACGCTTAGTGCTGGATAACCACCTGTGTGGTCTTACCGTCGAGCGTCATCAGGTAGTACGTACCGGCGGGAAGTTCGCGTACATCCATGCGGTCGGCGTTGCGAACCACGCGAACACGTTCGCCAGTGACGTTGTAGAGGGCAGCGTCGATAGCCGTGCCGAATTCGATTTCGCGACTCGTTGGATTAGGGAAGACGCGGATTTCAGAGCCCGTGGCGTCGTCGCTGCGCTCAATGCTCGACACAAGCTGCTTGATACCGCTCACAGCGAAGGTGTGCGAGTTGCGACCAACTGGGTCGTCGATCATCGTTGAACTTGGATGCTGCGAGTTCATCAACATGATGTTGCCATCGTCGAAGATCGCGCAACCAGTGATCTCGGCCGTAGCAGGTGTAATGGCAAGGCGATAGAGATTTTCGATGGTTGGCTCCTTCGACATATCCAGCAACCATGCTTCACAGTTAAGCACACTGCGCGTAAGGCCCGTGTTTGGCATACGGCCGAAGGACGAACCATTAAGGTCTTCTTGGATGACCATAAATGTCTTACCGTTAACGTAGAGGAAGTTCAAACCGTCGGGGTTTGAAAGGTGCTTCGATGGATACTTGTCCATTGTTGCATTGTCGTTCGTTGTGTACGGACCACCTTCGATGTAGGAGCGGATTGAGTTGTCGGCTGGGTCGAACACTAGCACGCGACCGTAGTAATCCCACAGGTTTGCCGCATCGATGGTTGTGCCTTGCTTAGCGGCATTGTCGTAAGTGTGCTTGGGTAGCGACCAGCCCTTTTCGAGAGCGGCCTTGTAGGCAGCGCCTGGACGGTCGGCGCCTGTTTCGGTGATGTAGATCTTGCCGTCGGTCTTATTGACTTGGCCCCACTCTAAGCGTGTGAAGCCAGTAATGCCATTTGCAGAGGCCCAAGTATGTGGGTTGGCCATGATGTCCCAGTTCGTAGCTGGATCGTTTGGCACTTCGACCCAGGTACCTGTGAACGAGCCCTGGTTTTGCTTGTAGAAGTAGAGCTTGCCGCGGGTAAAGTCACCAGCTTCTTCAGCAACGAACTTGCTAAGAAGCGACTCGCCGGCATTGCCGTCTTCGAACAGATATACCGTCTTCATGTCATCAAGCACAACGCCCGACTCGAAGCCCTGGCGTCCCCAGTTATATTGCTTGCGCACGCCCTTGGCGCCCTTTGGATCGATTTCGACCATCCAGTTCAGGTTTTCGAAGCGTGGAATGCGCTTTCCATCGAGTCCGGGGAAGCCCGACGGCTGCATCGAACCGATAACGAAATCGGATGTATCGCGGAAGCCCTTGCCGTCGGCGTTAATACCCTTGTTGCTTGTTTGATACCACTCTTCGGCTGTCCACACGCGGCCGTTCTTGGTAATGCCGCCGCAGTTCATGCCTGTTTCGCCAACGGTGTTTTTAAAGTCGACGTTAAAGAACTTGCCTTTGCGACCATCGGGCAAAGTTTGCTCGAGAATTTCGATGGTACCGTCTGCTTTCTTTCCCATGCGGAAGCTTGTCATACCGCCGCCGTCACCAATCTTGTCGTTGGCTTCGATCATTTCGTGGTTTACGATAGCCCAGCCGAGCGACTCGTTGGTGTTGTCGTACACATAGCCGATATAGTCGTGCCATTGCTTTGCAAGGGTTGGTCCGTCGGCTGTCTGTACTGTATCGACGCCCCCTACAAAGACGGACTGATACTTTAGTGGCGATGGGGGAACGACCACTCTGCCTTGGTAGTAGGGCATAATGGTAACTGGTTCGATGCGTGTAGGAAAGTCTTGGGCGGATAGCATCGACGTAGATGCAGCCACGCATAGACCGAGTAGCACGTGTTTCACAAAGGTCTCCTGAATAATGGTGATGTGTGTAATGTTCGCTGAAAGGGGCGTCGGCAAGTAGATGTGCTCGAACGCTGCGCGAAACTACCGGTCCACCATTACGACAGTTTTGAACTCACGTGATGTTATGTGTAAGAAATTGCAACTCCTTAGAACGTGTCTGCCGATTAACATCGCGGCAATGTTGGGGTAATGTTGGTTAGACGGGGTGACCTGCCAACCCCACAGACCCGGCGTCTCGCCGGGACTGCCTCTGGCGGTGGAATTGATAACGTCATAATATTTGCGATTCCGTGGTTTCAACCAAGGAAAAAAAGGAGATGGCGCTGTGTTTATCACCGCCAGAGGCGGTCCCGGCGAGACGCCGGGTCTGTGGGATTGTGCGATTAAACACACCGCCAGAGGCGGTCCCGGCGAGACGCCGGGTCTGTGGGTTGTGCGATTAAACACACCGCCAGAGGCGGTCCCGGCGAGACGCCGGGTCTGTGGGTTGTGCGATTAAACACACCGCCAGAGGCGGTCCCGGCGAGACGCCGGGTCTGTGGGTTGTCATGTACCTGGCCGCAGGCCGTAACTATGCGCAGCATGTCGCTATGCGCAGCATGTATCTGGCCGCAGGCCGTAACTATGCGCAGCATGTTGCTATGCGCAGCATGTATCTGGCCGCAGGCCGTAACTATGCCGAAGGCATGTTCAGGAACGGCTCTACCGCATCCGGATTCGTGAGCGTTATCACGATGGTGCGGCCAGAATGTAGGCGCAGTTCCAAACCTGTGGTGCCATCCCAGATGTAGCCCATCTTGTTGCCAAAGGTCCATCGTAGGCCCCAGCCGCCAAACTCGCCCATGGCACGTACCGGACGTAGGCGGGCGCTTGCCACCTCCGCCCACGGTATAAACCGGCCCCGCGTTTGAAACGGAAAAAAGCGCACGTTTACGCCGTCTGACGATACGGCAACGTGCATCCGCGTTGTGCGCATCAAGAGCATGAGCATGCCAATGAGTGCGCCCATGCCAAGCAGCACTAGCATGGCATGCAAGGGTTCTTCGGCGCCCCCTAACGACAACACGGTGAAGAGTATGGCAAGGAACAGAAAGACGGCTAAGAGGATGCCGTTAACAAGACGAACAGCGGCACGTGGTACAGACTGAACTTCGGTATGCTTGGCCATGGTGGTTCCTAGAGACTGTAAATTGCGGGGCGCGTGATACGCGCTCGAACTTCCGCAGATTCATGACAACAACCATCACCTCATCATCTTCTGCCCTGCGCAGTGCCGACGTCGTCCGCTTCTGGGTACCACTCTGTGCTACATGGCTGATGATGTCGGTCGAAGGCCCCATTCTTACCTCGGTCATCGCGCGGCTCGTGGACCCCACCTTCAACCTGGCTGCCTATGGCGTGGCAGTTGCGGTGGCGATGTTCATCGAAGCACCGGTGATTATGCTGCTAAGCACGACGGTGGCACTTGCCGTGGATGGTAATGCCTACCGCAGACTGCGAAGCTTTATGTGGCAGGTGAATGGGCTGGTAACGGCGGGCATGCTTGTTGTGTCGATTCCATGGGTGTTCGACGTGATGGCCTATCACGTGCTGCTGCTGCCCGACGAGATTGCAGACCGCATGTACTGGGCCTTTGTGTGTATGATTCCATGGCCGGCAGCAATCGGCTATAGGCGTTTCTATCAGGGGTTGCTCATACGTAACGGACTTACCCGCCATGTGGCATGGGGAACCGTCGTGCGGCTATGTACAATGGCCGCTACTGCCTTGCTCTTAACCACACTTTCGATGCTTCCTGGTGCTGTGATTGGCACGCTAAGTCTTAGCACCGGCGTTGTGTTCGAAGCCCTAGCCACGCGTCGTATGTCAAGGGGCATCGTACGACGCCTGCGGCGGCAGCGCGCAGAAGACTGCGCGCCAACACCGCCTATGCGCGAGATATTGCGGTTCTATATTCCCCTAGCTCTAACCTCGATCATTGGATTTGTTGTTACTCCCATGCTGGCGTTCTTTATGGGTCGAGCTCCCGAAAGTGTAGCATCGCTGGCTATCCTACCGGTTGTGGACTCGTTTGTGTTTATGTTCCGCAGCTTTGGGTTTTCGTATCAGGAGGTAGGCATTGCCTTGCTTGGAGAGGGCAATAAAAACTACCGTGTGGTGCGCCGTGTGGGCGTAGGCATTGCTGTTGCAACTACCGTCGTGCTGGCAGTTGTTGCACTCACACCAGTGTCCGAAATCGTTTTTGGAAGCGTCTACGGCCTTGTTCCAGCGCTTGCCGATATGGCCGTGCTGCCAACGATTATTCTTGTGCCGTTGCCGGCGCTGGCCGTGGTCTACTCTGTCCAGCGTGCCGTGCTCATCAACGCTCGTCAGAACGTGGTGGTTACGTGGTCGACCATCGCAGAAATTGCCGCCATAGCCGCCGTGATGATTGTGATGACGGCAACAACTGGCGTGATAGGAGCTGTGGCCGCTGCCATTGCCATGACGGCAGGACGAGTGTTTGCCAACGGTTACCTGTGGGTTCGAACGCGGCAAGCGCTACGATAGCCGTGCGCCGTCAGCGCTAGACGTTCGGTCGTCTATCCTTCGAAGAATTTTGAGCAAGCCAGGATAGGACAGACCAAGATGTTTTGCCGATTTGGACTTGTTGCCATTATATCGCTGCATAATGGTCATTACAAGGTGTTGTTTGGCAAGCTCTACCTCGTCCATCGTTCCATCAACAAATGCATAGTGCATCATGCTCGTGCGCCCAGCTGGCATCGGCGACGTAGTGCCTGCAGCGCTCTGCAACTCGCTTAGTGCCACGTCGGGGCCAAACAATACCCAACGCTTCATCACATTTCCTAGCTGACGTATGTTGCCCGGCCAAGGGGCATCGATAAACATCTGCATTGCTTGCGGAGATACTTCTTCGGACGGATTGCCAAACTGGCGCTGATATCGATCACGGAACGTCTTCACGAGTTCCGGGATATCCTCGCGGCGCATGCGCAGCGGAGGAAGCGCAATCTCCACTGTGGCAAGACGGTGATAGAGGTCGGTGCGTAGAAAGCCATCGTCGATGGCTGCGGTGATGTCACGGTTGGTGGCTGACAGTACCTGTACGTCGAGCGAAATGTCGCGAGTGCCCCCTACACGACGAATGGTCTGTGTTTCTAACGCCCGAAGAAGCTTGGCCTGCATCGTTGTGGGAATTTCGGTAACCTCGTCGAGAAACAGGATGCCGCCATTGGCTAATTCGAAGAGCCCTGCCTTGCTGGTTGTAGCGCCTGTAAAAGCGCCTTTTTCATAGCCAAACATTTCGGACTCGAAGAGGGAAACCGAGATTGCGGCGCAGTTCACACCAATGAATGGCTTGTTGCTACGTGTGCCGGTTGTGTGAATGTACTGTGCCATGACCTCCTTTCCGGTTCCATTCTCGCCTTGAATGATGGCGTTGACGGCGAACTGCGACACCTTGGCTGCGAGCTCCTTGCAAGTAATAAGCGACGGTGATGAGCCGATCATTGCGGATTGTGTGTGGTCTGTTGATCGATCTAACTCACGTCGAAGTTGGATATTCTCTTGCTCGATGCGTTCGCGAAGAAGTCTATTCTCGTCTTCGAGATTGTGCTGCTCTAACAATTTCTGCACTGCAATCAACAGCTCGGCATTTCGATACGGCTTCTTGAGGAATTCGTTAACGCCAACACGCAGTGCACGAATAACAGCTTCTTCATCGGCAAAGCCTGTAACGAGAATGAACTTTGTCGTTGGATGGGCTTGTCGGACTTTTTCGGCAAGCGCAACACCGTCCATGCCGGGCATCTTGAGGTCGGTAACAACGATGTGGCAGTATGTTGCCTCGGTCGCCTTCAACGCTTGATAGGCGCTACCAGCGGTAAGCACATTTGCCCCAGCCGATTGCAGCGAGATCTCTACGTTTTCGCGCGCGAATTCGTCGTCGTCAACAACGAGGATTGTTGGCTTCGTGACGTCGATGGAATCGGTTCGTAGGTGCTTAGCCATCACTTGCCCCCTGAGATAAGCGGAAGGCGCATCGTGGCTCGAACTCCCTGTGGGACGTTTTCAAGCAAGAGCGTGCCGCCGGCTTCAGACACAATCGATTTAGAAATCCAGAGACCAAGACCAGTTCCTTTGCCCGTTTCCTTCGTAGACACAAAGGCCTCGAAGATTGTTGGTAACACGTCATCTGGAATGTGTGGCCCATTGTTCGTCATCGTAAAGACGCAGTTGTCGCCTTCGATGGTGGTGCTTGCCGTTATCTGTCGCTCCGACGAATCGGGCAACTCCATTACGGCATCTCTGGCATTTACGAGAAGGTTCGTGAGCACTTGCGACAGTTCTGTCGGACCTAAACCAACGCGAACAGATGAAGCTCCACTGTGGTGTACAGAGATTCCGAGGGTTGAAATATGTGTGCCATACAGCATCAAACAGTCGTTCATTGCTTCGACGATATCTGCGTTGGTGGTTTCCTCTGATGTTGCTCGTTGACCCGACGAGGCAAGCAGGCGTTGGATGACGTCGCGCGTACGCAGGGCAGCCCGTTCGATAAGTCGGAGGTTTCGGGCCACTTCGGGGTTGTCGGGGCTCTGTTCAAGCAGTCGTTCAGCACTGTTGAGGATGGCGCCCAATGGAGAGTTGATTTCGTGAGCAACACTCCCAGCAATTGTACCAAGTGTTGCTAGTTTTTCTTGTTTCACGATAAGTGCCGTGGCGACTTCCAGTTCCTTGCTTTTTGCTGTAAGTTCGTCGAGCTGTTTTTGCAGTTTGTCTTCGGACTGTCGAAGCGCTCGCTCCAGCCGCCGCCGTTGAATGGCAACGCCAATGTTACTGGCCAGCGTTCGCAGCGAAGTTTCTTCGGTTGACGTCCAGCCATGGCCCACGCAATCGTCGAAGCCCATAAACCCCCAAAATTCTTGATTGATGAACATTGGAACAACGACGATTGCCTTGATGGCTTGAGCGCGAAGGAACTCAGCTTCGAAAGCAGGAAGTGTGTCAACGAATCCGCTAATGCTGGCCCCTGCATTCAGCTCGTGAAACCAGCGTTCGAATCCGGTTTCCCATGGCATATTCTGTAGTTCAGGATTGCTGATTTGCGGTACAACGCCCTCGTTGCACCACTCCATGGTTTGCGATATCGTGCCCAATGCGCCTGCTACGTCGTGATGGCGAAACATGTATACTCGACTGGCGCCAGCCGCATGGCCAACGCTTGCAAGTACACCTTGAACACCGATGTCGAGATCGTCGCATGTAAGCAGAATAGTAGCTGCTTCGGCTACGGCTTGGGCAAGCTGTTCTTGCCGCATAAGCAGAGACTGGGCATGGGCACGCTCCGAAATGTCGCGTAGCCATGCGGTAAACAGCGTGCCCGTGGGCTGCGGAACCGGTACGATAGCCAGTTCAACGGGGAACTCTGTTCCGTCGGCACGTAACGCCGTAAGTTCTAGTCGACGATTCAGAACAGGTCCTTCGCCAGTGTTGCGGAAGTGTCGCATACCTTCACGGTGTGCATCTCGGTATCGCTCGGGTATGATAATCTCTTCGAGCATTCTGCCGTGGACGGCTTCGGCCGTAACGCCGAACATCGACTCGGCTGCCGGGTTGAATTCTACGATAGATCCCATCGAGTCGATTGTTACCACAGCATCAAGCGCGGAATTCAGAATCAAGCCGCGAATGGCAGCCACATCGTGGAGGGCTTGTTCTAGGCGCTGTTTCGACGTTACGTCTTCGTATGTCCAAACATGACCACGGTAGCGCCCCCGCTCTATAACCGGCACAAAATCGCGTTCAAAAACTCGACCGTCTCGAAGGCGAAGAAGCTCGCCCCTAACGATCAACCTGTCGGCAAGTACTCGTTGAATGCCGTCGATGAAGCCAGATGGATCCTCGAACAGCGGAGCGGCCTGCTCTGCCGCTAGCGAACAGTCGAAGCCACGAAGCTGCTCTGGAGGTACTGGTATGCCAAATAGGTCGCAAAAGACCTGATTGACGATGACGAGTCGACGCTCCTCATTCTCAACAAGGATTCCCTGGTGCAGACTCTGCGATATCGTCCACAACGCACTTAATCCTGCCGGCCTGTTCTCGTTCATAATCGTAAATAGAAACCTTGTTTATACCCACTAAACTAAGTATAACAAGCGAAATCTCGTGCTGTGGTCGCTGAAAGGCGCATTGGGAGTGGAAGAAGTTGGCAGTTCGTACGGGAAGTTGACTATGAACTGCGTTGCAACGGGCTCTAGGTGCTCCTAGTTTCTGTAATTCCAGTAAGTGCCTTATGAAACAACGTCTTAGCGCGATCAATGTGGCGAGACGCAAGCGTTGGCACGGAATTGAAGCAGTGGTTTGTGTACGGCATTCACAAGGTGTGGTGACCGAACAAGAAACATTCACCCATTTTTTTTCACATTTTTTACAGGAGTATCTCCATGAACAAGTTCCTCGCACTCGTCGCCATCATTGGCTTTGGTGCAATCACAGCCTCGGCACAGCAGAGTGCTTCGACGTCGGCCCAATGTACAACCGTCGTTGTTCGCTCACTGTCGATCGAAGCAAATCAAGATCTAGACTTCGGATTCCAAGCTCAAGGCGTTGGCGAAGTCACGATTTCATCGGAATCGAACAAGGCCGTTCGTTTCACCATCACCGGTGAAGAGTGGATGGATGTTCGCATCAGCTACGAAGCACCAGAAGCACTTCTGAACCAAAAAGGTTCAAAGCTGCCCTTCAAGGCGCTCGTAACGGCTAACGATGCAGACATGCCTGCCGGCGCGAAGGAACTCGCAACAGGCGATGTTCGGACCTTGAGCGAAAAGGGCAATCAGTTTGTATACCTCGGTGGAACCATCGACGTTGCAAAGGACCAAGACCGTGGCTTCTATACAGGCCAATTCGACATCAACGTCGAGTACACGTTCTAATTCCGTTCACCACATCCCGCTTGATTCGCGGCGGTGGCGTGCGCAGAACTCGCACAGCGAGTTCGCTGCCGCCGCGAAGCTCGGGATTCCTTTGGGTACTGCCCTTGAGCAGTACACGAGAACTACCACCATCGAATGATTGACCGACATGAACAGAACATCACATAACCTGATTTCTACGTTACTGCTACTTATTGCCACAGTCATTCTATTCGTTAGCGAGGTACACGCCCAGGTGGTTCTGGCGCCGACAGCCGTCTATATGTCGGATCAACAACGCACAACCACGTTCCTTGTGGTGAACAATACTACCGAGGACAAGGATGTTGTCCTGAAGTTTCAGTTCGGCTATCCGGTGACCGATACAAATGGCAGCACTCGAGTGGACTACTCCGATTCTGCAATGGCAAGGAAGTACAGTTGCTCGGAATGGGTCTCGATGTTTCCGCGGAAATTTCGGCTTGTGGCAGGAGCCAGACAACTCGTGAGAATCACTGCGCGGATGCCCGTTGGTCTCGACGATGGAATGTACTGGACACGTCTCGTAACCACGACGTCCGCAGCCGTTGCTGGCGAAACTACCGATCAAGTAGGCGCCCGTCTAAACCTCTCAGTACATCAAGTAGTACCAGTGATGGTGAAGGTAGGGAAGCCCCTCGTAAAACTAGAGTCAGCACGCTTGAAAATCGTTCGTGGCGAAGACGCAACCCTCTCGCCAGCGCTTGCCATTACTGCATCGGGTAACGGACCGTTCATTGGTACAGCCAAGATTCAACTTACTCGTGCAAACGAAGATCCCATCGTTCGCGAGCTGCCACTGTCTGTCTACTTCAGTACCGTGAAGCGCTTGGCAGATGCGCTGCCTCCGCTCACCGCAGGCACGTGGAACATCGCGCTGCGACTAACCCCAGGCAAGCAGGATGTTGACATGAGCTTCTTTGCCGAAGCAGATCCGCTAGAAACAACGGCTACAATTGAAGTTGGGTCGCAAGGCGACATCGTACTACGCTAGAGCCGTAGGCTTTGCCTGCCTCCTGATTCGCGGTGCAACCTATGTGGCTCTCGAAAGTTCTGCTTTTGTCCGTCGGCCTTGCCGCAGTGATATTCGCCGGCGATGTTCACTGTCATGAGCCGAATAGTGAGAACGATGTGGTTGACTTCGCATTACGCTATGGGCGATCGGTTCGAGCAACAATTTCGGTAGTTGTTACCGATGAGGACTTCTTCCTCGACGTTGTAGCGTTAGCAGAAAACCTCGGAGGTACAGCCGACATTGATGGGGAGAGCGTCGAAGTCTCTTTTGGGACGGATGAGTTGTCACTCTCGACGACAAGTGCGGATTCTACGTTGATCGTCGCACAAGGACGTAGCTTTGTTTCTCTTCGAAAACTGCGCGAAATGCGGCCATTGCGTTTAGACGTGTCGCTCGCCGACTTAACGATCTACGTTGCATCGCAGCAACTTCTTCCGATTGACCGAGCAGGTCTTGCACGTATGCGCCGTTCGAGACTGCGAAGCGAAGCGCTGCCGATCTCAGACGCCGATACTGTTGTAGGTCCGGAGAACTCCCTGATGGGCGGAGCAACGCTCAACTACCGGATCTGGGTGCAACAGGCGTTGCGTACCACAACTTCGGGAGCCATGGTACGAGGCGGTTGGGCCATTGGATTTGGCACGCTCGACGTCGACATGCAGGCAACCCTTCTGTACGGACGAATTGGAGTTGATGGTCTGGCTCGATGGAGCTATCGTTCGCCACTGTCCAACAAGCTCACGATGTTCGATGTCGGTCTATTAACCGATCAGCGAGTTTCCATCCGTCCAATCCTAGGCATCGCCATTTCTAACGCTCCGGCTTCGCCGCTGAGCATTATCGGCCGACGACCGTTCTCGCTCGATCTGGAAGAGGGGCAGCAAGCGGATCTCTATGCAGGACAACGGTACCTTGGTACGATATCGGATTCACTACGCAACGTCATGATTCCTGCCTTGCTAGGAACACAGTATGTTACTGCCGAGATATATGGCAGCGATGGTCGTTCTACATCGGTTCGACTACCAGTTCGAAACGACAATATGGCTGTGCCGCCTGGCAGAATCGTGTATGACCTTACCATTGGAAGAGAACTCGAATCCGAGACGATTGAAGGTCGAACCGGCCTACGGTATTCGTTCTTCTCTGGCATGGTATCGTGGTTGGCAATGAGGAGTCGTTTGCATGACCATGCCAGCACGATAGTGGGCGAAGTAGGCGCTTCGGTTATGCTGTCTGCATCGACGAACCTAAGGGGAGCATTCAACCCTGGCATTCTTGCTAGCGCAGCCCTTACCAGTATCGGCCCCGCAGGTTCATCGCTAACGATGTCTGCTAAGTTCTACACTGATCGGGCTTTCGCCCTTGCCGAGTTAACAGGCGATCGGCCTCAATCCGACATGCATCGGTCGTCGTTCTCTGCACGTGCAGTTTGGCCATTCAGTGGAAATGTGTCGGGAAGCGTCGATATACACGGAACGGCCGACAAGTTCGAATACGAAGACTTGCGTTATTCCGCCGCTCTACAGGCATCAATCGCTACGAACGGAGTGTCGCTAAGCGCACGACTGCGTTCGGAGTTTCTTGGCCGTACCGTCATTCCCATTGGTACAGCTCGTATTGGTTTGCGACTGCCAGATCTACCACTGATTGGCTGGATTACGAACGGGCTTATGGTACGTGGCGAAGTGCTTAGTCGTTTTACCAACCGAGCACCTATTGCCGCAACACTCGGACTATCGCGTGCCTTCCGGTTGGCGGGCGTGCGGCTGAATGCCACGGCAACGTCAGACGTTTCATCCCAACTCGTGCAGTTTTCCTTCGAGGCAAGTCGTGATATCGGAGACGTTGCTGTCCAGTCTTCGGCGGCAGCAGTTGGATCGGTGTTTCAAGCCGTCGGGTCGGTCTCTGGTAGCATGCGGTTCGACGAAACCACGCGCGAAGTAACGGCAAGTAGGTTGACGGTGGCGCAGTCTGCCGGTATTGCGATTCGGTTCTTTGTTGACGACAACGACGATTCGCAACATCAAGACGACGAGGAAATCGTAGAGGGTATTACCTTGGTTGTCGATGGTGGAACGATGCGTCCAGACGTTGGACGTGGCTACGTTGTAATTACCGATCTTCCTCCGGCAGCCGAATTTCTCGTGTCTGTTGATGCGTCAACCATCCCCGATCCAACTCTGGCCATTCGGCATCTACAGTACAGCATTGTAACCGAAGCACATCGGGTTCGAGCGATCGACATACCGCTCGTACGTTCATCGACGATTGAAGGTCGGCTACTATCGGCCAACGGTGAAACAGTCTCGGTTCGAGGCACAACCATCATCATCGATTCTCCCTTGCTGCGTCAGCCGCGAAGCGTTCGAGCAGCAAGTGATGGTTCGTTTGCAGTGGCTGGCTTGCCCCCTGGACTGTACAAAGTAACGGCGCCTGGGTTTGCTCAAGCCGAAGTGCGTGTAGTTCGAGGCGAGGGCACAGTAGGTGTAGATCTGCTGCAAGCACAATAGCAGTATGTGTGCGCACATGGCATCAGCCCCACTGGCGGGTTCTCCGGCGGTATATACCCTGTGCCGTATTTTCGTGCTGCATAAACCAGCCCTGAAATCATCACAGAGAACAGCCAATGAACTTCGTCGCTACAGCGTTGCTTGCCCTTTTATCCACGATGCCCCTTATCGCACAAGACTGGGAGCAACGTAGCACAGATACCTACGGCGTAGGTTCAAAGCTAACGTGGCTGCGCCCCAATACGCTGGTGATGTTCGATCGCGGTAGTGTTAGGGCTTCGTCTGATGGTGGCGTGGTGTGGACCGAAACGACCACATCGTGGGGGTCGACGTCAGGACAGCTTACATCCTACAACGACACACTATACCTTATTGCACCAGTGGCTACGGGGTCTGGTTCTTACGGTCTTTGGGTGTCGGTTGATAAAGGGGCAACGTTTCAATTGCGCAGCAGCCAGCAGCTTACTGGAGCGGCATTTACCCATGTTGTGGCTTCGGGCACACGTGTTGCCATTGGTACGAATCGCGCTGGGCTGTTTTCGAGTTATGATGGCGGACATACCTTGACTCCGATAAGCGTTCCAGAGGCGGTTGGAACTGTAGCGGATGTTCATGCAAGTGGACAGCGTTGGGCTGTGGCTGGAACGGGCGGAGCGGCGTGGACGCCTAACGATGGTGCAACCTGGAATACGATACAGCAGCCTTCCGCAGGAGTTGTTGGTGCGCCGCAAATCGTTCGTTTTGCTGGTGAGCGGTTAATCGTTGCATCCAGTTTCGGTGCATTTATCGTTAATGCCAATGGCCAAACTTCCGTCACTACGGGATTGCCAGAAAATGCATCACTCCCAGCTATTATTCAAGACATGCAAGTGTTGGGCAACGAAGTATTTGCCGTTGCTACGGCCTTTGGCGGCCGTACGATGGTATATGTGCTACCAGAGGGAAGCACACAATGGCAACGTCTGGGAACGCAGGACTGGGATAGCCGGCATGGCGCTGCTCGTGGTATGTTGTGTCCCACACCAGATGGCGTTTTTTTGCATCATGTTTTGACGACAACGCGCGAAGGCATTACATGGTTTTTTTCAAGAAATGCGCCGACGTCTGTTTCGCGTGGTGCAGGTTATAAACGCGACCCGCAGTTAAGCGTTGTTGTCGACGGAAGTCGTGCAACTATTGCTGGGAGTACTGAAGCGTGGTTCGAGGAACTCATTAACATTCAAGGCCAGCGATATGTATTGCCATGCGTGGCTACACCGTGTTCTGCTGTCGATATCTCGTCGTTGCCAACGTCGGTCTTCTTTGCACGCATCCGCAGCTCTAGCCAAACTGTAACGGTACCGTTTGTGATTGCGCGCTAGCGCGCTGCACGTTGTATAACGTGTTGTGCGAAGCGCTACACAATGCGGCGCAATGTAATATTTACGCGTGGCTCTTGCACGCCGCGTTGCTTAGGCACGCAGTGATACCAATGTTCTTGCAGTGCCCCTTTCATAACAAGAATGCTGGCATGGGGCAACGAAACCGTCACTGGGGAATATGTGGCTGTTGCATGGCGTAATTTGAATATCCGCGAGGCGCCAAGACTAACAGAGGCAATGGTGGGAGAATCTCCGAGCGAACGTTCGTTGTCACGGTGCCAACCCATGGAGTCGTTGCCGTTGCGGTACAGATTTAGCAGTGCGGTTGTAAACTCGACGTTACAGAATTCCGAAATGCGCTGCGTTAACTGTTGCAGTAACGGAGTAAGTGGTTCGGGCTGCATTGTGCGTCCGCTATATCGATACGAACGTCCTGCTATGCCAGTTAGGTATGTAAGGCGTGGTTGCATAACAGGCTTGCCGAACATCATAATCGTTTCGGAGCGCCAAGACAGATCGGTAAGACAGTGATGCAGAATGGCGTTGGCCTCGTCTTTTGCTAGGAATTCTGGATACAGGACGGCGCTGCCATCGGTATCGATGAGGGTGAGAGTCTTCCCCTGTTGGCATATATCGAGTTGATTCATGACCTACGAAAATCGACAACGCTGTTGTGTTTCACGCCTCGTATCTTGTTCGAAATGGTTCTAACTCACAAAGCACCGGCACCCCACTGCCCACTCTGTGGTCATGCCGGAACGGCATACACCCTGCGCTCGGTGCACGGTAGGCCGCTGGCACATTGTTCGGTTTGCGACCTGGTGTTTGCCAATCCCGAGGTGGCTGTGGACGCCGCCGAAGAGCGACGCTTGTACCAAACCCATCAGAACTCCATCGAGCAGCCAGGTTATATCGACTTTCTCAATCGGCTTGTAGAGCCAATGGCGATGTTCGTTCAGGCCGGTGCGTATGGAGTTGACTATGGCAGTGGACCCGGCCCGACGCTTTCGACGCTCATGCAGCGCCGCGGCTATGGCTGCCATAACTACGACCCTATGTTTGGTCCGCACGAGCTTGCACCACCATACGACTTCGTAACCTGCACCGAGTGCTTTGAGCACTTTACCTCGCCTGCCAAGACCATTCAACACATTGTATCGCTGCTGAAGCCACAGGGTGTACTGGGCATTATGACCGACCTGTGGAACCGCCACACCGTTTTCGAAACATGGTATTACACCAAGGATCCCACCCATGTGGTATTCTACAGCTTGGCAACCATAGACTACCTGTGCTCGCGCTTTGGCCTCGCACTACTGTACTCCGACGCTAAACGTGTTCTCGTCTTTCGCACCATGACGTAGGTGTTACACCAGCCAGTAGTAAACCAGTATCTCGCGTAACAATCTTTCGCGTAGTTTCGGACCTGTATTGCATTGCGAACGACAACGTGGCGGAGAAGGCATCATGATTCACAGCACCAACCCTGGTACCTACCGTTGGTATGCACTTGTTCTAGGGCTGTGTGTGGCGTTGCAGCTTCACGCAGGTATACCCCGCTGGATACCGTTAGCCGCACTGCCGCAGGCCGTCGAGGGCCATGCCATGGTTATGCTTCGCGATGGCGCCATTCTATCCGTTGGCGGCTTTAGCGCCACAGGGGCGGCAACCGATGCTACCTCGATTGTTGATCCAGTTACTGGCATCATTACCAATGCACAACCCCTTCCGCAGGCCCGTGCACGCTTTGCCACTGTTGTTGTAACCACCACGGCGGGCTCGGATGTGTACGTGATTGGTGGCTATACGGGCACGTTGGCCAACGCTACGTCGTCGGCACGCGTAGACGTCTTCCGCTACGACGCCGCCACCCGCTCGGGTACGTGGCGCGCCATTGGTTCGCTCGACCTTGCCGTAGGCGATTGCCGCGCCGTGTTCGACGGCGTCTCTTCGGTCGTCGTTACCGGTGGCACCTCGCAACCTTCTGGCGCAGCAGGCACCGGCACCGCAGTCCAACGTTCATGGACCATCAATACTACAAGCTTTGTGGTGACAAGGGGCGCCGATCTAACACTGCCGCGAAGTGCGCACGCTGCGCTGCGCTATGTTGATGCGCTTAACCGGCCCGCTGTGCTGACGGCTGGCGGCGAAGCGCCGCCACCCACAACAGCCACCGAGCTGCTGTTGGCCGGTGTGTGGGATGCACGCACGAACCCGCCGAGGCAGTGGCGCAACGACGGCGGAAGCGTTACCGACCGTAGTGGTACGGCCCGCGTGTTTGGCGGACGTACTCCCGCTGGAGTACCCATGGTAGACTGCGAGTTTTACGACCCGAAGTCGGGCTGGCGCGCAGCGCCACGCATGGCCGAAGCACGCGCCGCCTTTGGCGTAACGGCCGTTAGCGGCCCAACCGATACGGCCTCGGCTGTGCTTGTGGCTGGCGGCGCTACCGCCGCCGCACCCACGCGCGGCGCCGAGCTGTTTGTGTTGCCGTCGGGTACCGACCCCGTAGGGGGCTGGGAAGCGCTGCCACCGTTGATAACGGCGTCGTCGTCGAACGCTGCGTCGATGTCGGCCTGGAACTTGCCCGCCGTGAGCGGCGGGCGCACAGCAGCGGCCCCAAGTGCTATCCTGCAAATCCTTCAGCCCCTGAACGCCCCCGATGTAACGTTGCCCCCTACCGAGGTGGCAGCACTGAGTGATAGTGTGATTCTGCGCGTAACGAATACGTGGGTGCTGCCAGTGCGCATCGACAGAATGGTGGTGGAAGGCACGGCCGAGTTTATCGTGGCCTTCGATACGTCGGCGCCTACGCTTAATGCAGGCGCATCACGAAATGTGCTGGTGTTCTTTAGGCCAGCGACTGAAGGACCTCGTAGCGGACGCCTTGTGATCCACATGGGACCGGTGCGCGATACGGTGCAGCTTCGCGGCACGGGGCTGTCGTCGACAGTGTCGCTTACAACCTCAGGTGTCGACGTTGGCGACGTGATTGTGACCACACAGCGCGATACATGCATCGCCCTTGTGGTAAACCAAGGTACCGACACGCTAAGGATTGACTCGCTGCGGATTGACGATGCCGATGTGACGATTACCTCGCCGCTAGGACGTCCGCGCATTGCGCCCGGCGAGACCCTGCGCATTTGCTTGCGCTACCGCCCAACGGCACGCCGTGTGCTTACGGCTGCCCTAACGATTCATCTTGGCAGCAAGGTGCTGCCCGTAGCCGTTACCGGCCGTGGCGTACGTCGGTTCGTTGTGGTGCAGTCCAGGCCGCAGTGCGATACCGTAACGGCAACGGTTGGCAGTACACTGTCGCTTGTTGCCAACATTACCAACCCCAGTGATAGGGTTGTGCGAATCACCGACGTACGTGTAACGTCCACCACGGCCGGCACCGTCGTCCTCGATCCATCGATGACGTTTCCCGCCGACGTGCCCCCTGGCGGTGCCCTGCCCGTGCTACTTGTGCAAACGGTTGTTCGCGAAGGCAGGGAAGACATTGTGCTAACGACTGTTGACGATGGCGACACTGTAGCACGCGGCACAATCTGTACCGTGCCGCGTAGCAAGGCTGTGCAGTTGGACGCCTCGGTTATCGACCTTGGCGTTGTGTGTGGCGGTCAAACCGTCGACCGCACAATACGCCTTGAAAATGCCAGCAGCATCGAGACCATCGTTATCGACAACGTTTCGTTTGCCAATATTTCCGGCACGACGTCGGCCACGCTTCCGTTGGTATTGCAGCCGCGCACAGCGGCTACCGTGCCGGTGACCCTTACGATACCTGATGTGGGGAATGTTGACGGGCGCATATCGTTTGACGGAGCAGCCGGATCGGTTGTTGCCACCGTTGTGGGAACGACTGCACCGTCGGCCGACGTGGTGTTACAATCGACGGCGGCTTTTGCCACTGGCGGTGTTGCGCGGCAGGCCATTGTTGCAACGCCAACCACGACGCAGAACCTCGAACTTGGCATTAGCTACAATGCGCGTGCGCTAGCGCCGCGTGCAGTAACACTCGGCGTGGGCTTTGGCGGCACCGTGGATATCGACCGTGTGGAACTAGGCCGCGCTGCTGTGCGCATGGCACTCGACCGTGCTCCGGCCAGCGGCGAAGTGGTGGCCTTTGTTGATTGGGATGTGCTGCGGGCCGACGTGTTGCAGACCGTGATGACCGTTGGGCCAACGCCGGCACAGCCGTGTGTAGCCAGCGACACTGTTGTTGTTGACATCGACCCACTTTGTGGCGGCTCTGCCGGACTTGTGTTTGCACCCACCGGTGCGTTGATTGTACGACCGCAGTCTGGGTTGATTGTTGTTCACCTTGTTAACGCAGCACCGCATGGAGTTTTAACCATGTACAATCTCCAAGGCCAAGCTGTTTCCACGGCACGTATAGCCAGCACGACGACTACCATGCCAAGCATTGCCGAATACGGCGTGTATTCGTGTGTGTATCGCAGTGCCGACGGTGTTGTAGTCCGCACGCTCTTTCACAACCTTCCCTAAGCCCATATGAAGCGCCTTCAAAGTTTTCTCGTGATACTCGCTGCATCTGCTATTGCTGGCTATGGGCAGGATGCTTGGACGTGGCGTGCCGGCTTGTTTGGAGCCGGAACGTTAAACATGCACTCTGGTGCCTTTTCAACCTACGAGGGGCTGCAGGGTTGTGGGAATTTTTCTGATGCGACCAGCATGGGGTGGACACTTGGCAACCTGCTCGACGTGCGTTTTGGCACTGGCTGGGGGGCGCAGGCGCGCCTTGGCTTTTGGGATGCCAGCGGCACGTTCCAAGACCCGGCACCTGTGGCGCCGTTGGTGGCACTGCCCGACGGGTCGTTGGTGCGCCTGCCTAGCACGTTCGACCTGAATACGACGGTAGACGTGTTAACGCTTGACCTGCTGGCCACATATGAACTCTTACCACGACTCCACGTGGCCCTTGGTCCTCATGTTGGCTATGTGTCGCGTGCATCGTTCGAGCAAACCGAAGAACTCGAGGCCAACTCGCCCGTGCGTTTTGCCAACGGTGGTACCAGCCGGCTTATTCTATCGGCGCCATTCGACCAGGGCGATGCCATGGGCACGACGCGCAGTTTGCGTTTAGGCGCCACCGCCCAGGTGTCGTACGAATTCCCCATTGCCAAGCGCGTCGACCTTGCCCCCGAAGTGGCCTATACGCTTCCGTTTACAAGTGTGCTTAGCAGTTTCTCGTGGAGTATCAACATGCTTCGCGCCGGTATTCGCATCACGTATGAGTTCTCCAGCGATCCGCCGCCGCCGGCGCCCGTCGAAGCCCCGCCGCCACCGCCTCTTGCACCTGTTGCTGCCTTGATGCCGCCGTATGTGCTGCTTGACGTTACAGCTACTGCTGCCGACGGTAGCTCTGATGCCGTCTCCGAAATTGTCCTTTCCGAAGCGCGATCTGTCGATGTTGTGCCGTTGCTTCCCAATGTGTTTTTCGACAGTCTTTCGGCCGACCTGCCCACACGGTATGTGCGTCGGCAGGGGCGCACCGCTGGCTTTGCCCCCGCTGCTCTTACCGGCGACGTGCTGGCAGTGTATCACGACATCCTGAACATCATTGGTCAGCGCCTACAACAACGTCCATCGGCCACGCTCTCGATTATGGGGCACCGCGAGCCGCTAAGCGGCGAAGCCGACGCGGCGCTGGCCGCACAGCGCGCCGAAGCCGTTCGTGACTACCTTGTAACTACGTGGGGTATCGACGCAGGGCGCCTTACGCTTGCTTCGCGCGAACTGCCGTTGCGCCCGTCGAACCGGACGGTTGCCGATGGCCGCGACGAAAACCGTCGCGTAGAGCTTGCCAGCAACGACGCCGCCATTCTTGCGCCGGTACGGCGTACGGCAACGCGCGCAACGGTGGCGCCAAGCCCCATACGGGTTATGCCTACGGTGGCACCAGAAGGCCCTGCACAGGTGCGCGTTGTGGCTGCCGACGGTACGACGCTGCGCGAAGAAACTGTTGGCACGGGATCGCAAATGCAGTGGAGTGCCGACCCCTCCGTAGTGTCGGGCCTCATAGCACGTGGCCACCGTCGTGTGACCGTTACGGCCGTTAGTGGCGATGGCGACATGCGCCGCGAAGCGCGTGCCGTTATTGGCTTACGACGTCATAGGTCCGAAGACGGAGCCAGCGAAGCCGACACGATTCGTGAGCGACACCGGCTGGTGTTCTTTGGGTTCGACGACGACCGCATTAGCGCTATCGACCAACAGCATATGGACGCCTTGCAGGCACGCCTGCGCACGTCGTCGAAGATTACCGTTACCGGCTATACCGACCGCATTGGCGATGCCGGCTACAACACCGGTTTGGCAACGCGACGTGCAACGCGCGTAGCCAACACGCTGCGCGAGCGCATCGTACCCGAGGTTGTACGCGAGCGCGGTGCAGGCCCCGAGCTTATTCACGATAACAACCTGCCCGAAGGGCGCATGTATAACCGTACCGTGGTGATTGACGTGGCTACGCCACGTGACGCCGGACTGGGAGACGAGTGATGCGTACCCTCGTTCTGATTGCAGCTCTTGCCTGTGCCGCCGCTGTTGGCACTGCGCAAACATCGCTGAGTATCGTCGACGCCTTGCCGCCGTATCGCCTGAGTGCCATACTGCAAGGCAACGGACATTTCAGCGTGGCCACGTCGTACACCGGCGAACCGAAGCCCCTTATCTACAGGGAGGATGGAACGGGGAATAGGCCCGTGAACTTTACATCCCACCTACACATTCGCGTTGATGGTGTTGTGTACAAAATGCCGTACGAGGTCGACGAAACCACGGGGCTGCCTCCGGCAAACCAGATAGCCGTTCGGGGTTTGTTCCGCGATACCGTGTTAGGACGTCCACGCATCAACGCACGGCTAGAGATTTTACCAGCGCCGTTGGATACCTTGAGTATCGTGTTTACCATGGAGCCGGTGAAGCGCCCTTCGGGTGCCTTTATTCGGATGAGCGTGACCATTCAAAACCTAGGTGTGCGCAACCACACGGTAGGTGTGCTCATGTTGGTAGACACCAAGATTGGCGATAACGACCGCGCTCCCATTGCTACGTCGTTCGGCTATCGTACCGTTGAAACGCAGTACCAACAAGGTGTTGGCCAGGGCATGCCCGACTACTGGATAGCCCTCGAAGGCACGCCACTGCGGCCGGGCCTTACGGCCCGCGGAAACCTGATAGAAAGCGATCTGATTGCTCCGCGTGTGTTTATTCTGGGCAACTGGGTCGACGACCCAAGCAGGGGAACCATAGGGCTGCGACTAAACGAGTGGGACGAGCGTGGTGCTACAGGTTTCGACTATAGCGACTCGAGTGTGCTGCTGATTTGGGACGACGAAACCATGCCTGTTGGCGTTCGACGTCTGCGCGCTGCCACCGAGATAGGTCTTGTTGACTCGCTTACCGTTGGTACCGGCGGTGGCGGTGGTGGCGGTTTTGCCGTGGCCGGCCCCGGCGGCGGCGGCGGTGCGCGTGGCGGATGTATCGACGTCGAATTGAACGACGAAGACCCCTGCCAAGGCCTTGGCTATAACCCCTACCTGCCCGATACGCTCGAGCCGCTGTTCTTGGTAACGAATACCGAAGGTGTGCGGCATGACAATCTTACCGTCGACGTTGTGAATGCACCGCTGGGCGTAGACGTTGTGCGTGCCTCGACGCCGGTTATTCCAGCTTCGCTCGAGCCCGCCGAAACAGGTGTTGGCGGCATTGCCTTAGCGCTGCGCCCACGTCTGCAGGCACAATCGTACCGCGTACCTATCGAAGTGCGCGCCACGGCGCTAACGCCGCCCTATACCGACACGTTGTGCATTACCGTACCGGGTGTACAGGCCGACGTAACGATGTTCCCCGTTACCACGCCCATACTATGTCCGGGCCAGCCCGATACCATTCCCATGAGCATCCGCATCAACGGCCCACGTTGTTTGCCCATCACGGAGTTTCAGGTTATCGGCACGCCGGCTGCAACGGTGTCCTTGCGTGACCCACTGCCCATCATCGTAGGTACGCGCCAAGTTTCGCAAGTGCCCATCATCGTAGAGTCTGGCAACGAAGGCACCGTGCTTGTGCGCGTGCGCATCGTGGTGCGCGAGTTCGAAACGCTGCGCGACGGCGACACGACCTTTGTCGAACACATCGACACCATAACGGTAACGGTGAATGCACGGCTGAGTGAGTTCGACATTCCCGGCGGCACCGACACGCTAGACCTTGGCCGCATTTGCTTGAACGACACCGTGCGTACCGATGTGCTGATTCAGAACACTGGTGGCTGCTCGTTCGACGTAACGGGACTGCGGTTTAGCGACGACGTTGGTGGGCGCTTCTTCATCCCACCGTCTGTTACACTGCCCATTGCCCTTGCCCGTGCCGAGACGTCGCGCAATGCCATCCGATTTGTTAGCCCAACCTCGGGCCGCTTTACCGGCTTGTTAGAGATTCGCAGCCCAGCACGCCCCGGAACCCGCATAGTTCCTGTACGTGTCGAGGTTACTCCGCCAGACCTTGTTGTACAAGACACCATCGACCTAGACACCGTTTGTGTAGGCACGGCAACGGTTGCCAGTTTGCCCGTACGGTCGCCCGTGCCTTGTCCCGTCGACGTAGACAGTCTCGATGTTCCCGGCCCATTCGTTGTTTCCACCTTCACTGGCGCATTTTCCGTGCCCGGTAACGGCCAGGTAAGCGTACCACTTAGCATCACCCCTGTCACCGATGGGCCATTCCAAGAAACCATCACCGTACGCAGTGCACAAGCTGGCAATCGTACGGTTGTTGTAAGGGGCGTCGCGGGCTCTTCGCGCTTGGCGGCTCCGCCCGATCTCGACTTTGGCGACGTACGCGTAGGTGCCACAGCTACCAACACCGTTACCATCACAAACGGTGGTACGCTGCCGGTTACCGTTACGTCACTAACCACACCGGGTCCGTCCGGACCCGAATACACGGCCACGCCGGCTGCTGGTGTGCTGCCGATTACCATTCCGCCGGGCGGCACGCTCGACGTGCGGATTACCGTCGCACCAACCGACATTGAATCACGTCCGGCCACGCTTGTAGTAGGCACAGCGCGT
This sequence comes from Candidatus Kapaibacterium sp., assembly GCA_022842685.1. Taxonomy (GTDB): domain Bacteria; phylum Bacteroidota; class Ignavibacteria; order Kapaibacteriales; family Kapaibacteriaceae; genus JALHPC01. The sequence continues at coordinate 30,015 of JALHPC010000033.1, forward strand.
GCGCTGTGCGAGACGTTCACCAATGTGCAGCTTACGGCGCGCGGCATACGGCCGCTGTTGAGCGCCGACAGGCCCAGCATCGACGCAGCGCGGCGCTGCATTCCAGCGGTTACCGACACTGTTCTTACGCTGCGCAACCGAGGTAACGCCGCGCTTACCATCTCGGCCATCAACGTATCGGCAAGTAACGTGGTGACCACCCTTGCCCTACCGCAGCGTTTGGAGCCCAACGAAAGTGTAGACCTAGGTTTGCGCATTACGGCCGAGCGCCTAGGCGACCAACGAGCCCAGGTGCGGATTGTTCATGACGGCGAATTTGCCGTGGCCGACGACAGCGTACTGATTGTGGGTGTGCATGGCATCGTCTGCGGAAGTATCGTTGCCGATAGCACCGTAGGCGTTGTTGGCGATGAACACATCGTTACGTTACGCTGGCGGGCAAATGTTGCGTCGCCGCTAACGCTCGACGCCGTGTCGGCCTTGCTGGCGCAGCGCAACGACGTACTATCGATTCGTATTGACCACGACGCGCGGGTACTGCGGGGAGTAAGCATTGATGGAGGAGCCACCGCTGGTGGTGCATCGACGTTTGCCGCAGGCGCGGGCAACATGCAAATCAGCGCCGGGCAACTTGGTGCATCCGCGGATGATGTGTTGGCCCGTATTCGGGTAAACCTCTTGCGTGGTGGAAGTCAGCGTTCAGCGATACGTCCGTCCATTATCGACCTTGCAAGTGGCGATCACGACGTGCTGGTGCAAGATGGCGACGTGCGCGCGCTCCTATGCGCCACCGACAACCGCACATTGCTGGTGCCTGGCTTCGGTCTGATGCGCAACCCCGAAGGGGGCGGCGTTGTGGCCATTGGTGTAACGCCTGGTACGGTGCTTACGGTGTATACCCTTGACGGCCGACAGGTAGGCCAGTGCCCCTTATCAGGAGTGGATGGGGGAGTTGTATGGATTGAAGAGCACGAATTGCCAAAGGCAACAACGGCGCGGGTGCTGGTGCTAACGAATCACCAAGAAACATCGACGCTCATACTACCGCAGCGGTAGGCATGACGAGAACAACGAAACTGTTCAACATCGGAGGATCACAATGAAGACAATTGCTACAATGTTCGCACTCCTTCTTAGTGCGGGAT
>JALHPC010000034.1 GCA_022842685.1 Candidatus Kapaibacterium sp.
GCGCGTGCGGCATCATGATCGTTTTGGCAGAGAGACAGAAGGCGACGGTCACCTGCTGGAACGCTTCACGCTTGGAATCTTCGGTTACATCCGTTGTTGCAATAGACTGTTGTTCGATGATGTCTATCAACTTCGCAAGCGTAAGATTGTCTTGTTCGCCCACAAGGCGCGTTAGCACTGTCTCGAATGTGGCGAAGTACGCCTTAGCTCCACTTTCACGCACAATGGACGCCAGTTCAATCGCCATCATGCACTGGCGGCGCACATCATCCATAGGCACAGGTGGTTCCGCACCTTCGGGCGGCACAATGTACATCTCGGTACGACCAAGCCACATTACGCCGCGGAAGTAGTCTTCGAGTAATGGATCACCTGCATAGTGTCCGCGTGGTTTTAACTGGCTGTAGTCGTAGTCCCGAGGAACAGACGTAAACACCGCAAGCTCACCGGCACTTTCCGAAGCAATGTCTCCGAGTACCTTGCCCACTTCAAGCTGCCACTGTGTTTCAAGGAGTGCAAAAAGAGAATCGCTTGTTGGTCCGGTATCTCTCAAGCGACGCAGCAGCAGTTCGCCTGCTACAACCAGATACACTTCTACATCGGCACGCGCCTGCTGAACGCCCTCGTGTTGGCTAGGTGGTAGTGATCGCAAATGCCGAAGTGCCGTCATCACTCCGTCCGTTACCTTCTGCCACAGAACAGCTTTCTCGATATCCTTCACAATGTTCGAATTGGTCTTATGCAGGGCATGCAGCACTGCATCTGCCGATATAAACACTGGCAGGTCTTTCTGATAACCGTCCAGAAACGCGTCGTGATAGTTATCAAAACTCAGCCGTTCCGTTACCACAAAACCGTTTTGCAGTAGCAATTGTCGCTCGTAGGGCGTAAGCGTATACTTCTCGGCAATCGAGTCCAGATAGGCAATCTGCGATCGGTCATATCCAACACGATCATAGAACCCACCCGCGTTAAACTCCGACACCAAGTCGGCAGCTTTCATGCCCTTGCGCTCGTCTAGCAGCTTCTTGAATTTCTGTCCATCCATGCGCGTTTGGCTGGCAAGGGGCACTGCAAGCCCGATTAGCAACACCATGGCAAGAACTGTGGCGCAAACACTGTGCGACCAACGCATCGCGCCCTGTATCGACACGTAACTCGAAGATCTCATATAAGTGTCTTTCGATCGGTGAGAAAATAGCATGAACGAAACTAGACAATTGTGTTACCACCCCCAAATGTTGTAGTGGTTTTGTAAAGGTTTTGCGAGGTTGTTACACTCTATCTTCGTTGCAGAACTGTTCTTTACATCATCTGTTTTGCCCTTATGATTCCTTGCACCACCATTGCCATTCTTCTATCGCTTTTCGCGCTTAGCAACGCTGCATCTCGTTCATTGCTTGATAACCGTGCCCATGCCTTACTTGACAACCACAACGTGTTCACATACCAACCAGACAACCGCCCTCAGTCAACACGGTCGATTATGGTTGACAGTGTCTTCCGCTATGCAGCGTATAGCGATGGACTGGTTCTTATGGGTGAAGGCGATCAACAGGTCCGAGGCATGATGTTAGAGCCAGGTGGACTGTTGTTCCGTACAGACGACGACACGCTGCTAACGTATGAATGCGGCGCATTGTGGCTGTATCCGATTCGAGCAAACGAACCGCGAACGCGTATTCTGCCCGTGCATAAGGATGGTCAGCACATTCAAGGTATCGACCACGGTTTTGCCATTCGAAACGCCGATGCCGTTTACATCCATCGTGCGTATTCGGCTGTGCCTACAGACTCTTTCCGCATTCCCGAAGGCGATACCTATTGGTCCGTTAGCTACGACGGTCTTAGAGTGGCTTCGTGGAAGTGGGGTCCGGATTCAGCCACCGTATATTGGTCGCACGCTGAGTCCAGCAGCGTGCCAACCCAATTGAATGGCTATCACCGCGTAGCAATCTTAACCGACTCTGTTGTTGCTGCTTGGTCGCAGATACTCATGATAAGCTACGATCGTGGGCAGTCATGGCGCCGATATGTAACCGCCGACATCGATTCCACACTCCCAACAGATCCGTCAGGGCCCACCTATCTACAGTTTCGTACGGTTGAAGTTCGTGGAACGGATATCTACATTTCGTTCGTTCCTAGTCCATCGCGCGTTGTTGTTCACTATATCTCCACAGACTTAGGCCGTTCTTGGAAGCGCTATACACCTGCAGCCATTCCGAGTACTCAGGCCACCATACCCTACCGAAGCGGCATCGATGCTGATAAAGGGGCACAGGCAATCCGCTTTGCGACCGACGGCGGCCGCTACCGAATTATCGAAGCACGTGCATCAATTACAACACAGAGTGGCATCCTTGCCGCACTCACGTTAGATCCAACAGTTGTCTCGACAGTTGACACACTCTACGACTTCACACAGTCACTCGACAGTTGCATCGCGTTTGATCCTGGCACGGAGACCACCGTAGCATGGACCTGGTTCAGCAATGGTTGGCTTTTGGCAAAACCGATTGGATCATCGAAGTACGTCGAGCGCCCCCTACCTGTGCAACCACTCCAGGCAAGTTGGGTGTATGATGCAAGCGGAGCCATTATTCGGGGTCCTCAAGGGACATTTATTTCAGAAAATGGCGGAGAAACATGGAGCGCGGCACCGGAGCTTGCCGAACTTGTGGCCTTTACTCCCGAGTACAAAGAGGGGCGCCTAACTGCGTGGCTAACAAATAACAGCATCGAGGTCCGGATTTCAACCACGATTGTCGATCCAGGCATTCTTGTTGCGCAACTCCCCCGCGTTGAAGCAGCTCAATTTGTTATAGCTCGCGGTGGAATTAACAGCTGCGTTGTCACCGCACTGAGTGAATCGAACATTACGTCCTTTTACATTCCTAACTTTTCCACCCCCGCGTTGTATGAAGAACCTTCGCCTAGTTCGTTCTTGTTTGCGGACAGTTTGACTGCCACGTTCGGATCTGGCGTTTTGTCACCTCAGCCGCCAACACTCGTGCGTGTTCACGAAGAGAACGGGTGGCTCTATGCTGCCTCTACTGCAACGACGATAGGCCTTAGGGGCTACACCATGACAATAGGTTCTATCGAACACGATCGCCCAACCAGCACGATACATTCGCTACATCCAAATCCTGCTAGCAGCTACCTTGTGGTCCAGCTACAACGCGATTTCAATGACGCAACACTCTGCGTCTTCAGCACCGACGGAACGCGTGTACTTACCATGCCCATCGACGGCAATCAGGCCACGATTCCAGTCTCTGCGCTCGCCAACGGCCTATACCATGTTGTTGTGCGACCTGCTATTGGCAGTCCATCAACTTCGCTTCTTGTTATCCAGCGATAGCGTTGCTATTTGGCCGCTTTCGTTTGATTAATTGTTGCGCACTGCTCACCCCCCCGTCCCCCCTCTCAAGGTCGAGAGGGGGGTGCCGGTTTGTATTGGATTCGGTCGTTTGCAAATGCTGAAGTGATCGTCAGGTCGTCTAGGTGACGGGGTGACTACCAACCCCACAGACCCTGCCTCTGGCATTACCGCTGCTCCCGCAAGAGGACGACTCCGGCCCCGGCCTCTGGTCGGAACCGCCTCCGGCGGCCAAGGGGAAAAGAGAAAAGGCACATATTAACCACTCCACCGCCGGAGGCGGGCCCGGCGAGACGCCTTTTCTTCCACCGCCGGAGGCGGGCCCGGCGAGACGCCTTTTCTTCCACCGCCGGAGGCGGTCCCGACGAGACGCCGGGTCTGTGGGGTTGGCCAAATTCCAGCCCGCCATAAATGACGGGCGTACCAATCTTCAGACATCATTCAACAACGATGTTGCTGAATGCTATTCAAAGGGTTGGTGGGGTGCCAGTAGCCACTGCCTAGACCCGTCATTCAGTCATTGTTACCGTTAACCTGCCTCTGGCATTACCGCTGCTCCCGCAAGAGGACGACTCCGGCCCCGGCCTCTGGTCGGAACCGCCTCCGGCGGCCAAAGGGAAAAGAGAAAAGGCACATATTAACCACTCCACCGCCGGAGGCGGGCCTGGCGAGACGCCTTTTCTTCCACCGCCGGAGGCGGGCCCGGCGAGACGCCTTTTCTTCCACCGCCGGAGGCGGTCCCGGCGAGACGCCTTTTCTTCCACCGCCGGAGGCGGTCCCGGCGAGACGCCGGGTCTGTGGGGTTTGCATGTTTCAGCCGCCTTACTTGAGCGCGTTTTTGGTTCGCCGTTCGCACGACCTTGCCACGATATTCGCGCCGTTCATTACTTCATCAGGACGGTTCGACATGAGAACGCTTCTTTTTGCGCTGCTGCTTAGCAGTGCTTCGGCACTGGCTCAGGTGCCTATCCCGTCGGCTCCGGCCGACGGTGCCACAGATCTCGACCTTAGCGTAACGCTTCAGTGGCGCACCGCAGGTTTTCGCTCGTACGAAGTAGAGTACTTCCCGCAAGGCAATCCACTCGATGTACGCGTGCTTGTTGCCAATGGCGCGTCGGTTGTTGCCACCGATTTAGACTGGGCTACCACCTACGTGTGGGCCGTGCGCGGGCTTACCGACTCGATTCCCGGCAATTGGAGTTCAGCGCAGCGTTTTACCGTAATGTCCAACGACGGAAGGCCTACCCCAACGATGCCGCCCTTCGATGCCACTGAGGTTCCTACAACCACGCTGTTGCAGTGGACGGCTACTGGCATGGGCCCATTCGAAGTGCAGATCGATACGCTGGAGTTGTCCGAAGCAACACCCACACAGGTAAGCAACGACGTTTCTGTCAGCGTGGAGCTAGCACCAGCCCAGTCGTACCTGTGGCGCGTGCGGCGCTTGTCTTCGGCAGCACCATCGCCATGGTCTGGCACGTTTACGTTTACCACGGTGGCCCCGCCCCTTGCGCCGCTACGTGTGCCCGTACTGCGTAGCCCTGCCAACGGCAGCACGCTCGACGACTTCGAACCCACGTTTTCCTGGACGTCCGTTCCCGATGCCAGCATGTACACCCTCGAAGTGGCCACGCCCGACAACACAACCGAGGCCGTTGCTACGTGGACGGGTACTACGCCCGAAGCCACCATCCCACTGCCTCCCGGCTACAGCACGCTGCTGTGGCGCGTTCAAGCCCACGACGCTAGCCGAAGCAGCGAGTGGTCGCAACCGTTCACGCTTTCGCTTGCCGACACTTCCGACGCCACCGTTAGTACTCCAGTGCCCCTTACTCCCTTCAAGAACCAAGTTGTGCATCCTGCTGAAAGGGGCATCGAGGTAACATGGTACCACGAAGACGGTACTATGCCTTGTGGCGTAGAAGTTGTGTGGACGACGGAAGCCGGAAGCGATACGCTCTTGTTTACGAGCACAACGCAACAACTCGTACTGCCCGACACGCTGGCGGCTGGAAGCGTGCGCTGGCGTGTACAAGCTACGCCGTGGTGGGCTGCATCGGAATGGAGCGAAACCATGACGTTCACCATCGTGCCTGCTCCACAAGAGGCCCCCACAGACGTGCTGCTACTAGAGCCAGCAAACGATGCCATTGACGTGCCACGCAACACCACACTCGTGTGGAGTCAAGTGCCGCAGGCCACAGAATATCAAGTGGAGATAAGTGTCACGGAAGACTTTACCGAGGCCAATACGCGTACCTGGGCGACCACTTCGATGGGACTTGACACGCTGGACGAACGCACGCGCTACTGGTGGCGAGCTCGTGCCGGCAACGCTGCCGGCCTTGGCGATTGGTCTGCGCCGTTTTCGTTCGTAACCGGCGGAGATCTAACATCCGTGCAAGAGCTATCGGAGCAATCCGATTGGACCGTATGGCCCAACCCAAGCAACGGCATGGCGATCACATTGCAATCGGCCAACGAACTACCTGTACCGGTAATGGTCGACATTGTAAACCTTGCCGGCGAACGCGTTGCCAGCGTACGCATTGATGCGGGCAGCAACGGCATCATCCTTCCGGCGGCCCACATGGCAAGCGGCATCTACGTGGCTATGATTCATGGCCAGGGAACGCTGCGCGCCCTACCCATCGTGATTACAGGAGCACAACGATGAACCTATCAGCAGCACCACAGCTTCTCCTTGTTGTCATCGCCACTTCGTGCCTGTGTCTGGTCCAGCCACTCAGCGCCCAGAAACATGCCAAGGTTGTTAAGTCCGACTCATTGTGGCCAGCACCGTGGAGCCTTACTGGCAAGGGTATGACGGTAGGCATGTTTGAAGTTGGCGGCTATGCCGAGGCATCGCACTCACAGTTTTCAAGCAAACGTGTGATACTGCCAAAGCTCCGGCCGCATGGCGGCACAGCACAGCATGCAACAAACGTTGCCAGCATGTTAGTAGCAAGTGGCAAGAACGGCCGAACGGCATACAAAGGCATTATTCACGAGGGTCGTTTGCAGAGTTATTACGTGGCACCTGATAGCAACGAAGCGCATATGTTTCGACGTTTGTTTGCCGTAGAACGTTGGTCGGTGTCAAACCATTCGTACGGACATAGGCCGGGTTGGCTCTGGAATAAAGATTCTGAAAGCTGGACGTTGCAAACGAATTCGTTTACGCCTACACATAAGGATCCGTTTGGTGCATACTTAGACAACTCGAGGATCTTCGACAGCGTTACGTATGCAGCCAACTACGTGCTACCCGTTGTAGCAGCGGGTAACGAGAAATGGCGTGGACCTGCCGTTGGCGACTCTGCTTGGGTCTCCTTTGCGAATGGTCCTTGGCAGCGCGTACAGGTACGCGCCTCCGACTACTGGACCAATGGTGGCCTCAATGGCTATGATTGTCTTGCGTCGGGCCCCTGTGCTAAGAACGTGTTAACTGTTGGAGCACTAAGTCAACACGATACGCTCGCTTCGTTCTCGGGCACTGGACCCACCAACGATGGTCGGATAAAGCCCGACGTAGTGGCCCTTGGCCAAGACGTCCTGGCTGCCGGGCTTAACGGTGCAAGTAATGGATACACCGTTACGAGTGGAACGTCGTTTGCTGCTCCAACCGTTGCCGGCGTAGCAGTACAACTGCAGCAGTTATTCAAACGCTATTTCACCGTCGACCCGCTACCTAGTACCATCAAGGCCGTGATTACCCACACGGCACGCGACATCGGTAATCCGGGTCCCGACTACCGCCACGGCTGGGGCGTTGTAGACGCCTTGAAGGCGGCACGACAGCTAGAGCTGGCCAACAACGACGGTGCCTTTGCCGTTAACGAGTTTCGCATAAAGCAGAACATCAACCAACACTTCTACGTCAAGGCCGTAGATGCAAACACACCAATTGTCGTGACTGTAGCTTGGAGCGACCCGGCAGCCAAAGTAACCGAGGGCGGAGCAATTGTCGACCAAATATATTCGACATCGACAACACCAAAACTCGTTCACGATCTAGATGTATGGATAGACTGGAAAGAGAATAACCTGACGTACTTTACGAAGCCTTGGATATTAGATCCAACAAAGCCCCACTTGCCTGCAACCCGTGGTACCAACACACGCGACAACGTAGAACAAGTGGTGATAACGAACCCGGTCCCAGGCAGAATCTATCGCGTGAACATTGTTACTAACACGCTGCTAACAACGCCCGAACAGTTGTACTCGCGATGCGTTAGCGGTGCAACGCTCTACTTGCCCACGCCCGAATCCGTAAGTGTTGCGACGACCCCTACAGTAGAAAGCAAGGGTGACGAAACGCAGGCGTTCAATGTAAACGTAAGCTGGCCGCGCGTACCCGAAGCAGCACACTACACGTTACGCGTACGGAGATCTGGCACAAATACTTGGACAACCTATGCTAATATTCAGGCCAACACAAGGTTGGTAAACGGACTGGACCTAGGTAGTTATCAGTTTCAAGTGCGTGCTCACCGTGGCACGACGGTGTCGGCATGGAAGACCATTTCGAAGACCTTTAGCATTACTCCCACAACGCCAACCAATCTTGCTGCAACGAACATTACGCCCACAGGCGTTCGGCTATCGTGGAACGGCGATGCCAATGCTAGCAGCTATCGTGTGTTTTTTACGGAACTAGATGCTAACGACAAGTTGAAAGGAAGTGGTTGGATTACCTTCAACACCACGTCGCAGTTTTTAACACGTGCCAACCTAAAGCAGGACACAAAGTATGCCTGGAGTGTACAAAGCGTGTATAGCGATGACATTAAAAGCGAGAGTGCCAACACGGTAGCGTTTTGGACAACAACCAATTGCCAGGCCTACGAGCCAAACAACGCCATTGCGCAAGCGGCAGCCATCGAAACAAATAGAACGGTAACGGCACGTTCGTGCGATGGCGACGTATCGGACTGGCACAGCTTTGTGGTACCAGCGCAGCAGCGTAATGTGCGCGTAGTGCTGTACCAGCAACCAGTCCCAGTTAAACTTGCGCTGTATCGTTTGGTAAACGGCAACGCCAACTTGGTAAGCGAAAGCCCCGATAATAGTAACGACGCGGGCTTTAAGGCATTGGTGGCGAACAACCTGCAGTCAGGAGAGACATATTATGTGCGTTTCTACAATCAGTCTGGCCCTTATGCTAATGGGCAAACGTACTCGTTTCGTGTAAACACTCGCGCAACTGCGTGGTAAAATGCCAGCGTTGAGCTGGTTAGCTACCTACCCAATCTTTGCCATCATCGCCTTTCTACGGACCTCGTAGATACAGTACGTAAGGTGTACCATCATACCAAACCGCTCGCTGATATTCACACCCGACACGATAAAGCCAGCTTTGAGTTTTGGAATAATAACTGCATTATTCCATGCCTTATGCCGCGACGTTATCACCTGAAAGCCCAGGTCTTTGGCATGCTGCATAACTGCCGCTAGCAGAGCAGTGTACACTCCCCTGCGCTGATGTTGCGGGTCAATCGCCGTATTACACATGTAGAGAGTCTCTGCATCCGTCTGGAAACAGTACGTCCATCCTATGATGTCGTCGTGAAGTTTCACTCGCCACTGAAAGCGTAACATCGCTGGCGTTGCCTTCCTTCGCGTTGCAGTTTGTTCTCGCTCTTCGTCCGTGAAATGTTCATCGGGCACCGGATCCATTGCCCCTTGAAAGTACCTATCCACACGCTCGGTGTAGAGCGCTCCAAACTCTTGGGGAGACATCTCCTCAATTACATAGTCGCCGACAAGGGGCATTGGTAACATCATGATGCTACTTTCTGGAGTTGTTGGATATAAGAGCGTTTGCAACCCACGTGTTTATGTCGGTCCATAAGACTGGGTTGTTCTTAATGCCGATACGAAAGTGATGATAATCCATGTCGAGAAACCGTCGGTTGCTTGCTGGAACCATAGCAAACGCCTCGTCGAGGTTATGGTCCTTGGTGTACGGCTCATTCCGCGATGCAAGTACGTATACACGTTGTGGAGATACGTTGTTGAACATCGACAGCGGCTTGAACGCCAATAAATCCTTCGACACGTTGTTGGGGTCAATGGAAAGACGCTTCGCCATATCTCGCCACGAGGCCTCGACATCAAGGATAGGCGCCTCGACAACAATGTTGTGTATGGTTGGGAATATCGTCGAATCTGCTGCTAGCTGCGAAGCCACTAAGCCACCATACGATATGCCGTAAAGCGAGACGGGCAGGTTATGGTGATTGGCTGGCAGATACGAAGCTCTATCTGTAAGTACATGGGCCGACATCCCTAGCGTAAGTTGTGCATACGTTGTGATTGACGTATCGATTTTGGGATCGTAATCGAAGTCAGCAACGATGCATGAGGCATTATTCCTGAGCAGTTCCCAAACCACGGGCTGCAGGACGGGTGGCGTCATACCAAAGGGCGGCAGTATTAGCACGACCTGTTCGGGATTTGCTGCGGCATACAGTTGGAAGGTACGCTCCCGACCCTCTGCGGTCAGATGAATCGATCCACCGATAAACGTTGCAACACCGTGGTCAACCTCGCCGGTAATCGTCTCGGTACTAAGCTGTATTGAGCGAACACCAGTGGTAGTGTCTTGCTCTACTAACGACATCGTATAGAAGAACTGCGGGCCAGAGCAGGAGGCGAGCAGGATGGCAAGGAAGAGCCATACTGCTGTGCAAACTGGTAACTTTTTCATGACTTCTTTTTATGTGAGCAACGTGACGTTGTTTGAAATGGTGATCCAATATTAAGCATTCACGCGTTGGCATAGTCTTGCATCCACTACTACTCTCTCCTTCGTACTTCAAGACTTACTTGGAAGGCCGCTTCGACATCGTCGAAGTATACCCACGACGCGCACAAGAGCGTCGCAGCACCGTTGCCTCTTTCGGCATGAGCCCACGCGTTATTATTTGACATCGAGAAAGAACCACGCCGTTGAGCAATTGTCACGCAGACTCCTGGACCATCATTCCCACAAGATCAACGTACTGGTCCGACCAATGAGGATGAAGAAGCGGATCCGCAATCCTATGACCGCTGTGAATTTGTTTTACAAGCAGTGGATATGCCCACTTATGGGGAAACCATTGTGCGTAGGAGGGCAACGCGCCGTACGTGTGTAGCGGTTTAAACGAGAGTCTCATCTAGTATCCGCGTACAACGTTCATTGCCCTCGTTCCTACGCGTAGTACATACACACCTGGTGTTAGACTAGAGATGTCAAGCCTCGAGCCAACGAAACGAGCCACTTCCTGACCCAGCAGGTTTGTGACGATTGAGCGCTGGTCTTCTCCTATTCCACGAACATGTACTACGTCAAAGGCAGGGTTGGGGTACAACACAACATCGGCTTCGGTAGTCTGCTCAACAGATGTTGCCGTATCTGCAAGCATATCGCGGATGGCGCGCATCTTGTAATTGCGGTACGGATACTTCACGTCATCGGTTAATCCCCAACAGCCGAAGCGATTATAGGAACTAACAAGTGTGAAGTGCATGGCAAGTCCGCCGTTAATGTGATTCCACCCCTGAAGGTAGTTTTCTCTGAGCACGTCGCCCATAAACGACGAACGATGCGAGTTAATCAAAGCAGCAAGATTATCGGTTCCACCACCTGCAGGCACATGTGGGCCACCTTCGTACGAGGTGCAGCCACCGGGCAGGTTCCACTCGGCCGCTTTCAGCACATGTCGTTGGCGGTTTAGGTTGTTGGTAGGGTCTGTAGCTTGACGTTGTATCTGGGAAATCATACCCGCATTAATTTCAGCAGTAGATGTTGAGAGCGGGCTGTCTGTTTCGAAGTACAGAGCCGTGCTCGTGGCATAGATGTATCGGTTTGGCGCGCCGTACTGACGGTTGATGAAGTTTAGGTGATTGTCTGTTCGGCCGACGTAAACCTGCTGACCGGCCATTATTATGCGAATGCGATTGTGCAACGATCCACTGCCGAATCCCTCTTCGAACCAACGTGCTAACTCGACAGTGCGGCGAGCGTGGTTCTCGTCGAACGATATACCATACATCTGCGCTTCGGCTTGGTTGTAGGGACCATGCGTGTTTTGCGATGGTGCCCACACCTCGTTGCTGCTTTCCACATACACGTTTATCGAAGGATCGAGTGTTTCTTTGATCAGCGAGCATAGGCTTTGTACATACATCGAGTCGCACGACATGTGGATGTTAATCCAGATATCTTTCTTCAGGATATTGGCCAGCTCGATGATGTATTCCCAGCACCATCCGTCGCGTTTACCGTTCATGCCAAGCATTGAAACCTGACAAGCGTCATCAGGCGTCTTGCGTTGCTTCCAGGTCGTCTTAGCGGGGAAGGCGGGCTCGCCGTCCCAAATATTCTGTACGTTGTAGAAACGATAGCACGAGAAATTTGCCGCCTTGCATGCAGCGACATACTCATCCGTAAACAACTTGTTCGTTTCTAGGTCGTAACCAGGGCGCATGATACGCAGGTCCGTTATACCCGAGCCGTTTGCCGAAGTCGGCGTGCGCCTGGTGTTTCGAACGTTCAGGAATACCAGTCCGTGATTGAGTCCGGGATAGCCACCAACAACCACATCGAAGAACGTCGTATTCGTTGTTGTATCATATCGTAGGTTTTGCACGGTTACGGCGGTGCCGCTTGCTCTCACTTCGGCTTGGCCCGTAAGCGCGCCCTTATACGTACCGCTATAGTCTATGCGGTACTGTTCGGGATCGTCGATACTCCCGGCCCATTCTGGCACGGGCCTTCCATCGAGCATAACAAGGTCGAAGTCGCTTTGCGGCCAACCCAATGCATCATAGCTTGTGGCGTTGCTATACCGGTTGGTGTGTCGAATGAGGTTTGTAAAAGCACCGTCGTTTGTGAGGTTTACACCTAGTTGAAGCGGTTTCTGTGCTTCTAGCTGAAACTGTAGCAGACACAGTGCTAGCAGCGATATGACTGTTCTCATTGAGAAGTCCTTGTATGAATTCACTAAACTAGCTCTATTGCCGGAACAACAGAGTAGATTTGCATTGGCACAACCGTGAACGCTGTCGCTTACTGTAACGCCCACGCTGGTGATGGTTTACCGTCCCCATTCAACTGCCAATGTTGCCGGAGCCCCTTGCATGAACTTTCGATTCTTTGCTGTACTCTGCTGCCTTGCCATTCCTGTTGTTTCCTTGCTGGCACAGCCCTACACAGGCTCCCTCTCCATCACCATGGGCCCCGAGGAGACGGTGTTCGATTACACTACTGACCGTTGCGCCGTGCTCGACCTGCCCGACGTCTATGCCCACCCCATTCGAACGGCCCAGGGAATCATGCTCGTTTCGGGCAATGCCCCCAACAATTACTTTATGTTTGGTCGTGACTTTTCAACGCTACGTCGTAGTTGCGATGCTGTTCTGGTTTCGGGCGACAAGTGGCCCGTGGATTCGTTCGACCATCAAGAGTGGATTACCTCTGTGTATAGCGAAGACGGCACCACCATTCACGCACTCGTACATAACGAATATCACGACCCGTATTCTCGAAAGTGTAAACCCGGCATTACCGACCCCTCGAATCCCTGTTGGTATAACTTTGTGTCGTACGCAGTTTCTTCCGACGGTGGTCGCACGTTTACGCAGCCACAAAGTCCCAACCACCTTGTAGCCATGCTTCCCTTCAAGTGGAACGCCGACGCCGCCCCACGTGGTGCGCCACCGCCGCATGGCTACTTCGAGCCCAGCAACATCGTTAAGCACCAGGGCTTCTACTACTGTATGATGTTCGCCATCACGTCCAACACCAATCAGGGCCAACGTGGTACCATTATCATGCGTACCGACGACATCACAAATCCCGGCTCGTGGAAATTCTGGAATGGCACCGATTTCTCCATTCCCTTCGTCAATCCCTATGCCCGCACCATCGTTGATTCCAGCCAGTTCATTCCTGCCTTTGTAGCACCACGTACCATCCGCGACCTGCGAGGCAGTCTTACGTGGAACACATACCTCAACCAGTTTGTGCTTATTGGTGCCAGCGTTTTCCCCGTTGATGGCACCGAAACGTGCGGCTTTTTTCTTTCACGCTCGTCCGACCTCCTTACGTGGTCCGAACCACAGCTCATCCGCAGCGCCATCCTTGGCTGGCCGCCATGCAACCGTCAGACTCCCGATCAAGCAGAACGGAACATCTCGCAGGAGGCCTATCCATCGCTCATCGATCACGATGCAGCCGACATTAGCTTTACCATGGTAGACTCAACCGCCTACCTCTACTACATGCAAAACATGGACAACCATCGTCCCGGCGGCTGGGGCCTTCGCCGCAATCTGGTGCGATTTCCCATCACCTTCAGCAAATCCGATACAGCATCCACACATGTCGATCAAGGGGCATCGGCTACGCAGGCGTTGTTGCTATCGATACACCCTAACCCAAGCACCGATGTTGCACGGGCAACGTTTTCACTGTTGGCCGACAGTTATGTTCACCTCGAAGTCCTATCTGCACTAGGAACCGTTGTTTCGACGGTACTCCACGATCAATTCAGCGCAGGCACGCACACCGTTGCACTTCCGCTAAGCGCGCTTCCCGCCGGCGCCTATCGTTGCCGCCTAACTGCCGGCGAAGCCGGCATGGTGACGGTGCCCCTTATCGTGGTACGATAGATGCGGTGATGTGACTAGTTTTGTTTTTGATACTTCCAATCATCAAACCAAGACTACGATGTTACATCGAGCCGCCGTACTGTGTTTAGCCACATTGGCCTGCATTGGTTTTTCCCACGCTCAAGATGGCACACTCGACCCCTCGTGGGATGAAGATGGCAGGGTGATTACCGTCATTGGCGATTTCAACGACGTGGCGTCTGGTATTGCTATCCAGCGAGATCGCAAGATTGTTGTTGTAGGGCAGACATCTAGCGCCGGTCGATCTGCCTTCTTTGTAGCACGTTACCTCCTGAATGGGGCACTGGATCCGTCGTTCGGCACAAACGGCATTACCGTAACGAATATTGGCGATGGTGACGCTCGCGCTCTAGATGTTGCAGTTCAAGAAGACGGAAGAATTGTTGTTGCAGGCGTTAGTACTGTGAGTGGCAATGAGGTCATCACTGTTGCGCGATACAACGACAAGACCGGTGATCTTGATCAGACGTTTAACGACGACGGAATCGTTCAGACGCCCGTTGGCGGTGGATGGTCTGCTGCTCATAGCGTAGCCATTCATCCTAGTGGCGCCATTATTGCTGCTGGTTATGTGCAGTTAGGGCCAGACTATGTTATGGCACTTGTGCAATATGATCGTTTCGGAGAGTTAGATCCCACCTTTGGTTCTAATGGTGTTGTTACAACGCAGTTCTCGATTGGCAACGATGTAGTAAACGCTATTCGTATTCAGGATG
Source organism: Candidatus Kapaibacterium sp. (assembly GCA_022842685.1). Classification (GTDB taxonomy): domain Bacteria; phylum Bacteroidota; class Ignavibacteria; order Kapaibacteriales; family Kapaibacteriaceae; genus JALHPC01. The sequence continues at coordinate 14,788 of JALHPC010000034.1, forward strand.
CCGATCGAATTATCGTTGCTGGCTCGAGTCGGCGGACGGGATCGAATTCAGATGTTGCAATTGCCATGTACAAGCAGAGCGGCGTTCCGAATGGAGCATTTGCCGAGGAAGGCAAGCGAAGACATCCTGTTGTGGGATCCTTCAACGAATATGGTAACGACATTGCTCTTCAGCGTGACGGCAAGATTGTCATGGTTGGATCAACGAATAGTCTTTTCCACGATGTGTTTCTTGTACGATATCTGCCTGATGGTTCGTTCGACCGGGAATTCGGTTCAGAGGGCATTGTGACCACCGATGTCGGAACCGATGTCGACTTTGCTGAGATGTCGGGAGTAGCGATTCAGTCGGACGACAAGATCGTAGTAGCTGGATTGCGAAACAGTGGAACGAAGCTTGATATCGCTTTAATTCGCTATACCTCTACGGGCGGTATCGATCAGACGTTTGGTGATGCAGGTTTCGTTACTACTGATTTTAGCGGTGAAGACGACGCCGCACGAGCCGTTGCCATTCAGCATGACGGCAAAATCCTTGTTGCCGGGCAAAGCCACAATGGAACACAGAATCGTATTGCCATAGCGCGTTACAACAACCCGTCGGTCGCAGGGCCATCAAGCGTTTACGCATCACAGGTAGCATCACCCAAGATTGTGCCGAATCCGTTCCGCACGAGCACAACCCTTGTATTCGAGCACGACCTTGTTGAACCGTCAGTATCGCTAATCAACGCTCTGGGCGAACGCGTATCGTGCACCACTACGTACACGTCCAACCAGCTACACGTTGCTGCTCCCGGCCTTCCAACAGGCATTTATGTGGTACACGTTGTTGAGCCATCCGGCCGCCGCACCGTGCAAACGGTGGCAGTGCAGAGGTAGGAGCGCGCCCCTTCCAACTGTACCCATGGTTGCGAATTCGGTGCTTTGTTGTACTTTTGCGGCTCTTCAATCCTAACGCACCGTTCGTCTAGCGGTTAGGACCCCGCCCTTTCACGGCGGTAACACGGGTTCGAGTCCCGTACGGTGTACAATCTAAGCCTCGTCATTCGACGGGGCTTTTGCGTTTGGTGGTCGTCGCGCCAGACTCCTTCTACACTTTCGGATTCCAAAACGACCCCAAATAGAACCGAATCCCCTATGAGTCAATCGTACATAGCCGAAGACCACATCTACGCTGCTATGGGCATATAGCAGGTTACCCCAACATTCAGAAAGCGCGATTTTGTGCTGGCTATGATAGGAAGGCAACGTATCAAGTTCCAGCTGAACTCAGAGAGCGTTACTATGTTGGGTAGTTTTGGAGTATGAGACGATGTTATGGTTCGTTTCACCCTTCGCGGCCGTGCTGTCGTGAAGGATGGAAACACGAAGTATTACACCGTACTCGAAGTACTCGATATCTGGCCCGATGAAAGCAACGCAAAGCAGCGGTTACTGGACGATTGGTACGAATCCGAAGAATATCGACGTGGCTTGCCGCCAGTGGTGAATAACACGAACGACCCCAAATAAGACCAAATGAGATGAAAGTTGAGAGCCGAATTATTGCGATTGCCAGCATACGAACGGTCGGCGGCACGCAACTAAGTATCGGCATGCAATCCGATGCCGTAGAGGATTACGTGGCCGCGTTACAGGACGGCGCAACGTTACCGCCTGTCGTGGTGTACTACGACGGGGTGGCGTATTGGCTTGCCGGTGGTTTCCACAGACTGGCGGCGTACGAACAGACGGGCGCAACGTCCGTGCTGGCCAACAGCCGCGAAGGAACCTTGCGGGACGCCGTGTTGCACGCGGCACGGGCCAACACGGAACACGGTTTGCGAGCGACGCGGGCCGACCGCCGTTACGACGTGGCTGTCCTGTCGGCTGATGCTGAATGACGGCAATGGTCCGACCATTAGTTGGGAGGTATCGTTGGTGTTGACGGCAAAACCGTAGCGACAATGCGTCGTGAGTTGGGCGTTGATGCAAACGGGCCGCATAAGATGTTGCGGGGCGGGCAGGAACTGAAAATACAGACCGACGCGATAGGCAAGGACCGTACTGCAGAAATTCCGCAGTCACCAGCATCAGCCCAACCAACCGAAGTGTACCGCAAGTCGGCCCCACGAATAGTTGACGCATTGGGTGTGTCGGTGGCCGATGTGCTGGCGTGGGCTATCGTGCAACGTCATATGCGAGAGGCGGCGGCACTAGCGCACACCCTCGGGCCGCATCCTTGTCTCTGTGAGATGGTGTCCACCAGACGCCTCATCATTGGGAGGTCCGAACAAGCGCGCGTACAGCATGATGCATTCGACAAACGCACACGACTCATTGCCCTGGCCGGAGTGACAGCATACGAACGGTCGTCGCGTCATAGCCTTCTTCTCTCTCGGCATGCTAGTAGGCAATCCGAAGTGAGTTCTCACGGACGAGGACCATGCAGCGCGGGGCGCCAACGCAGCTCTGTAGGCGCTCAGCAAACTCGTGTACCCGGTCGATTTAGGTGACGGCGTACATGGTGCCTTCCGCAGCGGGACAGATTGCGCGAGGGGTTATACTTCGAGAGCTGGTCAGTCGAGGCGAGCGTCGACAAACACATCCAACTCAAGATCCTTCTTTAACGACTCGACAGCTGCCTCCATTATGTAAATCTGATAGTCAATCGACTGCCGAAGCGGCCACTTCGTAGGAATCTTGATAATGACCTTGCCGTCAAATGGTCCGGAGGCGAATCCGCTAGAAAGAAGTTGTTGAACCATCGGATTGGTCACATCGTATGTGATCGCGCTCGCAAACCCAGATAAGCCAGTATCAGTGGGATGCTCCTTAGCATAGTGGAGAGCAGCCGACTCCCCTGCGGCGCTCGCAGCCTCCAACGCTTGTGCTATCTGTTTTGCTGTGTCCTCCGAAGGTTCATGAATCTGGATCGGTCGCAGCAAGTTTGCTTCATCTAGCCCTTCGATGGTTTGGGACTGTATGCGCCTACCGCCTTCTACCGATTCGACAACGTCGGCCAGAACAATGATCTTCGATCTGGATATGAGCAGCTTGTCGAACCTGGTGCCATAGTCGTTTCCGCCTGCTAGGAATAACCCGGTCAGGAGCTCCTGCAATTCGTTTGCTTCTTTGCTCGTCCATACGATGAAGCAGAGTTTGCTGAACGAACGGCCATCTAGACGCCCCTTCAGTAGTGGTAGAGCTGGCATGGGGCCCAGGGTTCCGTTGTAATGTTCGGCCCAGACCTCATCCTTGTCGTTGTCCTTGACAATCCATCGCCACTCTCGCTCATGAGACCAATCGATCCGGTTGGCGGCAGCGGGATTGTAGGCTACGAGGCGATATTGCTCGGCTATCGGAAGGACTGTGTCAGCGAGCACTCTGGACTTAGGTGTATTGGAGACGTAGGCTATGTTATCAGTTGAAAGGCCGTAGATCGCGGGCCTGCCTCCTGCGGCGAAGAACTCAGACTTCAAGAATGCGATTCCGTAGGCGGAGACCTTTGATGGGTCGGAGCGTTTGCGAGCGTAGTCCGCAAAGGAGTACAGGGGCATTTCCGTAGCGCATACGACTGGTTGACCGCCATAGATTGTTGTTCGACCCTTTCGGAACGAATACCCGGGAATCAGTCCTCCTAAGCGAACAATTGTCTTGAGCACCGAAAATGCGTCTGCGTCCAATTCTAGTTCACCTACCGCATGAGCTCCAGCATCGTCTTCGTCTTCCCCCGGGAAGTCCTGCTCTGGATTTCGGTCGCGGACAAAATGGACCAGCCAGCTTGTGTGATCGTGGCGCATGAGGTTTCCTTCGTATAACGTGTGCTTATGCTGCGAGTGCGCCGAAAAGATGCCCTTGTGGGGCCCCAGCAGACCTTACAGACGATGTGTCTGGAGCTCCACAACAGCTACCGCGCCTACGCTCGTCTGCAGCAAGCGTCGTTATGCTGAAGCGCGCCTCGGTTAGTGACTTGTCGACTTCGATGCAGATGGTTTATTGTCAGGACGAGCATCGATGAGGAAGATGTCAGGATGCGCGCTCAGCCCGAGATCAACGAGAACAGCCTGTACTCTCGTTAGCTCTGAATCAGAGAAGAATACAATCACCTTGAGCGCGCGTTGTGCCCTGCTCGACTTAAGGTAAATTTCGGTCTGGTGCTGGAGGTTTCTCTTGAGCTGTGTATTGCTAGCGAGCTTGAACTCGACTAGGGTCTCGTCAGCCGCGCCTCGCGAGATCTTGAAGTCAACAGGCCCGCGGCCATCATTCGCCTCACGTGTCACAGAGGATGGGCTCGCATGCCACACGAGCCGGAACAAGATCTGTACATCGTTTTCCCTTCGCACGGGCTTGTCGTCAATGAAGAAGAGGCGCCAGCCGCCGTTATGTTCAATTACATCCTTTAGGAAGAGCACCTTGGCGCGTGACTCGTCATATGTGTTGCCAGGCGTGGCGTAAAACAACGTCTTCGCGTCGAGTAGCTGGGCAAACTCACGTACCTGTGTAACGTAGAGGCGATTCGAAAGCGCAACCTTGAGATCGCTGAGTGCTTGAGCTAGGTCTCCATTCTCCTCCTTTAGGCGAATGAAGTACTCGATGAGCTCCGGGAACTTGCGATAGACCTTCTCAACGGCCACCCGCCATTCTGGCTCAGTAGGCTTCTCGGGAAGTACCTTCGCGAAATAGTTGTTGACCTGTGCGCGTAATTGACCGCTGGGGACAGAATCCGCGATTTGCTCATAGTCATTGATGAGGTCTCCGCGATTGATCCAAGTATCATCCTTGGTCAACAAGTCCCGCGGGCAAAGCACCACATAATCATTGCCAAATGCAGGGAGTTCGAATATCGCGGGCTCCCATACTTCTGTGGTGTAGCTAAATCGAACGCGCGGGACGCTGAACTTCTTGCGTTGCGGTGCTTCCAGGTACCGGCGCGCGAACTGCTGAGTGAACGCGAGCAGGTATTCCTTGATCAAGTTGGTCGCAAAGTCCGAGATATTGTCGCGACCCACGCCACTTTCAATCAGGCAGAGTTTCTCGATGTGGCTGCCATGAGTGATGTTCTCGTCGCCGAAGCTGGAAAAAACGGTGTTGAGGTTGTTGTTGAGCGCACGCGCGAACTTCATCCCAAGCCCGTGACCACGATTTCCGGTCATCGAAAAGCCAAGCCAGGTCTGCTCGACTTCGGAGAACATGAACCAAGCGTGAAGCTGACCGTCGCTCAGGGTTCCGGACGCAGACTTGTCGCGAAGGAACGACACGTAGCGGATGATTCTGTCATGAAGCGCGCGATACTCATCGCGCTGTGAGTTGAAAAGCAAGAATGGGTCGATGAACAGCGGGAGATCGCTGTGTAATGACACATTAAACGCGCCATACTCCTCGATAGTCTTGGGAGTGACTCCGAAATAGTCAGAGAAGTAGATGCGAAGTTGCTCGGAGACTTCTGCCATTAAGGGGTATGTAAGGTCCAGCCTAATTTGTTGTTACACCATTCCGCCTATCACCCTGACAACATTTCCTGCGGCACAGCACGTCGTTCGAAAACGTTTGGAACCCTTTGGCGCAAAACACAGAAGAGTATCTTGCCTATTAACTAGAAGAGTATCAGGCCGTTCAACTTAGCAAGAATTTGGTATTTCCACAGCGTGGCTCAATTTAGATTGTCAAATGGGCTCACTAAACCGCGTGGAACACGGTGTTGATCGTGAGTTTAGACAATGATGGTCAAAATGTCCCTTCGGACCGTTTGGTTATCCCTGCTCTTTGAACTGCATTGTAAATAAAACTATGAACAAATGATGGATCCATGTCATGGCGGCCCTGCCCGCAGGCTGCTAGTTCCGTCCATCGATTAGCTTGCGGGAACACCCATTGCCATCACCAATCGATGGCCGCATTTTGGTACTAGCGGCTGGTCGACATTGCTCACTATTTGCGTCAAACCTTCTACGAGTCGTACCCCAGTGCCGCGGAGTTTAGAAACGAGGATCCAGTATACGCATGAGAAACAAGCAAGTATGGACTAGGATTCTTCGCGACTGCGTACGCCAGGCAGCCGCTTTGAGCGTCAGGCTCTAACGATCTCCCCGTTGTCACCCATGTCAACCCGGAACACGTGTTTGTACAAAAACAGAACTGTAAACAGTGCCTGCGGTTGGCTTGAAGCACTCACTCTCTCCTGCACCACCAACGATTCTGGCGATGAGGGAGGAGTTGTTTGACGACTAGTTGCCAAGCATCTACCTGCTAGGAGAGCCTGATTGTGATACAACTCGTGCCTAAGCCCCCTACCATGGCTTCATGAGAGTCCCGATTTGTACGTGCACACCTGCGACGTGCTCACCGTAGCCCTACGTTCTGATTGATAACGTTCGAGCTAAGCCACCCGCGGAGGCAGGCTTCATTAGCCGGTCAGTTATGACGCACTGTATACCACAGGCCTGCCTAACAAAGACTATCGTAGCGGGTCAGGCCGTGCCAGGGGTTAGGCCTCACCTTCGACGGAGCAAAGCGACTGTCTAATAGCGATCAATCTTCAACTGGTACTTGATCTCTACATGGCTAACGAATTCTTCGATTGCCATCGACACAGCATCCAGGATGTGAACGTACGCGTCTCTAGTTAGGCTTCTATCGATGACGAAGTGGTGGACAATGCCATGTCGATACTCGATGATTTCACCGATCTTCTTCTCCAAGAAATGGATCGTCTTGCCAATGCGATTCTTCTTTAGCAGCACCTTCCTAACATCGATATCGAGCCAGTCCCTATACGCCTTGTTTAGTTGATCTAGGTTCTGGAAAGTGTAGGCCTCTGCGATGATGTTTTCGATGCTGCGCCTCTTACTGTCCAGATCTACCATTGCGGAGAACTCGACCTTTGCCTTATGGGAGGACCTCTTTTCGAGTGCCACCTTGTCATATGCGATAAGGACCTGAAACGCTTGAGAGAAGAAGTACTCGAACATTGCTACCGCGAATGGTACGAGTCCGTTGTAAATGACCCTACTAGGGTCCAAGGTAATGGTGAAGTCAGCTAATGCATCAGTTTTCCCGCCCGGCAGGGCGGGATGGCTGAACGAAGGCTCGGGCAATGCGTGCTTTACAGCTGCGATCTGTTCTTGAACGTGGAGATAGACCCGAGTTAGACCGCGGCTTATGGGTGTGCTCTTGTCTTCCCAAAGTAGTGCGTACCTGTTGGTCCCGTAGTCGCCTTTGATCGTTCCGCCAAACCTTCTTCGTGCTCCCCTCAAGACGGCATTAAGCATCGCTACATCGTGCCAACTTGCGCTGTAGACATTCCGCACATGCAATGCCCAGGCTCCCTGAGAAGAGATTCTCTCTGCTGGCGGTACCGGGAAGACGTCTGCTGAGACCCCGTCAATAGACTTGAACTCGTGGTCTTCGAACCAAAAATAGTGTAGCGTTCCCTTAGGCCATTCCCAGTAGTGAGAGCATCGCTGGAAGCCAAGGCCTTCTAGGTACTCACTCAAGTCTTTGCGACTTGCACGTTCTGGGTACAGCGTTATGTCTCTTCCCATAAGCCTTTGCATCCAGTTAGATGTTCGGCGACATCGTATACGCGATGGACGGAATAGGTTTGGAGGCGCTTCGTGTGAGGCCTAGCTCGCGATTACACCGTTCCAAACAACACCTCTAGCAACCCGTCCTACCGTCAACAACCTAGGCAAAATCCGCATGGGTATCTTTGGCACGTAACACACAAGCACACCATGCCACCTGATTGAAAGGGTGTTATTTCCTTAAACATAGCAAGGTTGCGTTATTCCTACAGTGTGGCTCTTTCTGGGTTGTCAAATGAGCTCCCTACACCGGGTCGACCGCGGTTTAGAACGAGAGTCGAGACTATTCTTTCGTAGTCCACGAAGAGCTTATGCGGGGCACCAAGACACGGCTAGGTCTGGTGATCACGTCAGCGTATCTTTCATAGAGCATGGCCATGCCAGAGAACGAATGTTGCGGATACCAGCGTGTTCCTTCACGCCTTTCGTGAGCCCCTTAACAACGCGGCACTGGAGGGTTCCACGATGGTAGTCATCACCGATAGTCTGCGAGACTTCATGTGCATTCAGCGATATGACGACTACGATTGCATTCCGCTGTGGCCTAGTTGATGATCCCACCCCAAACACTACTTGCTTTCCTTGTGATGTTGAACTCCTGCTGCTTCCATAACAGCAGGCAGGATGTCCGAATTAGATATGAGGCTTTGCTCCAAGTCCACTCAGAGAGTTCCAGATGATGGTGTGCCCGGTCTGCGCGCACTCCGCCAATATGCCCCTGTGAAACCGACTAATCAAAGTCCAGCAAGCGATCTAAGATCGCGCAACGGCTCCTCACCTGATAGACGCCATACTTCGATTGGTCCCAGAGGGGACATGACCGGAAGAGAAGTGTGCTTACTACCTGCTCAACCTTCGCCCATATCCAAGACCTGCTCAATCTGCTCGTTGGTTGGAAGGCGCGGCTGGAGCTGGTCAGACCGTTAATTCACGGGCTGGTGCTCAACCAAACGTGGCAGACGCCTATAACCACTGAGCGCATGGTTGTGATATATAGCTTGTTGAACGAAGCTAGGCACCAGCGCACTCTCGAACACGATCCACCGCCAATCTATCAATACACTGTGCCTTCCGTCTACCAACGCTGAGCTTACCACTGAATTGTCCAACATCGCGTCCAACCTAGACGAGCCGAATGTTCTGTAACATTGTACGCCAGCAGGCGCACGTGGAGTTGACTGCGTTTGCTGCCTCGAGTTCCTACTCTTCCAGCAATCATCCTTAAACCACGTCTATTCCCTTGTAGTTCATGATCCTTCGTTGTTTCGCTGTTGCGTTCTGTGTCGCCCAGGCGGTTATGGCTGTATCAGCCCAAGATGATGACATTACCAGTGCCAACAACGCTGCCTACCGCGACTTTGACTTTGTTGCTGGTACAAAGACGCTGTTCTACGACGACTTCTCGACAGACCTTCTAAAGTGGAAGGTTATCGAACATGATAAGGCCGACGATGTGGAACCCCCAGGAGTACGTACCCTAGACGGCAACGAAGGTATGTGGTTCAAACTGCCAAGGCGGGGGCTCTTCTATCCCCTGAACATTAAGGCCTTGCCACAGGCGTTTACCATTGAATTTGACATGTGGGCCGACAGCGATAAGATGAGCGAAATGGAGTCGGGACTTATTCTCTCGATCGTAAGCAACAAGGTGAAGAAGGATGAGTACAGTTTCGTCTTTGATGCGAATCCACAGATTCAACTCGATGTTCACCCTTCGGCCGAATTGCTCTACTGTCAAGCCACAAAGGAGAACTACGATGGCGAACGACTCCTCGACAGGAAGGACGTCCGCCATGGGTGGATGCCAGGTAAGGTCCACAGGATATCGATATCTCGCCAAGCGTCGCACGTTAAACTTTACGTAGACCACAAGAAGTTTCTCGACCTTCCAAACGGACTTCCAATCAACACAACCTATACCCTGCTTCTTGCAACAAGCTTATGGGGCGATGGACTCTTCGTTTCCAATGTTAAGGTTGCCGAAATCGTGTCCCCACCAAAGAGTGCGACACATATTTTTACGACTAATGCCATTTACTTCCGCCCGAATTCGGCCGTTATCAAACCCGAATCATGGCCAGCGTTGCGCTCTGCCGCAACATTGATTAACGCCACGCAGAAGAACATTACTATACTTGGACATACCGATAGCGATGGTAGCGAGGCCGACAACCTACGCCTTTCCAAGCAACGGGCCGAATCCGTGAAGGCCTTTCTCGTGCAGAATTTTGGCATCAACGAGTCAAGACTTATTGCCGAAGGCATGGGCGAGGCGCAGCCAATAGACAACAACGCAACAGCCGAAGGTAAGGCCAACAACCGAAGAGTCGAGTTCATCTCGCGCTAGCGTTTCCCCCAACCAGTGCTACCGCGAGTGCAGCAAACCCTACCTTTGTACTCATGAAAACTATTGGTCTGACAGGGGGCATCGGAACCGGAAAGAGTACGGTTGCCGCCCTCCTACGCGAACGCGGTTGGACTGTTCTTTCGTCCGACGATACGGCCCACGCCGTGATGACAGATTCCCCCGAGGTTCGACGCGCCGTCGAACAGCTACTTGGCCCAGTGTACGACGCCAACGGCGCCCTTCAACGCAAGACCGTTGCACAAGCCATCTTTGGCGACTCAGAAGAACATCACCGCCGTAAACGCGAACTCGAACGCATCGTTCACCCCGCCGTGCTAGATCGGCACCAGCAAGAACTGCAACGCCTGGCCGAAGCCAACACCGCCGTTGCCTGCATCGAAAGCGCCCTGCTGTATGAAGTTGGCCTCGAAGATGCGTTCGACTATGTGATCGTTGTCGACGCGAACGACGAATCGCGCATCCAACGCGTTATCAATCGCTCTGGCCTTTCGCGCGCCGACGTCGAAGCTCGCATTGCCGAACAGATGCCCATGAGCGAAAAACGCTCCGCTGCCGACTTCGTTATCACGAACGATGGTTCGCTCGACGAACTCCGTAAGGCCACCAACCTAGTAGCCATGATCGTCGAGGCACTGCCAGAATCCGACACGACCGAAGCCCCTTAATCGTCCTTTCGGCCCTTTCATGGCAAACTCCGGAACAACGTGCCGTTCTGTTCCCTAATTTTGCCAACTCTTCATCACCTACAACCCCATCCCATCATGGCCGAGCCCATTCATCTAACCGACGATTCCTTCCAATCTCAGATCGACACCGGCGCAGTAGTCCTTGTTGACTTCTGGGCTGCATGGTGTGGCCCTTGCCGCGCTATTGCTCCTGTTATCGACGAGCTGGCATCAGAGTATGATGGTCGCGCTCACATTGCAAAGGTCGATGTCGACAACAACCCACGTGTTGCCATGCAGTATGGTATTCGCAGCATTCCTGCCCTGCTCATCTTTAAGGGCGGCAAGGTTGTTGATACCATCGTAGGTGCTGTACCAAAGAGCTACCTCACCGAGAAGCTCAATGCCCAACTAGGATAGGCATGGCCCGACCAAGCCTGCTGGATGCCGAGGCCATAGCCGCCCACATGGGCGATGTTCCGCTGTGGACACAGAACGGCGCTACTATTGAGCGCGAGATACCAACGTCGAATTTCGCAGCAGCTATTGGCCTTGTGAATGCCGTTGCCATCCTTGCCGAACAAGCCGACCATCATCCAGACATCCTTGTGTACGGCTGGAACAAGGTTCGCATTACGCTCTCCACACACGATCAGGGTGGACTTACCATCCTCGACTTCCGCCTAGCAAAGGCCATCGACGCCCTCTCCATCAACACACTCGCCTGATTTGCCATGTCTGCCATCGTTGATATCGTCGCCCGTGAAATCCTCGACTCCCGTGGTAACCCCACCGTCGAAGTCGACGTCACCCTCGAAGATGGCAGCCACGGCCGCGCCGCCGTCCCCAGTGGCGCCAGCACCGGCGCCAACGAAGCCGTCGAACTTCGCGATGCCGAAGCCAACCGCTACCTGGGCAAGGGCGTTCGCAATGCGGTTGCCAATGTGGAAGGTGAAATTTGTGACACCTTGCTTGGCATGGACGCAACCGACCAACGCCAAATCGATCGCATCCTTGTCGATCTCGACGGCACCCCCAACAAACAGCGCCTAGGCGCAAACGCCATCCTGGGCACATCCATGGCCGTTGCCAAGGCCGCCGCCGATTATCACGGCCTTCCCCTGTTTCGCTACCTGGGCGGCATGAATGCCTCGCTGCTGCCCACCCCCATGATGAATATCCTGAATGGTGGTGCGCATGCCGACAACAACGTCGACATCCAAGAGTTCATGATCATGCCCGTAGGCGCCGAGTCCTTCGCTCACGCCCTTCAAATGGGCGCCGAAATCTACCACACCCTCAAAGGTGTCCTACGCAGCAAGAACCTCTCCACATCGGTAGGTGATGAAGGGGGCTTCGCTCCCTCCTTGGCGTCCGACGAGCAAGCCCTCGACCTTATCGCCGAAGCTGTAACGAAGGCCGGCTTTGCGCTTGGCACCGACGTTGTAATCGCACTCGACGTTGCCGCCAGCGAACTGTGGAGCGACGGTATGTACGTGATGAAGAAGTCATCCGGTGAGCGCCGTTCTGCCGACGCCATGATTGAATGGTATCAGCGCCTCTGCGCCACCTATCCCATCGTGAGTATCGAGGATGGCCTGGGCGAACACGATTGGCAAGGATGGACGCGCCTAACCGAAGCGTTGGGCGATACTGTACAGCTTGTTGGCGACGACCTGTTTGTAACCAACGTAGAGTTTCTCACGCGTGGAATTTCGGAAGGTGCTGCCAGCAGCATCCTCGTGAAGGTGAATCAAATTGGAACGCTTACCGAGACGTTCGACGCTGTTGCCATGGCCAACCGCTATGGCTATAGCGCCGTACTGTCGCACCGCAGCGGCGAAACCGAAGACACAACCATTGCCGACATCGCCGTAGCCACGGGATGCGGCCAAATTAAGACCGGTGCCCCCTGCCGCTCGGATAGGGTGGCGAAGTATAATCAACTCCTCCGTATCGAGGAGATGTTGGGACAAGACGCAGTGTATGCTGCCGACCAGACGCTTTCGTGAAGTACCTCAATCTTTAAGGACCCATGAGCTCAGATATCGTATTCGGAACCGACGGATGGCGAGGTATCATTGCCCGCGACTTTACCTTTGACAACCTTACGTTGGTTGCTCATGCAACAGCAAAGTATGTCAAGACGCTCAAAGTGCGCAACACAGCCATCGTGCTGGGCTACGACACCCGCTTCCTATCCCGCGAGTTTGCCAACGAGACGGCACGCATCTTTGCCTCCTATGGCATAACGGTCCACCTTACCGACCGTTTTTCTACTACGCCACAGGTTAGCTTTCATACCAAACAGAAGGGGGCAGCGCTTGGCATCGTGATTACGGCCAGCCACAACCCTGCGGCCTACAACGGCTATAAGGTGAAAGCCGCCTTTGGCGGACCCGCCACGCCAGAGCAGATTGCCCTGATTGAAAAGGAACTGCATGCCCTAAAGGGTAAGCCGCCGCGCACAACCCTTAAGACGCTCGACGAATACATCGAGGCACGCACGATTCGCCCGTTCGATGCCGCAGAGTCCTACGTGCGCTACATCCGCAAGAAACTCGACATCGACTTGATTCTGAAGTCGGGCCTCAAGATTGTGTACGACCCAATGTATGGCGCCGGTATCGAGTTTCTTTCGCGCCTGCTGCCTGGCATCGTCGAGATTCACGGTACCTATAACCCGTCGTTTGGCGACATCGACCACCCAGAACCGATTGCCGATTGCCTACGGCCGCTTATGGAAGCCGTACGCCAAAACAAGGCAGATATTGGTATTGCCACCGACGGCGATGCCGACAGATTGGGTGCGGTAGACGAGTTTGCTGGCTACGTAGACCCGCACCGCATTTTCTTGCTATTGCTCAAGTACCTTCACGAAGACAAGAAGCGCCGCGGTGCCGTTGTTAAGACGGTGTCGCTTTCGTCGATGGTCGACGCCTATTGCGAAAAGCGCGGCATCAAGCTGATCCAAACCCCTGTGGGCTTCAAACACGTTGCCAAGCTGATGAACGACGACAAGGTCCTCATCGGTGGCGAAGAGTCTGGCGGCCTTGGCACATCGCTTCACATTCCTGAGCGCGACGGCGTATTCAACGCCCTGCTGCTGCTGGAGATGATGGCAACACGCAAGAAGACGCTTAACGAACTATGCGACGAACTCGACGAAGAGTTCGGTCCACATCGCTATCGCCGCCGCGACGTAAAGGTAACCGAGGCGCAAAAGAAGGCAATCCTTGCCGCTTGTGCCCGCAAGCCACTCAAGATTGGTCGACACCCAGTACTAAAGCTGGACACGATGGACGGCTATAAGTTCTACGTGGAAAACGGTTGGCTGCTCATCCGTGCCTCTGGCACGGAGCCGCTGATTCGCTTCTACGCCGAGGCCGAAACCACGAATCGCGTCGAAGAATTGCTCGACGAAGGACTGAAGCTGAAGTAATCGTCGGTACGTCAATGGTGAAGCCGCTGTTTGTGGCTCTTTGTTTCGCACTGCTCACCCCCCCCCGGCCCCCCTCTCAAGTTTGAGAGGGGGGTGCCGGTTTGTATTCGTATTTATACGTGGACGTGCGACGTGCCATACCCCACAGACCCGGCGTCTCGCCGGGACCGCCTCTGGCGGTGTGAAGTCGTTGATTAGCGCATGTTGATGCGGAACGGTACAAGCGGATAGTCCTCCGGTACTTGAGTCCATCCAACAAATGCAGTTGGATTAACCCAAAACAAGCCGAACCAATGAGCTTCGTCATCGATTTTACCAAGTATCGTTGGCGATTCTGTTTTACCGTCGGAGAGTTGAATCTGTACATTCAGAAGATAATGCATTGCAAATTCACGCCAAACAACTGAAATTTGGTCGTCCACTGGATGCGACATCATTGCAGTCAAGTCCTCGCGACCTCTGACTTTCAAATTGTCGAACCTTTCGTACTGTTGAGCAAAATATCGGTTAAACTTACTCACCCATACTATCTCACCGTTCTTTTTCATTCGCACTACCGAAAAAGACGATGAATAACCCATACCATCCGTGAATCGGAAATCCGAACTCGATGCAACTGATGTACTTCGTAACGTAGGCATCGCAGATGGGTTGAAAGAAGGCGTCATAACCGAAGAGCTCCAACCCAAGTTATTGCTAGTACCCGAGTAAATGGTCACCTTCTCTATAAGCAGGATGTAATCATCCTGATATCTATCTACAGAGCGCAGCTTCATTCCTTTAAGGTCAGCGGTCCCAGCAATCCGATCACAGTCGCTGTCGTTAAAGACCTTTTCAAGCGACAGTTGGGCCTCACCGTTCTCGATCTTGATTACTATAAATTTTCGGGGTTGCCAACTGTTTTCGCCGATCGAAAGAACGATGTCTGAGTGACGTAGATTCGTCGACAGTGTCGCCGTATATGACGTGACTTCGACTCCACCCATTATTCGAGCTAGATCGAAGACGTGTCGTTTAGAAGTCGTCTCTTTCGTTTCTCTACTAACGACTATCTCCATGATTCGATTGTGCGAGATCTCGCCACTTTCGAGAATACTGTCCCGTATAAGAAGAAACACTCCCGAGCCTGAGACCGGATCAAGAAAGAACCGCTGGAACGTATTCTTTACGTGGCTAGTAAATCGAACTGTATCGATCGACTGATTATCGGGATAGAACACCGAGACGGCATTCTTCCGATGTTTTTTGAATCCGATATAGACGTCCTCATCACTATTGTGCTGGGCGTAACTTAGAATCGCGTAGCCACATCCTGTTGTTGGTCTCACAATTGTGGTTTCGTTGTCCTTAGGAAGGACCACGAGAAACATTGAATCCCGCTCATACTCAAGAGTTCGTGCATCAATCGACTTCTCGTAGTAGTAAAGCGAATCACCTTTCCGAAGTGCGTATACGAGTCTAGGTACGTTGTCCCTGCATACGAACTCGTACTCCCCACGCGGTTTAACTAGGCGCTTTTGAATAGGTATCGTAGCGTTGCTATCAATCAGACGAAGTAAGAGACTGTCGCTGGTTGGTTTCGATACATGTAGACTGAGTCCAGGTGTTAGATAGTGCGTCGTAGGATTTCCCATCACGTGTTTTTTGAGTGAGTCGCGTTGTCCTAGGATAAACTGACTACTGTTTGACATTGGTGTTGGGTACTCAATATGCCTGCATGCACTTTGCAGCAGAGCGATAAAAACGAGCAGCACGAACTGTTTCGATGGCTTCATATTTTCTTTGTATTGTATCTAGCAAAGATACAAATCACTACATCGTTCTCTCTTTTCTGATGTAGCGAGTGTGAAATGTTCCTCGATTGCGCTGATGTGACGATTATATCCACCCCTATGCAAAGCATGTCGCTGTTGGTGACTCCCGTTAGAATCGCACTGCTCACCCCCCCGGCCCCCCTCTCAAGGTCGAGAGGGGGGTGCCGGTTCGTGCTCGTGTTTGTGTTCGTGTTTGTGTTCCTGTCTACCTATGCGTAGCATGTGGCTGTTGGCGAAGCCAACGTCGCTATGCCGAAGGCATGTAGCTGTGCGAAGCACGTAACTCGCACTGCTCACCCCCCCCCGGCCCCCCTCTCAAGGTCGAGAGGGGGGTGCCGGTTTGTGCTCGTGTTTGTGTTCGTGTTTGTGTTCGTGTTCGTGTCTACCTATGCGTAGCATGTGGCTGTTGGCGCAGCCAACGTAACTATGCCGAAGGCATGTAGCTGTGCGAAGCACGTAACTAGCACTGCTCACCCCCCCCGGCGCCCCGCGGGGGGGGGGTGCGGTCCCCCC
>JALHPC010000035.1 GCA_022842685.1 Candidatus Kapaibacterium sp.
GAACTCCCCAACGGCACGCCACTCTTCTCTCCCCGCATCGGGTTTAACTATGACCCTTTTGATGACAAGTCTATTCAGATTCGTGGTGGTAGCGGCCTGTTCACAGGACGGGTTGCCGCTGTGTGGATTTCTAACCAGTACGCGAACACGGGCATGGACTTTTCTCGTGTCGAAATCGGCGCGAATAATGGCAATGCCGCAATCATTGGTCCGGACGGACAACCTTACGTGATTGACCTCAATGCCGAACGCACTCCTCGGCCGGGAGATTCGCTGTTTCCTGGTGGACCACTTCCAACAACGGCTGTCAATGTAACAGACAAGAACTTTCGACTTCCTCAAGTTTGGAGATCATCGCTCGGCGCTGATTTCAAGATTGCCAGCGGTCTGACGTTCACTGTTGAAGGCATGTATGGCGCCTTCCAGAATACTGTCGACTACCAAGACCTAAACCTTCGCCAGTCTAACCGCACGTGGTTCGTTTCTCAATCAGTTAACGGCGAGCAACGAGTCGACACTATCATCGGTCGATCGCCTGTTGATGGCCGCCCACTTTACGCCACGGGTACAGCTATAACCCGTCCCGACTCTGTTGTGTCGCGGAACTTTACACAAGTGCTCCTCCTACGCAGTCGCAGCGAAGGCTATCAGTATTCAGCGTCTGCCCAGCTTAATCTCGATGCTAGAAACCCGTGGTTGCCTGGTCTTACAGCCTATCTAAGTTATACGTTTGGTCGCACATTCGACCTGAATGCCGCTACCGCTGCTACAGCGACATCGCAGTATTCCAGCACCGATGCCATCGACCCGAACAATACAACCCTCGGTCGAAGCAATTTCGATGTCCCCCATCGCATCCTCGTCTCAGCCTCGTACCGCAAGGAATGGGCAAGGGGCATCGCTACTACTATTGGATTGTTCTATTCGGGAAATAGCGGCCGGCCTTTCTCGTTGAGCTACATCGGCGACTTGAATGGCGACAATGTTGTGGGCAGTAATGACCTCATTTACGTGCCGCGTCGTGAAGACTTCGGAACAAAGATCGTGATCCCCGAGCCGACAGGGACCGACCTTCGCACAGCGGCCCAGGTGTGGGAGCAAATTATGGGGCTTGTTGAAAGTACGCCGGGCCTGCGTGAATATCAGGGACGCATACTTCCGCGCAATGCGCTTCGCGAGCCATGGATCAATCAGCTTGATTTGCGTATCACGCAGTCCTTACCGTCACTCGTCGATGGACACTCGTTCGACTTGACCCTCGACGTTCAGAACGTGTTCAACCTCCTGAATTCTTCGTGGGGCCTACAACGCTACGTGAACTTCCAGAGCTTCGATATCTTTCAGCTCGTTTCCGTTGGCGGCTCGCCGTTTGATGAACAAGGTCGTATGCGCATGACGTATAACGAGCCAACAACGAACGGGCAGCCCGGCATCTATTTTACCGACAATTTCTTTTCACGTTGGCGGATGCAACTAGGCGTTCGCTACACGTTCTAACCGAATGATTCAGATGACCTTCCTCGCCCGTTTACTTGCCCTCGTGCTTGCACTTTCGGTTACGCTGACGTCGTGCACCGAGGACACGCTCATCTTCCCGGAGCTCGTTCCCGCTTCGGTTCGACTATTAAATGCTACACGCGACACTGATTCCTTGGTGGTCACAATCGATTCCACGCAGTCTGCTCTGATTGAACGCACGCTTGTAAGTTCACCTATCATTGTTCCAGCTGGCCGACGTGTACCGTTTGTGTTTTCGTACCGAGGTCAGCCAATTGGTCGCGACACCGCATTCTTCACTCTTGGTAGTGCGGGTAGGATATTCCTCGTTGCACGTGGCTCTCACACTCGAATTGTACGATTCCTGCCTCCTATTACAGACACGACGTTACCTGCTGGCACACCCAACGCCTTCATCCGCTTCTGCCATGCAGCCGAGCCGGATTTTGTCGACGAGCTCTATACGCTAGAGCTTTGGCGTTCGGGAGCCGTATCGGAGCGACTGCTACCTGAGTCGTTCGATCCCGATCAAACCTCACGGTCATGGCATGCGCTTGCACCTGGAACGTACACATTTGAGGCTCGCGTAGCACGTGGCGGACGGGTTGCAGCTACAAGTGTGCCCGTCGCACTTCAAGCAGGCCGATCGTATCTTGTTTACACCATCGATGCAGCTCCCCCCGCAATCGACAACATTCGACTACTTGTCGAGTAACCCCAATTTGTCAGATAATTCCCACATATTTCACTCTCGTATGAAGTTCAATACTCTCACAATCGGTGCACTCATGGTTGTAGTGATGGCATCGCCTGCATTCTTGCGTGCACAGGCCCCGATTCCCATTTTCGAAGCCAAACAGCAAACACTTGGTTCAACAGTTTCAAAGGTTGCTGGGCGAGTAACCGTCGCCGGTCAGTTCCGCAACACGGCCTACCTGCAAGATGCTTCGGGCGGTATCGCTGTCTTCAACACCCAGTTTCGCCTCGGAGTGCGTCCCGGCGATAGCGTTATCATCGAAAACGCCACACTTACCGAATTCCAGCCACAGTCTGGAGCGCCAGGTACTGGCCTAACTCAGCTCACCGGTGACAACTTGACATTTACAGTCGTTCCAGTTCCCCGGCAAGAGCCAACGCCACGTAACGTGGCTATCTCTCGCTTGGCCGGATCAAGCGGAGAGGAACTCGAGGCGGTGCTTGTTCGGATTCGCAATGTCTCGATTATTCAGACAGGTACGTTTCAAGGCGAAACAACCTATACGATTCGCGATGGTCTCGGCAACGATCTCGATTTACGACTAGACGGTGGCACCGAAATCGCAACAAACTTGCTTTCGATTCCATCGGGTACTATCGACGTCATTGGCGTCGTTTCGCAATTCCGGGGTGCCTATCAAATTCAGCCACGATTCTCCACTGATATAGGTCTTCCGCCCGTCGAGCGAGACACCGTCAATCGCAACCGTACGCTCGACGTTACAACGTGGAACACAGAGTGGCTTGGGGCTGATACCACACGCGGCCCGCGTGATAAAAACCGTCAGATTCGCAGCATTCGTCAAGTCATCGATTCCATTCGCGCAGACGTTGTAGCCCTGCAGGAAGTCGTTACGAGTGAGGCACTATCACGCGTAGCAGATTCACTCTCTGGTTCGTGGTCTGCGATTCTCGCTAACGAGGTGCCTTCTGATCAAAAAATGGCCTATATATACAACAACCAGACTATTCGCTCTATCTCGAACGGGCTAGCTGTTGTTGGCGCTGGAGATGCTTGGGCTAATGGACGCTTCCCCTTCCGATTCACGTTCCGCACCGACATTGCCGGTGGTCAGCGCACGATTAGCGCGTTCAACATTCATGGAAAGGCAACGGATTCGGCAACGCGCGAACGCGACTACGAACGCCGCGTGAATGACTTTCGAGCTCTTGCCAACTATCTGAACGAGTTCTATTCCGATACGTCGGTCATCCTTCTTGGCGATGTCAATGACATCTCCGTTGGCTCTGTGGTTGACCCCAACCTTCCTTCGCCGCTGCTGCCGTTCATCGACAATCCAACGGCTTGGAACGTCGTAACGAAACCACTCGAAGAGCGAGGTCTAGCTACCTACATTGGCTTCAATCGCTCGTTCCTCGACCACGTAATATTGAGTCAAGACCTATCGCCATTTATTCACCGCACCTATGTCGAAGCACCAACTGCCTATCTCTCCTCGTATACAGCAACGGTATCCGACCACGTCCCCGTAACGTTGCGGCTGTTTGCAGACGGTGCATTTACCTCAGTCGCCGAGAAGAACATTGCATCTAACAACATCAACATGCGACTAGCCCCCTCGGTAATGTCGGAAAGGGGCACCGTCGAACTCACGATCGACCAACCGGCTCACGTGGTCGTTGAAGTCGTTAACATGTTAGGTGTCGTCGTTGACGTTCTTACCAACGAGCTAGCACCAACGTCAGCTACGCGGATTCTACCGCTGAATGCAACAGCACTTCCACAGGGCATGTACGTCGTTCGTGCGCAGGTAGGAGCAACGACGTCAACACTACCGTTCGCTATCTCGCGATAGCCCGGCGAGTATCACGTTGACCACTGAACAACGGCCGCCGTTACCACAACGGCGGCCGTTTCTGTTCGCAGCCGGTTCGAGCCAATGCGCCACAGAGTTGCTTTGCTCTCGGATAACCACATGCGCTCCCGTTCCGAGAAGCCACCCTCGGGTCCGACAACAACTGCCGCGGGCATTCGCACAGCGTGTGGCGATGCCCCTTGCTGATCGCCTACGATGATATGATATGCGGGAAGGCGCTCAAGTGTGTGTTGCAACGACAACGGCCCCTCGATGGTAGGAATCCACGCCCGGCCTGACTGGCGCACGGCGGCGAGTAATTTTTGATGCAAACGGTCGATACGTACTGTTCGCTGTTGCGAGCGATCTGCAACAACAAGGATAATGCGCGTCGTGCCTAGCTCCGTACACTTTTCTATTGCGTATTCGAGGCGATCACGTGCGTCGAGAATCGAAAGACAAAGAACCACGTCGGGAGGTGCTGGTTCTTGATTGACCTCAAGGACTTCAACACGGACGCTTCGACGCGCGACGTCTCGGACGATGCATCGCGCACGGAGTCCCCGGCCATTGAGCAAACCAACGTAATCGTTCGGTGACAAACGAAGTGCATGACAATGTTCAACAACGT
The DNA here is from genome assembly GCA_022842685.1 of Candidatus Kapaibacterium sp. Classification (GTDB taxonomy): domain Bacteria; phylum Bacteroidota; class Ignavibacteria; order Kapaibacteriales; family Kapaibacteriaceae; genus JALHPC01. The sequence continues at coordinate 4,702 of JALHPC010000035.1, forward strand.
CGCCTTCGAGCTGGACGTCATGCATGTCAGCAGTCAGCGATTCTTCTACAAGCCAATCCATACCCCGCAATTTGGGTATTTTCGGGCAGTTCACAGGAAGAATCGACGAAGAGAGAACCATGACCTACACGTGTATCGAGACGTACATGCCCCGCCCTAGAGTGGGTGCGATCAAGCTGCATCGGCCGGACGTGCTGAATGCGCTGAGTCTGCAAACGATGATTGAGCTTGTTGATGCCTTTTCGGCATTTGATTCCGACCCAGAGATACGATGTATCGTACTTCACGGTAGCGAGAAAGCGTTCGCTGCCGGCGCAGACATATCGGAGATGACCGATGCAACAACTGTTACGATGCTCGAGCGCGATCAGTTTGCACGCTGGGAGCGAATTCGTCAGACAAAGACGCCAGTGATAGCTGCGGTAAGTGGCTACGCCTTGGGCGGCGGCTGTGAGTTAGCGATGGTGTGCGATATGATTGTTGCATCGGATACTGCGCAGTTTGGCCAGCCGGAAATCAATATCGGAGTAATGCCGGGCGCAGGTGGCACCCAACGACTTACACGTGCCGTTGGCAAGGCCCTTGCGATGGAGATGGTTCTTACGGGTAGGCCGATTTCTGCGCAGCAAGCCCTTCAGGCTGGGCTCGTCAACAGGGTTGTACCCGTGCAGTGGTATCTCGAAGAGGCATATGCGCTGGCTGAAGAGGTTGCCTCAAAGGCTCCTATCGCCAGCCGACTCGCCAAGGAGTCCGTGCTAAAGTCGTTCAGCACAACACTCGAAGTGGGCATGGAGTTTGAGCGTAAGAACTTCTATCTGTTATTTGCTACGGATGATCAGAAGGAAGGTATGGCGGCCTTCATCGAGAAGCGCAAAGCGCAATGGAAAGGAAAGTAATACCATGACATTCGAAACGATTACCTACATCGTGCAACATGGCGTTTGCACCATCACGCTCAACCGGCCGGATGTGTTCAACGCTGCCAACGAACAGCTAACAACCGACCTTCAGTTGGCATTGCGGGAGGCGCATAACGACGATGCCACGCGATGCGTCGTTCTGACCGGAGCTGGCAAGGCCTTTTGCTCTGGTCAAGATCTCAAAGACGCGCCGGCTTCGGGCGACGGCAAGCGCAACCTTAACGACTCTCTTGTGCGCCGATACAACCCAATTATCCGTGCAATGAGGTCGATGCCCAAACCCGTCGTTGCTGGTATCAATGGAGTTGCCGCCGGCGCTGGGCTTTCGCTTGCCTTAGCAGCGGATGTTCGTATCATGAGTTCTTCGGCACGACTCGTTGAGGCGTTCATCGCCATAGCTCTTATTCCAGACTCAGGTGCAACCTGGTTCTACCCTCGGATGATGGGCTATAGCAAGGCGTTTGAGTTTGCTACACTCAACACTCCAATATCGGCCGAAGAAGCGCTGCGCCTTGGACTCGTGTCCTCGGTCGTGACTCCAAAAGCATTCTCAACAGCACTTGATATCTATGCCCGCAAGCTTGCCGATGGCCCAACGGCAACCATCGGCTACGTAAAGCAGTTGCTACAGAAAGGTCTAACGAGCTCGTTGGACGAGATGCTCGATCTTGAGGCAGACTTCCAACAGCGCGCTGGCGATTCGGCTGATTATGCCGAAGGCGTGCGGGCTTTTATTGAAAAACGCCGGCCTGTATTCTCCGGCCGATAGCAATGCCAAAGGCCAAGCCCACCGTATTCGAACAACTTCGATCGGCTGACGCCAATGCCGCGCAAGATCGGCGCTGGCATGCACTATCTCGTGCAGGCATCATCGTTGCCTGCGTGGCCCTACTTGCCGCGCTGTTTCCGGGTGGCTTGAATGACTCTGGACAGGTAACGTATGACGATGCCCTGCTCGGGACAATATGGACAGACGAGTCGATCGTGGCCGAGCTGACGTTCCCTGTTGCGAGGCCACGGGACGACGTTGAACGCGACCGAGACTCGGCTAGGCGAGCGGCACCATACGTGTTTCGATTCGACAGCACCGCACGAACTCGCTCAGTAACAGCACTGAAGCGAATTGCCAGTGCGATAGACGATGATCAGTTCGACAATTCGAACTTGCCTCGGCACATCCTGGATGCCATTACTGCGCTTGAAGCCAGCACACGAGCGACAGTTATCGAGGGACTTCGAAAGCACGGCGTTGACATGATTTCTGCAGCCTATCGTTATGGTGTAGCCAATGCCTCCGTAAGCCAGCGTACTGCTGAGGCACACGTTGTCGCCTATGACGATGGCCAAGAGGCACTCATCGCAGCATCAGCTCTGGCAGATACCACTCGATTGTATCGATTTCTCATTGAGCGTGATCGGCGTCTCAACGCTGTTGTTGCGGCGTTGATTGTAGATATTGTTGATCATGTGCTGCTACCGGATCTTCGCCTTGACGAGAAACTATCTAGGCAAGCGCAGCAACGTGCCGAGGCCAGTGTGGTGAGAACACAGGGCATAGTGCAGCGAGGTGATGTAATTCTAAAGAAAGGGGCATTTGTCGGAAAAGCCGACCTTGCCGTTCTGTCCGCTTACAGACTTACCCAGAACCTTCGTGGCGAGACGGGCACCGGCCTGCTCATCGTGCTAGGCAGCATATTGCACGCAGCGGTCATCGTGTCAATTCTCTTCCTGTACATCTTTACGCTGAGAAAGTCCTCGTGGGAGTCGCTAGGTCAATGTGCTGGATTGGCTTCTGTCGTCGTCATATCAGCGGGTCTGGCCTGGCTAAGTGTAACGTACTCGGCCAATATCCCTCTGCAATTCCTGATCGTCATCCCTGCCTTCTCGATGCTCATCAGCGTGCTGTTCGACGTCCGCGTAGCAATAACGACAACGCTTGTGATGGCACTAACAGCAGCGGGAGTACGCAGCAACGACTACGGAATTGCGCTCATCATGTTTGTTGGTGGTTCGTTGGGTGCTTACAGCACGAATAACCTACAGAACCGTACGCAGATGTTCACATCGATGCTAGCAATCGGCACAGGACTTGTGGTTTCTGTTGTTGCAGTGGATATTGAGCGCTCTGTTCCGTTCTCGTTACTATGGCCCAAACTTGCGTTTTCGGTTGCCAATGCTGTCGTTTCCCCTCTCATAGCATTCGCTGTAATTATTGTTCTTGAGAAGGTGTTCAACGTTGCCACTGATCTGCGACTCGAAGAGTTCGACAACCTCTCACATCCTCTGCTTCAGCAACTCGCCGAGCGTGCGCCTGGTACCTATCAACATACGTTGGCAGTAGCCAGACTATCAGAAACTGCCGCTGCCTCGATTGGGGCAAACGTTGTGCTTGCAAAGGTTGGCGCGCTATTTCATGATATCGGCAAACTCGAAAAAGCCGAATATTTTGTCGAAAATCAGATTGATATTGACAACAAGCACGATCGATTAACACCCAAGCGAAGCGCTGCTATCATTCGGCAACATGTGCAAGATGGAATTGATTTAGCTCGAAGATCAGGCCTTCCAGACCGAATCATTCAGTTTATTCCAATGCATCATGGCACGATTCTCATTAAGCACTTCTATGCCAAGGCCCTTGATGAGACACTGCTAAAGGAGTCAATCGTTGATGAGCAGGATTATCGTTATCCTGGTCCTAAGCCAACAAGTCGCGAGGCGGCTATCGTGATGTTGGCAGATGCCGTAGAAGCCTTGTCTCGTCTTGTCGACACGTCAAGCCGAGATGAACTTGATGCCGCTGTTCAGCAAATTATCACCGACCGTCTGAATGACGGCCAACTCTCACTGGCTCCACTTACAACATCAGATATTGAGCGAATTCGTGAGTCATTTGTCAAGAATCTCATTGGATCGACACACCAACGAGTACGATACATGCAGATTCCATCGGATTCCGATGCTCGTGGTGAGGTGAAGGAGTGACTGAGTCCGGGACGGAACGCACCTCAGCTCCGAACCGCCACGTGCGCCGTTTCTTGCAGTATCTGATTCATGAGCGAGGTCTTGCCGATGCAACTCGTGAGGCATATGAGCGAGACATCACAACGTTCGTTACGTTCATCGAATCTCGACGAACCGGTGACGTCTCCAGGGTTACCCGTAGCGACGTGTCGGCCTTTCTCGACCTTCTGGCAACACTCGGCTTGGCACAGTCAAGTCGGGCCAGATATCTGTCGACTGTCAAACACTTCTACCGTTACTTGGCTTCATCGGCTGTAGTAACGAACAACCCGGCCGACGCTGTCGACGTATCGCGAAGCCGAAGACACCTTCCAGACGTGCTTCGTTCCGATCAGATGATCGCTCTTCTCGATTCTGTCGCTCCAACGATTCCCTTCGGATTGCGCAATCGAGCAATCCTCGAAATCCTCTATGCCTGTGGCTTGCGTGTAAGTGAAGTGCGAATGCTCCGCCGCCGAGATATCGCCGAAGACGTTGGCGTGGTACGTGTGCTTGGCAAGGGCTCGAAGGAACGGCTCGTACCCATCGGCGAAGTAGCTCTCAATTGGATTCGGCGCTACGCCGTCGAGGCGCGGCCCATGTTGCTTGGCAAGACCACGACAGATGACGTCCTATTTCTCAATCATCACGGTCGCCCATTGTCACGTATGGGGGTTTGGAACATCGTTAACGAAGCTGCACGTCAGGCCCAACTTGAGATTCATGTTCATCCCCATATGTTTCGCCATTCGTTTGCTACGCACCTTCTTGAAGGGGGCGCCGACTTACGTGCCGTGCAAGACATGCTGGGACATGCCGACATCGCTACAACACAGGTCTACACACATGTTGATCGATCGTATGTAAGCGAAGTACACGCTTTGTTTCACCCGCGTAACAAACGTCAATCCGAACCATGAAACGCCTCGTGACCTTTGGGTTCTTTGGACTCATCAGTTGTATCTCGGCTCTTACGCAGCCAGTTAAGTTTGGCATCGACAACCTCGTCGATACCAATTTTGAACTACTTCGTGGACTGCGAGTTGCCCTCGTATCGCATGCTGCAGCAAGGGCTCTCGACGGAAGAACATCGGCTGAAATTCTCTCTACGGCCAAGAATGTAACGCTAGCCAAGATCTTGTCTCCGGAACATGGCTTCTACGGTGCTGTCGCAGCTGGCAAGCCGGTTCACAACGACAGTGTATTCGGTGTTCCAGTGTTGTCGCTCTATGGCCTGCAACGTCGGCCAGACGCAGCAATGCTAGAGGATATCGACGTCGTGGTTATCGACCTTCAGGACATTGGAGTTCGCAGCTACACATACGTGAGCACCATGATAGAAGTCATGATTGCCTGTGCTGATGCCAACAAGCCCGTTTTCGTTCTGGACCGAGCCAATCCTTGGGGTGGTGAGATTATCGACGGGCCACTTGTAGATGACGCGCGTCTTAGCTTTATCGGTCGCGTTCCGGTGCCCTACGTGCACGGTATGACGATCGCAGAGATTGCAACTATGGCAAATGCAGAAGGCTGGCTTAAGGACTACGACATGAGTCCCGAACGACGCGGCGGAGTTCGTCGTTGCAAGCTGACGGTTGTTCGGCTTAAGCGTTGGACGCGGCAAATGCGATGGGAAGACCTTGATCGGCTATGGTATCCAACGTCTCCGAATATTCCTACGCCGGCGGCAGCTCGAGCGTATGCAGTTGCGGGGCTGTTGGGCGAACTAGGTCTCGTAAACATCGGGATTGGTTCGGCACTGCCTTTTCAGGTTGTTGGCTCTCCGACGATCACGTTTGACAGTGTGCTAGTGCGTCGGTGCATGCGGAACGGCGTCACGCTACTTGATTATGTCTTTTCGCCCACCACTGGACGCTTTGCCAAGGAAACCTGCAGGGGGTATCTCATCGACGTTGGCCGGTCGGCACAACCCATACATGCAGCACTCGACATACTGGCGAGTGTCATAGAACAATCCCCGGCGCACCGAATCTCCGAAACATCCACCCAGAGCATCGCCATGTTTGAGAAGGCCATTGGTTCGAGTGCAGTGTTACCAATGTTGAGATCCAAGCCAACACCTGCGCAGATCGAGAAAGTTGCCAGCGGTGACATACCCGCGTTTAGGGAGCGCCGGGCTAGACACTTGTTATACCCCTAGGGTGGAGCGGTGCCCCCTATCACAGAGCGAAGGATGTGAGAACGGCGAACGACGGCAAGCGCAACGGCAATGCGACGAGTTAGTGGGGTCTCACCTTCGAAAAAAACATGATCATCTTCGACAACCATGCCTGAGCTACCTCCGCCATCTAGGTTCATTGCCTGATGGCAACCAATCAACTTCATGATCGATGACAATTGCGAAAGACTCGCACCCGACGTAGCAGCCGACCCAGCGGGAATGGCAACAAACGTGAGTTCATTGCCAGAGCGGTCGGTACCGATGGCGGTACGCGCTAACGCTTGCTGAATAAACCGCTGGGCAGTTACGCCTTCGATTGCTGCCTCGTGGCCTTGTCTACCATCACGAACAAGTCTAGGTGTGCCACTCACGGCATTCATGAACTTTGTTGAGTGGTGCTTGTTCGTCGAAAACCGGATCACGCCCTTGACGCCAATTTTCGGCAAAGAACCTGTATATGGTCGGGGGATTGAGATGACGCAACCTCGAAGGGGCACTTCGACGGATCCTGTATCAACGTCGATTACTTCGACGGGTATATCAAGGTTAACAGCCGGAGACCGAAGATATCGGAAGCGAATCTTCCAAGTGCTGTACTCTCGATTAGACTCCTGTTGCGCCTTGGTGAGCTCTCGACGTAACTGCTCACGGGTAAGCTCTTGTTCAGTAGAGTCTCCATTCATAAACAACGTATCGCGCATCAGTTCTGTAATCTGACGGTCAATGTCTCCAGTATGAACCGTTGGCACCTTACCACCACAGAACCGATTGAAGAGAACGAATCCAGAATCGACACGGCGATTTACTGAGGTGACGTCATGCTCTATACCGTTAAGTGTAAGGGTTCCTCGTATGCGGAACGTGTCGATGGTCAAGCGATCCTCGACGTCAAACAATGCCGAGGACCAGCTTTTGTGCGGGAGCATTTCGATAATCTCTCCGTCAACGACACATGGCCCAATTGGTGTCGATCGACCAGCGCGCCAGAAGTTTGCATTGACGGCGGCGATCACCTGCGTGGCTTGATCTCTGGCGTACGACTTCGTTAACTCCGGCAAGCGTTCCAATCCGTCAAAGCGGTTCTGAGCCTTCGCGATTCGGATTGCATTCGAAGGAACTGTACGGTCGATGCGTACCGAATGAACAACAATCGGCTTTGGTCCATCTGTGTGATAAGTTAGGTAACGAACACCCGGAGCAACCTCGCGCTCCATGATAACTGTTAGCCCACGAACTACCGCGTTGTTAGCGCGTCGAGCGCTGGAACGAGAAGTTGACCGGCGCGACTTCTTACGTTTCGCTCGCCCCTTGGTCGTTCCTGTGCGCTTCGAAGACTTTTTTACTACACGCTTGGAAGTGCTGGCACGCGTCCGTTGAAATGCTGCCGAATAGGTGCTTTCGAACGGAAACGTCAGGACAAGTGCCATCAACACAAGCGTCCAGAAGCGATAAGAGCGGATCGTTGTCACTACCTACAAAGGTACGGTATGCGAGCAAAGCGAGTGGTCTACCAGTTCACACACGGTATCTTTGCACGTAAACGAAACAAACACCATTCCGAATATCATCGTGAGCGTGATTCTCTTTGACCAGTCTAGCGCCGTCGCGACGGTGACCATCAATCGACCTGACAAGCTGAACGCCTTGAACGCAGACGTTCTTCGTCACTTGTGGGAGACATTGTTGGGCATACAAGCAAATGCCGACATCCGCGCAGTTGTTATCACAGGGGCGGGCAGTAAGGCCTTTGTTGCGGGAGCCGACATCACAGAACTACATCAGAACAATGAACAAACTGGGCGCCAGTTTGCTGAACACGGACAGCGGGTGTTCACCTTGATTGAAAACTTGGGTAAGCCTGTCATAGCCGCCGTCAACGGATTTGCCCTTGGTGGAGGATGTGAGCTCGCAATGGCATGTCACATACGCTTCGCGTCCGAGAACGCAGTATTTGGCCAACCAGAGATCAACCTAGGAATTATTCCTGGATACGGGGGTACGCAACGCTTGCCACGCATCGTCGGCACAGCAAAAGCCCTGGAACTGATCCTCTCAGGCGACCGCATAGACGCCGCCGAAGCACTTCGGCTTGGTTTAGTAAATCGAGTACTGAAGCAGGAATCTCTTCTGAATGATTCTCTCGCGTTTGCTTCGAGCCTTGCAGATAAAGCTCCACTAGCCCTTCGGGCGTGCCTTGAGGCAACGCAGAGTTCTGCCACATCATCGCTTCGCGATGGCCTCGACATCGAGGCACGAATGTTTGGGGCTACATGCGGCACAGAGGACTTCTTGGAGGGTACAAAGGCCTTTCTTGAGAAGCGCCAGGCGACATTCGTGGGACGCTAGGTCGTGCCATCATTGTGGTTGCTGACGTACAGGTTTCTCCTGATTCCATTGTTGTGGATTGCATCAATACTTGGCGCAATCTTCAACAAGAAGATGCGCATGCGGTTGGCCGAACTTCATCAGTTTCCAGCTGTATCGCCATGCGCGTCTAAGCCACGTCTTTGGATTCACGCTGCGTCGATGGGTGAATTCGAGCAGGTGATTACTATTGCAGAACTACTGCATCCCGAATGGAGCATTGTAGCGTCGTTCACGTCGCCATCAGGCTTGGCGCATGGACGCCGAATGTCGCACCTGCTGGATGCGTCGTTCTTGCTTCCTTTGGACTCGCTTCGCTCGATGCGCCGCCTCGTAGACGCTGTCTCTCCTACAGTTGTACTCTATTCCCGCTACGACGTTTGGCCCGTGATGTTGTCGGTGCTATCACAACAAGGCGTCAAGAGTATACTTGTGAATGCCACCGCACCCTCTCGGTTGTATGCTCCATTGCAGGGGTTCTATCAATGGATGTACTCCTCCCTATCAAAAGTATATGCCGTTGATGACGTCAGTGCGTCGACGCTACGTTGGCTTACAAGCAAACCAGTTGACGTGCTTAACGACACGCGATACGACCGAATCCTAGACGTTACGACACGAGTAGAATCACAGGAATCATCGAGTTTGACGACGGTAGTTTTCGGAAGTGTCTGGGAGCAAGACATTGAGATTCTTCGTGGAGCCATCGAAGACGGATTGCCAGTTGGACTTCGACTTGTAATTGTACCACATGAGCCGTCTCCAACTATCGTGCAACGGATTGGCACGGTGTTACCTGTTCGCCGTTCCAGTGAGCTTGATTCGATCGTAGGTTCTAGTGATCACATCGTTGTTGACACCGTGGGACAATTGCTGCGATTGTACGGACTATCGCACGCCGCCTACGTTGGTGGTGGGTTTGGCTTCAATGTTCACTCTGTAGCCGAACCTGCGGCGTTCGCCATACCCGTGGCATGCGGCCCAAACGTTGATCGGTCTGTGGATGCAAAGGCCCTGCGCGCCACGGGTGGCCTTGAAGTTATATCCACCTCCAATGACTTACGAACGTGGTTAAGCGATGTCGTGCTCAATGCTGAGCGTCGCACAACGCTTGGCGCGGCCAACCGTCAGTGGATCATAGATCGTGCAGGGTCAAGCCAAGTTGTCGCCGAACAGATTCGGGGGCTTATTGATTGTTCGGGGAGCTAGCGAGCAACGACCAGAGGCATCTCCACGAGCCGACCGTCTGCACATCGAAGCGACAACACATAGGCCCCTTGAGCCATATGCGAGCAATCAATCAGAACTCCATTGAGTAGATCGTCATTTTGCAGTGCCCCTTTGCTGACGACGCTTCCATGAAGATCAACAACTGCGTACGACAGCATCGTGGGAGCGTTAGGCCATGTTACGAAGGCCGTATTTGAAACGGGATTGGGAGAGAGTCGCAAGGTACCTGTATTGAGCGGAGTGGGAGGAACAGACGTAGTTGGGGGGGGCGTGAGCTTTAGAATGACATGCGTGATATCGTCCGACGATAGATAGATAGACCCATCAGCGGCAAGAGCTATCCCTACGGGACGTCCCCAACGGCGCGCCGGGCGTGCATTCGAATCAAGCATAAAGCCAGTGCAGAAGTCATGGACTGCATTGGCGACGGTATCAGAATCGTCATCAAATTCAAGCCATACAAGTTTTGAACCACTTGCAGGGTTTCGATTCCAAGAGCCGCGCATAACCAAGAACGCCCCTCGATTATACGGCGCCGGCATATTTGGATGCGCGAACTCCATTGCCATCGGTGCACAATGACCGGTTAACAGAGCCGCCGGCGGCTGCATTGAGGCAACGAGAGCGCTGTCAATGGATGTTATGGGTAGCAATCCACGATAAGCCTGAAGTGTAAAGTCGAAGAACGTCTGATGGTGATGGGCAAACGGATATCCATAGAAACCGTTCTCACGAACGATATCGACCCATTCCCCCGGAGTGTCATTACCCGCATTATCGCTTCCATTGTTGTTTGCCCACAGTCGGCCCGTTCTTGGATGCAATGTCATACCCACGGCATTACGAACCCCAGTAGCATACAATCGCCTGTTGGCACCATTGAGGTCATACGCTTCGATGACAGCGCGATTCGACTCACGTTCGGCGTTACCACGCGAACCAACCGAATAGTAGATCAGCGATCGAATCGAATCTATTACAACTGTACGTGTAGCGTGATTACCTCCTGTCTGATTTGGCTGAATTCGTTTATCAATTCGAAGAGTCCGGCTCTCAAAGACCCTGTCACCGTCTTGATCCAACAGAACGAAGAGTCCATTTTCCGTAGCTACATACATGGTATCTCGCCAAAAACGCACATCATGTCCAACTGCAAAACCTGACGCCGAAACCACCGCTCGATCTGCTACACCGTTACGGTCCGTGTCAGGAAGTGCCACAACCGTTCCCCTATTCATCGAGGCAACATACAGCACACTATCTGGGCCCCAAGCCATAAACCGGCCCTTGTTCACCTCCGTGCCGGCGTAGAACACCGACGCCGTCCATCCGGCGGGCAGGTTAAGGGGCATCGCATTAGCATTGAGTCCAGATGAAGCGAACTCGGCTGGGATCTGAACACGAACTGGCTGCAAGCCGCTACGAACCACTGGCGTCCACGGTTGAGTACCCGGATTCGGTTGCGAATGAAGAACGGCTCCGCTAACCACCACGGCTACAAAGAAAGAGGCGTAAAATGTAAGCATAGAGAATAACCTGTCGAATGCTGTATGAGTATCAAACATATGAGCAAAAAAGAAAACGGCCTCCGTTCGTTCCGAACGGAGGCCGTTTGACTTTGAAACTGCGATAGATTACTTCACAACGTGAAGCGCTTGCGGTTCGCTTGTGAACGGTCCAGAGACAACCTGGAAGTAGTACACGCCTGCAGGAAGCTGGCTAATGTCAACTGTTAGGTCGTACTGACCGTGTGCCAGCGTACCGTTTACAAGATCAGCAACCTTTTCGCCCATGCTATTGAACAGCACGATGCGCGTGTGTCCGTCAAGACCCACTGAATAGTTAATGACCGTTGTTGAGGTAGCAGGGTTTGGTGCAGGCGCGTTGACGCCGAACGATGTGCCCGTGATCGACGTCAAACGCTTAACGTTAGCACAGTTGAGTTCGAGTGTCATCTTGCCGTCGATGCTAAGGAGAGCAACATGGCGATACTCTTCACCTGAAGCATCAAAGTCAGCAAGTACGTATGCATCAAGACCAAGGCTGATGCTCATCGGATCATCAGCGAAGTCGCTGCTACGTCCAAGGAAGCCTTCAAAAGGAATAACGATGGCAACCTTATTGACAGCATTTGCAAGAGCGGATGGTCCAAACATCTTGATTTCGATGTTACGTGGTCCAACTAGAGCTGCTTCTTGAATAGTCCAACCAGCTGCAAGTGTTCCGTCCAAGCGGATCTTTGTGAGGTCAGGTCGGGCAATCGTTGGGTCGAACGAGACGCGAATCGTCATGTCACGAACACCAGCAAGATCAATACCTTCAGGCGTTGGCTCAAGGTCGATGCTTACGTCGGTTGTCTTGCCTGGTTGGATCTTATAAGCGTTTCCAATCTTCGCTGTCGTCTGAATCATCAGACCCTGACCTGAGATATTGGCGCTCTTGATTTCACCTGAGACAACTTCACGGAAGTCAACTGAAGCAACATACTCACCGCGGAATGCCTTGTTCATATCGCTGAAGCGAGTCTTCGTGTTGTTGAAGAACTCCATCGTTTGACTACCAACAAGCTTAGAAGGAACTTCAGGAGCAAAGTCAACAGGAACTGTTACTGTAGAATTGGCGGGAACGGCAACCTGGTTCACTGCAATCGAGAACGCAGAAGCATCAGCACCATTAACAGAAACGTCATACAACTTATCTTGATTTGTGGAGTTCCGGAGAGTTACGTTGAGAACCTTGGTGTGGTAAACGTAAACTTCACCTGCGTCGCCAACGACTTCCCATGTACCTTCGTTCGGTACGCAAATAGCAACATCAGCGTTCACATCGTATGCTGCGTCAGCTTCAACAGTGTACTGACCGTTCCAGCTTACAAGTGGATCGTTAATAACCACGCGGTATTCACGGGTATCTCCACCAAGGATCACGTCGCCACCAGCTGCTGGTTGTTCGATTACGAATCCTGGGTTAACACCAACAATGCGCACATTGGTCAAGCGGAGAGCTGCAGAGCCCTTCGTATCATTTGTAATGGCATTCGAAGCTGTTGGGTGCTCGTTTGTCACACGAATAATGGCTGAGTACTGACGATTGGCCGACACATCAAACGACTCACATGGAAGCACGTTGATATTAACCTGTGGCTGCCATGCAATAGCATTCAGTTCGGCGTCAAATGTCTTCGTTTCGTTATTATCAACAACTGTGAAACGAACAGCTGCCTTATAATCATTGCGCTCGGCAGCACGGTTTGCCTTCTCTGTTGGCGTGAAGTGAACCGTTAGATATTGCGTGCCCGAACCCTGACCAATCTGTACTGGATTCGTGAGATCAAGATCACCAGCTGCACGCTTAATCGTGAACACACCGTGTGCATCGTCAACAATCTCTGCGTTGTTAATCGTTACAGCACCGGTACCAACGTTGGAGATTTCAACACGTCCACTGTATGATGTAACTCCGGCAGCCGTTACAACGCGGTCAATAACGCGCTCATTCCAGCTAAGACCATTGACACTTACGTTGGAAAGGTTGCCTTGACCGATAAGCGTGGCAATGGTATCGTATTCCTTGGCGTTCGTGAAGAACGGCACATCTACACGATGCTGAACATCAGCAACACCCTTAGGGCTGTACATGACAGTGAAGGTGTGCTTTGCACCTGGATCGAGAGTCAGCGGCAGAACCCCATCGAGATTCTCGGGAGCATAGAAGTTGCTCGTTGCTTGATCGAAGAATGATCGGTCATAGCCGCGAATGATAACTGGTGTAGTACCAGCATTCTGAATCACGACAGGACGGCGAACTTCGGCGTTTGCAGGGATAATTCCCCAGTTTTGATCACCAACGTTAATCTTTGGTTCTTCGCCACGTACGCGAAGTTCAGTTGTTGGAAGATCGAAACATTCAAACTTCACGATAAGAGTATCGATGCGCTCGCGGCCATCTTGGATGGTAGCACAAACGTTAACGTCGATTGAACCCTTTGCAGGAATAACAGCTGAGTTCGGCGTTACATTAAAGACATTGGGGAACAACTTGACACGAATCTCTTCGAGGCGAAGTTCGCGATCGAGTGGGTTCGTAAGAACAACCTTGGTGCAGCTTGCTTCGCCAAACGGAATCACACCGAAGTTGAAACGGTCCGGGTTGAACGTAAGCTTGTCTGCTTCATACGTATACGTCTTTTCAACGAACTTGCCTGAGCGCGAAACTACAAGAACGCGAGCTTGAGCATCCTTGGTCTTGTCGAGAACCTTTACCCAGAACTTCACGTTTTTGTCGCCACTGTTGAACTCTTCATCAACGATGAGTTCATAGTTTGAAAGTTCCTCAGCATAAACTGCGAAGACGCTTCCGCATGCTGTGTTCTCTGGGAAGATCTTACCTTCTGCTTCGACGTCACCGCAGACAATGGTTTCCTTAACCGCAAGTGAGTCATCACAAGGGATTGCAAGATCGATAGCGATTGGCGTACCATAAGCGCGACCTTGGTTCATACCATCGAGCGAACCATAGCACCATGCTGCCCACTTAACATTTGGATCAGTTGATTCAACAACGTGATCGCCAGCGCCGATACCTGCACGAATTTGTGCATATGGTGTTCCAAGGATTGGACGCATCGAGCCGCCAAAGGCGGACGTCAGCGGGCGACCGTCAACGCGAATCTTTGCAACTTCTTCCATCTTGAATACGATGTTAAAGAAGTTATCCATGCCTTCAGGAGATGAGAACACACCATAGTTAACCCAACGGTCAACCGATGGCACATACTGGAGCATAGGCATTCCAGACTCTACCGTTGGGTGGCCTTGTGTTCCGTCACCCTTCGATGTTCCGACTGGTGGGATAATCTTGGCCCAAGACTTTCCGTACTGACCAACGAGAATAGGCTTGTCGGCCTTCCAATACGTAGCACGTTCAACTACTGGGTCAATACGCGTTTCGCCTACGCGGCGAAGCGTAAACTTCGAAGCAAGACCACTACCATCTTGTCGCATTACCTCAACTGTGGTGTTTTCTTCGAGTGCAATGACACGAATAACATCACCACGATCATCATCGATACCGAAGTCGGTTGCGGCCTGGCCAACAACACGCGTTGGCGTGTACATACATGGTACCGTAACGAATTCGCGGCCAGCCATTTCTAGCGGAAGCATGGCGTCGTGAACGTTGTTACGAACGAAGTGTGCCTCGGCAGAGAATGCACCAGTTGGAGGCAACACGTCAGGATAACGCATTACACCAACCTTGGTGTGACCTGAGACTACACCGATTGGCTTGTTTGCGGTAATGAACGTGCCTGAAAGATCCGAGTCGAAATCCTTTGTGAGATTCGGATCAATTTTGGCCTTGATAAGGAAAGTCTGTCCACGATCTAGTGTTACTGTCTGTGATCCACCCTTTGGAGTAGAAACTGCCTCGGATCCGCCTTCGGTGTCGTATGTTGGGCGGTATGTAACAACAGTATTGTCCTTATTGGCCATAATCAAGATCTGGGCAGGACGAAGCTTGTGGCTGCTGCTGGTTCCATAGCGATCTTGGAAGAAATTCATGGTAAAGTAAGCCTTGCCCCATGCTTCCACAGGAAGATGGCGAGCCAACTCACCGTTTCCATTCCATGCCTGATAGGTGCTTACGGAAATCGGACGATCACCTACAACTTCAATCGCCAATCCCTTACGCGACTCGGACTCGGAGTTCATGTAGCCCATGTTGACTTCGAACTTCAGAACTTGGTCCTTCTTCACCGTTAGATCACGGCTAATGCGCGGGGCATCAGCAACCAAGGCCGGTGTGCGAATTGTAATTTTCGCGTCACCACGAGACGAGATAAAGAGCTGCATCGGACGAGCCAAGGGGCGCTCAGTCGGACTAGCCCACACTTGAGGGAACGCTACGAGGTACCGACGGCCTTCAATCAAGGACATCGAACCCGAGCGTTCAGACGACGTTGTATTTGCCGAGAGTCCTAATGCCGCTGTTATCGCAACAAGTGCGACAATCAGAGCAGATCTCGTGAATGAAACAACCTTCATATAGACACTCCCATTGGGGAAAGTGGTGGAACAGATGAGTTTTGACTTTGTGACTTGGCGTCAAGCCGATCCATAGATGCTGTCTGAAACAACGAATGACATCCATGGAGGCGTCTGACTACACAACAACAACAGAACTGCGATTTGGTTACATTCGTTGTGAAACTTTTTGCAACTTCTTGATAAGAAAGCGGTTGCACGTTGGCTCAGCCGCTAAAAACACCACGGCGAAGACGGCGCCAATAATGAGGTCGACGACATAGTGATATCGAAGGTAAACCGTTGCTATGATTAGACTTCCACCGATGACGACGAATAGCCAGCGAAGCCGAGAGCGATTGCGGAATGCCATGACGATGTTAACGAGTGTCAACATTGTGTGGCCGCTAGGCATGCAATCTCTGTTAACAATATGTTCTGGGTTGGTCGTTCCAATGGCCACTCCCCCGCCAGCGTTGACGATGTCGCGAAGCCAAGTTGTAAGAAACACCCCCGGCAGCTCTATATCCGTGCGATGAAAATCATGCAGGGTGAATCGAGGACCAATTGCTGGCATCGCAAAGTAGGCCAAGTATGAGATGAAGTAACAGAATGACATAGCCCTCGCGAACTCAGCCAACCTGTCCAGATCGTTTTGGCGATATAGTTCGACTGCCTGCAGAATCGGCAGTACATAAAATAGGAAGTAGCAGATTTGAAGATACTCAGTAAGTGCAGGCATGGCTAGTCGGCCCATCCACACTGTAGGGTCGACGCCCCCTGTCAGCAGTCGATCGGCAGCGATAAGGACGTCGTCGTAATCTACTGGATGGACAGCAGGCACCAGTGCATGCACCTGCCCGTACATGATGTAGATTACGGGAATGATGTAGAACATTCTCAACAGTACGAATAGCGGTGCACTTGTGAGCGTCGTAAGCAAGACTAGAGCCGCTATCGTTGTTGCAATGAGAGCGTTCTGTAAGATAATCGCAGCCGCATTTGAGACGTACGGGTAGAACGCAAGGGCCAAGATCGAGTATATGGTCATGATGATGACCGTGTAAACATCGAAGGCAAGGAGGTTTGCGCGTAACGTTGCCAACAGCGAAACGAACGATGTTTGAAGCTCCTTCATCTCTCTATCACGCCTCCATCCACGATCAACAATCGTATTGCCTCGAGTTGCTCGGGCGTGAGCTCTTCAGCTCGGAGTCTACCTAGATCAAACGTCCCATACACAAGTCCTCTCTCACGAATGGCGCATCCACGAATGCGTTGTGACCAGCTGGCCAACGCATTAGCCAGTACCTTACGTCGCTGGCTGAAAGCCGACCGTACAAAATCCATGAACACTGCGAATGACGTTGGCAACGGATCTGTACTTCGCATATCAAAGCGAACAACTGCACTTGTCACAGCCGGCTTGGGAAAGAACGCGCCAGGAGGCACTGTGAACATAGTCTTCGCAATTGAAGCATACCACGTAGCAACTGCCAAAATACCGTAGTCCTTACTACCAACCATTGCTACACACCTTTGTGCGACTTCACGCTGCATCATCACGACAGCTCGATGGACGATTGTCCTTTGTTCAAACAACATAAAGAGGAGTGGCGTTGTAATCGCGTATGGGATGTTGCCAATAACGAGCAATCGACCGTTCTTTGGTACTATTGCCGACAAATCCTGTTGCATCGCATCCCCCTCCACAAGACGAAGGCGCGGTGTGTCTGCCCATGGCTGGTCGTGAAGATACTGTATTGCCCGAGGATCAAGATCCACAGCAACAACACCTCTGGCAGCTGTCTTAAGAAGACGTTCGGTAAGTACACCCTTGCCTGGACCGATTTCGAATACAACATCGCCATCCCTGACCTCGAGAGCGTCGACGATCTTCTGTGCTGTTCGGGGATCGGTGAGAAAGTTCTGACTGAATCGACGACTTGGCGCAAATGTCTTCATACTACGACAAGGGTATGCGCTCGAACTCGGCCCGTAGCTCTGCCCAAAGAGACTCGAGTCTTTGACTAACTACTTTGACATCGGCTACTACCGCCATGAAATTCGAGTCTCCATCCCAGCGGGGTACAACGTGCACGTGCAAATGTCCAGGAACTCCAGCACCAGCAGCTCGCCCTTGATTGATGCCAATGTTCCATCCATGCGCCCTGAAAAGGGGCTCCGCAAGTTTCACTACGCGCCTAACGACGTTAAACAGATATGCAAGGTCGTTAGGCTCGACTTCTGGTATCGTTCCAATGTGCTTCACTGGACACACGAGTAGATGACCCGGGTTATACGGATAGCGATTGAGCAAAACGACCACGGAGTCATCTCTGTACACGACAAGCGTATCAGGACTAGGCTCACGCTCTACAGCATGACAGAGAAAACAGCCCTCGTGTTCAGACGAATGCTTGACGTATTCGCCCCTCCACTCCGACCATAAGTATTGTGTCATACGCTAAAGCCTTGGTTATGCCGTAACGACGAATGCCCGCCGAAGCGGGCATTCAGTGTATCGCGATATATTGTGACCTTAGATGGCAAACCGCAGGTCTGCACCAATCTGAAGAGCGTTTACGCGCAGGTTGTTCGACGCCGACACCTCGGTAACACCGAAGTTGTAGTACATACATGGCACCAGCAGAAGCCGGCCAATCGGAATCTCGTACTGAATACCGGCCTTGATCGCAACGCGAACTCCAGATTTATCGTCAATGTCGCTGTTCTGGCGAGTTACAATTGCTCGGCCGTTGTTCGTGTACTCGGCGTTAGGTACAAGTGTCGGATCGAACACGGCATTAAGCGGCTCTACAAGCTCCATTCGCTGCTCCAACGTGGCCGTGATCGGTACACCAACCGAGGGGCCGACGACAACCCCAAAGTTCGAGTTAAAGAGATTGAGCTTATATACTACTTCAAAATCTACAAGGCCGTACTCAATCGAAGCTACGTGCTGAACAGAGGAGAAAACAACCTCGTTCGTTGCTGGATTGATCGAAGGCAGACGATCTCCATCCTCTCGATACGAGGCTGGCAAGTAGTTGTACACTACCCGAGCGATAATCGATGACTTCGAATCCTGGGGCTTTCCAAGTAGATACTCCCCCGAGAACCCGAAGTAGTATCCATTGGCCGTACCCTGCTCAAACTGAGGGCATAGGACGTCTCCAGCGACAGACTGGAAACCAGATGAATGCAGCGAACTGTTGTACCCACCAACAGGACCGATGAAGATCCGGGGCCTACCCTTTGCAGGGATGAGTGGGTTTGCAAGCTCCTGTTGAGCAACCGCCACCGTAGCGGATGCGAACATACATACTGCTAATACGCGAAAAACTCTCTTCATTCCTTTGAACCTTTACTTGATGACGAGGATTGGAACTGTAATCGCCTCCTCACCGTACCGCACTCTGAGTACATAGACTCCGGACGGTTGGTCGATGAAGGCGAAATTTACGACGGATTGACCACTTTCAAGGCGAACATTTTCCCACAAGGGGTAGACCTGCGACGAGACGCTGATCAAATCAATACTTATTACGTGTTGAGATCCAGATTGAAACTGGATGGCAATGTCTTCGCCGTGCGAGACAACGGTTCGTGGGATGGAAACGGCCAACCCGCCATTGAGGCGCACCATCCGGAGGGCCCCTCCACAATTAATAACTTCAGAGACGGCATTGGACGTCGACGACATCAAACAATCGTTGTCGGCGAACGAGGCAGTCACTCGAAGTGCCTCAGTAGATACCCAAAACGTCTGGGCTTCGGCTCGCCACTGTAGTCTTACCGGGCTTGGTATTGATGCGTTTGTAGAGACAACTAGTCCTTCAGGACGAGGTGTAACCGTTACGGGGACGAGATCGCCGGTAGTCTGGTCGCGCACGGTCAACGTTCCAACATTAACTTGAAGTCTACTTACATCGTATTCTATTCCGAAAGACATCGGCTGTGGTTCACGCACTTGCGAAGTGATTGAGGTTGAACCTTCGACACTTATTGTGCTACCCGAAGTATGTTCCGTGGGCAGTTGAATGGTCACCTCGGTTGGTGTCCTGGTAGCCACGATCATCGTTGACATCACAGTGTCGGCACCATCCTGCCAACGAACACGTGCCACAGCGGGTACTTGCACACTACCACGAAGTTGATAATCGAATGTGAATCGCAGTTGGTCACCTGGGTTAACAACAACTGGCACGATGGGACCATTGAGCGCGACGTCCTGCCCGTCAATAGTTGTGGTCACTGTCTCAACAATGCGCGAGCGCGTCCCTGTACCATTCACAACAACAGAACCGCTGAAACTCTCACACGATACCACGTTTGCGGGAACAACAAAAGCCGCATCGCCCTCAATAGGATCGGGGGGCTGTTCCACTGTATCGCCATCTGATGCTAGCCCGAAGCCCACGAGCTGTACCAAGGTCGACCTACGTTCGAAACGTGGGGCAGCGTCATGGGTTATCCGAAGAAGTGCCGAGTGCTGACCGACACGACGTGGTGTAAACGTAATTGGGATGGTGGATCGGTATCCAGGATTGGCTCCCTGCTGCTCGAAGAAGTCTTGTGGAAGTTCAAAAGCGTCCTTATCGCCGCCCTCGATTGCGATGGCGTCTATCGTTAGTCGTTCGTTGCCCCCTACCGCGAAAATGGTGTGGGAGGCCAGACTGACAGACTTACCAACAACAGCTGATCCAACATTGGCATCGAAGCCCTCGATGGTTGGTAGAGTGCCCGTACCTTGAAGCACAACACGAACTGTATCATGTGGTTTCCAGTCTACAGCATAGACGATGGATGCTTCACGGTCACCTGCGACATCTGGAACAAACTGGACTCGAAGAACAACTGATGAGACGGAGTCGATAGCAATAGTGGGAGCAGAAAAAGCTGAAATGTCGAACGCTGCGGCATTACCTGTTACGGCCGAGCGGGTAAGAACGGCGTCTGCGAGTCCACGGTTAAACAGTATGACGGTGCTGTCATCGGTCGTACCAACTCGGCGATCAGGCCAGCGTAAAACGACGCCTGTTAGGTCTGGTCGAACACCATTCACGCGATAACCTACAGTTGCACCAACGAATGGACTCGAACGTACCGTGTCGCGGCGTTCAACAATGCCGACTTGCTGCGGCACAACGCATACTGGGACCTCGAGACGTGACTGCGGTTGTAGATCTCGTGGCAGCACCATGCGGCTAATCTGAGGTGTAAACTCTGGAAACAACCCGGCGACGTCCAATGAAGTAATTCTGATGGCGTTAGGACCGTCATTTACAATCCACGCCGAAGCACAAACCGTATCACCGAGGCGCACCGTGCCAAAGTCGACATCTTCTGTGCGTAGGGAGAAACTCGTCAACGCACGAACAGGGATGTTATGAACGAGGTTACATGCGAACGTAAGTGTTAGACGACCAGGGACAGGCAATGGCTCGCGAGGAGGGTCGAAACACACGGTAACGACGAGGGAGTCTCCCGGAGCAACGCTTCCTCGAAATGACTGAGGTATCGTTGAAAATCGATCGTCGCCTGTGAATGACAGAGACTCAATATTCATCGGTGTTGAGTCGGTGTTGACAATCGAGAACTGCTGGCAGGATTGCGTTGTCCCAGCGGTTACCACCATCTCTAGAGGGGCGCGAAACTCTGGTGCATCATACGTGTAGTCCCATTCACGGCCCGCATCAGCGGTATCATAGGCTTGAACAACGATTCGAGCATTTTGCCATGGGTTGGTGACCGTAGCTGTGAAGCGATAACGGCGGTCCGGAGCAGCGGGTCCGGAAAGGTCGTATTCATAGTTAAACGTCCGACTACGGTCCACACTCACTACGTCCAGCAGTGCAGTCGGAGACACCGAGTCACGTACAACACCATCGACAGCACCACAAACAACTCCCAAGTCGAACTGCGGTGGCGTTCGTGGCTCTGTTCGCTTACGGGCGTCGAATGACATTCCGAAGATGTTAGCATACGAATCAGTGGGTCCCACGCCGTACATAACCCCAGAGAAGCTCCCCTGGTCACACCTGATGGTGTTAATCGTTCCTGGTACGACCCTAAAGTAGCCGTAACACAACGAAGCCCCCGGGACTCGACGCATTAGAAAGTTACCGTCCATCGCTGTTACACTAGCACCATTCAGCGTTAGCGTTGGGACAGCATCCAACTCGGCAACTACGATTATGTAGTAGCTGTAATCAGACTCAACAGCATTCGATTGACGAATGAGTTGAGGTACTTGAAACAAAGCACGATCAGAATACCTCTCTATGGGAGGAACAATAACCATCGCAGGATCGCCTGTCGATGTGGCATCATTTGGACGAACCGTCCGCATGAACTGAACCACTGATACTGGGTTATCGGCTACCCAATACGCTACCTGCCGAAGATTGACTTCTAGAAAGTCGCCACGATTACGAATGGTGTACGGCTGAATTCCCCCTGGCGTATACAGCTCAACGACCGTAGGCCATGCCGAGGGTACAATACGAACTTGGTCACCTTCTGGAATCGTTGCGAATGGAATCGTTGCGTGCTTCGTGCCCCACTTAGTAACAGGCAACAGTTGTTCGACGAGATGGTCTTTCGAGAGCTTGTGTGATGGAACGAGGTTGTCGAAAACCGAGGCGCGAACGTGGCCCGAAAACACAGCAACCGGTTGATTACTCTGTACGATGGTCCCAGTGAGATCAGAAAAAACGCTCGTATTCGTATCAGCGCTTTTGATGAAGAACGATTGCCCCCGCTCTAGTAAGATGTCGAACGGTATTCCTGCCGGATGACCGTTCTCGAGGTCGACTGAAGGAGTGATGACAACCCGAGTCGATGACTGTGGTGCAACAATCATCATGCATCCCTGACGAATACCAGTACTCATCTCGGAACGAGGATTCGTGCTCGTAGCCGAGGTGTCATACGTCTCATTGGACCGCGAGACACCTATGTACTCCGTGCCAAGATGCTGTATCGGAATCGCCATGAAAGAGTCGGTGGAATGCTGAATCGTGTTCAATCCATAAACGACTACGGGCGCAGAGGCCGATATGAAAATCCCCTTGTTCTCTGGCCGGTCTGTACGTATGGCCATGAATTCTTCAGGTACTGCCTCGACGTGAATTCCTCCAGCGGGAATCGTTACAACAAACTCGCTCCAGTCTCCATACTGAATGCGGACCGTAGCGCCTTGCTCAGACGCAATGTATAAGACTAGTTGTCGCTCGGGATTCGTCAGAGTTCGAAAGATGATCTCGTTCTGCATGAAGCCGATGACAAACTCACGTCCCTCCATCGATTCTTCCCGACGCCGTGGCAAGTCTCGCACAACCTGCCCGGCAACCTCCGCAACAGCGAGGGCCACAAACAGCATCAGGATAAGCGAGTGTTGAATCGGTTTCACAGATATAACGAATGCTCCGTATAACAACACGCCACTCAATAGGTTACATCTCAGCCACGCTTGCTACTCGGCCGTGCCATGCTAGGGCTCGGTACTGGTGGATTCGATCACAGCCGAACGCCAAGAGCCTCCATGTGAGTGCGGTCGTTGGGCTGCTCTCGGGCGGTCGGTATTCCACTGAAATCCAGTTAGACGGTATTCCGTTTCACGACCAGCTACGACGTTTTCTGGATGTTGCTCCCCACGAACACCCCCAAGCCACCGAATATCCTCGGGTTGCCCCTGGAGAAACGACACACGAATGGAATCCGATGCAAACTGCGCAAGTCCTTGCGGATCATCGCCTTCGAATCGAAAATAGAGACTCTTGGCATCGTCTTGCGCAAACACCTCTTGTATCGTGTCCTGTTCGACGTCTATCTCGATGCGCGCCCCCGAAATCTGGTCGAACCTGTCGTCCGATGATCCCGAACGCGAGACCATAAAAGCTGCACCACGTGATGTGAGCTTCCGCACACGCTGTTTGGGCGCGTACACGATGATGCTATCGCCTGTTAACTGAGAAGAATCCGACCACAATATCGGTGCCCCAGAAAGTGTCACGACCTCAAGCGAGTCATCCTGAAACAACACTCGCGACCGTGACGCCACGTTCCCGTGGCGTAGGTTTGCGTTGCCCCTTGCCCACCTTCGAACGTACCCTTGATACAAGAGATGAAGTGTATCTGCTTCCAGATAGAGCGTATCGGCAGGCAGACTATCGGGAGTACCGATGTCCGTGACTGAATTCACGTCACGCTGTGAACGAGCTTGGCTCCAAAGACGGGCGTTCCCAATCACAACAAATTGCTTCACTTTGGGATCGTGCGTAACGCTATCTCCAACTATCCACGTCGCAGAATCAACTGTCGACATCACTACTCTGCCCCAAGCCTCAATTACTCGCGATGTTCGATGTAACGTCATCGCATCTGATCCAACGATCACACTATCATCTTGGGCAAGAACATCTCGCGAGAATGTCGCCTGTCTCGTCTCTGGCGAATACACCGCCTCGTGCGCCCGTATCGTGCGGCTGCCCTCACGAACAAACACCCCTCCGCGGGCTCTGGCAATCGCAAGATTGCCGTCGTATGTTACAAACGGTGCTTGTAGCTCCATGTCGCCCTGTCGAACCACAACACGTCCCATGAGGTCAACCGAATTCGCTCCAATATACTCGGTCGCTCGATCGCTTCGTACCGTCACATTCCCCTGCCGAAAACGCACATTGCCTTCGTAGCGCCGAATACCGGACTCCTGTGTTCCCGTGCCAAGAACCGAATCTGCGTGCTCCAAGAACACAGGTGGACGCGGATCCTGAGCAAATGCGAACATCGGCACAAGCACACCTATCACCACGATGAGTTGTTTCGTAAGGGGCATCGTCGAAACTACGGAACTGTGCGGGGCTGATAGGGGCCGCGATCTGTGTAGTTTTGCCTTCATACTCAAAAGTAAATCGTGTACGACGTAGGTATTAAACCGCGAGAATCAGCCGTGATTGTGTCGGTCACTCGAAAAGGCACCGACCCAATCGTGATTCAAGAACATCTCGATGAACTCGAACTTCTGCTCGACACAGCAGGGGCAGACGTCTGTGCGCGAA
This sequence comes from Candidatus Kapaibacterium sp., assembly GCA_022842685.1. GTDB lineage: Bacteria > Bacteroidota > Ignavibacteria > Kapaibacteriales > Kapaibacteriaceae > JALHPC01. Next base: position 29,489 of record JALHPC010000035.1, read on the forward strand.
TGTATCAGGAACGAGTACGCCCTGATGTCGCCACTGCCCTAGGAAGCGGGAAGGTAGCCGAGTTAAAGGAGATCCTCGAAGAATCCAATGCGACAATGGTTGTGTTCGATGACGACTTGACGCCCGGACAAGTGCGGAATCTTGAGCGTGAAACCAAGGTAAAAGTGCTTGATCGCTGCGGTGTAATCTTGGATATCTTTGCCTCCCGTGCTCGTAGCGTCGAAGCTCGCACTCAGGTAGAACTAGCACAGCATGAATACCTATTGCCTCGACTAACCCGGATGTGGACCCACCTATCCAAACAGTATGGTGGCGTCGGCACAAGAGGCCCTGGAGAAACGCAGATCGAAACCGATAGGCGAATGTTTCGGCAGCGCATTCAGCGACTTAAGGAGAAACTGCTTCAGGTTGAAACGCAGCGTACAGTTCAGCGCGCATCTCGCGAGGGTATGCCTCGATTCGCCTTGGTTGGCTATACCAACGCCGGGAAGTCGAGTCTCCTGAAGGCTCTCGCTCAAGCCGATGTCTATATCGAAAATCGCCTGTTCGCAACTCTCGACACTACCGTTCGCGCAATGCAATTACCCGATGGTCGCAAGGCACTGCTCTCGGATACTGTCGGCTTTATTCGAAAGTTACCAACTCAGCTCATCGCTTCGTTTCGCAGCACACTCGCCGAAACACTTGAAGCCGATGTTCTCCTTCATGTCGTTGATGCTTCTAACGAAGCCTATCGCGACCATGTCGACGTTGTCCAACAGACCTTGGCCTCGCTCGGCGCCGCTGATGTACCCGTCATTATGGTGTTTAACAAGATCGATGCAATATCAGATCGCCACCGCCTAAATGACATCGAACTTGAGTTCCCTCATGCTGTTTTCGTGAGTGCCCTACGTGGCATCAACGTCAATCGTCTTCTGGAGTCGATGTGTCAAACCTACGATGAGAGCAGCAATGTTCTCACGCTGCTTGTATCATACGAGGACGGCAAACGCCAACATGGCATCTACACGGAAACGAATGTCATCGCAAGATCCGAAGAAGCTGATGGCATTCGGCTGTCTGTACGTGTCCCAAGCGATAAATTGTCTTCGTTCAAGACTCGATATGCCGACCTTCTGCATTCTCCGTCATAACCGAACCCACTGAATTCCTCGTACGCCTATGGCTCTCATCTGGATTGTTATCATTACGATTGCTACGTTCTTGCTTACGATCTCGCTGGTCGTTGTAGCGCAAGAGGTTCATCCCATAGCTGGTGTTGGCGCCTTCGCAGCTATCGCCTACGGATCGTTCAAACTCTTTCAGCATCGATTCACGCGGCTGTAATCCAAACGAAGGGGCACCGATTCTCATGCTGACTTCCCTAGTGGTTCAGAACTATGCGTTGATTGAGGACCTGCACGTTGAGTTTCACACGGGTATGACGGTGCTGCTTGGCGAAACAGGGGCTGGCAAGTCGATTCTCGTTGACGCTTTGGGTGCGGCCTTGGGAGCTCGAACGTCGGCCGCAGTTGTACGGCGCGGAGCGAAAAAGGCTGTTATCGAGGCTCGCTT
>JALHPC010000036.1 GCA_022842685.1 Candidatus Kapaibacterium sp.
TGCTCTTCCGATCTAGCATCGACCCGCTCCACGCCACCGGACGCATCTGTTCGAACCACGTCTTGAAAACTTGGGTCGAAACGTTGTCGCGGATGATATCCAAACACCGAGCCCACAGAGTCTCGGCATCCGAAGCTCCTCCGCCCCCTGTGGTCTTGGGCATCGAGCGTTGTTGTGGTTTTGCGGTTGTTGGTTCGTTCGTTGTGAAGAGTGATAGTGTCTCTGTTCGTTTCACCTAACAATGCCTCCAAATCTAGCGTTGGTGCGGCCTTTGCACCCCTCTGATGCTGGCCGCCACGCCGACGCTTCATCGCATCATCATAGATAGTGCTCCGTCGTCGGGGGTGCAAAAATGAACCCCCACCACCGCTTGTCCAAGCAAAAAAGTTGGTCGATGTGAAATTTTTTCACTTGCACATCTCGTCAACGCTCCAACTGGTAAAGATACCAACGGCCTAGCACCATCAGTGAAAGCAACGTTTGCGTAATGTACCTTCAATTGTGTGTTGCAACACAGAAAGGGGCTGCGACCAATTCTACTCACCCCCCGCCCCCCCTCTCAAGTTTGAGAGGGGTGTGCCGGTTCGTATCTAATTTACCTATGCGAAGCATGTCGCTGTTGGCGAAGCCAACGTCGCTATGCCGAAGGCATGTGTCTGGCCGAAGGCCGTAACTGTGCGCAGCACGTAACTGGCCGATGGCCGTAACTGTGCGCAGCACGTTACTGGCCGATGGCCGTAACTGTGCGCAGCACGTAACTGGCCGCAGGCCGTATCTGTGCGCGGCACGTAACTGGCCGAAGGCCGTAACTATGCCAAAGGCATGTTGTGGGTTGCGTACATTTGCGAGCCGTTTGGCGCTTCTTCATGCCTCCATCCTCTGACACCACTGCCGAGTTTAGCTTCTTCGACCACCTAGAAGAGCTGCGATCGCGCCTGTTCAAGGCCGTTGCAGGCCTAGTGGTTGGCTGTGCAGCCACGGCGTTCTGGGCTCGCGAGATCTTAGACAACGTGCTGCTAAAGCCCGCAATCGATAACGGGATTCGGCTTCAGAACATCGAGCCATTTGGGCAGGCGTTTCTCATCCTGAAGGTTGTATTTATCGTAGGGGGCATCGTGGCCTCGCCGTGGATCCTGTTTCAGGTTTGGAGCTTTGTTGCCCCAGGGCTCTACGAACATGAACGCCGATGGGCGGGCACCATTACGTTCTTTACAACGTTGTGCTTCCTTGCTGGCATATCGTTCGGCTACTTCATGCTGATTCCAAGCATGTTGGACTATATCAACGTCGTTTCGGACCCAAACATCACCGACAACATCACCGTTACGTATTACTTTGGCTTTTTCGTGAACATGTTGCTCGCATCTGGGCTGATGTTCGAACTGCCTATGGTTACGTGGGTGCTTTCGCGCATCGGCATTGTGTCGCCGGCGTTGTTAAGCAAGTACCGACGCCATAGCATTGTTGCCATCGTCGTCATAGCGGCAATCATCACGCCGTCGCCCGACCCTGTGACACAAATCATGGTGGCCATTCCTTTGTACATCCTTTTCGAAATCAGCGTGGTGCTAAGCCGCATCGCCTATAAACGACGCGCCACCACAGCATGACCTTATCGTCCTCTTCGATTTCTGACGTCGGCGCAGCCGTGGCCTCCGAGCTCGACGCCTTTGACGGCTACCTGCGCCAGCAGATGCGCAGCAATACGGCCCTGCTCGACACCGTTGTGCGCTACATCATGAAGCAACGCGGCAAGCGCGTGCGACCCACCCTTGTGTTTCTTGCTGCCGGCCTTTGCGGTAGCATCAACGATCGCTCCTTTGTGGGTGCTGGCATGGTAGAGTTGTTGCATACTGCCACGCTGGTGCACGACGACGTAGTCGATGACGCCGAAGAGCGCCGCGGCATGGCCTCGATTAACGCCGTCTGGAAGAACAAGATTGCCGTCCTTGTTGGCGACTACTTGCTTAGCCGTGGCCTGCTTATGGCAGTAAACACCGACGAATTCGACTTTCTGCGCATCACGTCGAACGCCGTACGCCGCATGAGCGAGGGCGAGCTGCTGCAAATCCAGAAGCGACGCCAGCGCCATATCGACGAAGAGACATACTTCCGCATCATTTCGGATAAGACCGCTTCGCTTATCAGCACGTGCTGCGAAGTTGGTGCCGTAAGTGCTAACGCTTCAGCCGATTGGCGCGAAGCGCTCCGCGCCTATGGCGAACTCGTTGGGCTTGCCTTTCAGGTTCGAGACGACATTCTGGACTACGTTGGACGCAGCTCTATCCTTGGAAAACCTGTTGGTCACGATATCCGCGACAACAAGGTTACCCTGCCGCTTATCCTAGCGTGCAACACCGCTGGCAGGTCCGAGGCAAAGGCGATGCTGTCGATTGTGAAGAGCAAGAACACGGCGAAGGCCGACGTTAACAAGGTGATCGACTTCGTCGAACGCAATGGCGGAATTACTGCGGCCACGGCCAAGGCACTTGATTTGTCGGCACAGGCAGTAGCCCTACTGCAACCCTTCCCCGAGAGTATTTACAAGCAGTCACTTACTGATTTTGCTAACTTTGTCGTCTTACGCTCTAAGTAAAACGTCCCAAACAACCTTACAGTCGAAAGATTGCATTATGTCTCGCATTCAAACCTCTAGCATGTATCTCGACCTCGATGCACAGCGCGCCTGGATACAGCGCGTTTATGCATGGATGGTTGGCGGCCTGCTTACTACGGGTGTTACGGCCTTCGGCATTGCCAGCATGCCTGCCCTTCAGGCAGCTATCTTTGGCAGCCCCCTTATCTACGTCTTCATGTTCCTGCCGCTAGGCATGGTGCTCTTCCTGTCCGCCCGCATCGAACACATGAAGGCATCAACGGCAATGGGTACGTTTATCGCCTATGCCATGGCAAACGGCGTGGCGTTTAGCTCTATTTTTCTTGTGTACGAACTTGGCTCAGTGGCCTCGACGTTCTTCATAGCCGCCGCCATGTATGCTGCTGCTGCAGTCTATGGCTATACCACCAAACGTGACCTTGCCAGCATGGGCTCATTCATGGTGATGGGTGTGTTTGGCCTGTTGATTGCCATGGTTGTAAACTGGTTTCTTGGCAGTTCTATCGTCGAAATGGGCATCAGCGTGCTTGGCGTGATCATCTTTACTGGTCTCACGATGTGGGACATGCAGCGCATCAAGGAAGAATACGTGCTCGAAGGCCAAAGCTCTTCGGTAGCCGCCAAGGGCGCCGTTATGGGTGCCCTACGACTATACCTCAACTTCGTCAACCTGTTCCTGTTCCTTCTGCGGCTACTCGGCAGCCGCCGATAACCTGGCGTATTAACCATGGACGAAAGCACGCCGCTGTTTGCATTTCATGCCTATCAGGCCATTGGCCGTGGGCAGTTGCACGAAGCAGTCGAGCTGTGCGCTCACGGCATTAGCCAGTTCCCCGACTACCTGTCGGGCTACGTTGTGCTTGCCAAGGCCTACGATGCCCTAGGCATGACCACAGACGCTCGCCTAATCCGAAGTGCTGCGGCAGAACGCTTCGTTGGGCTAGCGCCAGCCAAGTCCGACGCGCCCGACCAGTCCGACGTGCCCGACGTGCCCGACCAGTCCGACGTGCCCGACGTGCCCGACCAGTCCGACGTGCCCGACCAGCCCGACGTGCCTGCCGTGTCGGTCCCGCAGGTTCTTCCGTCGGCTTCGCATTCCATGCAATCGCTTCGGCTTGTTACCATGGTTCCTGCCACAGAAGGCCGTGTGATTCGCGCCGCAAGTGTGCGCCTTATTCCTGGCCTTGAGTTCACCTCGCTTCGCTTCGAAGGCGCAAAAACACGTGGCCGCCGCATCATTCAAAACCTGTCTGATCCGCCCCCATTTCGCACCTTCAACGCCCCGCTTAAGCCCACCAGAGTTGCCGGACAAGGGGCATCGGCAACGTCGGCCAAGATGGCCAACGCTCGCAGGCCGCTGTCGCTCGAAGAACTCGCAGGGCGCCTCGAGTCGGCGCGCATGCCGCGTCACGTCGACACGTCAAAGGTGCCTTCGGCACCGATCGACGTAGCCGCAGGTAGCACACTCGTTACCGATACAATTGCAGGCATCTATCTTGCCCAAGAGGCGTTCGACAAGGCGCTTGAGGCCTATCGCGAGTTGCAGGCGCGTTATCCCGACCGACACGACCACTACCAAGCGCGCATCGACGACGTACTGCGGCGCATGCCAAGCTGACGCCGATGCTAATCTGGCTGTTTATCCTTAGGTCGATCGCTGCCCCTTTTCTGTTTGGTACCAGCACGATTGTAGTACTGTTCTTGGTGCAGTACATTATTCCGCGTATTGACGACCTGTTGAGTAAGGGGCTTGAACTCGAGATTATTGGCGAGTTCTTGTTGTTGAACATGTCGTGGATACTAGTGTTGGCGGTGCCCGTGGGTATTCTGTTTGCCAGCGTGATGGCCTTTGGTGCTTTGTCTGCCAACCACGAGGTAACCGTGTATAAGGCATCGGGTATGGGGTTAATTCGCATGATGACGCCGGCCGTCATCATTGGCGCCCTGCTTTCGATTGCTATGCTGTGGTATACCGATGCCGTACTGCCAGATACGAACCACCGACTCGCCACAATGATGACCGACATTGGCCGCATGCGGCCGTCATTTGCGATAGAAGCAGGGCAGTTTACGACACACCTTGACGGACTGACCATCCTGGCGCGCGACCGCGATACTGCGGGAACATTGTATGGCGTTACGATCTACGACCGCACACGTGTTGATAGGTTGCTGGTGGTGAATGCCGATACGGCAGTGCTGGGCTTTACGCCGGCGCGCAACCGGATGATGTTGCAGCTGTTTCATGGCGAGATTCACCAGCGCAGCGAGCGAGCGCCAAACGACTACCGCGTGATTACCTTTGTGCGCCACCAGATGCTGGTAGGCGCCGACCGGTTCTTTTTCGAAGCCACAGATGCCACAGGCACATCACGGGGCGACCGAGAGATGAACATTGCCGAAATGCAGGCCATTGTGGATCGTTCGACGGCGTCGATGAACGCAGCCACATCGACGATGGATAGTGTGACGCGCAACTTCGTGGCTATGCTTGCAGGCAGCAAGGATCCGAATACTCGTGTTGATTCTCTCACGCAGTCCGAAGGCGCTGCGATGCGTGCACGTGCAATCCATAACGCCTACTACTCGGCGATGGAACGTGCTGCATATCAGTTTGATTCGGACAAACGCATACGGCAGAATTACGAAGTAGAGATCCACAAGAAGTACGCCATTCCAGCCGCATGCCTGTTGTTTGTGCTGCTGGGATGCCCCATGGGCATTGTTACCAAGGGCGGCAACTTTGGCGTCTCGGCCGCAATTTCACTTGGGTTCTACGTGCTGTCGTGGGCAGCATTGATTGGGGGCGAAAAGCTTGCCGACCGTGGCCACCTAGATCCAGCGTTGGCAATGTGGCTGGGCAATATTCTGCTCCTACTGATTGGCATTGCACTTATCGTGCGTGTGAACTTCGAAATCTCGGTGTGGCGACTTGTGCGTGGTTGGTTTGCACGAGACTACGGCACCGGCGCTACATTACCAGACAAAGCCGTCCAACGCACGTGAAGCAAGGGCAAAGGCCTCGTCGACGCTTGCTGCCGTCGCCGTAAGGTGGCCCATTTTGCGCCCCTTCCGCGACTCCTTTTTGCCATACAGATGCAAGGCCACTCCGGGCACGCGCAATGCGTCGATAACAGAGTCGGGCACGCCCGATCCCGAGCGTTCACCCAGCAGGTTTATCATGGCAGCAGCAGGTACGCGCATGGCGGCACTGCCTAGCGGCAGATTGGTAACAGCACGAATGTGATTCTCGTACTGCGATGTATGGCAGGCCTCGATGGTGTAGTGACCCGAATTATGCGGCCGTGGTGCAATCTCGTTGAACACAATGGAATCGTCGAGTGTAAGAAACATCTCGACGCCAAACACGCCAACGCCGTTAACGGCGGCAACGCATTGTTCGGCAATGGCCTGTGCCTGCTGCTGTAAATGTTCTTCGATTGGTGCCGGTGCCAACACGGTAACACAGATGTGGCCCTGCTGAATGGTCTGCACACAGGGATACACAGCCGTCTCTCCGCGCCGGTTTCGCGCCACCATAACAGACAGTTCCTTTGTAAACGTCACGAACGCTTCGGCCATCAGCGGGCGCTGCACTTCGCCCTCCATAAAGCGGCGCCAAACCATGTCGATTTCGGTATCGCGCTTGATGGTGGCATTGCCATAGCCGTCGTAGCCATGTGTGCGCGTTTTAGCCACAAAAGGATAGCCATGTGTTGCGCCAAAGGCAAATAGGTCGTCCTTGGTTTCTATTGCAGCAAACACTGGCACGGCAACGCCGGCGTCCGACATCGTAATTTTCTGCTGCAGCTTATCGCGTACAAGACGCATGGTAGCCGACGTTGGAAACACGAGGCGATGTTCTTCGAGTTGTTCTAGCAGGTCGGGCTCGATGAATTCGTTTTCAAGCGTGATAACGTCGCTCGCCTTGCGGAATGCTTCTACGTCGGCGGCGTCCGACCATCCGCGGCTAAAGTCGAGCTTTGTCATCAGCCCTGCGGGCGACTCGCTTGCGTGCTCGATGATGGCTACACGAAGCCCCATTCGAAAGGCCTCATGGGCAGTCATCTTGGCTAGCTGGCCTCCGCCCAGAATGCCAAGGGTAAACGGTTCCGACGGGTTGTAAATGGAAGGAAGCATGGTGCAAAGTTACGGCGTAGGCACACACACAGCCAGCCATGTAGCAGTGTGTTTGTCCCTCTCCATACTTGTGAAAAGGGTCATCGACATCCTAGACGCCGTTCGCATAGCCGATTACGCAATGTGCGTTACGCAGATTGCGTAACGCACATTGCGCAACACAGAAGAAAGCCGCAGTATCCGGCGTTATCCAGCAATCGCTTCGGCTTCGGCGATAAGCGCCTCAATCATCGCCAAGCCGCCGTGCCAGAAGTCAGGCGCGTTGATGTCGATCCCGAGTGGTGCCAACAGGTCTTCGGGCTTCTTGCTACCACCAGCCGATAGGAGATCGATGTATAACTCGGGAAAACCCTCGGGTTGGCGCTGATAGCGCTCGTAGAGGGCCAGTACAAGTAACTCGCCAAAGGCATATGCATACACGTAGCCAGGCGTGTGAATGAAGTGCGAGATGTAACACCACCAGTGTTCATATCCCGGCGAGAGCACAACGTTTGGACCAAGGCACGTTCGCTGCGTTTCGAGCCATAGCTGGCCAATACGCTCAACCGACAATTCGCCCTCGGTGCGCCGCGCAGTGTGAGCCGCATGCTCGAACCGATTGAGCGCCACCTGACGCATCACCGTGCTCATGGTGTCGTCGATCTTCGACATCAACAACGATAGCCGTTCCTGTGGCGACGTGGTGCGATCCAGTAGGGTTCGAAACACCAACATCTCGCCAAATACCGAGGCCGTCTCGGCCACGGTTAATGGCGTGTCCATCTGCAGTTGACCGACGCCCCTTGACAAATACTGATGGATGCCATGACCCAGTTCGTGCGCCAACACTTGCACATCGCGGCTGGTGCCGGTGTAGTTCATAAACACGTATGGATGTACCGAGGCCACAGTACCCGCACTGTAGGCGCCACCACTCTTGCCTTTTTGTACAGGAGCGTGTATCCAGTTGCGCTCAAAAAACATGTTGGCGATTTCGCCAGCCTTTGGATGAAAGGCCGTGTATGACGCCACAACCAGCTCGCGTGCCTGTTGCCACGTCCACACATCTTCGGACTTCTCTCCCACGGGAGCGTAGCGATCGTAGTCGTAGAAGGTGTCGTATCCCAACAGGCGTTGCTTGAGGGCATATACGCGGTGAAGTAGGTCGTACCGCGACGTTACACTGGTAACAAGCGCCTCCACGGTCTCGGGCTTGGCTTCGTTCGACAGGTTGCGCGACTCGATCCAACTAGAGTGGTGGCGCAGCCGATCGTGTAACGCTCGGTCTGCAAGGATGGTGTTGAAGATGTACGATTGAATAGGAACAATCTTCTCGATGCCTGCCGAGAATACTTCGCAGGCCTGACGTCGTACGTCGCGGTTCGGATTATGCAGGCGCTTGAGAACCTCGGCTTCGGTTAGCGTTTCGCCGTCAATCTGATACGTCTGACGATTTTGAACTTCATCATGCAAACGCACCCACGCCGCCTGACCGGTGAGTGCGGTTTGGTTGAGAACACGCTCTACATCTTCGGACAGCACATGCGGCCGCATCGTGTTGATAGACTCGAACCAGTGTCGATACGACGCCATTTCGGGTGCTGCAGCAATCTCGTTCACTCGCTCTTCGGGGATGCCTACAAGTTCGACGCTCACAAATGCTAGGTGAGCATAGGCCGTAGATACCGTTTCGCGAACACGCTGAAGTAGCTTGCCATAGTCGGGATTTAACGTGTCGGTAGACCACAACAGATGCACGTAGCTACCTAGACGATCCATGGTCTCGTACACATTGGAATATGCAGCAGCGAACGATGCCATGCTTGCTGCGTCCAAGGACGCCAGCTTACCACGCCACGTTTCCGCCAGGGATGCTGTGCGCTGTTCGAGACTCTCAAGGTCGGATACAAACGAACCATTTGTATGGCCAGGATAGAGGTCGCCAAGATCCCATACCACGTTTTCTACGCCGATGTTCTGCTGCTCTGTCATCTAAGATTTGTCGTTGGTTACTACTTACGTTGCCGCATCAACTCACGCAACGATGTTCTGTTACGGTACGATGCGATAAATCATTCGTGGGAACGGTATTACCTCGCGAATGTGCTCGGCGCCGGTTATCCACTTTACAGTTCGTTCTAATCCCAATCCAAACCCTGAATGGGGCACCGAACCAAACTTGCGGAGGTCAAGGTACCACTGGAATGCCTCTTCGGGAAGACCTTCGTGTTGAAGGCGAGCAAGAAGGGCGTCATGGTCGTCTTCGCGCTGCGAGCCGCCGATAATCTCGCCGGCACCCTCGGGTGCTAGCATGTCCATGGCCAACGCCACACGCTGGTCGTTGGGGTCGCGCTTCATGTAAAACGCCTTTACCTCGGCAGGATATCGGTGGATGATGCAGGGCTTATCGAACTGCGTCATGAGTGCTTCCTCTTGTGGCGCTCCAAAGTCTTCGCCCCAGGGGAAGTCAATCTGTATCTCGCTGCCGTCTGGCTGCTTGCGGTTGAGCTTGACGTTGTTGGCGTTGAGCCACTCGACGGCTTCGCTGTAGCTCATGCGGTGGAAGGGGCGGCGGACGGCTTCGAGCTTCGACACGTCGCGTCCCAACGCGGCAAGCTCGCGCGGGTTGGTTTGCAACACATACTGCACGATATACTCAACAAGATCTTCGGCTAAATCCATGTCGTCGTTCAAATCGAACCACGCCATCTCGGGTTCAACCATCCAGAACTCCGTAAGATGTCGGCGCGTCTTGCTCTTCTCGGCGCGGAAGGTAGGCCCAAACGTGTATACCTTACCAAGTGCCATGGCTGTGGCCTCGGCATAAAGCTGGCCCGACTGCGTTAGGTATGCCTTGCCAAGATCAAAGTAGTCCGTCTCGAATAGCGTGCTGGTACCTTCGCAAGCATTGGGCGTAAAGATGGGCGAATCCTGCAGCTTAAAGCCGTTGCCATCAAAAAAGTCGCGGATGGCTTTTACCACGCTAGCCCGTACGCGCATGATGGCGTGCTGGCGCGTAGAGCGCAGCCACAGGTGGCGGTGCTCCATGAGGAACTCCACACCGTGCTCCTTGGGCGTAATGGGATAGTCCTTGGCAATCTGGATAATCGAGATATCGGTTACGTCAAGCTCGACGCCACCGGGTGCGCGCTGCTCGGCACGCACCGTACCGGTGATGATGACGCTGGACTCTTGCGTAAGCTCGCCAGCGCGCTCTGCGATGTCTTCGGCAACGTTGGGCTTGAAGAGTACACATTGCACGATGCCCGAGCCATCGCGAAGCTTGATAAACACCAATTTGCCCTTGGCGGTCTTGTCGTACACCCAACCACGCAGTTCCACCGTTTGCCCAACGTGCTCGGTAAGCTGCTCAATGGATACGTACGATTTGTATCGTGAAGTCATAACGCTTGATTTCGAAAATGGAGAACCGCAAAGATACGGCGAGCCGTGCGTTTGGGGCCGTGCACTACCGTAGGTTAGCGGTACTGCTGCCCCCCCTTACCGCAGATGATATCGCCGTTGGCCGTCGTGCACCACAACGCCAACAACCACCTGGCCAGAGGGCAACGCCACCTCTTGCCCTGCGCGAATGGTGCCCGAAACCAGCGGATACTGCCGTCCTAGATAATCTACCCACCACATGGCATAGTGCCCATCTCGATGCACGTGCACCACACCATTGCTAACCGTAATGGCAGGGGGCACCGCCCGACCCTGCGGGTCGAACAATCGCGTGGAGTCATCATTGCAATGTCCGGTAACAACGACAGTTCCCTCGATGACGGTTGTGGGTACAGATACGGCAAGCCCCGACGACGTCCACGACACGCTGACAGACGCGATAGTTGCGGCAGTATCACGGCCTAATACGGCCACACCTCGAAGGATGCCTATGGTGTCGCCAAGCGCAAGCGGCGCGCGAACGGCATCGGCCATTCGGGCTTCGACGTCTGGTCTGCGAACAAGACTGTACGTCCACGCGCGCGCAGCTGCCGGAACCATGACCGAGGCGTCCCAGCCCACAACAAGCTGTACGCTATCGATGGCCAGCGCCGCCATTTCGGCGGGGTTGGCTATCGAATCTACCACAACGGCAAGGGCAACCGAATCGCCAATGGCTGCGGTGTCCTTCGTGATTCGAAGTCTTATGCTGGGCTCGCGTAGCCGCTTAAACTGCAGTCCAGCCGTATATCCATACGACTCCACAGGTCCGTATCCAACAGCCATTGCCCCGATGGGCTCATTGCACGTAATCTCGTGCGACCCGCTGGCGACAGACACATGGGCATAGACCATGTCGGTGCCAGGGAAGGCCCCCGTAGGTGCAACCGGTTGGCCATCTACGCGAAGCGAGGGCAGTGCCCCTTGAGCAAATGTTATCATCAGCCAGTGTTCGGTGAAGGCTGGGGGGCCCGACTCTTCGGGTTCGATGCTCATCACACGATACGACGTTAGATACTGATCGATGGGCGGCACAACAATGAGACTTGGGTCGCCGCTGCGCAATCTACTGACCGACGAGCGGCTCGATGAACGGTCGATAACGGCAACAAGGATGGGGTGGTTGCTCTGCACGGAAACAGGACTCGTAAGCAATTGCGTTACATGTGTACCCGAATTCAAACGCGGCAGGGGCAGACCATTAACAGTAACGATGGTACTGTCGACCGCCGCAACGATGCGGTATAGCGGCCGATCTCTGTCCGAGGAAAACTGTGCATCGGAAGGCGCTACCATTGGTGCTACAGCAAAGCTGGTGCCCCATTTGTCGACAGAGGGCAACTGCTCGGCCAAGAGGTCTCGAGAATCGGTAGACTCGTTGCGCGGAACCGCAGCGCGAAAGTGTCCGGAAACAACGGCTACGGGTTTTGTTGAGCGAATAAGCGTGCCGGTAAGATCTTCGCCCGATGTGCGCGCTGAAACGAAGGCCTGCACAAGATAGCTTTGGCCTCGCTGAAGGCGAACCCTACGAATGTTCCCTTGTGCAACTTGGGTTTGTGTGGTTGACAGGCGAATTTCGACGTCGGTGTCGTTCTCGTTTGCCACGACGACGAATTGCGATGGATAGCGGTTCGTCTCAAAGAAATTCGATGTTACATCGCTTTCATACGACATCACGTAGTGCTCTTTCCCGAGCGACGACGTAGGAAACACGAGCCAGGCATCGGTCGACCTGCTTTCCCTCGAGCAGGCGTACACGGCGATCGTATCTGTAGATTCAATACGGATGTGGCAGGGCGAGGCCACTTCGGCGTCGTTACGGCGTCCGCGGTCATCAACGCCAACAAGTTCGTATCGCGTGTACGGTAATCGCACGACGGCAACAGTGTTCTGCGGTGTAGTGGCAACGGCAACCGTTTGCACTGCCACCGCGCCGTTACGGTCTGTTGCCGTTACCGTACACTCTGTAGGTTGGCTTGCAGTTAGGAACAGTAACAGATCGGGATTCTGCGACTGTCTGTGGTCGTTTGGCATGAAGGCAACAAGAAAGTCGGTACCTTGATAGCCGAATTCCTGTTGTGCCACGGCTGATGCAGCAAACAGAATCAACAGCGCAACGATGGCAATAGCAGGAGATGACAGTCCACGCCTCGTGCCTGCCAGCAACATGTAAAACAGCGATTGGTTGCGTAGTATGTTGTAGCCCAAGACCGGGCTTCCTTTCAACAATGGCGAAGGGGGGGGGGTGAACTGTGGTGATGGAGCGAGCATCACCGACTGCGTAGCCACCACGAAGTTACCGCGTTCGAGCAACTTGACGCACAGTGTTACCACGTCCGGCAGCGCGAGCTGTTACCGGTGCCCCTTTCATCATCGTGCGGTAGGTGGGTAGTAGTTTTGTGGATGGCACGACCAACACGACTACAGCGGCGGAATGCCGTGGTGCTTGAAAGCACATGGAGCGACGGCTTTGAAGCAGCCGTAATGTTAAGCGACCTACGCGAGGCATGTCCATGCGCCTATTGCACAGGCGAGGAGATTATGGGCCAAAAGGTCTTTATGGGCATGAAGACGTTTGCACCGGGCATGAACGACCTTGTTGCGTTAACACCTGTGGGCAACTATGCCGTGCAGGCCACGTGGGGCGATGGCCACGATACGGGCATCTATTCGTGGGAAATCCTACGGGGCGTGTTCGAAAGCAAGAAGCTAGGCGAGGAAACGCTACAACGGATTGATGATCAGTTGGCGTCAACCAACGGCTCGTCGAACACCAAGGGATAGTCGCTCCGCTCATCAGTATTCGGCACGTCAAGGTCCGGCCTCGGATACGTACGCGTCGAGGGCTGCAACGGCTTCTCAAGTAGCGCCCGATGCACAAAGGTTACCTCAACCACATCAGGACACGATGTTCCCGGTACAAGCGGAGAGCAGTTGTTGCCGTGAATGTGCACAATGGCATAGTTCTCCAATATTGCGTCCATCATACGTTCGAACTCCGCTGCTCTACTGCCCAACCAGTGAATCTCGACGGCTATGGTGCTAATACGTTCGTGATGGCGCAGCACATCGGCTATCACGTCATACTCGGCACCTTCGATGTCCATCTTCACTATCACGCCGTGTGGGCTGGTATTCCCCGTCCTTTCCATCAGCTCGTCGATGGTAACGCTCCCCGGCCCGGATGTTGCCGAGACCATCTTGGTTACGTGCGTGTGCCGCTTGTTGCCGTACACGTCGAAATACACCCCAATCATCGTACTGCGATAGGCATGCTCCAACGCCCTTCGCTTCTTGAACGGCAGCAGCGGATACAGCAGCTTCTTCCACTGCGCGTGTAACCATACCTTCCGCAATCTGCTAGGGGGCACCGTGTGGTCTGCGGCGATCAGCGTTATCGCTGGGTTCAACTCGGTGATGGCCTTGTCGAACGACGTTTCAAGACCTAAGCCAAGCGAAAGAACATGCGTGCACCGGTCGACGTCGGCCCGGCGTACGATGTAGCCGCCATCACCTGCGGGATTGCCCAGCCGGATGAGCCCTTGGCACTCCATGGGGCGCAAGCGCGACGGAAGACACGTGCTAGACCATGCATGGTTCATGTATCTCCAAAGTATTCGACAAACCACTGGGTTTGATGATGGTCACGAAGATCCTCTCGAACGGGAAGCTCAGGGTTGAGTCTTCGCATAATCGAATAGAGACTCCGATAGTCGCGTGCGCTCAGCACAGGTATCCCTGCATCAAGCAGGAGTGCCGTTGCAACGCCAACGCCTCGACGGTATCTACGGTTCTCTATCAAACGACATCCGTCCGATACAACCTGCGATCCGCACGATGCACTCATGTCTGTTAGAATGGCAAGCTCTACACGGTTCGACACGGCGTATTCGGCCATTGCCCGAGCGCCATGTACAATGGCTTCGGTGTGGTCGACACCATGTTCGTCAAGCACCCGTGCGTTGCCCGATAGTACATCGTAGCCGTCGCCGCCATGGATGTCGGGCATCGTGCGCGGTGTTCCCATTCCGATGTCTTCCGGACAAAACCCAATGGTCTTCACGTTCGGCATCGACGTGATAGCATGGAGTGAGCCACCTAGGCCAGCGTCGGTACCATCGGTAGTAACCGGCCACCCCATAAGGCAACCGCTTACGAGAACACGAAGTGGGTCGTCGACCGTGGGAACACGAAGTGACGTCAGTGCCCCTTCGTCGTGAGGAAGAAGTGGCATTATGCGTCCCCAATCTGCGATGGTAACGGGAAGGCGTCGAGAACGGCATCGCCGGAATACAGACACAGATTCTTGAACATCTTTGTTTGAAGTTCTTCGAGGGGATTCTGAAGGTGACCGAAGTGATGCAAGAACTTCTCGGATTCGATAATTGCCATAAACGCAGCATGCGTAGCATGTGGGTGGCCATTTGGTAGCTGAAGTTTGTCGGCCATTTCGTTGCCAATAAACTCGCGTGTAAGCGACTGCACAATGCCTGTTACGCGCTTACACTGTTCGGGATCTTCGATCTGACCAACAGGGCCTACGCTATCGAATAACTCGTGGATGAGTGCGATGGACTCTTTTGACGGATCAAGCTCGCAATCAAAAATCAGTTGTAGGTGTCGCATGCCTTCAGCATGTGAACTCGTCAGCAGCTCGGGTTCGACCCCCATAAGGTAGCCACCGTACTTCCAAATGGTGATGTAGCCCTCTTGCTCCAGCTCCGTCATTGGACGTCGTAGCTTATTCAGCCCCTCGATGATATATGACCCTAGCACGGCGGCGAGCATCGACAGGTGGACGTTATGCAACGGCTCGCCATAGTTGGCATAATCCCATTCGGTCTCCACCTTGATGCGATTTCGAATAATCGCGTGAATCATGCGCACTTGTAGGCATATCTGCCATCCCGCAGCGCCTGGCTGCAAGCCATCGCGAACGCCCACTTCAAAAATCTGTCGGTTGGTTTCGCGTAGGCGTTTCGTGGCGTAGCCCGACATTACCGACGTTGTGTAGAGCGTCTTGGCAGACTGCGTGCTATACCCTAACGGCAAGGCCATACAGCTAACAATCGTTGGAATCAGAGCGGCATTACGCGTAAACAACTCCGACCCTTGGCGCATCATATCGTAGTCCACCCAGTAGGGCACGTCGCGTGCCCACTCGGCAAATTCGCGCAGCGCTTGCGGCGCGTTGCCAACCGCTGCTGGACCAACTTCGATTGCCTTGCGAATCATGACGTGTGCTTCGGGCGTGGTTGCGCCGTCCAGCGCCTGTACGACGGCGTCGGCCATAGGGTCGCCTACGTTACGGTAGTGAAGGTATCGCTGATAACGATGTCCATACTTGTCGGCGGCCTGCTGTGCGGTAAGCGGCATGATGCTATCCTACGGTTGATTGTTGGAGTGTTCTAGGAAGTACGTTCGTATCTGGACCGAGCCCTTGACCGTGATATCTTCGGGAGCCGAAAAGGCGAAGGCCGACGACAACACATGGAAGACGTTGGCCGTACAACGGATTCGCCCGGGCGAGCCATGCGACTCCATTCGCGACGCCATGTTCACCACAGAGCCCCATAGGTCGAAGGAGAACTTGCGCTTGCCGATGACGCCCGCAACGACTGCACCAAGGTCCATGCCGATGCGCAGTCGCAAATGCTCTGTCGTTGTACCAGGAATTGGCGGCAGTGTTGCTGGCAGGTCGCGCAGCGCAATGCAGAACTGCGCAGCGCGATGCGCCGCATCTGGCGAGGGGTCGGGCACGCCTGCCACAACCATGTAGCAGTCGCCTATCGTCTTAATTTTCTCCATGCCGTAGGCATCGGCTAACTCGTCGATAGCACTGAACACCGTATCGAGATAGCCCACCGTTTCGGCCGGGCTTAGGCGGGCAGACCATGTGGTGAAGCCGGCAATGTCGGCAAACACGACGCAGACATTTTCGTACGAGTCGGCAATGCGATCTTCGCCCGCTTTCATGCGTTCTGCGATGGTCTCGGGCAGTACGTTCAGAAGGAGCGTATTACTCTTGCGGTGGGCCTCTTCGAGTTCGACAGTGCGCAGCCGGTAGAGCTCGGCTTCGAGCGTCTTTCTGTCGGCCTCTTCACGAGCCTTGCGCATCGTGTTTAACCGATCGGCCAACAGCATCGACAGCACCAGTAACTCAACAGCTGTTCCGATGCGTAACGCTGTAAAGCCATCGATGCCCCTTGGAATAAGACTTAGATTGCTAGCGGTCCAGTAGAAGAGGGCACAAAGAAGAAGACCGTACGCTGCCATAAAGACAACGGCCTCGCGTTTGCCTTTGCGTATGCCTATCACGCCTGCAGCCATACACAGCCCCGCTTGGACGAGTCCGAGCATGTTTACAACGTCGGTTAGGGGATGCCGCATAAACACGCCAATCACTACAGCGTATCCCAAGCAAACCACGATGAGCACCATCATGGATAGGTGTAAGCGCGGAGCCATGGTTCGCGTTTGCAGCAGTTCGGTAACAAACCACGTTCCGGCCGCTGCAGCCGTAGAGCTGCCACAATACAACAAGAACAGATTTGCTGCCCCGATCGAATCGGGCATGGTAATGGTTGGGAGCGATTCGAACGCATACATCCACATTCCCGTAATCATCGTGTTGATGACGTAGGCGGCGTACACGCGCTCCTTGGTGCTAACAAACACGAACAGGTTATAGAGCACCAGAGCCAGCACCAGACCAAAGAACATACCGTTGCGGTAAAGGCCCATGCGGGCTCCGTCTTCGAACGTGGCACGCGATTTTACCACTGGGGCTTCGGCCATCACCTTGGAAATCGGACCCGAGATCCGCACGATAACGTCGATAGTGTCGGAAGCTACCGACGACTCAACAGCGTGAATCGTCGATAACACATCGCGCTCGTCACGTCCTACCGACATACCAGTGGCGCGTCGAACAATGCTGGCACCACGTATCTCGAACACATCCACCCGCCCTGCATATAGCAGCGGAAACTCCATTATCGGGCTTGACAACCCTTCAGTCCACATCTTCCACGTCAACCAGACCGTAGAATCCGTACGCACTGTGCCAAGGGGCAACGCCACACGCTTTGCGGTGCTAGCATCACGAGCATGCCGAAGGAATGCGGCCAGCGATGTATCTGCTACACCCGTAAGATACATGGTGGCCGACGTAATGGCCGAGCCATCGCTAACACGGTTAAATGCAAACGGATGTGACTGCACACTCGACCAAGCCAACGAAAGCAGCAAGGCCAGCAGTAGTGGGTAGATGCGCGTGGCAGGTGAACGGCGCAATCGAACAATCATGTTGGTTCAAAGTGCCAAAAGGATGCCGAATATAGTCTAATCTTCGTTTCGATGGAACCGCTACATCGCCCGATGCAGTTATCTTGCCCATTATGAGCACACACTTTGGACCTAGAGTCGTTCGAGCCCCCCGTGGCTCTGCGCTAACGTGCGCCAACTGGCAAATCGAAGCTGCATACCGCATGATTCAGAACAACCTGGATCCCGACAATGCCGAGAGGCCCGAGGATCTGATTGTTTACGGAGGCCTGGGCAAGGCGGCACGCAATTGGGAGAGCTTTGATGCGATTCTCGACGGCTTGCGGACGATGGCGCCTACAGACACCCTGCTTGTTCAAAGCGGTAAACCCGTAGGAGTTGTTGCCACGCACGAACTTGCTCCACGCGTTATCATCGCGAACTCGAACCTCGTGCCCAAGTGGGCTACGTGGGATGAATTTCGGCGGCTCGACGAGCTAGGCCTGATGATGTATGGGCAAATGACGGCCGGCTCGTGGATCTATATCGGAACGCAGGGAATCGTTCAAGGCACGTATGAAACTTTTGCAGAGTGCGCACGGCAGCATTTTGGTGGAACGTTGGCTGGACGCTTTGTGCTTACGGCCGGACTCGGTGGCATGGGCGGCGCACAGCCCCTAGCTGCTACGATCGCTGGCGCAGCTGCGCTTTGCGTTGAAATCGACGAAACACGCATCGACAAGCGCATTCGCGACGGTTATTGCAACCTTAAGATGGACAACCTCGACGACGCCTTGGCTGTTATCGCCGATTACCAAGCACGTCGCGAAGCCATTTCCGTTGGCCTCGTTGGCAATGCCGCCGAAGTGCTACCGGAGCTCTTGCGGCGAAACGTGATTCCCGACGTTGTGACCGACCAAACGTCGGCCCATGACCCACTCAACGGCTATTACCCTGCAGGCCGCACCAAGGCAGAAGCTGATGCACTTCGTTCTGCCGATCCAACAACGTACCTGGCCGAGTCGTACCGCAGTATCGGCGCTCACGTACAAGCCATGTTGGCCTTCCAAGAGCGAGGCGCCGTCGTGTTCGACTATGGCAACAACATCCGTGGCATTGCACGTGACTATGCCGGCATAGCAAACGCCTTCGACTTCCCGGGCTTCGTGCCCGCCTTTGTACGGCAACTCTTCTGCGATGGTAAAGGACCCTTCCGGTGGGTGGCACTTTCGGGCGACCCCGACGACATCCGTGTAACAGATGAAGCGATTTGTAGTCTCTTCCCTAACGACGACCACTTGCATATGTGGATAGGCGAGGCCCAACGGCATATTGGCTATCAGGGACTCCCCGCTCGCATCTGCTGGTTGGGCTATGGCGACCGTGCCCGCGCAGGCCAACTCTTCAACGACTTGGTCAAATCTGGCAAGGTCTCGGCACCCATCGTTATCGGCCGCGACCACTTGGACTGCGGTTCGGTAGCATCGCCTCACCGCGAAACCGAGGCAATGCTCGATGGATCAGATGCCGTAGCCGATTGGGTGTACCTCAACTTCGCCCTAAATGCCATTGGCGGGGCTACGTGGGTGTCACTCCACCACGGTGGAGGCGTTGGTATGGGCCTAAGTCTTCACGCCGGCATGGTGGTGGTGGCCGATGGCACGGAACTTGCTGAGCAAAAACTTCGTCGGGTACTCACATATGACCCACTTATGGGTATATTGCGACACGCCGACGCCGGATACGATAGAGCAATCACAAACGCGAGGAACTTTGGCATAGAAATACCGTTACCTTCTGTACAGTCGATTTAACAACCTCTTTCAAGGCTTAATGGCATCATTGCTACGTAACAACGTCAAACTGTCACTGTTTGTGCGTCATTCTGTCACAATTCGTAGCAAGGAGCGTCATGCGCAAAGAAGAGTTCCGCCGGAAGACCGGCATGGTACCCTCGACTGTCCGAGTTCGTCAACAACAGTTCACCACTCTATACGAAGGGAGCGATTCTATGGACCTCGCCCTGCAAATTGAACAGCTCTTCCGGAATGACCGGAAGAAGTACCTTGGCTTCATCCGCCAGCGCGTGCGGAGTCAAGAAGAAGCCGAAGACATCCTACAGGACGTTTTCGCAAACGTGCTGGCAGCTTCCTCTGACGTTAACAAGCCCATCGAGAACATCGCCTCGTGGGTGTTTACGTCTGTGCGCAACCGCATTATCGATACGTATCGCAAGAAGAAGGCCGATACGTTTTCTGACCTCGGGTCAAGCGACTCCAAGGACGACGGCATGGATCACGTCGAGCGCTTCCTAGGCGACTTCTCGTACAGTCCCGAAGGCGATCTGGTACGTAAGACCATCTGGGAAAGCGTTCTTGCCGGCCTCGAAGAGCTTCCACCCGAACAGAAGTGGGTCTTCGTGCAAAATGAATTCGAGGGAGTTTCGTTTAGGGAAATGTCCGAGCAAACCGGTGTTAACATCAACACCCTGCTCGCACGTAAACGGTATGCCGTGCTTCACCTGCGCAAGCGTTTGCAGGAGTTGTACGACACCATAAACGAGAACTAGCCCATGCCCCCGTCGACATGTCGACGTTAAACACTTCAACAGCCCGCTCGATCATCTACCTATGTTGTGTCGGCGGGCTGTTAATCGTTAACAGCATTGCCGTTACGTTCATTTGGAACGATCTGCTTGACGGCGTCATGCACACCGAGCACCATCTGAGTTTCCTCGAAGGTGCTGGCCTTTCTGCGTTTGCCTACGTTGTTGTTTTCTCGGTACGGTACGGTGCTACAGCGCGCAAGCTTGCCGCACAGGCCAACCCACCAGCACAGCAGACCGAGATTCGCAAGCGCTGTGCCGACATGACGTCCGAAGAAAAGGCAGCCTTGAAAGCAGAACTCCGCAACCACTGTGGCTGCAACGACGATGCATCGGCACGCTCTGCTAGCCATCGCGAAACTGCATCACAAACCTAGGCCCTTGCAAACGCAGGAGGGCTTTGCTGAACACTTCGTATGTTTGGCCACGCTTCCATAGGCGCGGTCACCATCATCACAACGGAGTTGTTCTCATGAGCATGCTTTCAGAGTTTAAGGAATTCGCCAGTCGCGGCAACGTCGTCGACCTCGCCGTCGGTGTCGTCATCGGCGGTGCCTTCGGCAAAATCGTTACGTCCTTCGTTAACGACGTCATCATGCCACCCATCGGCTTGCTCACAGCCGGTGTCGACATCAAAGACGTCAAGCTTACCATAGCTGGCGCCATACTGGAAGGCGACAAAGTCGTTAAGGAAGCCGTGAGCATCAACATTGGCTCGTTCCTAAACACCATCATCGACTTCATCATCATTGCCTTTGCCATCTTCATTGTTGTCAAGGCCATCAACAAGCTCAAGCGCCCTGCCCCCGAGGCAGCCCCTGCCGAACCACCTCCACCGTCGGCCGAAGAAACCCTCCTCACCGAAATCCGCGACCTCCTGCGCAAGCAGTCCTCCTAAGGGGCACTGCAGAAACTTCTAGGCGGGGCGCTGTGCGTATATCGTGCAGCGCCCCGCATCGGTTCTAGCAAGAAGTACAGCGCCCGCCGGTCCACCCTGGCTAAACCGCAAGCGCCGATGCAGCTCCATGGGGTCGATATCAACCCCACGTTTCTTGATTACAGTTTCGCTGCCCCAGCCCAACCTGCCTATCGTGTGCTGTATGCGCTTGCGATCGATGCCAGATTCTACCTCGCAAATCACCCAGCGTTGATACCATGGCGACGCTCCAGGATCGGCCGTTGCGATGCCGTAGCCAATCCGTACGTCAATCACATCAAATCCCGCTTCGGCAAACCACGCCCCAACGTGCCCGCTAGCAATGATGGCATTGTGTGGTTCGACGATGACGTCGCCACCAACAGCTTGCCGCGTAGTCGGCACCTCTTTTAGCAAGGGCACCTCCCACTCCACGTCTGCATCGGCAAGGTAAATCCGTTGGCCACCACGCCCATTGGCATTACGCCACAGCGTACGCTCGCGTGCTTCACCCCGAAAGCCCACCCACGTGCTGTCCATCGTTGTCTCTATGCTGGCACCAACCACATCTGCCGGGCCAACCTTTACTCCCGCAACGGCGTCTGGCGCAAGCCCCTCGAGAAGAACGTCTAGCGGAGGGTTGTATTCTGCAGCTTGCCGCGTACGGCGCCCGCCTTGTGTGCGCCGCGATGGATCGGCCCATAACCCATCAGCCATCGCCACCGCCTTCTCCCAATCAACCGATGGCACTCCCCCGCTAACCACCGTTACGTTACTACAACCGGCACGCTGCAGGTTTGCTTCGGCAACCGTGGCATGCAGGGCATTGGCTTCGAATGTTACTACGCGCTTTGCAACCGCTGCCAACGCCGCCGCATCCACGCCTGCTCCTGTACAAGCCTCAACAACGTAGTTACAGCCCTGAAAAGGGGCAGCGTGCCAACGCGCTATGCGCGGATGTGTGGCTTGCTCGGCCATCACCGTTGTGTACAAAAAGCCCTCGCACGCCTTGCCTAGGTCTCTTGCCTTACGGGTGCCAAGAACAAGGTCAACCACGAATGCGTAGTGTTGCTGCCACGCCGCTGGCAACTGCCGCCGCAATGCCTCGGCACCAGCCGGCGTTAGCACGGCAGTCGCACCCTCCAGCATTGCTTCGGCCCGCTCTACTACACCAAACAGTTCGTTCGTCATCGAACGGTATCCCGAATCTGCCGATATTTGTACTCGTTGGCATACATACTTCACCACAACATCTAAGCGAACCTACGATGGCACACAGCGTTGAACCCGTGATTTCCGACCTTGCAGCACGTGGACTCTACAACCTTGGCGAGGTGCATCGCAACCTCTCTACGGCCGAGCTCTATGAACACGCCTTGCTGTTCGACGAAGGCAAATGTACGGAGCATGGAGCTCTGCTCGTAAACTCGGCGCCCTATACTGGACGTCGCGCTAACGACAAGTTTGTGGTCGAAGAAGCCTCGTCGAAAGCCGACGTGTGGTGGGGTAAGGTAAACAAGCCATTCAGCGAAGAAAAGTTCAACGCCCTCAAGGCACGCGTGTTTGCCTACCTGCAAGGCCGCGATGTGTATGTGCAGGACCTCATGGCAGGCAGCGACCCTAACTATGTCCTTCCCGTACGCTTTGTACAGGAATATGCCTATCACTCGTTGTTCGTAAAGAACATGTTCATCGAGCCAACGACCGAACAACTCGAGTCGTTTGCTCCTGGCTTTACCGTCATCACGGTGCCCGAGTTTAAGTCGATCCCTGAGATCGACGGAACGCTCAGCGAAGTGTTCATCATCTTATCATTCGAACAAAAACTCGTCCTTATCGGCGGCACTAGCTACGCCGGCGAAAACAAGAAGTCGATCTTTACCGTGCTCAACTACCTGATGCCTAAGCTTGGCGTTATGTCGATGCACTGCTCGGCCAACATCGGCAAGGACGGCGATACAGCGCTGTTCTTTGGTCTGTCTGGCACGGGCAAAACAACACTCAGCACCGACCCCGAGCGGGCGTTGATTGGCGACGACGAGCACGGCTGGAGCAACGACGGCGTGTTTAACTACGAAGGCGGTTGCTATGCCAAGGTCATCAACCTAAACGCCGAAGCCGAGCCGATTATCTACGGCCTTACGAGGTCCTTCGGTACGATTCTCGAAAACGTGGTGATGGACGACGACACACGCGTAATCGACCTAGACTCGCAAGAAATTACCGAGAATACGCGGGCGTCATACTCGCGCGAGATGATTCCGAACATTGCGCCAAACAATCGTGGCGGACATCCGAAGAACGTCGTCTTTCTAACGGCCGACGCCTTTGGCGTAATGCCACCGATTGCCAAGCTCACACCCGAGCAGGCCATGTATCACTTCCTAAGCGGCTACACCGCCAAGGTGGCTGGCACGGAAGCCGGCGTCAAAGAGCCCTCGGCAACGTTTTCGACATGCTTCGGTGCCCCCTTCATGGTGCACCATCCGAGTGTATATGCTAACCTGCTGCGCGACAAGATTACCCAGCACGGATCTACAGTGTGGCTGGTAAATACTGGCTGGAGCGGCGGCCCCTACGGCGTGGGCAAACGTATGCGGATTGCCCATACACGGGCCATGCTGCGCGCAGCACTCAACGGCGACCTGAACAACGTCGAGTTCACCAAGGATGCATTCTTTGGGTTGGCAATACCTACGTCGTGCCCCGGCGTGCCCGACGACGTGCTGAACCCACGGAATACGTGGGCCGATACGGCCGCGTACGACAAGCAGGCGGCACACCTTGTGGACCTGTTCCGAAAGAACTTCGAACAGTTTGCCGACAGCGTTACCGAGGCCGTGCGCTCGGCGATGTAATCATCGCCGGCGCCGCGCTACATATCCGGTAGGTCGTCTAGATCGACGTCGGTATCAACCGTCGTGTCGAAGCCAAGCATGTCGTCATCGTCGAACGCCTTGGCCTCCAAGATTTCCTTGGCAAGGTCCAAGTCGTCTTCGAACACGAGAACAGCATAGCTATCCGACACGCCAACGCCGCTGCGGCCTTCGTCGGCACGCTTAATGCGGCATTCTACGTCGTTGCTGCGCAGCTGCGACTCAAGAAGCTGCGCATCCATTTCGTTCGTGAAGGTGGCTAGGGTAATCATAGTGAAGTGCTCCGTTCCAACAGGTGGTAACAAACCACGCACGGACGCTTTGGTTACCTACTTTGCCTGCGAAGATTTACCCTTGCCAGACGACGGAGCGTTCTGACGCTCGGTTGCTACCTCCGACACGGTGTCGAAGAACTTCCGCTGGCTGTTTGTCTTCACTTCACTTTCGGCGTTCTTGAAGTTCCACACAATCACTAAGTGGTCGTTACACGCAAACTCTACGTCCTGCGGCGCATTCAACAGCTCACGCTTGTTCCAAAACAGCTTGGCTAGCTGAAGGCGCATATCCTCGGGTAGTTTGTTCGGATACTCAAGGTAAACAATCGTTCCTACGTTGCCCTTTGAAGTAAAGGTCTGGTGAACCTTGCGTGTTGGTGTGCCAAAGGACGGCAGGGTCTTGGCAGGATCTTGAAAGAACTTGTCGACGATCTTCGTCGGCGCCATAAACGCTTGTACAGGTGAAACCCCTGCCGGCATGTCGGCGGCAGTCAGCAGCGTCTTGTCAAGCGGTATTGGCAGGTCGCGCGTTAGGCCGTGAAAATTGTACGTAACGGTTGTCTTTTGCACCTTGGCCGAGTAGCCCGGGGGCAGGTTCATTGGTGGAAGACCTGGTTCGCCTGGCTTGGGTTTGTGCTGGGCTACAGCTCCAACGGTGGCAAGCAAGAGTGCAAGAACAAGTGTGTAGTACATTGGTGTATCCTTGTAGGGTTCTTCAGTTATCGGGGCTATAACGTACATGGCCGCCGCCTGTTGTCGGCCGTTAGTCGCGCATGAGCTTTCGGTACGAGATTCGATGTGGCCTGTCGGCTTCAATACCAAGTCGCTTGCGTCGGTCCTCTTCGTATTGCGAGTAGTTGCCGTCGAACCACACCACCTGACTGTCGCCTTCAAACGCCAAGATATGCGTGGCAATCCGGTCTAAGAACCAGCGGTCGTGGCTAATAACCACGGCGCAGCCAGCAAAGCCCTGCAGGGCTTCTTCGAGGGCGCGCAGCGTGTTCACGTCTAAGTCGTTCGTGGGCTCGTCCAACAGCAATACGTTGCCCCCTTCTTTGAGCATTTTGGCAAGGTGGACGCGGTTGCGCTCACCGCCTGAGAGTTGGGTTACCTTCTTTTGTTGGTCGCTACCGCTAAAGTTGAACCGAGCCACATAGGCCCTGCTGTTAATCTCGCGTGTTCCAAGTACAACGACGTCCGAGCCGTCCGTGATTTCTTCCCATATACTCTTGTTGGGATCAAGAGGCCTGTTTTGGTCGATGTAGCCCAGCTTTACCGTGTCACCCACAACAAACGAACCGGCATCGGGCTGTAACTCACCCGTCATCATCTTAAACATGGTGGTCTTACCAGCTCCGTTCGGGCCAATCACTCCAATGATTCCGCCAGGGGGCAACGAGAAACTGACGTGTTCATACAGGAGGTTGTCGCCGAAGGCCTTCGAAATGTCCTTGGCCTCAATAACCACGTCGCCAAGGCGCGGCCCAGGTGGAATAAAGATCTCCATCTCTTCGTTGCGCTTAACGGTCTCTTGATCTAAGAGCTTTTCGTAGGCCGTTATACGGGCCTTGCTCTTGGCATGGCGCCCCTTGGGATTCATACGCACCCACTCGAGCTCTTCCTTGAGGGCTTTCTGGCGCTTCGACTCTTGCTTTTCCTCTTGGGCCAATCGTGCGCTCTTCTGTTCAAGCCACGATGTGTAGTTGCCCTCGAAGGGGATGCCATGGCCATTGTCGAGTTCTAAGATCCAGCCGGCTACGTTGTCCAGGAAGTACCGGTCGTGCGTTACGGCAATAACGGTGCCCTCGTATTTGGCAAGATGCTGCTCTAGCCAGCCAACACTTTCGGCGTCCAAGTGGTTGGTGGGCTCGTCGAGCAAGAGCACGTCTGGCTTCTGCAAGAGTAGTCGCACAAGCGCTACGCGGCGGCGCTCGCCGCCAGAGATAACGCCAACGATGGTGTCGGGCGGTGGACACCGCAACGCATCCATGGCCATTTCAAGCTTGGAGTCGATGTCCCACGCCCCCATAGCTTCAATCTTGTCTTGCAACTTGGCTTGCTTGTCCATCAACACGTCAAAGTCGGCGTCAGGATCGGCAAACTGCTCGCTAATGGCGTTGTAGTCCTTTAGCAACTGCACGGCCTCGGCGGCACCTTCTTCAACAATCTCGCGCACGGTCTTCGTTGGGTCGAGCTCGGGTTCTTGCGACAAGTAGCCGAACGTTACGTCCTTGTTCTTCGTAATCTGGCCAACGTATTCGTCGTCCAGCCCAGCGATAATTTTCAGCAACGTCGACTTACCCGCGCCATTCAAACCAAGTACGCCAATCTTGGCGCCGTAGAAGAAGCTTAGGTAGATGTCTCGTAGGACCTGACGGTTGGGCTTGTAGATTTTGCCTACGCCCACCATGGAGAAGATGATTTTGTTTGGTTCTGTTGCTGCCATGCCGGTGTGCTAGTCGTGGAAAGGACGGCAAAGATACGGCTTCGGCGGTGCAGGTATTGTTATCGAATACGTCTGCTCCGAAAACTTCCGTTTGCACGTCGCTCCACACGGAACACCACCCCAGTGAGTACATCCCCAGTTATAAGGCGCCTTCCCAGAACATCAACGGCATATTCTTCCACCACCTCTGCGTCATGCGCATCGAACTCCTGCTCATCAACATGTACGGTAAGGGGCATTGCCAAGGTTAGCACACGTCCACCACTATCGCTTACCACAATGGTGCGCGTTCGATTGTGTGCCTTGGCATCGACGAGTCCAAATGGAAAGGGCCCAAAAAACCCTAGTGGGCGCTGCTGCTCCACGTGGTATAGCATAAATCGGTTCCGCTCTTTTCCGTAAATGATGCCGATAACAATGCCATCATCAAGCGACGTAACGCGGTGCGCATCGGCCACGAACACGTCGCGGTATAGCCGCACCGGAGCTGTTTCGAAGGTCCCAACAGGCGACCCCGCAAGGCCACTGCGTACAATACCAAGACTCACCACGGTACGGTCGCTACTGTCTGTTGGCGCCAGCGTCAACACATCAACCCCTATCAGTGCAGCGCTATCAACACCGGCACGAGGGGCCGCAGCTATCAGCAGCCGATTGCCGTCTACGGCTATGTCGCGCACATACCGCTCTGCCAGCATGGGGCCCGGCATTACAGTGCGCATTACCGTATCATCGAAAACAGCCACAGCATGGCGCGGCACGCCATCGATCACATAGTTTACTGCCACAGCGTGTGGACGCAGCCCCAGCGGCAACCACACAACGCGCCCCGACGTTACCGTCACCGTGCGCCTGCCGCTCTCCGTGCCCGGCAGCCACCATTCAGCAACGGTACCTCGGGCACTGTCCAAGCCATCGTCTACCACGATTTCGAGTTTGCCACGACCGTCTACCTCGATACTCCTAAACGCCCCCGACCAGCGGTCGTAGCGTGCCCCCAGTATCGCATTGGGATGCACAGCCCTACCCTGAACCGAAAAGTCTCTCGAGTCAAAAGCAGCCAGTGCCCCCTTCCCATCAAAGGCTGTAATGATACGGGTGCTGGGTTCGTATTCGATGTAAGGGGCATCGAAATAGGCGTTGCGGCCATTCACAACGGTGGCGTCGAAGCCGATAACGTGAGCGGTAAGCGTGCGGATCGAGAGCCGACCACCCGGACCATTGGCCGAGACTTCTAGGGAGATATCGCCGGGCTCGCGGACGTCGAAGGTAAGTCGATGACCAGTGAACACTCCAACGGGCTGTCCCGTGGTGCGAATGACGTACGATTCAAGAGGAACGGCGCCAGCAACTAGGGTAAGCGACCCGTACTGAACAACGGTATCGCGAAGAAACCGCGCCGTTACGACGGGCGTGTTGTCTCGTCGCTCCGCACCCAAAGCGATACACTGCACCCCACCGTCGGCAAGCAGTACGGCCAGCAATTGGTGCTTCGAGCCAATGGCGATAGACGCTACGGTGGTTGTGTCAACACGTAGGATGGTTCCCTCCGAGTTGTCGGCCATGTCGTGATGAAGCACTGTGCGCCCGTCGGCCGACACTACAACGGCATGGCGGCGTCCAACGGCCACGGCCGTTTCGTCGAACACTGCAACCTGGGGTTCGCCCACAACACGACCGGTGGTAAAATCGAGCAGCTCTGTAGAAGTGGTAGATGAAGCAGATCCCAGAAGTACGGTGCTCAGACTTACGAGCCGGGCACGCTTACCGGCGTCGACAGGCACATCATAGATGCGCGTGGCATCTGCAGCGCGCAGAATCATCATTCCTGCTTGGATGCCGGCCTCAGAGCGGCGATCGTAGCGAAAGCCAACGATGCCAAGGTCGAGATGCTCTTGGATGGCACGGCAGCGAATGCGTAGGGTGGCAGCAACACGCAGTCGATGGCAATCTAGAATGGTCGTAGCGTGAGCACCTACGGTGTCGGCCACGGTCGTCCAACGTGCATGAATGGCAACGCGGCCATGCCATTGCAGTTGTTGAATGCGAACGTCTCTGGGCGTTGCGCCAGAGCGGCCTAGCGGATCGTTTAACGCTACGAGGTCGGTGCCTACGCTGGCACCGTCCGAAACGCGATGGTGCCGAACAACAGCCGTACCAGCCACTGCATCCACAGCAACACCGCTAATGGTGTCGGCACCAACACTCCACACGATGGCTGCTGCCGTGCTGTGTCCGTCAAACTGTCGAATCACATCACCCGTACGAGCATCGAGCACACCAATACTTCCATCAACCCGAAGCACAGCTATATGTTCGCGCTCTTCGTTAACGAGGGCAACCAACCCAGTTTTCGGCATCCTGATGTGAAAGCGCCGCTCATCCTGTGCCGAGCCAGCGACAACAGCCAGGGCAGCAAGCAAACAAACAGCGGTAAAAAGGTGCTTCATACAAGAATGATTGTTGAGATTAGAGGTGCAACGGCTAGTTTGCATGTAGCAATGACAACAAATACGTCAAACCGTTTCACATGGCAGGCCTGGCGCACCTATACAAGCCAGAATAGTGCGCAGATTGCAATCCTCCTTGGTGCTCTTGCGCTAGCGTTGTGGTCGTACTCTACCTTTTTAACAAATGTCGAGGCGCGCGCTGGAATAGCACTGGCAGACCCACTCCACGTGCGTTTCGAACCCATCAACTGCACCTGGCCAATCTTCATCATTCTGTATGGGGCACTGGTTTTCACGCTTGTGGCACTGCGTACCGATCCAGCTACGGTGTTTCGCGCGCTGCGCGCCTACCTCCTGCTGATTTCGCTTCGGATTGTTGCCATGTGGGCCACACCGTTCGACCCGCCAGCCACCATGATACCGCTCGACGATCCCTTTGTGGCGCTGTTTACCGGAAATGGCACAACGCTAACTCGCGACCTAATGTTTTCGGGCCACGTGTCGGTGCTATGTGTTGTTGCCTTTACAGTGAACACACGCTGGCTACGCACCGCACTGTTTCTTTGTGCCGCGATTGTTGGTGTATTGGTTATTGCTCAGCACGTGCACTATACTATCGACGTGGTTGTAGCACCGCTGGCGGCCTATGCTGCGGCAGCCGTTGCACGAAGGTAATACTTATAAATCCACTGTGTGGAGTATGTTCATGATTCGGCCACTGCTACTCTTGATTTCCTTTGCCGCGACATGGGCCTGTGTGTGTGCTCAAGAGCAGAACGTCTATCCCG
>JALHPC010000037.1:0-12323 GCA_022842685.1 Candidatus Kapaibacterium sp.
TACAGCTCCCGTTGCCGGAGCGTCGGTTTGTGCAGGTCAGGACCTTGTGATCACATGGACGCAAACGGGCTATCAGAGCTTTCGAATCGAGTATCGTGATGGCCCCACCGGACAGTGGCAGGCTATCGGGCAGGCAACAGCCAACGCTGGCACCATCACGTGGTCGGTTCCCGGTGATGCCGTTCCAGGATCGCAGTATCAAGTACGCATCGTAACGGCCACGCAGCAAGGCCAAGAAGTTGTTCAAGAAAGTTCTACGTTTACGGTTAACGCACAAACCACGATCGTTCAGCAGCCACGTGATACGACGGTATGTGTTAGCCGAGCGTTCAGCTTAACCGTTGGTGCCTCGGGTGCCAACAACCAGTACCGCTGGAAAAAGGATGGCGTTGCGATTGCGGGTGCAACGAATGCTGTGCTGTCGATAACACTGGCGAAAGCTTCAGATGCAGGCACGTATTCGTGTGAAGTATTCGGCTGCGGTACCGTTGAAACAAACACCGTTACAGTTACCGTACTCCAGCCGCCATCTATCACGCAACAGCCCGAGGACTTAACCGTGTGCTTAGGAGATAGCATCTACATGGAGGTTCGAGCGCAAGGAGCAGGGCTGCGGTATCAGTGGTTCAAGAATGGGGCTCCTATCCAGGCGGGAACTCGAATGCGATATTCTATCACACTGTCGCAGTTGCTCGATGCCGGACAGTACTACTGCGAAGTGCGTGGCGACTGTGCGCCGGTAGTTCGTACCGACACTATACGCGTTCACGTGCGTGAAAAACCTGCCGTAACAAGCAGCCCTCAGGA
This sequence comes from Candidatus Kapaibacterium sp., assembly GCA_022842685.1. GTDB lineage: Bacteria > Bacteroidota > Ignavibacteria > Kapaibacteriales > Kapaibacteriaceae > JALHPC01. The sequence goes on from JALHPC010000037.1 coordinate 808, forward strand.
TCGCACGGTCGAAGCTGGAACGACCCTCGTGTTAGGCGTTCGAGCCGTAGGAGAATTGATGGGCTATCAGTGGCTACGTAGTGGCGAGTACATTCAAGGTGCAAACTCAGACACACTCCGCATTGCGAACATTACCCTTGCAGATTCGGGCCTCTACGAGTGCCAGGTGATAAACAACTGTGGCCAGGCGATTTCTACGCCGGCGCGCATACGTGTTGTTCCAAGTGGTGGCCCTTCGAACCTTGTTCTGCGTTCCGACACGATTCTCGTTACAGGGTTTCCGTTCTGCCGGCCAAACGATGTGACGTCGGAGGGGTTATTGCAGAATCTCGGCGGCAGTGCGCTTCGCATTACGAGCATCACTACGTCGAACCCATCACTCATCGAGGTTCTCTCGCAAGCCAGCTTACCAGCAACCATCGCTCCTGGAGCATCCGAGGACCTGACGCTTAAGATTAGCCCTGCAAACGACTCAAGAGTCGAAGGGACCGTTACCTTCTTTACCAACAGTGGTAATCGAACCCTGGTTGTCATTATCGACGCCGATCCCGGCTTTACGCCAGGCGTGGATAGCATTCTTGTACCGGCTGGAGGACAGCGCTGTGTGACGTTTACTAACCGATGCTCCACGCCAGTAACCGTTAGCTCGCTTACGCTTGCTGGCCCCAATGCTGGCGACTTTACCATTGTAGACGCCCCCGCGCTGCCGTTTACCGTAGCGGGTGGCGAAAGCCGGGATGTCTGCATTCGTACCGATGCGACTACAGGCACATTCTTGCTCGAAATGGGCACGCGCCAGTCAAGTGTAGACATTGTTGTTGCCGTGCCTGGACGTGCCAACGTTGTTAACTCGGTTTCTCATACCCTTACTGGTGCTGTTTCGATTGCTCCTAATCCAGCGGCCGACGCAATTACCATTACGGCCGACGACGATTCGTTTGATGCGGTGTCCATCATTACATCGTTAGGTCAGCCAGTTGTTTCTGTTGAAGGGGGCACCGGACCACGTTCGGTAGCGCTTCGCACGGCTGACGGTATGCCGCTCGCACCTGGCATGTACATGGTGGTACTGCGTCGCAGCGGCAACGTTGTGCGTACGCTTCCCATGATGATTGCTCGCTAGGGCAGTCTCACACGTAGAACGAAAACGGGGGCGTGCTGCGGGGCCGCACCCCCCCGTTTGTTTTTACCGACAGAACAACGAAGACCCTTACATGGGGCAACGCTTATGGGAAGATGCCAAGCGACATGTAAGAACCGGCAATCTTATTGATGGAGTTAACGAAGGCAGCGGTGCGAAGATCCTTGACCTTTGGATTGCCCCAGAAGACTTCCATGATGCTGTGGTACGAGGAGATCATCGTGTCTTCGAGACCTGAGTTTACAAGGTCTTCCTCGTCGGCACCACGGGCAATCAAGTTGCGCTCGGAAAGAGTAAGCGACTTGCCAGTGAGGTTTTCCAAGGCATTCACGAGGCGTGTGTTGCTGCCTTCCTCGAAGCGCTTATCCATACGGCCAAAACGAACGTGCGAGATGTTCTTGAGCCATTCGAAGTACGACACCACAACGCCACCGGCATTGACGAACATGTCGGGCATCACAACGATACCCTTCTTGTTGAGGATGTCTTCGGCAACGGCTGTGACCGGACCATTGGCGCCTTCGGCCACGATTTTGGCTTTGATGCGAGGTGCGTTCTCTTTGAAGATCTGATTCTCGAGAGCAGCAGGTACCAGGATGTCGCACTCGTACTCAAGAACACTAAGCCCATCCTTTACGGTTTTAGCACCGGCGAAGCCCGTAATGCTGCCTCGTTCCACGCGATGTGCCTGGAGTGCTTCAACGTCGATACCCTTAGGGTTTACAACTGCGCCGTCCCATTCGATGATGCCAATCACGGTAGCGCCAGCTTCCATGAGGAACTTGGCTGCGTGGTATCCGACGTTGCCAAAGCCCTGAACGATAACGGTCTTGTCGGCAAAGCCAGTTGTAAGCTTGAGTTTCTTCATCAGCTTGGCATCGTTGACAGCTTCGCGCACTGCAAAGTAGAGTCCGCGGCCTGTAGCTGCAGTACGGCCACGTACGCCACCCTGGCCTACGGGCTTGCCGGTAACGCAGGCAAGTGCATTGATTTCGCCTTGGGCGAATGCCTGGTACGTATCGGCAATCCAGGCCATTTCGCGAGGACCTGTTCCGAAGTCTGGAGCTGGAACGTCGACCGAAGGTCCGATGAAGTTCTTTTTGATGAGTTCAACGGTATAGCGGCGTGTGATGCGCTCCAGCTCTTCCACCGTGTAATCGCGTGGGTTGATGCGAATGCCTCCCTTGCCACCGCCAAAGGGCACGTCTACTACGGCGCACTTGTACGTCATAAGTGCTGCAAGTGCCTGCACTTCATCCTGGTCGACAGTTTCGGCGTAACGAATACCACCTTTGCAGGGGAGTTTGTGGTGGCTATGTTCGGCGCGCCATGCTTCGATGACCTGAATCTCGCCCTTGATGCGTACAGGGAATTGCATGTAGTACACCGAGTTGCAAACGCGAATCTGGTCGAGCAGTCCCTGAGGAAGGTCGGTGAGATGTGCAGCCTTGTCGAAGTACGAATTGACGGACTGCAGGAACGGCTGTGAACCATGAGGAATGGCGGTTGACGCCGGAGTCTTCGAGCCGCGCTTTGCGGCGGGAGCAGATGCCATATCAGTATTGGTGAAAAATTGTGTGGGTAACGGGGAATAGTGTTATCGTAAGGAAATGATCGATGAGACGGGAGCGATTACAGGTTGCCGCGACGGGCCTGCTCGCGCTCGATGGCCTCGAAGAGCGCCTTGAAGTTGCCCTTGCCGAAGCTGCGTGCGCCCTTGCGCTGGATGATCTCGTAGAACAGCGTTGGGCGATCTTCAACGGGTTTCGTGAAGATCTGCAGTAGGTATCCTTCATCGTCGCGATCGACGAGAATGCCTAGGTCGCGGAGCGGCGCAATGTCTTCGTCGATTGTGCCAACGCGGTCCAACAAGTCCTCGTAGTACGTCTCTGGTACAGTTAGGAATTGCACGCCACGGCGGCGCAATTCGCTCACCGTATGGATGATGTCGTTGGTGGCAATGGCAATGTGCTGAACACCGGCGCCGTGGTAAAACTCTAGGTACTCGTCGATTTGGCTCTTCTTCTTGCCTTCGGCCGGTTCGTTGATAGGGAACTTGACGTAACCCGAGCCGTTCGAGACGACCTTCGACATGAGGGCGGTGTACTCTGTAGAAATGTCGGTGTCGTCGAACGTCAGCAGAAGTTTGAAGCCCATAACGTCTTCGTAGAACTTCACCCACTCATTCATGTGTCCTAGCTCGACGTTGCCCACGCAGTGATCAACGTGCAACAATCCAACAGGAGTGGTGTGATATCCATCGTCGATGGCCTCGTAGCCGGGCATAAAGGCGCCGCTATAAGCGTGCCGTTCCACGAACGTATGAATAGTCTCGCCATAGGTTTTGATGGCCGAGATAACAACGCTGCCATGATCGTCGCGAAGTGTTGTGGGCTCGATGACGCTTACAGCCCCACGTTCGGTGGCTGCTTTCCACGACGATGTGGCATCGTCGACCCATAGTGCCAATACCTTTACGCCATCGCCGTGGCGTTCGACGTGCTGGCTAATCTCGGTGCCGGGCTGCATCGGCGTTGTTAGCACAAGACGAACCTTGCCTTGTTGGAGAACATAGGAGGCACGGTCGCGGACGCCCGTTTCGGGTCCGGCATAGGCCACAAGGGAAAAGCCAAACGCCGTGCGATAGAAATATGCGGCTTGCTTAGCGTTGCCAACATAGAACTCGATGTGGTCGGTACCGTTGATGGGTAAAAAGTCGTTGGCGATAGCTTCGCGGGCCGAGGGGCTGAGAGTGGCGGTCGACATAGTCGTCTTCAATAGGGTAGGTTACAGAGAAACACGTTGATGGGAAAGCACGGACAGCGCTGCGGCGACGCGTTCGGTATCGGCGTCGGTGCCTGTGCTGATTCGTAAGCAGGTAGGCAACCCAAAGCCCAAGAGTGGGCGCGTTATGATGCCTTGGTGGAGAAGTTGAGAGTGGAGCGCAGTAGCAGCTTCGACGCTATCGGTGTCGATCATCACGAAGTTGGCAACGGAATCGCTGGCGATAAAGCCCAGGTCTTGCACATGTTTCGTAAGAAAGGCCAGGGCTCTTGCATTCGTTTGCACTGTGGTAGCAACGTGAACAACGTCGTCGAGTGCCGCTTGAGCGGCTGCGCAAGCCACACCGTTGGGGTCGAACGGAAGTTTGGTCCGCTCTAACCACTGCACCACGTTGGTTGCCCCGACAGCATAGCCGATACGCAGCGCCGCCAGTCCATAGGCCTTCGAGAAGGTACGCAGCGTAAGTACGTTTGGATGTTCGAAGGCAATCGAGTTCGGATAGTCATCTGGCCGAAGGTAGGAGGCGTACTCGTGATATGCTTCGTCGACGACGACGAGCACGTTCGGCGGTAGGGTGTCTAACAGCCACGTGAGCTCGTTCGTGGTTAGGTAGGTACCCGTTGGGTTGTTGGGGTTGGGTATGTAGACAATAGAGCAGCGATCGGCGGCGGCTTGGGCGATGGCTTCCACGTCAAAGCGGTAATCAGCACGCATCGGCGTTAGCACGGCAGAGCCGCCTACGCCGGCAACGGCAATCTGAAAGCTTACGAAGCCCCCTTCAGATGAAACGGCATGGTGGCCGGGCTGAAGGAATGTGCGCATTACTTGATGAATCAGAGCATCACTACCGTTTCCAACGATGATCTGCGAAGGATCGACATCGTGATGCAGAGCTAGGCGCTGTCGAAGTGCCATGCCACCATCGTTATACACATGTGCATGGGCAAGGTAGCTACTAGCGACAGCAACTGCGTGCTGCGAGGGCCCCAGCGGATTCTCGTTCGATGCTAGCTTCACCACGTCCAACAAGCCAAGCTCGGCTTGAACCGACTCGACTGAGCGTCCGGGCGCGTACGGCCGAACGGAGTGTAGGTGAGGGACCGGTAGAATCATAGCATCTGTACGGACAGCATAGTGGCGGCAAAACTAACACCGTGGGGATAAATCGGAGGCTTCGGCGTGCTGCGATGCGGCTATTTTCGCGTGATGAACGGCGCAAGTATCAATGTCAACTCCAACGAGCGGCTCAAGCCACATGTTGTTATTGTGTTCACGGGTGGCACTATTGCCTCGACCCTAGACACCGAATGGGGTGGCGTGGTGCCGAGCTTGTCTGGAGGTCGCATACTTGAGCAGATTCCTAAGCTCACCGAGCACGTTCGCATAACGGTAGAGGAGTTTGGAACCTATCCAGGGCCGCACATCACGCCCGAATTGATGCTTACGTTGTCGCGATTGGTACAGCGCTACGCATCCCGCGACGATGTTGATGGCGTGATTGTGACGCATGGAACAGATACGCTCGAAGAGACGGCCTACTTCTTGGATTGCACGATAGACACGCCCAAGCCGATTGTGGTGATTGGTGCGATGCGCAATTCTAGCGAACCAGACTGGGACGGGCCGAGGAACATTCGCGATGCGATTCGCGTGGCTTCGCACCCAGATGCTCGAAGTAGGGGTGTTCTTGTGTGTTTAGGTGGCGTGATTACGGCGGCAAGCGAAGCGTCGAAGACCGATACCGATGACCTAAATACCTTCCGGAGTGAAAACTTTGGTCCGCTAGGTCGCGTGTCGAATGGCCACGTTATGATTCATCGTGGTCCAGTTCACCGCGACCATTACGCAGTTAACAGCGTAGACTTTTACGTTCCCATCGTAAAGTGTTATGCGGGCATGGGCCCCGAGTTGCTTGAGTTTGCACGAGAGCGTGGAGCTGCCGGCATTGTGATCGAGGCCTTCGGTGTGGGTAATGTAACGCCCCCTGTGTATCATGAGTGTGCCTCGGCTGTTGCTGCGGGTTTGCCCATTGTACTTGTCTCGCGCTGCCCTGTTGGGCGCATCGAGCATACCTATGCATATGAAGGGGCCGGATTGCATTTGCATCGTGCCGGAGTAATTTTTGCCGACTATCAGAATGGTCAGAAGGCCCGCATTCGCTTGCTGTGTGCATTGGGAAGCGGCATGACAATCGACGAGATTCGGACGCAATTTGAATGGGTGCATGCTACAAGGACGGAGCATTGAGGAGTACGCAAGCCATTATCGACACCGACGCACTAGCGGAGAACCTAGGGGTTGTTCGCAAACGGATAGGTAACCGTAGGGTTCTAGCCATGGTAAAAGCCAATGCATATGGCCATGGCATGGTTGGCGTAAGCCGTGTTTTGGAACACGTTGGTGTGGACGTGCTTGGTGTTGCCTTTGTGGACGAAGCCGTGCGCCTTAGGGAAAGCGGCGTTAGGATGCCCATTGTAGTGCTAACGCCGTTTGAGCTGCACGACTGCGACACCATTGCTGCGCTGCAACTGGACGTAGTTATAGCGGATGAAACGCGGCTTCGTGCATTGGCTAGCGCAGCCAGCGGCGCTGGCTGCGTCGTGCGTTGTCACGTCTTCGTTGACACGGGCATGCATCGCGATGGTATTGAGCCCTCGAAGGCAGCTGCCTTTGCGACCATGGTTGCCTCGCAGCCGCATCTTGAGCTGCGTGGCATTTGCACGCACCTTGCGTCGGCCGATGACCCTTTAGAGGAATACAACCACCAACAGTTAGAGGCGTTCGAACTGGTGGTGCAGGAGCTAGCGGCGATGGGACATTCGGTGCCCGACGTACATGTGGCTAACACTGGCGCGATTTGGAACTTGCCCACGTCGATGTGTACCATGGTACGTCCGGGACTTTCGTTGTACGGCTACGAGCCAACGTTGGGACGGTCAGTGGATCTGCGGCCGGTGATGTCGATTGTGACTTCTGTGTTGTCGATGCGATCCGTAAACGCCGGTGACACGGTGAGTTATGGCCGCCGATGGACGTCTAACGTGCCGACAGAGATTGCGACGATTCCGATTGGCTATGGCGATGGCTACTCGCGTGGTTTAACAGGGTCTGCCCATGTTCTCGTGCACGGTAGACGTGTACCTGTTGTTGGCACTATCTGTATGGATGAGTGCATGCTCGACGTTGGTGGGCTTGATGTTGAAGTTGGCGACGACGTTGTCGTGCTTGGACGGCAATTGTGGCATGGACATGAATCGGCCATTGATGCAGTTGACCTGGCATCGTGGGCCAACACAATTCCGTATGAGGTAACGACGGCGGTTTCGTCGAGAGTACCAAGAGTTTTCACCGGTACGCACGCTCAGATTGCGAACCAACACATGCAAGGTGGCCATGTATAACGTACGATTTGGAACCTTTGAGGGGCCGCTTGATCTGCTGTTGTTTTTTATCAAGCGTGACGAGCTCGACATCTACGACATTCCGATTGCCGATATCACGCAAGAGTTCTTGGACTACGTTCGCGTGATGGAACTGCTTGACCTTGAGTTGGCAGGCGAGTTTGTACTGATGGCGGCTACACTTGTTGGCATCAAGGCACAGATGCTGTTGCCTAGGCCACCGAAGGCCGCTAGCGATGGCGAGAACATCGACGAACACGACCCTCGGGCTGAACTAGTCCAGAAGCTCCTCGAGTACAAGCGCTTCAAAGAAGCGTCGGAGACACTTGCCGTACAAGCAGACGAACAGCGGTACGTTATGTACCGTCAGATTTTCGAAGCCGATGAATTGCAAGCTGCCGATCAGCTTGGATATCGCAATGCCACGATCTTCGACCTTCTTAAAGCACTGAAGCGGGCTGTCGAGCGCGCACCAGTTCAAGAAGATGCCCATATCGTTACGCGGTTTCCAATCTCGGTCGAAGAAAAGAGTGCCGAGATTCTCCACACCCTAAAAGCACGCGGCTCGGCGCGGTTCTTTGAACTTGTAGGCGGCCAAACGCGAGCCCACATTGTAGCAACGTTCCTTGCCTTACTTGAGCTTGCGAAAAACCACCGTATCATCGTTCAACAAGACGATGACTTTGACGACATCATCATCGCCCCACGCCCCGCCGATGACGCGGCTCCAGTGCCGCCCACGACGGGCGAGGGTATCGAGGAGGACATCCCATGACACAACCTGACGATCTCGAACAACAGCCAGTAGAACACGAAGAACCTGTCGAAGACAACAGCTCGTCGGCAACATTGAACAACGTGCCCTACTTTTTTACCCTCGAACGCTACGACCAACGTCGGGCGCTTGAGTCTCTCATTTTTGCCTCCGACGATCCAATCACCACACGGTCCATGCACCGGATCTTGGTGCTCGAGGATAACTCGGCACAGTCGCCCGGACAGCAGGCACTGCCGCTTGATGGGGAACATACCGAGCCCGAAACCCCAGAGTTCAACGTGCCTAAGGGATACTTCGACGAGCTCATCGACGAGATTAACGACGACTTGGAGGGCACCGATCGACCATTCCGGATTGTGAAAATTGCCGGCGGATATCAGTTCGCTACCACGCCGCAGCATGGGCACATCGTGCAACGCCTACTCAAGGCGCGTAGCCGCCGCCGCCTTACTCAGGCAGCCATCGAAACCCTTGCCATCATTGCCTACCGCCAGCCCGTAACCAAGGCCGAAATCGAGGCCGTACGCGGAGTGAACTCCAGCGAAGTGGTTAACTCACTCGTGGAACGCCAACTCGTTGCCATGGTGGGGCGCGCAGAAACACTCGGCAAACCGCTCCTCTACGGTACCACCGACGAGTTCTTGCGTGTGTTCGGCCTACATGGGTTGTCGGACCTCCCTAAACTCCGAGAAATCGACGAGCTCCTAAAGACTACAACAACCCTTATCGAAGCCGACGAAGTCATCTCTCTCACGACCGATCACCGTCTCCTCCGCAAACAGCTTGCAGCCCTGCTTGATGGCGAGCAAGGGGCACCGATCAGCGCTCCAGCGGCCGATGAATCGGCCCACTCTGGCGCGTACTGGAGTACCGACGAGGGCGTGCCAGATGCGGATGATGACGCGGCAAGCTCAGATGACGACGTTGCTAGCATCGATGGCGAAGTAGCCAGCCCTGAAGAAGACGATCAGCAGGAGTCCGACGAAACCACAAGCCCGTCGTAAGCAAGCCGAACGTGATTCGGCAGCTGCGGCTCGACGTCGGCATGGCGAATCTGATGCGCGATATGCGTGAGAAAGGCCTGCCGCGGTTTGAGCTCTTCGATAATGCTTAGGGCCTGGGGCACGGTAAAGTGCGTAGGATGTTCCTCGAAACGAAGGCCATCAATGATGAGCGTGTCGAGGTTGCGTAAACGGTCGAGCGACGACCGTGGGATATGGTTGACGTCGGTGCAGTAAGCCACCGACCCAATGCGATAGCCATTGACGCGAAGACGTTTTCCATGGCGCATCGGAATGGGGAGCAGCGTTACGTCGCCGATGGTAAACGGCTCGTCATCGATGACGACCTCTACCACTTCGGGTGTCGAAGCGCCGGTTGACTCTACGAGGCCAAAGGCATAGGGGAAGGTTGAATGCAGAACGTCAAGCGTCTCGCGCATGGCGTACACGGCCATGGGCGCGCGCGACCGAAACTGATAGGGGCGAATGTCATCGAAGCCCCCTATGTGATCGAAGTGATGGTGAGTATAGACGATGCCATCAATGTGCATCACTCCGTGCGTCAGCATCTGATATCGGAAGTCGGGAGACGTATCGATGACAACCGTGGTTGTTGCCGTCTTGACAAGAACTGATGTGCGGAGCCGACGGTCGCGAGGATCCGTCGACGTGCACGTTGCACAGTCACAGGCAACGGATGGAACACCAGTAGAGGTTCCGCTGCCAAGAACCGTGAACGACGTCATACGTGGCGCTCTGCGTGGTAGGAGCTGCGAACCAAGGGGCCGGATTCTACAACGGCAAAGCCCATGGCTAGACCCTCAACTTCATAGCGTTTGAATTCGTTGGGATGGACGAACCGGTCAACAGGAAGGTGGTTCTTTGTAGGTTGAAGATACTGTCCCAACGTCACGACGTCGACGTCGACCGAGCGTAGGTCCTTCAACACGTCCATCACTTCGTCGACTGTTTCGCCAAGGCCAAGCATGATGCCTGTCTTGGTTCGCATGCCAAGCGCCTTTGCTTCGCGCAGAGTGTCAAGGGTCCAGTGGTAACGCCCTTGAGGTCGCACGCGCTTGTAAAGCCGAGGCACCGTTTCGGTGTTGTGATTTAGGATGTCGGGCTTTGCATCACAGACTCTGCGCAGATTTTCAAGGTTGCCCTTGAAGTCGGGAATCAGAACTTCGACGGTTGTGTCGGGACTTGCTTGGCGGACCGCCCGGATTGTCTCGGCCCAAATTTCGGAACCGCCGTCTTTGAGTTCATCGCGATTGACCGACGTGATAACGGCGTGTTTTAAGCGCATAGACTGGACGGCATCGGCTACGCGACGCGGCTCGTCCCAATCAAGGGGAAGGGGCTTGCCAGTTTTTACAGCGCAGAAGCCACACGAACGTGTGCATGTGTCGCCGTTGATCATGAACGTGGCAGTACCTGCACTCCAGCATTCGCTGATGTTGGGGCATCGTGCTTCTTCGCAGACGGTATGAAGTGCTTTCGATCGCATCATCGCTTTGATGCGTGTATACTCGTCGCCACCGGGGGCGCGAACTTTTAGCCACCCTGGGCGGCGGCCAGAAGCGGGTTCAGCATGCGTGAGAACAGGGAGCTCGATGTTCATCGTTGAAGACAACTATTGAGGTTTCAGGGCAGGTAAGAGTCGCTTGGCAATAACGGGAATCGCCGATAGTACAGCGTCACGTTGTTTGTAGACGTTCTTTGCTTGTGCCGCGTCGGGCATCTTGGTTTCAAGGTCATAGACGTATGCGTTCATGAGCACACGTTCGCCCTCGGTGAGGAAGTTTCCTTGGACAACTTTCTCGATACCCATTGCTCGCAGCGCCTTCCAAACATCAGATTCGTATTGTGGGTTCGTTGGATCGAGGTTTACCTCGGAAACCGCCATTTCAACCGAGTCTGCAGGAACAACGGCAAAGAACTCTTGCTTGGGGTCGGCGGCTTCAAGCGTTGTTCGAAGGGAGTCTCCAAGCTGGACCGCCATAGCGTTGAGCGCAATCTTGCCATCCATATTCCGGAAGGCAAGAACGGCAATACGAGTTTGTGCAATAGCGGTGCCTGCGGTAATTGATACGGCAATAGCTGCCGTCGTCAGAACTAGGAGTAACCGAATCATGGAGCGTTCTTGGAGAGAAGTGCAGGAAGGTTTGACTGAATCTCAAGCAATGCCTGCCTAACGTGGTGAACGACGTGTGTCGCTTGGTCCCAATTGGAATGCTCGGCGCACTCCATAATGAGAACACCCGCGCTCGACAGGTCGCGCAGGCCAAACTGAACAAAAGAGCCACGAATGGTATGCCCGAACCTTCGAAGTTCAGTTGCATCGCGTCGCTGGACAATAGCAGGCCACTGCGACTCGATGTCGGCGAGCCACCGGGTAAGAAACTCCGGGA
>JALHPC010000037.1:12333-20218 GCA_022842685.1 Candidatus Kapaibacterium sp.
AAGGGAACATCGTCGGACACGGGAACCTCCTGTAAGCCGAATTCTGTCGTAGCAACTGTTGAGTTGCCGAGGCAGTTATTTGTCTGGGACTGACATTGCTGCCAGCCTCGAGCGGTCTACCCGCAGGCGCAAACGTACGTTTGACGAGCGAACAACCCGTTCCCCGAAGGGACGCCGTGCTGTTTGACCTTGCTCCGCACGGGGTTTACCGAGCCGTGGCGGTCACCCGTCACGCTGGTAGGCTCTTACCCCACCGTTTCACCCTTACCGCCACCACCATAGGTAATGACGGCGGTTTCCTTTCTGTTGCACTTTCCGTCGACTTGCGCCTAAGCGTTCATCGCCTCGCCGTTAGCGAGCGTGCTGTTCTGTGGAGTTCGGACTTTCCTCCGCCGCTTGCGCGACGGCAACTGCCCGGAGATCCACCGTGCCCGAGCTTTGTATCAACCTTCCATGAGCGATTCAACATCCACGGTCAAATCCTCTGGGAAGAGGATTCGGCCACAACTTTCACAGGTGTACAGTTTGTCGCGGTTATACTTCATTTCCATCACACGCTGCGACGGAACTGCAGAGTAGCAGCCAGAGCACGAGCTACGGCGAAGTGGAACAGCAGCCTCGCGGTGGAACGTGCGAATGCGCTCGTACTCTGCCTCGAGCGTGTCGTCAATCTGCGCAATAAGACGCAAACGCAAGGCAATGTAAGCCCGCAGTTCTTCGTTCTGGTCGCCAGAAAGTGCTTCGAGCTCTGCTTCCTTGTCTTTGAGTACAGCTGCGGCTTCTGCCAGCGATGCCTGTTGTTGCGCGAGCGTGCCTTGAAGGTTTTCCTCGCGAACACCCGACGTCCGAATGATCTCGTCGAACGTAGCTCGCTGCTGGCGGATGTGTTCTAGCTCGTGCGTGATCGCGTCAAACTCGCGGTTGTTTTTGACTTGAAACTGTTGATCGGTGAGACGTTGCTCTTTGTCGGTCAATTCTTGAAGCGAAACGTGGGCATTGCCACGGCGATCTTCGAGGTCGCGCAACGCCAGCTGTGTTTGTTCAACACCAACCGTGCGCTCTCTCACGATAAGCTCATGCTTCTTGACCTCTGCGGGGAGGTCGCCAAGCTCGTCGTGTAATTCGTCGAGCTGGGCGTCAACGGCGGCCAGTTTGGCAAGAAGCGAAATCTGTAGTTCCATGGTTGGTAAGTGTTTCGTTAATGAGCGTTCGCGAAGTCGGACGACGAAGCTGAGGCAGCTAGTCGCGGCATTGTGTACCGTAATGGGTTGGTAGCAATCCCTGATGCTATAAAGGCAACATCGGGAATGTGTTCTGCAAGTGTCTGGGCTAAGCCCGTTGGAACGAACTGTTCCATTTCGAAATGTCCAGGGTCGAATACGCCCACTCTGCTGGAAGCATCCATAAAGGCATGGTACCTTACGTCGGCAGTAACGAAGGCGTCGACGCCGGAGGCGACGACGTCGTCCCACAGCGACATTCCGCTGCCCCCTACAATAGCGAGGCGGTGGACAAAGCCGGAAGCGGATGGGGTCCAGCGAACTGGTGATCCACAAACGGAAGCTAGGCGACGAGCTAACTCCGCATCTGAAAGGGGAGCTGCAAACCTGCCGACTATTCCCAGCCCCGTGTTGTGATAGCCAGAAACAGGGTGAAGGACTCCGTCGATGGTGACGTCAAGGCGCTCGGCCAACAGCGCATTGGTGCCTTGAGGGAAGGTATCAAACGTCGTGTGAACCGTAATCAGTGCAATGTCGGCCCGCACGAGGTCGGCAACCAAGGCGCCCACGCGATCGCGACGATCGATTCGAGGCAGCGGGCGATACAGGAGGGGATGAAAGGCTACGACTGCGTCGCACTGCGTCGAGATTGCTTCGGCAACAACGTTGGCCGTAACATCAAGGCACACTAAGCATCGAGCGATGGTATCACGTGTGCTGTCGATATGTAGCCCAATAGCGTCACCGGGCATAGCAGTCGATGGCGGCAACACGTCGTTAATGCGCGACAGGAGGTCGTGAACGTTCATACTTTCGCTACGAAACTACACAAAGGCATGTCATTAACCACGCCAGACCACTTGAACATGTTCGCGCGAACCCACCGAAACCACCAACCAATCGATGCGAGTGTTCACACGTCATACGCTACCTTTGCGACTATCTAGGTATATGCTGAAGCAGATTTCATTCATCGCCGTCGTCGCGCTGTTCCTTGCAGCGCTGATTCCGGCGCAAGCGCAAATCACGGGGGAGACACCAATCGAGTCAGACACGACGATTGTGTTTGCTCCGGCGCGGCCCCTGCTTGAGAATGGTGGGCTGGATCCGATTCGTGATAATGCCGCTGGCATTGATTTGCTGTTTAGCTCAAGTGGGTGGGGCTTGGGTGGTTTCATTCAACGTAATCTTGGTAGGGACCTTACTGGCTTTGTCCACCTTGGAATTAGCGGCCGCAGAAACACCGATGAATTCGAAAATGTCTTCCTTGGTACCATTCCGGTAGTTGCGAACAAGGTTAACAGACTGTTTATGTTCCCGACGTCGATTGGTGTGCAGTATCGACTGTTCACAGAGTCGCTTCAAGAGAATTTCCGCCCGTTCATCTCTGCCGGTGCCGGCCCAACGTTCATCATGGCCACGCCATATATCCGCGACGGAGAGTTCGTCGAGTTCTTCTCGTCGTTTGGTAGTGCAACGATTCACACTCGGTTTGGTGGCCACTTCGGTATCGGCTCGTTCTTCGGCAATCCATCCTCGGGCAGCCTGATTGGTGTTCAGATGCGGTACTACCACATCCCCTTTGGAGGCGACGGATTGGAGAGCATGCGAGGCAATCCGATTACAAACTTTGGTGGTGTATTCCTGTCGCTTACCGTCGGTGGGATGTATTGACGGTTACGGCATGGAACAGTTTGTACTTCGCCCTATCGGTGAAATCGTATCGCCATATATCAAGCCGTATCATGCGCCTCGGCAAGTTGACGCCGATGACCGCCAACATCCTGCCATCGTTCGACTGTATGCGCATCCAACAGCCCATCAGATGCTTCACGACGTGGACGGATTCGACCGCCTTTGGCTAATATCATGGTTCCATCGCGTCTCGGGCTGGAAACCCAAAGTCCTACCCCCGCGCTCTCGCATAAAACGTGGTGTTCTGGCAACACGTTCTCCTCATCGCCCTAACCCAATTGGTATTTCGGCCGTTGCTGTTGTCGAGATTCGTGGGCTCGATATCCATATCGATGGTTGCGACTTGTTGTATGGTACGCCAGTCCTCGACGTAAAGCCCTATCTGCCGTGTGCGGACGCCTTCCCTGATGCACGGGCTGGCTGGGTGGATGCCATCAATCAAATCCACTTCGACGTTTCGTGGCAGTGTCCGCAGCCCAATGACCCCTGGCTTGTAGCTCACATCGAACGCACGTTAGCTGCCGATCCCTTCCCTCATCCATACCGGCGTATTCGCGTTGATGAAGGGGGCACCGGCGTCCTTGCGGTCGAACACCTTCGTGTGACCTTCCACCTGGATAACGCCACGGTTGTTGTAACCGCTATCCATGCGGCAGAACCTACCTAACTTTGTGCTCTTTTGCCAACGTATAGGCCTTCATGAACAACCTACGAAGCCTCCTCGACACGAGGATCCTTCTACTCGACGGTGCCATGGGCACCATGATCCAACGGCTGTCGCTTACAGAAGAGGACTACCGTGGATCCCGCTTTGTTGATCACGAGATTTCCCTCAAGGGCAACAACGACCTGCTAGCGCTTACGCAGCCAGAAGCGATTCGCAGTATCCATGAGCAATACCTGTTGGCAGGTGCCGATATCGTAGAGACGAATACCTTTACTGCGTCGGAACTGGGTCAAGCAGAGTATGGCCTTGGCCACGTTGCATACGATCTGAACCTGGCAGCCGCGCGCCTTGCGCGGGAAGCGGCTGATAGCGTATCGCAACGTACGCCCGATCGTCCGCGATTTGTTGCAGGCTCGGTTGGCCCAACGACCAAGATGCTGTCGATGTCGCCAGACGTCAACGACCCGGGCTACCGCGCCGTTACGTTCGACCAGATGAAGCGCTCGTTTCGTATCCAATTGGAAGGGCTTGTCGACGGTGGCGTGGATGTGATACTCTTCGAGACGGTTACCGATACGTTGAATGTTAAGGCCGCCCTCAAGGCCCATGCCGAGCTCTGCGCCGAGCGGGGAATCGCTCTTCCAGCGATGATTAGCGGAACGATCACCGACATGTCCGGGCGTACACTTTCGGGTCAGACGCCCGAAGCGTTCTGGCTGTCGGTTCAGCACGCAAGGCACCTACTCTCGATTGGACTCAATTGCGCACTTGGCTCGTCGATGATGCGGCCATTCATCGAAGAACTCGCCACCACGGCCTCGGCCTATGTGTCGCTCTATCCCAATGCCGGCTTGCCAAACGCCATGGGTGGCTACGACGAGTCGCCAGACTATATGGCACAGCAAGCCAGGGACTATGCGCGTGAAGGCTGGCTAAACATTCTTGGCGGTTGTTGCGGCACGACGCCCGACCACATTGCAGCGATGGCCGAGGCAGTCCGTGGCTTGCCGCCACGGCGGATTCTTCGGCGGAACCCGACGCTGCGTCTTTCAGGACTCGAACCATTGGAGTTTCGGCCCGAGCTGAACTTCGTGAATATCGGCGAGCGCACGAACGTTACGGGGTCGCGCGCGTTCGCGCGCCTTGTGCTAAGCGGCGACTTCGAGTCGGCCGTCGAGGTGGCCCGCCAGCAGGTCGAGAACGGCGCTCAAATCATCGACGTCAATATGGATGAAGGCATGCTCGACTCCGAGCAGGCCATGGCTAGATTCCTGAACCTTCTTGCAGCAGAACCAGACGTTGCGCGCGTGCCAATCATGATCGACTCGTCGAAGTGGTCGGTTCTCGAGGCAGGCCTCCAGTGCATTCAAGGGAAGGGAATTGTGAACTCACTTTCGCTAAAGGATGGCGAAGAGGAGTTTAAGCGCAGGGCTCTGCTTTGCCGTGACTATGGCGCAGCCGTCATCGTCATGGCCTTCGACGAGCAGGGGCAGGCCGACACGTTCGAACGTCGTATTGCCATTTGCGAGCGCGCATACCGAATTCTGGTCCACGATGTGGGGTATGACCCCACAGATATCATCTTCGACCCCAATATTCTCACCGTTGCCACGGGCATCGACGAGCACAACAACTACGCCGTCGACTTCTTGCGAGCAACACATTGGATCAAGTCACATCTCGAACATGCCCGCGTGTCGGGCGGCATTTCCAATATCTCGTTTTCGTTCCGTGGCAACGAACCCGTCCGACGTGCCATGCACACGGTCTTTCTGTATCACGCAATACAGGCCGGCCTGGACATGGGCATCGTGAATGCAGGGCAAATCGACGTATACTCAGACATTGATCAGACGCTTTTGGAGCACGTCGAAGACGTGTTGCTCAATCGCCGACCTGACGCAACCGAGCGCCTCCTCGCACTTGCTGAGTCCTTCAAAGGGGCATCGGCAACAGCTTCGGCCACCACCGAAGCAGAGTGGCGCTCGTTGTCTGTTGCCGAGCGCCTACGTCATGCCCTCGTCAAGGGCATAGCCGACCATGTAGAGGCGGACACGACAGCAGCCCTCGAAGTTTTCCCGACGCCCCTTTCCATTATCGAGGGGCCGTTGATGGATGGTATGAATGAAGTGGGCGACCTGTTTGGTGCAGGTAAGATGTTCCTGCCGCAGGTTGTTAAGTCGGCACGTGTGATGAAGAAAGCCGTGGCCGTACTAACGCCGCTGATGGAAGAAGAAAAGGCGCGTCTGGGTGTCGAGCGTAAGCCAGCGGGAACCGTGGTGTTGGCAACGGTCAAGGGAGACGTACACGACATCGGGAAGAACATTGTGGGCGTTGTCTTGGGATGTAACGACTATCGTGTTGTCGATCTTGGTGTTATGGTGCCAGCCGATACGATTCTTGAAGCCGTACAACGCGAGCGGGCAGACGTGCTAGGCCTATCGGGGCTTATAACACCCTCGCTCGACGAGATGGTGCACGTGGCGAAAGAGGTACAGCGCAGGGGTATGACGATACCTATCATGATTGGTGGGGCTACCACATCCAAGACGCATACAGCAGTAAAAATCGCTCCCGCGTATGAAGGAACCGTGGTTCACGTTCTGGATGCATCGCGGGCAGTACCAGTGGTAAGTGCACTCGTAAGCGAAGAGCAGCGCGAGGCCTACAGTGAGGCCAGTAAGGCCGAGAACCAGCGCGTACGGGAGGACTATCAGCGGCGTAGCCTGGACAAGGAGCTGATGGCATTTTCGGTAGCAACCGAGCGGCGTTGGACTCCTAGTGAAACATCTTGGCGGACGCCGGCACCGTTAGTGCCGGGAGTTACGACGTTTGACACCGTGGACCTTCATGAGCTTGTGGACTACATCGACTGGACGCCGTTCTTCTTGTCGTGGGAGTTGCGAGGAAGATATCCAGACATTCTCGACGATGCCACCTATGGAAGTGAGGCGCGTCAGTTATTTAAGGACGCGACGTCCATGCTGGATATGATTGTTGCAGGAAAGCGTTTGACCGCGCGTGCCGTATGTGGCCTGTTCCCGGCGAGAAGTACGGGGAACGACATTGAGGTACGGGTGGCCGATGGTGCTGTAACTACCCTCTGTATGCTTCGGCAGCAGGGTAAGAAGGTAGACGGCGTGGCATACAGATCGTTGGCCGACTACGTGCAGCCCAGCGAGCACGGATTTGACGATTGGATTGGGGCCTTTGTGGTAACGGCGGGTGAGGGAGTCGACGAGCTCTGTGCAGAGCTTGAAGCAGCGAATGATGATTACGGCAGCATAATGGTCAAGGCTCTCGCCGACCGACTAGCCGAGGCCGCAGCCGAGTGGCTGCACGCCAAGGTGCGCCGTGAACTGTGGGGCTATGCCGCGGGCGAACAGCTGAAAAACGACCAACTGATAGCCGAGCAGTATCAGGGGATTCGTCCAGCGCCGGGATATCCGGCATGTCCCGATCATACCGAAAAGCTGAAGCTCTTTGCCATGCTGGAGGCCGAGCGTACCACCGGAGTACGGCTTACGGAATCGATGGCCATGTGGCCAGCATCAAGCGTAAGCGGTTGGTTCTTTGCGCATCCCGAAGCAAGGTACTTTGCAGTTGGACGGGTTGGCAAGGATCAAGTTGAGGAGTATGCGCGGCGCAAGGGAATGGATGTGATTGAGGCAGAGCGCTGGCTGGCGCCAATCCTAGCATACGACGCATGACGGCCAGTCAGGAGCATCGTCCACGTGTTGCAGTTTTTGGCTCTGGTAACGGAACCACGGCGAGGAACCTCATTGAGGCAGGCCATTGGACATGTTACGACGTACGGTTGGTCGTGGGGTCGCGCAAGGGGCTTGGCATACAACGGGTTGCCGAAGAGTATGCACTGCCGTACATCGTGCTCGACGGTAGCAGTTCGTTCGAGTGGGTGTCCATACTGCAAGAGAACGCTATTGACGTTGTTGCACTCGCGGGGTGGCTACGGATGGTTCCGGTCGAAGTCATCAATGCCATGAATGGACGCATCTTGAACATCCATCCATCCTTGCTGCCCAAGTTTGGCGGACATGGCATGTATGGACGAAGGGTGCATCAAGCCGTATTGGAGGCCGGGGAAGAGGTATCTGGGGCTACCGTTCATGTAGTAACGGACCGATACGACGAGGGGCCCATCGTAGAGCAGATGCAGTGTTCAATTGCTGGGGTGACGTCTGCCGAGGACATAGAGGTGAAAGTGCGCGAAGTTGAAAAGTTGTTGTATCCCAAGGCCTTGCATCAGTTTTGTGCTGCGTTATGACGCTCCGAGTTACGTCCA
>JALHPC010000037.1:20228-28471 GCA_022842685.1 Candidatus Kapaibacterium sp.
CGACCTTGCGCCCATCCATGTGGTAACCAAACGTCGTTTCCATTGTTATTAACGAGTACGGACACAGAGCTTCAGCCAACTCGGAAGCGGTATCGCGCCGCATCCCGTTGGTCATGGTGAAAATTTTTTCTTGCGTATGACGCGAGAAAGTGAGATTTTACACGAAGTTCATACAGGAAGTTTCACTAAGCCATGCTTTACGGGCGTGTGCTTGGGTGAGAGACCTGCGGCATGATTGAGAAACCTGCATCAAGTTGTTCACAGTTTTTTTGAGGTATACATGAGAGTCAGACTCCTACTCTATGCACTCGTGGTTGGTGTTGTGGGCACAGCGCTCACGGCATCTGCTGGCGACAAGGGGGGGGACGACACACAGCGGAAGAGCGGTGCTCGAACGCCGGTAGCGTCGTATCCATTACCCTTCGTCATCAATGGTGCGAATGCCACCACAGATCCGGCCATTTCGACCGGATATTACTTCGTTGACAACGACGACGAGGCGCCTGATTACTGGCGACCCGACGAGTCGTTGTTTACAGATACGCTCACGGAGCCTGGAACATGGCGCCGGATTCTGTCTGGTCCGAACCAGCAGCCGCTGTCGTACTGGACTGATCCAGCTCGTAACATCTATGGCGGTCATGCATACTTCAGGAACCCTGGAAACATGCTTGACTCGACAGACGATGCGTTTGCGGGTCCAATCTCGATTGGTTTCCCGTTCTTCTTTAACGGTGTTCGTTACGACAGCTTCTACGTCGGTACAAACGGTGTAATTGCGCTTTCGAACCGCCGTTATTTCTACGAGTATGACGGTAACGGATTCCCCGTGCGCCGCGCCGCCCTTGAGCGTTCGCAAGGCGTCTTCTCTGTTTACGACCCTGCGTCGGACGATCCAGCCAATATTGGTGGTCGGACACGTGTTGCCGTTGGTACAGACACGACCGATCCAGCGCAAGATAACTGGGGGTACTTCTATGTAGCTTGCGGTGGCAATCCTAACACAGCCACTCTCGGTATTCGCACGAAGGTAAACCGTATGCTTGATGAGAACTCTCTCATCACAACGGCATATTCGAACCCAGCGGCATGGCCATCTGGTGTGCGTCCTGCGCTTATTGCACCGTTCTGGGACGACCTACAGCTTTCGGTTTATAATGCAGATCAAAGTGCGGTTGACGACTTTGGTAAGGCGTACTTCAAGCGTTCGCCTTCGAACGACAAGTTGATCATTTATTATGTTCGTCTAACCCCAATCGGCGCCAAGCGTGCAACGGTTGGCGGTGTAACGCACAACGTTACATTCGCAGCGAACAACCGTCCTGGTCAAGGCGAGCACTATGCATTGAGCGGCCAGATTATCCTGAACCGCCAAGACAGTTCGATTGTGTTCATGTATGAGCGCTTCCAAGGTATCGCACCTCGTGCAGCACTGCAGCCACATGCTGCTGCCGTTTGGGTACGTTGTAACTCAACAATCGGCGTAACGGGTGCTGCCCGTCGTCTTGCGAGTGTCACGCAAACACCTGTTGACTTGGACTTCAACAAGACAAAGTATACGCAGTCAACAGAAGTCCTAGCAAACGTGTTGAATCCAACATTCAATGGTGAAGCCGTTGGTTTCCGCCAAGTGTCGAATCGTCAAGACGATGG
The DNA here is from genome assembly GCA_022842685.1 of Candidatus Kapaibacterium sp. Lineage (GTDB taxonomy): Bacteria > Bacteroidota > Ignavibacteria > Kapaibacteriales > Kapaibacteriaceae > JALHPC01. Next base: position 21,882 of record JALHPC010000037.1, read on the forward strand.
TACACTTCCACGTGACTTCCTTGCAATCAAGTTCAAGCAGTGGAAGAACATCCTACGCGTTATTAACGTGTTCTATCGCGTTCGTCCATTGAACAATAACGCACCATTGGACTTCACCACCATCGTGCCGTCAAACAACGCAAGCAACTATGAACTGCTTGCTGGCGAGCCACGATTGGGTGCGATCCAACCGGTTGCCATCATTCAGAACTTGACGAACAACATTCAGGGGCCCGTTGGTGTGAACTTCGTAAGGCAGGGAATTAACTTCCGTGCCCGATTCCGCATTATCAATGAAGCTACTGGCAAGATTGTTTACAACACGTCAAAGAGTGTTACTGACGCAGCACTGCGCGACTCAACTCTTTCTGGTGTTCAGCGCTGTGACTTCAACGGCGTTAATCAGCCATATCAGCCAGCGAACACATTCGTTCGTCCTTATGAATTCGTTAAGGTTACATTCCCTCCATTTGAGCCAAATCCGTTCGTCGACGACCAAATCGGTCGTATGATCGCATCGGTTATTGCTGAGCCACGTGACTCCGTGAACCAGCCAATGGGTGATGAGTGGCCATTCGACGATACAACGGGTCTGCGTTTGTTCGTTATGCGACGTCTGACGCAGTTTAACGACGACGTCAACGAGTTTCACCTCGTTGGTGGCGCTCCGATGCCTTCAGTTTTGAAGTGGGTGAACCTCGAAGCCGACGTTGTTGACGGTGACGAGACAACGAACAACCCTCCACCGCCACGTGGTGAGTATACCGCTGCCAACAATCCGATCTTCCCATTGAAGTCACCTGTGATTCGTATGAATCGCGTGACACTCGGAAACCAAGACATTCCAGCAGTTGGAACGTTTGGTGGTGACGAACTTCGTTCGTTCCCGATCAATATCCTGGGTCGTCGTGGTGCTGTTCTCTCGATCTCGTATCAGCGCGCAGGGCGCATGCCAAGTATCGCCCGTGGATGGTCAGACAACCGTTTGGTTGGCCCAGAGCACCGCGTAAATGGTACAGCCGTTCTTTCTACAACAGCTTTCATTCGTCGTCCAGATGAGCTATGGGTAGAATTCCCACGTCCGTCGAGTGATGGTTTGAATGGTATTACGAACATTCAAAGCTGGGTGTTCGACATGGCCGGTCTTGGAAACACATATACTCAGCCATTCCGTATGTTCGGTGGTGGTGGTTTTGTTCGTGGATTCGATCAAGCCAATAAGAATCAGCAGTTGAACAACACTGCACTTCCACCACTTGGTGGATTCCGTGAGGATCTGTTCGATGATGGTAAGGATGTTGAGTATCAAAAAATCACTATCCCGATTCCAGATACGATCATCCGTTGGGTGAACGAAGGAGCTCGTAATTTCCGCTTCCGCCTTCGCGTGCAAGCGTTGAATCACGCTCTTCCTCCATTCCCGAATGATGATGCCGACGATTTCTTCATTGACAACGTCAAGATTCTCTTCCCAGACGAAGTGACTGACTTGGAAATGACGAACATCACGCTGATTTGGCCATTCACAATGGCACCTGCATCGCAGGCAACGCGTGTACCAGTTCGCGTCAAGATCTCGAACAACACGAATATCTCTGCTCCTGCATTCTCTGTACGCGTTCAGATCAAGCCAGCTGGCAATGAAGACAATCAGATTTACTGTCGTACCATTACGGTTCCAACACTTCCTGGTAACCGCGATGTATTGCTTCCATTCCCAGATGCAAACTTCCGTACGACAACACCAGGTCAGTATAAGGTAACTGGTAAGATCTTCTTCCCAGGCGGCGACTTGGACTCCTTGAACGACTCAACGTTCACAAACTTCACGATGACATTCGGTGAGGCTTTCGCATACGAAGTCAACCCACGTCAGCCAGTGAACGATGTTCCGAATATCCAGTTCTCTGGTGTTACAGGTAAGGGTCTGAACCACCGTGGTGCTTCCGCTGGTGGAGCGCCAACAGGTAATGTTATCTGGGGTGCTAACCCACCAGCAGCGCAGCTTCAGCCACAGCAGCAGTTCATGTGGGGTGTTCCAATGACTGCAGGTGGCGGTGAGTACGGAGCAGATGCTGGTAACGCTTCAGGACAGCTTGCAATGCGCTTTACGTTGTATTCGCAGGACACGATTCTTGGTTATCAAGCCTTCTGGGCCGAACTCAACCAAGACATTCTGAACATTTCGTTCTCGTTGTATCGTGACCTAGGCGGTATTCCTGATGCAGAGCGTATTGCGCAGTCAACGATTCTCCGTCGCCGTGGCGAAGACGAATTGGACAATGATCCAGAACCAGTCTTTGGCCGCTATGCTACGTACCTTCTAGAGCGTCCAGTTGTTCTACCTCCGGGCGAATACTGGGCATCTGTTGCCCAGATGGGTACTGAAGGTTACGAGCTAGGTGCCTCGGCCTCTCGGATGGGTGCTGTTACAACTGTGTACTCTGACATTCCTGTGCCGGGTGCTGGTAATCGCACGCTCATGATTGACAAGAACTTCCGCGTTCGCACGCGCTCAGGTGCACTGCAAAACGACAACCGCTTTGCCTATGAACTTACGCGCATCAGCGGTGACTGGGTTCCATTTACGCCGACAATTGGTAACCTTGGTTACTCGCACCTGTCAGCTATGGGTATCAGCCAGGGCTATCCAACGTTCACACGTGGATCGTGGATTCCGCTCGTGCGTCCGTACCTTGGAAATCGTTCGTTTAGCAATCCTCCACAGTTCGTTCCATGTTTGGTTCCTGTTGAGCTAACATACTTCGACGGTAAGGCACGTGCCGCCGGCGTTGACTTGTTCTGGGAAACAGCTTCCGAAAAGAACAACTCTGGTTTCCACGTAGAGCGTCGCGCTACTCGTGAAACAACGAACCTCTCGACAGGTGCAACGTCACTCACATGTGAAGACCTTACAAGCAGCAAGGACGCTCCATGGGCCTCTATCGGCTTCGTAAGTGGTGCTGGTAACACAACGACGACGCAGAACTACAAGTTCTTCGATTCAGACGTTACCGGTGGAACGATGTATGAGTATCGTCTACGCCAAGTTGACTTCGATGGTACCGAGAGTTTCTCAAACGTCGTTAACGTCGGCTTTGGTGTCGAGAACAACGTCGCACTTGAGAGCAACTTCCCGAACCCAACGAGCGGCAAGACGACGTTCCGCTTCCGGATTCCAACACGTGAACACGTGAAGTTCGAAGTCTTCGACATGATGGGTAACCTCGTCAAGACTCTGTACAACGATGTTGTTACAGGTCAGGCAAGCGATTACGTCCTCGAATGGGATGGCCGCGATGAAAACAACATCGATGTTGCATCGGGTGCCTATCTCTATCGCTTGACGGCTGGCGAAAGCTCGGTCGCTAAGACGATGACTATCGTTCGCTAAGCATTTGCTCCTCGGAGCTTTCTAACGACGGCCTTCCGCCATGCGGAAGGCCGTCGTTCTTTTTGGTACATACAATCCGCGTAACTTGCCGTCATGTCAACAACTGAATCAGTATCACGTCGCATTCAGGCACTTTGTAGTATCGTTGCCGACTCCACGCAGTCGATTCCCGCTAGTATCTCAACCACAATCGTCCCTGCAGTCGATTTGCTCTTGTCGGCGCGACAGATTCATACCGTTGGTGTTGGTAAGTCCGCCTTTGTTGCCATGAAGTTCGCTGCCTCTCTTATGAGTCTGCGCTTTATGGCAAGGTTCATGAATGCCATCGACTTGCAACACGGTGATGCCGGCGTTGTTGCACCGGTCGACGTTGCAGTGCTCATATCTAAAAGCGGAGAGACGCAGGAGGTAATTCAAGCGCTTCGCACGTTCCAAGACATCGGTGCACGGACGATAGCGATCACCATGAATGCATCATCTCGCCTTGCCACGATAGCAGATGTTGCTCTGGTTCTGCCAAACGTCCAGGAGCTTGACGATCACGGGCTGTTACCCACTACAAGCATCATCGCCGCACAAATTGCTTGTGACCTACTTTGTATGGAGATGCTGCAATCCTCTAATACATCCACGCAAGAACATTTACGATCATCGCATCCTCAAGGCTCAATAGGTGCGGTCTTGAGTAAACAAGTCAAGGACATCATGCATGGTGGCCCGGCAGCGCCGTTTATTCCAATCACGGCCTCGCTTGGCGATGCACTCGTTATGCTATCTACGACGGCTCTTGGAGTCGTGTGCGTCGTGGATTCCAACCATGTCCTGCAAGGTATTCTCACAGACGGTGACGTGCGCCGCCTTGCTTCAACAGGTCGTTTACAGTTAACCGATAACGTAACAACCGTAACTACGGCCAACCCTGTTGTTATCGAGGAGGACGCCTCGTTACTTGACGCACTTCGTCTGATGGAACATCGCGACCGCCAACTCTCTGCTCTCCCAGTCATGAAAGGGGCATCGTGTAGCGGCGTGATACGCCTGCACGACATTGCCCGCCTTCAGGTGTGAACGACTCGGTCTGCTGTTAACGCTGCGGTGGGCGAACCGGAGCCGGAGTAATGTCGGGTATCGCCTGCCGTCGGGACGGTCTTGGGGCTACCCTACGTTGCTGTACAGCGCGGCGTTGTACAGCACGTTGACGATGGACGCGCTGCGCTGCTCTAGAAGGCGCTTGCTGTCGCGCTGGCGCAGTTTGCCTTGTACTAGGCCGTTGCACCACGGGTGTTGGCTTTGCAGCAGCCTGCGGCGCTGCAGTTGGCTTAGGAGGTGGGGTGGTTTGGCTCGTCGACTGCGTGGCCGTAGCAGGTTTCGTTGGCTGCACCTTGGGTGGTGGTGGTTTCCAAACGTCCGACGATTTACGGATATCAGTCCGCGTAATAAGTACGGAACGAACGGCTTCACCCGACTTACCAAAAGGCTCCAATTGTTGGCCGTTTCGAAAGAACGTCACTCCACCGGCATTTCCTAGTGAAAGCGAGAACTTTTCCATGGCACTCCACTGTGCTTCGTCGCCAGGCATCAATACCGCCTGTGTACTTGCAAATCCGTCGCTCGTGATGGTAAGCCATACAGTATCGCTTGCCACGGCCGATAAGATCAGACTGTCAGCTGGTGCAATCTCAGCGTCTGGGTCAGTAAGAGTCGACATGTCACCCTCTGCGGCATCGTCAGAGCTTGGCGATAACAACCACCATACGGCTGCAATTCCAAGCACCACAACCAGAACACCAAGAATGATCCGCCTGCGAACCGGAACGTCGGGCGTTTCCCATACCCTCCTTGGCCGGTCGACCTCCGATTCGGTCGAACCTTTAGCCGTTGAAGGTTGTTGCTCACGAACTTGCGCGACGACTGGGGGGACCTTGGCAACGCGAGGCACTTGCTTAACAAGGCGCTGTTCGCCATACTCGTCGGTTTCTACGACGTCTTCGAGCATCGACGCAACATCTGCGGCAGGAATGCCAAGCAATGAGGCGTAAGAGCGAACGAACGATGTAATGTAAACTGGAGGGAGAATGGTATACTCGCCCCTCTCCAAGGCCTGAAGGAACGGCTCACGAATCTTCGTGGCCTCCGAGCATTCCTTGACTGAAAGTTGCAGACGTTCGCGTTCTTGTCGGAGCCGTGTGGAGAGTCTCTCCATGCCCAAGTATCCTCGAAACGAGTTGGCGTAGGTAACGCAAAACTGTACTTTTTTTTCGCGGTAGACAAATCCATGCATGAATCCGGCTTTAGTGTCGAAACCTTCTACCATGCTGCGTACGTGGCATTTGCCTTCGGCTGTTTAATGTTTGGGGCTCTGGCGTTTCGACAGATCCTCGACAATCTTGAAGTACGACGCATGCAATTGGGCGAAGACCTCGTTGCGTTGCTGTCGCCTATTGCCACAATCGTGCTCATTGGTATGACGTCCTTCGTCGTCGCAGTATCCTTTGTGTGTTACTCCATCCAGCACCCTACTGTATATGCATACGCCTTCCCGATGGTGCTGGGCGTGCAGACGTTGCAGTTTGCCCTACGTGCCGCTTTTCAACGCGTCAACCTAAAAACACGAGGCATCGTTCTTCGCTCTGTGCTCTTCGGCAGAGTGATCGGTGCCCCATACGAAACCATCACGTTGATTGTGGTAGAGCATGAAGTTGGCTGGACGAGAGTTACCATTCACGATGGCGCAGGCATGGTTGCTGTGTTTCGTATCTTTAGGCATTCTACAGCGAGGATGTTGCGTGTGCTGGAGCGGGCATGCCAATGTCCAATCCATTCCAGTTGATTCTTACCTACACGTCGAACCATGAAGTCATCGATTCGTATCGCCTCGGGCCAAGGATTTTGGGGCGATTTGCATAGCGCACCACTCGTTCAAGTTACGCATGGAGATGTCGACTATCTCGTGATGGACTACCTTGCCGAAGTCACGATGTCGATCCTGCAGAAACAGCGAATGCGAAATCCGGCTTTAGGCTATGCGCGAGACCTGCTGGACGTGTGTGAAGAGATCCTTCCAACGCTTGTTGCAAAGAACATTACGCTAATTACCAACGGTGGAGGGGTGAACCCACTCGCTGCTCGTGACCGCATTTTTGAGATTGCACGTGCAAAGGGCATCACGGGGCTTAAGGTTGGTGTCGTGCTGGGT
>JALHPC010000038.1 GCA_022842685.1 Candidatus Kapaibacterium sp.
CCAAGCGTCTTGTTGTCGGACGCCATGGGGCGTTCGCCCTGTAGGATGTGAATCTCTACGCTAGGCTGGTTGTCTGAAGCTGTAGAAAACGTCTCGGTTTTGCGGTGGGGAATCGTGGTGTTTGCCGGAATCATGGCCGTCATAACGCTGCCCATGGTTTCGATGCCCAGGGTGAGCGGCGTGACGTCGAGCAACAGCACGTCTTTCACATCACCAGCAAGAACGCCACCCTGAATGGCTGCACCTACGGCAACCACTTCGTCGGGGTTTACACCCTTGGATGGTTCCTTGCCGAAGAAGTTCTTTACAAGCTCTTGGATCTTGGGAATCCGCGTTGAACCACCAACAAGAATCACGTCGTCGATTTGCGATGGCGTCATCTTAGCATCACGCAGGGCCGCTTCGCATGGCTTCAGCGATCGGTCGAATAGGTCGGTACAGAGCTGCTCGAACTTTGCTCGTGTAATGTTCACGTTGAGGTGCTTGGGGCCGTCTTGGGTAGCCGTGATAAAGGGCAGGTTGACGTCGGTCTGGAGCATCTGCGACAGCTCGATCTTGGCTTTTTCGGCCGCTTCGCGTAGGCGCTGCAGTGCCATAGGATCCTTGCGCAAGTCGATGCCTTCGGCCTTCTGAAACTCATCGGCAAGGAAGTCAATAAGACGCTGGTCGAAGTTGTCGCCGCCCAAGTGTGTATCGCCGTTGGTGGACTTTACTTCAAAAACACCATCGCCAATTTCGAGAATCGAAATATCGAATGTGCCACCACCTAAGTCGTAGACAGCAACCGTTTGGTTCTGACCCTTCTTATCCATGCCGTATGCCAGCGCTGCCGCTGTTGGCTCGTTGATAATGCGGCGCACAGTAAGGCCGGCAATCTCGCCTGCGTCCTTCGTTGCTTGGCGTTGGGCGTCGTTAAAATAGGCGGGCACGGTAATCACGGCCTCGGTGATTTTCTCGCCGAGATAATCTTCGGCTGTCTGCTTCATTTTTTGCAGAATCATCGCCGACACTTCCGGTGGCGAGTATAGGCGACCGTCGATGTCGACGCGCGCCGTGCCGTTGTCGCCGGCAACTACGGCATACGGTACCGACTTCGCTTCGTCGCTGGTTTCGCCTATGGTGCGACCCATGAAGCGCTTAACCGAGTACACGGTGTTCTTAGGATTGGTCACGGCCTGGCGCTTTGCAGCTTGGCCAACCATGCGCTCACCGCTCTTGGTAAAGCCCACCACCGAAGGGGTTGTGCGCATGCCTTCGGAGTTAGCAATCACCACAGGCGAACCACCCTCCATTACGGCAACGCACGAATTTGTGGTGCCCAAATCGATACCGATAATTTTTCCCATTGTTCTATTCCTGTATAGTATGTCGGTGCCCCCTATCCCTACACTCGATGTGTGATGATAAGGGGCACCGGTAAATTGATGTGTTAGTTAATCGAAATTTCCTGTTCGCGTGGCTTCTCGGGCTCGCGTTTGGGAATGGTGATGGTGAGTACGCCGTTGTCGAACGCGGCTTGAACGTTGTTGGTTGCCAGGTTGTCGGGCAGTACGAATGAGCGTGCGAAGGAGCCGTACGAGCGTTCAACGCGGACGTAGTTTTTGTCTTCGGACTTCTCTTCGCGGTGTTTTTCGCCACGAATCGACAGTACATTCTGCTCGTTAATGGTGATGCGGACGTTCTCCTTGGGGATGCCAGGGAGTTCGGCATGGATGACAACGTTGGCGGCGTCATCGGTGATGTCGACGCGTGGCGAGAAGTCGCCAACCTCGAAACGGATTCCACCCTTTTGGATGTCTTCAAAGACGTCGTTCATTCTGCGGAACATCGAATCGAAGTTCCGAAAGGGATCTACCTTGATAATGCTCATGGCATGTTTCCTTTGATGTGATGATGGTTGTTTGTGCATGCCAGGCCATCATGGAAAAGCGTGCCAAGGGGCAAATATGGACAAACAAGCAAGAATCTAGAGGTATGATGTGACAGAATGACGCTTGGTGAAGACCTGTGTGTGACATAATGGCAGGATCGTTGGTTCGTCACGGTGACGGGGTGACATCCGCTCAGAACGTCTAGGTGATGGGGTTAGACCGGAAGTCAGTTGATTCATGTTCATTGGATAGCAACGATTTGGCCACTCTACGCCTGCCCTTTAGGGCAGGTTGGAATATGGCTCTGCGCCTAGGCCCGCCCTTCAGGGCGGGTATTGGAATCGTGCGTTTTCGAATGGCGACGTTATCGTCAGGATGCCGATTTGTGACGGGGTGACGGGGTGACGCGGTGACGGGGTGGCGAGGTGACGGGGTGGCGTGATGGCCCAAGCCCATTCGGTATATTCGCACCTCAAGCTTTCTACAATCTAACTCTGCACTGTTATGATAAAGAAGATTCTCGTTGGCCTTGGTGGCATCATTGCCATCATCCTTGTTGTGGCGGCTTTCCAGGCGGACACCTACCTTATAGAGCGTACGGCTACGATATCGGCCACGCCCGAGGTTGTATTCAAGCACATTACCGACCAGCGCGACTGGCAGCGGTCGAATCCGTGGGTGTTGGAAGATCCGACGGCAACGGCTGCGTATACGGGCGAGCCCGGAGCTGTTGGCTCTACGTACTCTTGGACGGGAGAGCAGGTAGGAAAGGGCACAGCCACGCTAGTCGAGGCGCGTCCGTTTTCCTATGCAAAGGCATCGCTACACTTTAAGGAGCCATTCGAGAGTATGGCAACCGATGAGTATTTCTTGGAGCCCAGTGGTAGTGGGACAAAGGTCCTACATCGCATGTCTGGCGAAAACGACTACATGGGCAAGCTCTTCGGTCTATTCATGAGCATGGATGCCATGATTGGCGGAAACTTCGAAAAAGAGTTCGAGCTAATGAACAAGAACCTTACAGCGGCAGGTCGCTAGGCAACGGCGCCAAGGCCGAACGTGGTACTGCCGTTATGCGCTCACCAAACGAGTAGGTTGACTCACCGGGATGGCAACATCCTGAAGTGAAAAGCCGCCTATATCTACGTAATGAACGCGCCCTGCCAAGGACTCTGCAGCATACTCCGCTATCAGCGTTGTAGAGCTACCAAGCAGCGTTCGAACGCGGCTTTGAAGTGCTAATCGTGGATGAGATTGTAGCATATTGATCAGAATTTGTCTGACATGCTACAATCTTGCCGCTGCATCAGCAGATGTGCCTAGCCGTCGTGCCTTTTAAGGGCGGCAATCGTAGAGCGCAGGCCCGCCACAAGCACCCAGATGCTTGCAAGCGAGATAAGCCCAAGGACCCACGGTTCGTGCGCCTCCAAGGGAGTTCCATCGGGCATACCAAGTGGTATGAGTGCGCCGTAGCCAAAGGCGGCGGCAAAAGCAATCGACAGCAGCGCAGGGAAGGCAATCAGTGGAGTCCATACCGGACGAATCGCTGCGATGAGTCCGGGCACAAGCAAGGCCGGTCCGGCCGTTAACAAGATGGCAACCAGGGCGGGGTCGCCGCCGTCGGTGTAATTCCGGTGTTCAGAGCCCCACAGAATGACCGCCCACTTAAGGAGTGCAATGGCGCTGCCTGCCGCGAACACAAGCGATACAAGCCACTGCGCGATTCTGCCGGCTAGTTGTTCTGTTCGTGCCCACGATGCCAAGCCAAAGAGCACCACCAGCAAACCATAGGCAGATGGAACGTAGAGCCCTGATGGTGATGACAGCACGGTTAGTCCAGCCACTGTAATCACAACGCCCGCGGCTATGGCCGCAGGGCCGGTATTCCGGGTGATGTCGCGGGCTAACTCCAGATTAGGTCTTGCCCGTAAACGGTCCGTCGTCATACGTCCTCCGTGAGTGATGTTCGCACGAATGCCTATCTTACGCATACTAAACTCGCAAAAAAGGACTAACGATGGTATACCTATCAATCGCCGGATACGCATTTGCTGCTATGGCAGGCATTGTGTGCCTGTTTCACCTTGCTCTTATCCTTGGAGCGCCATGGGGAGCGGCAACCATGGGTGGGCGTTATACCGGAGCCCTCCCGCTATTTGGACGGGTCATTAGCGCATTGTCGTTGCTTGTTGTTCTGGCATTCGCCATCATCATCCTTGAGCACACCGGACTGATTACCGTACCCATGCTTCAGGGCCTCGACTGGCCAACCTGGACCGTGGTAGGATACTGCGTGTTAGGAGTCATTATGCACGTTGCAACACCAAGCAGAATCGAGCGGCTACTGTGGTTGCCCGTAGTGCTCATCATGTTCATTTCGAGCTGGATTGCCGGATGGTATGGACCGGCGATGTAACGAAATCGACGTTCTGTTGTTTGTCATGGAAATGGGGCCAACGAACCGCGCGTTTCCCCAAATCGATCGAAAGATCCTCCGTGATAGACACAGGCCGTCGGAGTCAGGCGTTGCACCATGAACAAGCCACAGCCAGCGCAGATCCGACGGCCTCGTGTATTTAGCTAAGCCCTTTACTGGCTTACAGATACCGAACAACGGCGATTGCCACTTAGTAGCAGATACATGCCAGAAGGCAATCCCGTAACGTCAACCGTTTGAGGGCCATCTGCCGCAGGCATGCTGCGCACAATACGACCCAGCACATCGCATAGGTATGCCGGTGCCCCCTTGCCATCAAACGTAAACGAGGTTGACGTTGGGTTGGGAGTGGCAACGAACTGCGATATCTCTTGATGTTCTTGTACCGAGGTGGGAGAGGTGAGCGCCTCGAGATCGAGTGTCTCATCGCCCAAGCGGTACGTGGTGTACATAAAGTAGATCAAGAACATCTCGTCGGTGGTTGCCTCACCTAGTCGCACGGTTATTGGCGGAGAGCTAGGATTGTGCGGGTTATGCCCCGTATTGTCGTATACGGCCGTTCCATGTAAGGTGGTGCCCGAACGCATCACAACGGGCCGCTTATATAGATAACTTCCCTGCCAGTGGAAATTCCACTCTGGTATGTCGATAAGGGTCGTCGAATCACCCTGCGGGGTAACAGCTACTGCCCGGATGCTCTTGCCAATGAGGTGCATGTGGGGCGCAACAGACAGAATCGAGTACGTACCAAATGGTACGGTGAACGAATTCCTCATGGTGGTCACTTCATTGGCGGGCAGAACAAAGGGCCTGGTAATGAGCGACGGAGCAACGTGGTTGAGCATGGGCGAGATATAGACCTCGCGAACGGGACCGGCATCGGCAAAGAGAAGGTTGAGTCGCGTAGAATCAACGCGACCAGCGGTTCCGGCAGGGTAGTGAATCTGAATCACCAGGTCGGCACCAGCAGGTAAACGCAGGCCAAAGTTCGATGGAAGAACAACTGGCGGCGAGCCCGGCGCCCACACCGAAATCAGGTCGCCGGCGTCGCCCCCAAACCCAGGGAAGCCCGGCTCGGGCGATTGCGCATCGCGAGCGCGTGCCTCGCCGGTTGTGTCAACGAAGATGAGGGCGTGATGAACGATCTCGGGGTTGCCGGGCATGACCTCGAAGGCGCGGACATAGCGATCGGTAGGGAACGAGGTTGGCACCACGAAGTACTGATAGACGTCGCGCGTGGTTGCTGTGGACGTGTACGTTGGAATACGTGTGCTGTACTGAGGGGGCTCGGGTAGCTGCGTACTGCGCAACGACCGTGGCGGAGGCGGCTCGGCCGATACGTCGCCGCGTGGCTTGTCGGCAAGAATCCATGCCTCGATGGTGGCAAGCTCTTGCGCGCTGAGCGCACGGCTGTGCGCCAGGCGGTTCTCGGCGTCGCGCGGAGGCCATGGCGGCATGGTGCCCCTGCCTATGGAAAACTGAATGGAGCTACTCATGGCTGCGGCAGACTCATACGACGTTAACGAAAACGGCGCAATGCCTCCGTCTACGTGGCACGATCCACACTTGGAGTAGATGATTGAGGCAACAGAGCCAGACCATGTGGGCTGGGCATGTAGTGCTGGCGCGTAGCCAAAGGCTACGCATAACAGCGCGGCTACAGTTAGTAGGGGAGTACGCATCATGGCGCCAAAACTAGTGAATTCTTGACCGTTGTTACAACCGGGGGCGTTGTCGTGCAAGCCATCCCGCTGGTTTAGCGCGTTGTATCTAACGGGCGATTCCCAGGTGTACGCAAAGCGCGGCTAACGGTCCCCACGCATAGCGTCGCAACGCCTACCTCTGCATCCGCACGCTGCCCCGATCGGTTATAACAATGTAGAGGCCCGAAGCCCACTGCGATACGTCCAAACGATACTCTGCGCCGGCACGGCTTTGCACAAGGATTCGCCCGGCTACGTCGAACACGGTGACGATGCCAAGGTCGGCACCACTGGTTGAACGAACCGTTACCCACGAAGTGGCCGGCAAGGGACCAACTTCTACGTCGTCTGCAATGATGGCTTCGGTATTCACCGACGTGGTAACGCCAACAATGCCCGTAGGAACAGTTTCGAGGTTGCCGGCATTGTCGGCCGATAACGCATAGAACCGAAGTGAGGCCAGTGCCCCTTGCGGACGAGCAATACGGATGGGGATGTTGGGACCTGGCAGAGCGCCTGCCAACCCAAATGTTGCTTGACCGGCACTGGCAAAGATGGATGTTGTGGATATGCCCGAGCCATCGTCGGTTGCTGTAAAGGTGCACTCCAAACTGTCGGCGCCTATTGGTCGCACCACCAGGCCAGTAGTGCGTGGGGCTTCGAAGTCGAGTGTGTTCGTCCACGTATTGGTGATGATGGGATCGTTAAGGTCGAACACAATCGAAGCACGATTGCGGATGGCTGTGCCGCTTGGTAGACCTGGTTTGAGGTCGACAACGAACTCGACGAAGCCCTCGCCCTCTGGTGGAGTTTGATTGGGTGGCAGTTCAATGCCAATCCATTCCCAGCGCAGCACGTTGCCTGTGCGTGTAAAGCGCGCATCGGGATGGCTGGTTCGCAGAACACGCACCGATGCAGTGTCGAATACGGAGGCGTCGAGGGTGTCGGTAATGACGATTTGATAGGCCGGAGCTTCGGCAGTTCTTTCGTTCTCGAAGCGGATCTGATATCGCATTGGCGTGATCGTCGAAATGTAGTTCCGATCGCCGCTGCCCGTGATGCCGATTTTCTCGTTGGGGTCGCGCGAGGTTACGGCACGCCCTTGTTTAACGGCAATGCCCGAACCAACGGCAGTGCGCTGCGGTCCCGTAGCTGCCGGTGGATCTTCCTTGATTAGACCAGTTTGTTTGTAGAACCAGTTAAACAAGCGCTGGCGCATGCTGGGTGCTACCTTCTTAGCCATGTTTTCGCCCACGGCCGTCACCGTGGTAACAGCTATGCCGCCGGCGCCCATTTTATTCATGAGCTGACTGGACACCTCCTTGGCTGCTGTAATGTTCCACCCGTCCTTGGTTTTTGATATGCGTATTTGGTCGGCCGTAACACCTAAGGCCTGGGCATACTTTGCTCGCTCGGCGTCAGATAACTCTATCCCCTCGGCAGCTTTGTCGCCAAGGTAGTCGACGGCCTTTTCGACGCCCTTGCCCACCACCCATAACACGAACGACCCCACAATGATGGTGGTGGCTGGTTCGAGTTGTGCTTCGTCGAACGGCTTGTTGGTACCATTCAGCGACCGCGCCGTGAGGATGAGGTCTAGTGTAGCCGCCTCACCTGGCTCGAGTGGCGCAACAACGAACAGCGCCGTACTGTCATCGTTCTCGAAGGTAATGTCGGCCGCCGTCATCGTTCTACGTACGCCTGCAGCACCCACTTCTTCGGCTCCTAGCAGTCGTAGCTGACGTCCTACATTCACGGGTAGCAAAAAGTCTTGCGTCGTGGTTGGACCCACGTTAGTGGCCACAATGGTTAGGCGGTTAGGCGCCAACACTCTGATAGCGTCGCTACCAAGAATCGACACCAGAATTCCTGGCTGCACGGTAGTTGGGTCGGGGCGCGACGAAACAACAAAGTCGCCGTAGGCAGGCGCATCGTCCATCTCTAACCAGCGCTCGTCCTCGTTGCGTCGAATCGACACATCGGTCGTGATTTGTCGCCACGTGGCACCGCTATCTGCCGAATGATATATCTGCAGTGTTCCAAACGCGTTGCCATTCATCGGGGCATCGCCCACCAGCAGTCGTAGTCTTGTAAACACCGCCGTTGACGTTGCTGGATAAGGGGCAACGGTCCACAGTCGGTGAACGGCGGGCGCAAAGGTAGCCGCGGCCTGGCGTCCGCGACACGTTACAACGAGCGAATCAATCCCGCTAGCTGCAGGAAGCTGCCCGCTAACGGTACGCGTCGAAAGCGTATGCGCAGCATTGTTGATACTGCGTTCTTCGATAATGGTGCCGTGGATTTCCAGTGCCCCTTGCCATTCAACAACGATGGGGGCGTTGGAGGTAAGGGTGGCAGAGGAGGGAATGCGGACGGTGGTTTTGTTGTAGACGTCGAATCGATCGGAGAGGCGAACGTTGCCTTCGAAGTCGACTCTACCGGCGCGGTTGTCTTCAGTGGTGTTGTAGTTCACCTGAAGAAGGTTGGCAAACGAACCGCCCACACGGCGTATGTGGCCTTCGGTAAGGACGTTGTACGTGGCGCCAACAGAGTGGCCCATGTCGTATACATCGCCGTGCATAGCAATTTGGAAGCCCCAGCGGTCGGGGTGCCACGTTACGAGGCCTTGGTTGCGGAACGTGCCGTACACGTGTAGGTACTGCGGCCCGCCAAAGCCCTGCAGGGTGTCGATGTTTACCACGGTGCCCGTCATGTGCGTGTTTGGGCCAATTACCACCTTGTGGTGGAAGGAGATGTTGCCGTATGCGTGGATGTTGGAGGTGCGAGCGCCATTGCGCATCACGAGGCGCTGCGTATTACGAATCACGAAGTTGTCGATATAGCCGGCGTAATCACTGCCGCGGCGTCCGTCCATGGTAAGCGTAAAGCCGCGCATATCAAGCGTACCCCAGTGATAGCCGGGTGCACGTGTGGCCACCCAGCAGCGGAATTCAAGGTCTGTTCCGGCTATAATGGGGCGCAAGGTATCGGGCATACTAAACTCGTTGCCCTCGAACCACTTGCCGGCGGCTAGGCGCAGCACCTGCGGTTGTGTGCCTGTAAGCTGCGTGGTAATGGGGTTCCACACGCCGTTATTGGTTACGTCGCCCTTGATGGCTAGGCCAAGGTGCCAGTTGTCTTTGTGAGGGATGATAACGCCGTTATTGGTAAACGACCCGTAGAACGTTGCCCACTTCGGCCCGCCGGTTCCCGAAAGAGTGTCGGTGTTTACAAAGGGCCCGTCAACGTGCACTTCCGAACCAAGCAAGGCCTGTCCCTTGAAGGTGGTGCCGCCGTGAATCCACACATTATCGACGTAGGCGTTGTTGTGCATCTCGATCGACGCGCAGTTGCGCAGGCCAGCGCTTTGTAGTACACCGGCAAGGTAGACGCCGCTGCTTCCGTCCAAGTAGATGGAATGTCCTTGCATGTCGAGTTCCGTCCACTTGTAATCTGGAGCACGCATCAAGATCCAACAGCCGATGTTCAGGTCCGAGGTTGCCTTTAGCTGCACCAAACTGTCGGACTTAAAGATGGCCTCGCCCTCCCAGCGTCCGGTGCCCCCTATCGAATAGTCGGTGCCCCTTACAAACGTCAGGTTGGAGGGTCGCCACACGCCGTTGTTGGTGGCACTGCCTGAAACTTCGAACACCAGTCCCCAATTGTCTTGATTGCGGCGCACCGTGCCGTTGTTTACAAGCGAGTGCGTAATGCGCACATACTGTGGCCCACCCATGCCTGTGAGCGTTGCGCCTTGGCTAATGGTGAGACTGCGAATTGTGGTGGACGCCGCTGCCACCGTGCCGTTGATGATGACGTCGTCGCCTTCGGCTGGCACCTTGCCGCCAACCCATGTGGCCGGTGCAGTCCAGTCTCCTCCAGTAGGTACCGAGGCAACGGTGCCGGCAGTTACGACAGATGCCGAAAGGGCAACGTAAGCAAGCAGAAACAGAAGAGTGCGCATTCTACATTCCTAGAGGTGAAAATGTACACAATACTACTGGGTATCACGCGCGCGTTCTATGACTTTTGTCATAGTGTCACTCGTCAGTCATGTTTTCGTTGTAACATTCTCTCTCCTTCTCACTCAGTCTTCTTTGTCTTGCCGCCCAGCCCACGTCTACGCTAAGGGGCACCGGTTGGCGCTCGTGCGCGACGCACTCGTAACGGATCGATGCAGGTTCTAAGGGTGTTCGCAAGCAAGCCACAGCAGATGCCACGACGGCACAACGGTGGTTGGAGGTTAGACGCTCTCTTCTAAATGTTGGGCCACGGTCAACTACGCTGCACCCGTACCGCCAGTCTGCGGTGCAGTACGACTTAGGCACAAAGCACAACTGCCCGGCCGCCGTAATGGCGCGCCGGGCAGTTGCGTTATTGTGCTACGAATGACGCGTCGATCTACGTCGCTTTCGGCATCACATTCGTCATGCTGAACTGCGCAAATGCATCTAATTTCAATGCAATCATGCGGATACGACCTCCTTGATGACTTCTTGACGATCCGATTCGGATATTGACAACGTCTTGAGATTGGAGTTCAGAGTTTTGAGACGTCGTTTAACAACTGGAGCATGTCTCAATGTCCGACGTTCTTGCTATTCTTCTTTTCCTTGCAATTGTAATTGGTGCGGCGATACCGATTGGGTGGTGGTTGAACCGTATTCTCTTTCAATTCCCAGAAACTGGTCGACTGGCGAAACTCGACGTCTCATTGTCAAAATTACTCACCGGCAAAGGTCACGGTTCTGCGCAAAGCGTGAAGGCGTATCTCGTGGCTCTCTTGGTTTGTAATGCAGTTGGATTGTTGTTGCTGTTCGCAGTACTTATGTGTCAGGCTCTCTGGGATTCGTCGTTACCATCGATGCCGTGGTACGGTGCCTTGAACATTGCCGTAAGTTTTGTGACCAATACGAATTGGCAATGGTATTCCGGTGAGGTCACACTGTCGCCATGGACGCAGGCACTGGGATTGACTGTACAGAACTTCGTGAGTGCTGCCAGTGGAATTGCCGTACTGGCAGCATTAACGCGTACTCTGGCGGGTAGGAAAGACGCCGGAAATCTGTGGAACGACATGCGCCGGATAATCCTGTATATCCTTTTGCCCCTGTCCATCGCTGTAGCTGTTGTATTTGTTGTCCAGGGTGTTCCGCAGACGTTTACAGCATGGTTGTATGGCGGGTCTTCGCCAATGGGAGCCGATATTCCGGTAGGGCCGGTTGCAAGCCAGGTAGCCATCAAACAATTGGGCTCGAATGGCGGGGGGTTCTACGGCGTAAATAGTGCACACCCCTTGGAAAATCCAACATGGATAACGAATGCTCTGCAGCAGTGGGGACTTCTTGTTATACCAGCCGCCTGCGTGGTGGCCTATGGACTAGCTCTAGGCCGTAAGAAGCACGCAGCAGCGGTTCTAGCTGCAATGTCGGCGCTGTTTGTTACGGGTGCCCTTGTTATGTGGGCTTCCGAGACGCAGTATGGTGGCATGGAAGGCAAGGACGTCCGCATTGGGACCACTTCTTCTGTCATTTGGGCAGCGGCCACAACTGCCGCGTCCAACGGCTCGGTCAATGCCATGCACTCAAGTTTGTCGCCACTGGCAGGGTTTGTAACCATGGCAAACATGATTACGGGTGAAGTCATCTTTGGTGGTGTTGGTGCAGGAATGTACGGCATGACGTTGTATATCATCCTTGCTGTGTTTCTCTGTGGTTTGATGATTGGGCGTACTCCAGAGTATCTCGGCATCAAGTTAACAGCTGAAAGAATGAAACCCGTTCTGATTGGCCTGTTGCTTCCAACACTGAGTATTCTGGTCTTGGTTGCAACGGCCTTGCTGCTTCCGGGGGCTCGAGCGGTTGTGTCTTCATCAGGGCCTCATGCACTGTCGGAGATACTCTATGCCGTGCTAAGTGCCGTTGGAAACAACGGCAGTGCGTTCGCTGGCCTATCGGCCGGAGGGATTGAGTGGACAACGATTACCTCAATAGGCATGCTGGTTGGAAGGTATGGCGTCATCATTCCGGTTCTCCTATTTGCCCATCAAATCAGTGGTACCTCCGTTGTGCCGAGTAACACGGTGCAGTTCTCTACTCATGGTCCACTGTTTGTCGTAGTACTCATAGGCACGATTGTTCTCATCGGTGTACTCACAGCAGCGCCAATGCTCGTGCTGGGACCGGTTGCCGATCACCTTCTAATGGGAGTAGGACAATGAAATCGCGTCCAACACAACGTGTACCTGACGCATCAGCCATTCGCGTAGCGGCTATCGAAGGGCTGCGCAGAATCACTGTGAAACACCTGCGCCGCAACATCATCATGGGCCTTGTTGCCGTCGGTGCGCTGATAACACTTGCTACAACACTCTTTCAGATTGTGCTGGGTCAGCCGTGGGGGTCCTCGTTGGCCATCTGCTTTTGGCTATGGTTCACCGTGTGGAGTGCAATGGCGGCCGAGAGTTTTGCCGAAGGACGAGGCAAGGCTCGCGCTTCATCTCTGCGCGGAGGAAGAGAAGGACTGAAAGCTCGGCTGCTTCGCGGCGACAAGGAATATGTGGTCGACGCTGCTACGCTTCAGCCAGGCGATCTGATTGCGTGTTCCGCAGGCGAGGTGATCCCTGTGGATGGAGAGGTAGTTGCCGGAGTCGCAATGATAGACGAATCTGCTATCACTGGCGAGTCGGCGCCCGTCCTTCGTTCGTCTGGTGGCGACCGTAGTGCAGTTACTGGAGGTACCACGATTCGCAGCGACAGTGTAACTATTTGTGTGCAGTCGGCAGTAGGTCATGGCTTCGTTGATCGTCTGATTGCGCTTATAGAGCAAGCCAACAGACAGCCTACGCCAAACGAACGCGCACTTTCAATTGTGCTTCAGGCGCTCACTGCAATCTTTCTTGTTGTTGTCGTTACCCTTCCACTGCTGATGTGGTATGCTGGGGTGCCTGCGAATACAACCACGGGAGTCGTTGGGCTTGTCGCGCTATTTGTGTGCCTAATTCCGACTACGATTGGTGGCCTTTTGCCTGCAATAGGAATTGCAGGAATGGACCGATTAGTGGCTCGTAATGTTGTTGCACTAAGTGGCCGTGCCATTGAGGCAGCGGGCGATGTGGATGTTCTTCTTTTGGATAAGACGGGTACGATAACGTATGGCAATCGAAAGGCATCGGAAATCATTCCGGCTGCAGGTAAAAGGCACGACGAAATTGCTCGATTAGCTTACCTTGCCTCGATTTACGATGAGACTCCCGAAGGGGAGAGCATTCGTCATCTTGTCGTGGATGCCTACGGACCGCAGGAACATCCGCAGCAGGCAGCCGATGTTCCCTTTAGCGCTCACACTAGGCTGTCGGGCATTGATCTTCCCGCTTCACAATCAGTTACTCAGATCAGAAAAGGGGCAGTTGATGTTATTGCTTCGCAATGCGAGGCTGCTGGCAATCCTGTGAACGAAGTGCTTCTCACCACGGCGAGCGAATTAGCACGCAAGGGTTCGACCCCTCTGCTAATCTCGGTAGACGACCTCAGTGTTGGTCTTGTGGAGCTTCGCGATATCGTTAAGCCTGGTATCCGCGATCGATTCGAAAGAATGCGCCAATACGGAATTCGAACAGTCATGATCACGGGCGATAATCCACTAACAGCAGCCACGATTGCCGCAGAAGCAGGAGTCGACGAATACATCGCACAGGCAAGGCCCGAAGACAAACTTGAGCGCATTCGCTTTGAACAGGTCCGAGGTAATCTAGTTGCCATGATTGGCGACGGAACAAACGACGCACCTGCCTTAGCTCAGGCCGATGTCGGTATTGCAATGGTGTCTGGCACGCAAGCCGCTCGTGAAGCGGCAACCATGATCGATCTCGACAATGACCCAACGAAGATCCTTGACGTTGTTGATGTTGGCAAGGAGCTACTGCGAACGCGCGGAGCGTTAACGACCTTTAGTATTGCCAACGACGTCTCCAAGTACGTAGCCATTCTGCCTGCGATGTTCGCGTCAATGTGGCCGACCTTGTTGCCAACATCAATAACGGAAGCGCTGAACGTTTTGCAACTGCAGACACCCGAAAGTGCAATTCTGTCTGCTGTAATTTTTAACGCCATTGTGATAGGCCTGCTACTGCCCTTGGCACTTCGCGGCAACCGCGACAAAGGCCGCCGTCCCGAGCAGATGCTCAGAAAGAACCTCTTGATCTATGGCCTCGGTGGTATCGTAGCCCCTTTCCCGTCGATTAAGTTGATTGATATGTTAATATCACTTCTCTAAGAAATCATGATGAAAACCCTCACCATGAAAACCCTAAAAATACTAACGGTAACCGTCAGCTTGCTGTGTGCGTGTTCGGCATCACGAGCTCAGATTGTTTTTGATGCCTATGCAGATGTGTGGGCGTCGTATTCACAAACTAAACCAGAAAATACCGAGCGCCGATGGTCAACGCAGCCGTGGCGAACGAATACCTTGTCGGTTAACCTGCTGACCGTAGGAGCACAGTATCGTGATTCCACAATGCGTGGGCGTCTGGCTCTTCAAGAAGGTACCTTCACACAGGTAAACTACGTCAATGCCGATGCTGCGTGGAGAATGATTGGAGAAGCCTCGATAGGTGTAGCGCTGGGAAACGATATCTGGGTTGATGCAGGCATTATACCGTCGCATATTGGATACGAGTCGGCACGACCTGCGGCGAACATTACACTCACGCGGTCGTTGATTGCAGACTATACGCCATACTACGAGATGGGAGTGAAGTTGGGCTATACCGGAGAGTCGGGACTGCACGTTGCAGTAATTGTTATGCAGGGATGGCAGCAGATTGTAGATGTAAACGACGATCCCGCAATCGGGACGGCTCTGTCGCTGCCTCTTACATCGGACGTCACTCTGATGTGGAACACGTACGTGGGTAACGAAGCGCCACGAGGCCAGACAACTGCCATTCGAGCACATTCGAACATGACGCTCGCTGCTAGTTTGTCGAAGGCAGCGCGAGTAGCACTGTTGTTCGACGCAACGGTTCAACCAACTGCTGCAAGTGATAACAGTACCATGCTCTATGGTGGTATTCAAGTGCAACAAAATCTGGCCGACAACTTGACTTTAGGGCTTCGTGGTGAATATGCCTACGATCCGGATGGCGTGCTCTTTGCGACTGGGCGAGCAATCGGATTCAAGACGGCAAGCGGCAGTGTTAATGTTGACTATCGCTTGAGCACTGCTGTCGGATGGCGAACCGAAGTCCGCTATCTTCATTCCAACGATTCGGTGTTCCCGTCGAGGTACGGCGATCGGTCATCGGATGTGATGCTGAATACTTGTCTTGCCGTAACACTGTAATCCTTCGAGAGCACGCTACAATGTCTATCCACACCAATCTTTTGCCGGCAGTTCGTTTGGCCTTGTGGTCAACCCTCGTAACCGGCCTGATGTACACCCTGCTTGTTTCCGCAGTTGGCCACGGCATTGCGCCTTGGCATGCTCAAGGCAGTCCAATTGAATTTGCTGACGGTCGCAAGGGCAGCTACTTTGTTGGGGTTGATTGGAGCAATCCTGCATACTTCAACAGCCGACCTTCAGCGAGCGGCTACTCGGCCATTCCATCGTATGCAACGAATCTGGCGCCGACGTCGGAGAAGTATCGTGACAGTGTTCGAGCGCGAGCAGCAACCCTGGGGTTGTCGCTTGGCCTTGAACCACGATCCGTGGCCGCCGATTTGGTCACGTCGTCGGCCTCTGGTCTCGACCCTCATGTATCACCTATGGCGGCACGTCAACAGGTGCCTCGGATTCTCAAGGCACGTTCCTTGCCGGCATCAGCCGCACACATCGTCTTTGCCATTATTGACGAGAACACAAGTGTTGCGCCCAATCGTTTCGCGGGTGACTCGGCCGTGCATGTAGCCTCTATGAATGCTTCGCTGGATTGTAGATTGCCGTAATGGTAGACGAATCATCTCTGCGCCTGTTCATTGGAATGGCGGCAGGTGTTGGCAAGACGTGCGCCATGTTGGAAGAAGCGCATCGCGCACTAGCCGACGGACGTCGGGTTGTTGCTGCCGTCATTGAGACTCACGGTCGAGAGTATACCGAGATTCGGACGCATGGTATTCCTCGGCTTTCGTCAGCCATCCTCACCGTTGAAGGGCATCACGTTGAAGAAATGGACTTAGGTGCTGCCCTCACATGCGGCGCCGATATCATTCTTGTTGATGAACTAGCTCATCGTAACGCGCCGGGTTCACGGCACAATAAGCGCTGGCAGGATGTTCAGGAGCTCCTCTCAGCTGGCTACGAGGTCTGGTCTACGGTCAATATTCAACACTTTGAAAGTGTTGCCGAGAGTGTCGAAACTGCCACTGGTATCCGCATTCATGAGCGTGTGCCTGATGCAATGTTGGATAGCGCCACTGCGGTGCAGCTGGTTGATCTTTCTCCCGAAAGCCTCCGTAAGCGACTACTCGATGGCCACGTCTACGGCAGAGAGCGCGGAAGACGTGCTGCTCAGGAGTTCTTTACACTTGACACGTTGCGACTGCTTCGCGAGCTATCTCTTCGAATGGTTGCCAATCGTGTTGATGCAGATGTGGCTTCTGTTCGGCAGTCAGGGATTCGTCGTGGAAAGCCACGTATTCTCGTGGCCGTACGCCCAGGCGACATGGCCCAGCGGTTAATACTGGAAGCCCGAACCCTAGCGGCAGAGCGCCATGGTGTCTGGACGGCTATTGTTGTGCGCCCAGTGACGGGCTGGACAGATGAAGAAGAAGAGGTCTTGTTATCTCTTGCCCACACGGTTCACGAGCTCTCGGGTACCTTTCGAACAGTCGATGCCCCAAGTGTGGTTGATGGGCTGGTTGAAACGGCTCATCGTATGGCTGCTACAGACATTGTGATTGGAAGATCAGCTGCTGCGGTGCCGCATTTGTTGTCTCAGCTTGTGCAGGCTGATCTTTATGCTGCAATTGTTGTTGTGCGAACGGATACCAGAACGGGTTCTAAACGCATACCTGCAATACGGATGGAAGCTCGTGTCAACTACATGGAATGGTTGATAAGCTTGGCGCTGCTAGCCCTGGTATCGGTCGCCCTGTTCCTTGTTGAGGGTACAATAGGATACCGTGCCGTGGGTGCAGGACTGCTCATCTTCTCGCTAACAATCTCTTGGTATGTTTCGCGAAGTGTTGCACTTACCATAGCGTGTACCTCCGCGATGATCTGGAACGTCCTCTTTATTCCGCCACGATTTACTGTGTCCATCGAAACGGTCGAGGATGGCTTGCTTTTTCTTGCTTTCTTTGTTGGAAGTAGCATTGCTTCACTTAAAACCACGTGGATTCGCGCGCGTGAACGTCAGTTAACCCGCCGCGAGCGACGCTCTGAAGCACTTTATCATTACGCTTCGTTAACGTCTTCAAGCACCAGTATTGCCGACCTCGTGTTTCTTACGGTCACATTTGCAGCCGAGCTTGTAGAGGCGTCTGTGGCCGTCGTGCAACCAGATGATGCATCCGGGGTTGTTCTTCCCGAGGGCAACCAATGGCGCCCTGATAGCAACGAGCTGGAGTTGGCTGCATGGGTTTTGCAGTCGGGTAAGGTTGCAGGACGAGGCACAAACACGATGTCGACACAGCAGGCAAGCTGCTATCCGTCTCGGCACACGGATGAGACTCGAGCAGCCATTCTTGTGAAGCGCGAAGGAAATCGGCCAATCGCCGAAGAAGATGCTGATTTTATATCGCGTATGGCTGTAACGCTAGCAGCAGCCCTTTACCGTCTCGAACTTCAGTCTGCACAGAAGGAGTCAGAGCTTACGCGGCGTGTTGCACAGTCGTCGACAAATCTCTTGAACGCTATCAGTCACGAACTGCGTACGCCGTTGGCTCGCATTGTTGGCTCGACGTCGACGGTAAGGTCGATGACGCTCACAGCAGAAGATCAGAAAACGCTGCTAGAGGACATAGAACGTGCCGCGCGCGATTTGAATCTCGTCGTTTCAGACCTTCTTGATCTGTCTCGGCTCAGGGAGGGTACGATAACTGTACGACCAACCCAACAGTCACTTCAGGCTGTTCTAAAGGAAGCGAGTAGCCGTC
This sequence comes from Candidatus Kapaibacterium sp., assembly GCA_022842685.1. Taxonomy (GTDB): domain Bacteria; phylum Bacteroidota; class Ignavibacteria; order Kapaibacteriales; family Kapaibacteriaceae; genus JALHPC01. Next base: position 18,110 of record JALHPC010000038.1, read on the forward strand.
TCACGATTCCCGGCGCGATTGCACTTGTCGTAGATGTGCAAGCGGTGGAAGACGACATCAGCTTCTCGGTTGATGCCGAGCTAGTAATCCGTGTGCTTGGAAATGTGCTTTCGAATGCGCTGCGCCACGCGCGCCGTGTGGTAACGGTTGTGGCCGTGTTACTAAATGACATGGTAACGATCACAATCAGTGATGATGGGCCTGGATTTCCTCCTGCGATGGTGGGCAAGCAGATTGAGGCTTTTCACCGAGACCGAGATTCGAATGGAGTAGGACTCGGTCTTCTTCTTGCTGCTAGTTTTGTTGAGGCTCACATGGGCAGTCTGACAATTCGAAACGCCGTTACTGGCGGAGCCGTGGTGGAATTGCGCATACCACAGACCACAGACCACAGACCACAGACCACACGCTGATTAAATGACGATTCTCATTATTGATGATGAACCTCCGCTGCGAAGGATGATGACCATCGCTCTTACGGCTGCCGGCTATTCGGTGCGCCAGGCCGATGGTGTGCGCACGGGTTTGGCAGAAAGTGTACTTGCGCGACCGGACTGTATACTGCTGGACCTAGGCCTTCCAGACGGATCGGGGGTAACCGTACTTTCGGAGTTGCGATCATGGTCGGATGTGCCGGTAATCGTACTCACTGCGATTGATGGCGACGCTGAAAAGGTTGCGTTGCTGAACGCTGGTGCAGATGACTTTGTTACGAAGCCATTCTGTATGACAGAGTTAATCGCTCGAATTGGTGCAGTAACACGACGAAGAACATCATCAGCCCAAGGCGTAGTGTACTGCACTGGCCGCCTTGCGGTAGACGTTGCTCGACACAACGTTCGCTATGATGGCCACGTGGTTCATCTTACCCTAACGGAGTTTGCCATCCTTCGCACGTTGTGTCTGCATGTGGGAAAGGCCGTTTCCTATGCACAGATTGTGAAATCTGTGTGGGGACCTCAGGCGGCTAGTGACTATCACACCGTGCAGGTCCACGTGGCTCAGATACGTAAGAAACTGGCTGGGTTCTCGGAGCTAGTTACTGTTACAGGATACGGCTACCGACTTGAGGAAATCCTGCCAAGACCCTGAGCATGAACCGTGGTCTCGCGATTCCCTACACAAAGGCGTTCTGACTATCTATTGCTTTACCACCGTAAACTCCACACGGCGGTTGCGCTGGCGTGCTTCGTCGGTTGTGCCTGTGGCTACTGGCTTGGTTTTGCCATAGCCAACGGCCGTCATTTGGCTTGGTGCAACGCCATTCTTCGAAAGAAACGCTACAACGGCTTGCGCCCGGTTTGTCGATAGCGTTTTGTTGTGTGCATCGCTAGCGCGATCGTCGGTATGGCCCCCAACTTCGATAACGACCGTTGGGCGCTGCTTGAGCATTTCGGCTAGGCGCATGAGCTCTTCGGAGCTCTGCGTTCGCAAATCCCATTTGTCTGTATCGAAGAACACATTGTTCAGTCGAATCACACTTCCCACTTCGATAGGGTAGAGCGTTAGGTCGCGGCGAATCTCCAAGTACGCGCCTAGGGTGCTCAACTCGAGGTTTTCCGAGACGGGAAAGAAGCCGGCGCGCTCGGCGTAGAACGCATAGTCGGTGCCTCCTGGCAAAACAATCGAGTACTCGCCGTTGCCGGGCTCGCTTACGGCTTGCGTTGGCGACTTGCTGCTGTTAAGCTGTGCTATGCGAATGGTTGTTCCAATCGGTTCGCCCGTGCGCCCATTCGTTACGCGGCCAGTAACAACCACGAGTGGGTCGGGCAGCAAGGCCTTGCTGGCCTCGTCGCGCGGTAGCGACACACGAACAATGCCCGACCGGTATCCATCCGTAGAATTCATGTAGGCATAACGCCCAGATGGATGGATGGTAAAGTAGCCATCCCAGCCCATGGTGTTTACGTTGGGCCCCATGTTGATTGGCTCTGTCCAACGCAGCCATGTATCGTCAAGCCGCTTGGTTACCCAAATGTCGGCACTGCCAAAACCAGGGCGCTCCGAGGCAAAATACAGAGTCTTACCGTCGGCAGCGATGAATGGCATGCCATCGACTTCGCTGGAACTAATCGGTTCCGACAAACGCACAGGAACGGAATACGATCCGTCGGGCTTGCGAAAGCTCACGTGAAGATCTTTCGAGGGATATTTGGTGCTGTCGCGATTGCACGATAGGATCATGACGTTCCAGTCGGGCGACACACACTCTTCGCGCGTCGACGCATGATTGCGATAGTCGTCGATGTTAATGGGTGCTGGCAACGACCAGCCATAGGTCGTGCGCTTGGTTCGGCTAAAGCCAGTGCCACCCCACGAGCCGTCGGCGTTGTACTTGCCAAACACTAAGAGCTCATTGTCGTCCTGCGAGATCGACACAACGTTGTTCGGCGATGTGTTATTCAACGGATAGCCAATTGGCTGAACGTTGGTCCACGTTGAGTCGGTGTTCTTGCTCGCGCTGTAGATGTCGTCGCCACGCCCTTCGGGCGACCGAACGAAGTATAACGACTGACCATTCGGAGCGATGACCGAGAAGCGGTCCGACTGGTTGGCGTGAAGTTCGACTGCAAACGACTTCGATGCCCCCTTCAGAGCGTTTGGAAGGAAGTTGAAGTCTGGAGGTATGAAGGTGACGTCGAAGGAGCGGAACTGGACGGCTACTTTATCGGAGACGATAATGCCTATAGACTCGATTGGCTTGACGACGTCGGGAAACGCACTTGGCGCGTCCCACGAATACACCGGGGCATTGTTTACCATCATGGCTACCGTGCGCCCTGTACGGCGAACAGAGATGACGTTGTCGATGCCAGCCGACTTAAGCGAAGGAACTGCCTTGCCGTTTGCAGCATTGATGTCTTTTGGTGTTGTCCACGTTTTCGACGACCAGTTATACACCCACACAGCAGCCGTTTTCTTCGATGGATTGACTGCAAACATCGCATAGGAGTTGGGCAGGCCTATCAGCAATCCGCAAGACCCACCGGCCACTAGCGTGTCGAACCGAAAGGTAACGGCAGTGCTCCAGTCTGTATCGGCTTTGGTGGGTATCGACCGATACGACCACCGCGTACCGTCATTCAAATTCACGCACACCATGCCGCCACCACGGTATACACGCGACAATTCAACACCATTGTATGGTTCCACCCAGCTCCAGTACCGGGGCTGTTGCTCGAAGGATTCATGAAACGTTATTGACCGCTGTCCCACGGCAGGAACAGCTGTAGTGATGATGGCGGCTATCGACCAAATCCAGAGGCGTGCATGTAGTGTCATGCACGAAACTACGAGGAAGCTGTTTTTATGGCAGTATCCGCCGAGCACCATGGTATCGCGGACTCCAATACCCATCAGATAAGGGGCTTTGCATTACGCCCCGCGAGGTGCTGGCGTGAATGAAGTCGGTTGCACTTACCATGATGCCCACGTGCGAAATCTTGCGTCCGCTTGTGCGAAAGAACACCAGATCTCCCGACTGAAGCGCGGTTCGTTCCACGGGCTCGCCAACTGCATACTGCTCGTCGGATGAGCGCGGCAGCGTGATGCCCGCTTGCTGAAACACCCATCCGGTAAAGCCGCTGCAGTCAAAACAGTCAGGCGTTGTTCCGGCAGAACAGTAGCGCGTTCCCACAAGGTCGTGTGCCACGTCCACCACGGTGCGTACCGTAGGTGAAATCGATGCAGTCTTGGTAGAGGCGCATCCACCCACAACAACAACGGCCATGATGGCAAGAAGCACAATCATGGCCGCAAATTACAACGTTGGGGCGGGCTGGATAGGGCAGGCACAGGGGCCTGCCCTATCCATTATCGCTGAACTACAAAGCGGTGGACAACCGAGCCGTCGCGTACGGCATACACACCGTTAGGCAGGGCTTCTACACGGAAGCGCGCTACGCCGTCGGCCGTAACAACCACGGGTACACTATACTGCATTCCTGTTGCCGATATGATGGCTGCATGTTGGCCTACGCCACGCACATTTACGTGTGTGGTGGCGGGAAGCGGCCACACCGAGGTTTGCAACGGGCGTTGTTCTTCGTGAACCGACGTAGGCATGTCGTCGAGATCAAACACCGCTACGCCGCTGTCGGCGGCAAAGCCGCCCTCGACGAACGTACGTGTTACCCAAAGCTGGTCGTTCACTATCAGCAGGCCTTCGGGCTTGCCACCGGGTAGGTATGTAGCAACGCGATCGCCTTCGTAGTTGAACTCACGGACGTCCGAGGCAAACGTAGACACAAACGTGTGACCGTCATCGCGATAGGCCAATTCGCGTGGGCCGTCGTAGCCGGTGGTTCCTACGTTTAACGTGCCAACAACCTTGCCTTCGTTAAGGTCGACGGCAACCACGCTGTGCGAGCCATTCATGGTGATGAAGGCGATATGCTCTTCCTGCGGGCGCTGCGATTGGTCGATCACAAACAGGCCGTTTCCAGTGTCGCCTAACTCTACGATTTGCTCTGTGGCTGTATAGTCCGATGCGTCGATGGTGACGATATTCAGTTGCGACGACGGTTGGCCAAACAGACCTTCGCACACAACAACGATGCGGAAGATGTCCTTGTTCATGGCGTTGGCACCGAACTCGATGTACAGAGCACCGGGGTTAATGCCTACGGGATATTCGCCCTTGATTTCTCCCGAAGAGATGTCGATAAGCAGTACCTTGCCGGGGTCGGTAAACGATGGGCGTACAGCGGCGGCTGCAAAGGCCGCATTGGTATTGACGGCAACACTCACGGCGCCTGTAACGGCAACAGTGCGTACGTCGCCTGTTGCTATGTCATACTGCACGAGCGTGTCGCCATGGTGAGTAAACAAACTTCCAGCAGCCATGGCCGAGCGGTTAACATAGTTGCTGCCCCACGGTAGGGTTCGTGCCATAACGCGCTCGCGGGTAGTGGCATCCACGGCTATCCACTGTGCGGGCACATCGCCTTCATCTTGAACGCCGTTAAAATCGGCGTCAACCTGGCTTGTAAGCACGTGAACGTTGCCCATCCAGGGCAACAGCGTAGCTGGGGCTGGCGGTGTTGGCACCAGCCATAACGGAAGTTCCTGTGCGTGCGTCGTAGTAGCGCACATCAGGGCGTAGCACGCAAGCGTGCAAAGGTGTTTAGGGGTGAGCATAACGGCTCCAAAGAAAGTCCATGGCCGTTGCCGGACGGCCATCATGAATAAACGATGGTCCGTTCGGATTGCTCCGCACGACTCCATCGAACCACTGTTGGCGCAGTGGTGCGGTGCATCAAACCGCGTTCGATGAACAGCTTCGGCAGGTCTTCCGACTTCGGCGTCATCCTCTTCGTCCGTCTTCCCACATCGTGCGATGCAGTGACTGTTAACCTCGCTGTGCGAGCGTTACCGTGGACGATTCGTCTGCCGTTACGGCGGCGCAACCGTGCGGGATTTTCACCCGCTTCCCTTTTCATGGTGTCATGCGCATGGCGCAGCACCAACCGATTCTGTTATGCGCCGCGAAGATAGCAGGGAAGTGCCGAACAGCTCACGTGGCTGTATCTTCGCGCTTCACATTACTACCCTGCATGTCCATGTCGCATCGCGCCATTTTATACCTGCTGTCGTGGACGGCTACCGTCTGTGCTGGCATTTCGGCCACGTTGTTTAGCGTGTATCTGCCTGCCATAGCTGCCAGACTATTTGGTCAGGCCACGCCCGAAGCAATTGCACACGTGGGCTCGTGGGGTGGGGCGTCGTTTTTGCTGGGGTGGACGTTGGGCGGCATTGCGCTTGGGGCTGCTGGCGACCGTTTAGGCCGCAAGGCCGCCTTCATTGTGTCGATTGTTGCCTGCAGTGCCGGCATGGCCATTACCGCCTTGGCGTCGTCGATGCCCCCTTTCCTCATTAGCAGGATGATCACCGGTGCCGGAGCAGGGGGGATATTGTTGGTAACGGCCGTAATGGTTAGCGAGGCGTGGGTAGTTGGCAATCGGGCGCGTGTCGTGGGCATCCTTATCAATGCCTTTCCAATGGGCTTTGTGGTGGTAGGGGCTATCCATGCGGCAGTTGAAGGCGTGCAGACAGCGTTCTTTATGGGTTCAAGCAGTGTCGTGCTAGCAGCCGTGGCAGCCGTGGTGGTGAAAGAGTCGGACCTTTGGAAGCGCCACCGGAGTGCAGAGGACAGCAAATCGGCACCGAATCACCTAGAGCACCACCGGCGCGACGTACTCGTTGGTATCTTGCTTTTTGGCAGCATGCTTGTAGGGTTATGGGCTGCCTACACGTGGATGCCGGCATGGGTGAGCAGTATATCGCTTCCGGCCGACGCCAAATCCAACCGTGCATTCACCATTGCGCTCTTAGGATTGGGGGCTGTGGTAGGGGGCATCGTAAGCGGCGGTGCGAGTAACCGCTGGGGCAGGCGACCAGCAGCGGCTGCGGGCTACGTTGGTGCGGCCATAGTGTCGTGGCTCGTGTTTACAGCATCCATGCAGCCAGGGCCGATGTTGTGGGTGCTCACGTTTATGCTGTCGTTCTTCATTGGCTACAATCAGGGCGTGCTAACTGGATACCTACCCGAGCTGTTTCCAACGATGGTGCGGGGCCTGGCCGTGGGGTTGTGTTTCAATGCCGGACGCTTGATTACCACCGTGACGGTGTTTTTTGTGGGAGTATTGGTTGCATCGCTGGGAGGATACGACCGGGCAATACTTGCGTTTACTGCGGCCTATCTCGTTGGCCTTGTTACACTGCTTGCTGCACGCGAAACGCGAGGGCAAGCGTTGCATTAGTACAACGCGTACTGCCGCCGCAGGCGGCGTAATGTGAAGCGTAGTGCTGCAAAGCAGCGCAATTTCGTATATTGCGCGTTCCTGCGGAAGTGGCGAAATTGGTAGACGCACCAGACTTAGGATCTGGCGGGGCAACCTGTGTGAGTTCGAGTCTCTCCTTCCGCACTCGATTTATCGACCTTCTATACCGTACCCACTCGGAGACCTTTCTTTGGAACGCACCGTTCGTGAACTCGACGGCAACAGCCGCGAAGTTCTTATCTCCCTTACCAACGCCGAACTCCAACCTCACTTCGATCAGGCCTACCAACGAGCTCAAGCAACCATAGAGCTAAAGGGCTTCCGGAAGGGCAAGGTCCCTCTGGCGATGATCAAAAAGCAGTTCGGCCGATCGATTGAAGCTGAGTCGCTAGAGACGATTGCCGACGACGAGTTTCGCGCCTTTGTTCGCGATACCAATGCCAATGTGATTGGCTCGCCAGCGCTTACCGACATCCAGAAATCTGCCGATGGTGTGTCGTTTACTGTCCGCTACGAAGTGTTGCCCGAGTTCGAACTCGAAGGCTACCGCGGACTCGTCATCGACCGACCCGTCCGCGAGGTCGCCGATTCCGACGTCGAAGAAGAGATCGCAAGGATCTGCCTGCAAAACGCAACGTTCGAGCCAGCCGAGCAGATTACCGACACGATGTTTATCGCCACGATTACGTTTACCGAATTGGATCGTGAATCGGGCATGCCCATCATCGGCAAAGAGCCACGCGAAGACCGCGTCTTCCTTGACGACGACGACGTAGACATGCACCTGCGTAACTCGTTGACGAACACCAAGATTGGCGACACGTTTACATACGTCGCAGAAACGCAGAACGAAAACGACGTCCCCCCAAGCTTCCTCGTTACGGTTACCGACATCAACCAAGTTGTTCCGGCAGAGTTCACCAACGAGCTTGCCGAGAAGATTACGGGTGGGCGCTTTACGACAACCGAAGAGCTTCGGGCCGACATTGAGCGCCAGATTCAAGACTACTTCACACGTAGCATTCGCCAGTCGGTCGAAGAACAAATCGTAAGCAAGCTTATCGAACGCCACTCCTTCGAGCCGCCACATTCGCTCGTCCATCAGGTGGTCCATAGTCTGTTCGACGATTTCCGCGAGCGCAACAAGAATTCCCCAGGCATCGAGAAGGTCACAGCACACGATCTTGAAGACCAACTAAAGCCGCATGCTGAGCGCATCGTGCGCTGGGAGCTTATCCGCGACCGTATCATCGACGCCGAAGGCCTAGTTGTAGAAGATGCCGACCTGGAGCCAATGGCTGCCCAGTATAACGTTACCGTCGATCAGTTCCGTATGGTGCTCAATGCCAATCGTCAGGCCGAACGCCAGATTCTTGCCAACAAGGCCATGGACACGTTGATTGACTACGCAATTTTTAACGACGTTAGCGTTCCTGTAGAGTAATACCGTTCCACTCTCACACTATCCACATCGCTATGGTCAACCAACTTGTCCCAATGGTCGTAGAGCAAACCAGTCGTGGTGAACGCGCCTACGATATCTACTCGCGCCTGCTCAAGGAGCGAATCATTTTTATCGGCACACCAATCGACGACCTAACCGCAAGCTTGGTTATCGCTCAGTTGCTCTTCCTTCAGTCCGAAGATCCATCCAAAGACATCTCCCTCTACATCAATTCGCCAGGGGGCAGCGTTACAGCCGGGATGGCGATTTACGATACGATGCAGTTTGTCAAGCCCGATGTGTCAACGATTTGTGTGGGCCTTGCTGCCTCGATGGCACAGGTGCTGCTTTGCGCCGGCGCCAAAGGCAAGCGCTTCGCGTTGCCACACTCGCGCATCATGATGCATCAACCCTTAGGCGGTACCCAAGGCCAAGCCTCCGACATCGAGATCTACACGAAGTTTATGCTGTCTACACGCGACATGCTGTATAACATCATATCGACACACACAGGGCGCGACTACGAGACGATTAAGAAGGACGCCGACCGCGACAATTACATGACGCCTCAGGAAGCCCTCGACTATGGTCTCATCGATACCATCCTTGAGCGCACGCCGCAGGCGCCCGCTGCCTAACGAGCGGCACCTTTCCGTCAACGCCGATTTCGACGACCGCCTATGAGTACCGATACGATGCACCCCGAAGAACTGCACTGCTCCTTTTGCGGCCGCAGTTCGCGCGAAGTCACAAGCTTGATTGCCGGCAAGGGTGTCTACATCTGCGACATTTGTGTGCAGAACTCCGTCGAAATCCTGCGCAAGAACACGACCGTGCCCACAACGGTTGCCGACGGCAAAAAGCTGCCGCGCCCTTCCGAAATCAAGCAACAACTCAATCAGTACGTTATCGGCCAAACGAAGCCCAAGGAAGTGCTTTCGGTTGCCGTATATAACCACTACAAGCGCATCCAGGCGCAGTCGCTCGTTAGTCCGTTCGACGACGTCGAAATCGAAAAGAGCAACATCCTGCTGTTAGGCCCAACGGGTACTGGCAAGACGTTGTTGGCGCAAACGCTGGCCCGTATTCTTGACGTACCGTTTGCCATAGCCGACGCTACCACACTTACGGAAGCTGGCTACGTTGGCGACGACGTAGAGTCGATCATCGTGAACCTGCTGCAAGCAGCAGACTACAATGTTGAACGTGCCGAGCGCGGGATTATCTACCTCGACGAAATCGATAAGATTACGCGCAAGAGCGACTCGGCAAGCATCACCCGCGACGTTAGCGGCGAAGGCGTTCAGCAAGGGCTCCTTAAGTTGCTCGAAGGTACCGTTGCCGGCATTCCGCCCAAGGGCGGCCGAAAGCATCCCGAGCAGCCGCTGATGTACGTAAACACGAAGAACATCCTGTTCATCTGCGGCGGTGCCTTTGAAGGACTCGAAAAAATCATCGCTCGCCGCAAGCGCTCTACCACCATGGGCTTCATGGCGTCTACCGGCGAGGTTGTCGAAGCAACACCCGAGCTTGTCTCGCAGGTAGAACCCGAAGACCTGATGCGCTTTGGCTTCATTCCTGAGTTTATCGGCCGCCTTCCAGTGGTTGCCTCGTTGGCGCCACTTAGCGACGAAGCCATGCTCGACATTCTGAAGAATCCAAGGAATGCCATCACGAAGCAATACAAGAAGTTGCTCCTGTTGGAGGGGATTCAACTAGAGTTTACCGACGACGCCTTGCTGGCAATCGTCCACCGCGCTAACAAGCGCAAGACGGGCGCCCGTGCGCTTCGCGGCGTTATGGAGGAGATCATGAATCCTATCATGTTCTCGCTGCCAGACAAGACGTCGGTTACATCCTGCACCATAACGAAAGAAGTGGTGGAGCATGCCGCCCCACCACTTCTTGATATTGCAGACGAGAAGCGCTCGAAGCGCTCTGCACCTTCGGCCTAAGCCTTAGCGCACAACCATAACCGGATATGTTCGGCGGCCCGCGGCCGTTTGAACTGTAAGTACGTAGCTGCCGGTAGCCACATGGGAAACGTCGACCGTTAACTCGCCTTCGTTCATGGTTGCT
>JALHPC010000039.1:0-10028 GCA_022842685.1 Candidatus Kapaibacterium sp.
GCTCCTTGCGAGTATTGACGTGGCGACAAACCTATTTTTGTCGGCACGGGCCGACTATATGGAAGTGCTTCTTACTCAACGTGATGCGTTAGAGGCACGGCTAGAGTTTGTCGAAACAAGATTGCTCCAGATGAAGGCGAGTGTTGCCTTGTATCGAGCATTGGGAGGAGGTTGGAAATAGCGTGTATTCGCCATTGAATGAACGAGTTGATCGAGGCACTTGCTGTCGAGATTGCCATGGAGAGAATAGTGGGAGAGCAAGTTGGAGATATAGCACCTCCCTTCCTCGTAACTTGCACCTTATGAAAGCGCTCTATCTAGCCGTAGCCGTGGTTCTAACATTCGTGGCCTGTTCAGAACAGAACGACCACCTCTATCCCGAAGAACGCAGCATTACACAGTCGGTCTATGCCTCGGGCGTTGTCGTTAGCAGCACGCAGTACCAGGTATATCCCGTTGCTTCGGGCACGTTACGACGTTTCTTGGTTGCCGAAGGTGATAGCGTGACGGTTGGGCAACCGATTGCCGAGATCACAAACGATGCCACTGGACTGTCGCGAGATAATGCCAGATTGGCTGCCGAGTTCGCCTCTGTTGCGAACAACACCGAACGCCTTGCCGAGTTGAAGACAGCCGTGCAAGTGGCAGCGCTGAAGCGTGCAGACGATTCGCTAATGGCTGCACGCCAGCGGCGATTGCTTGCCCAAGGCGTGGGAAGCAAGATCGAACTCGAACAGCGCGAGCTGGCCGCAGCCAGCGCGCGCGCCTCGCACGAGAGCGCTGTGCAACGCCTTGCCCAACTCGAAAAACAGATACGCTTTTCGGCGCGTCAAGCCAAGGTCCAACAGGGTATCTCGGATGTAGCGCTGCGCGACCTCGTGGTAACGTCTGCCATCGCAGGACGTGTCTTCTCTGTCCTGCGTAACGCCGGCGAAGCCGTGAACCCGCAGACGCCGATTGCCGTGTTGGGATCCGATAGCATCTTCGTGATCGAACTGCAAGTCGACGAGTCCGACATTGCCTCGATTCGTGTTGGCCAGCAGGTCTTTGTTACGCTGGACAGTTACCGCGACAGCGTGTTTACGGCAACAGTCACCAAGGTTCATCCCATGATGAATGCCCGCACGAAGTCGTTTACCGTCGAAGCGCGATTCCAGCGCGCCCCGCAGCGCCTATACGCCAATCTTACCGCCGAAGCGAATATCGTACTGCAGACCAAGGAGAAGGCGATGATTGTCCCTCGTGACTACGTTACGAAGGATGGTCATGTCAAGCTAGCCGACGGCACGCTTAAGAAGGTCGAACTCGGCATCCGCGATTACCAAACCATCGAAATCGTCCGTGGCCTACGAAGCACCGACGCCCTCGTGCGGCCATAGCAATGAAGGGTAAGATCCTGGTTGACATTGCCACGACGCTCCTGCGCGCGCGACTGCGGCAGACCATCGTAGCAGCCGTGGGCGTCACGTTCGGCGTAGCGATGTTCGTTACGTTACTGGGCTTCATGAATGGCTTAAACGACATGCTCGATGGCCTGATTACCAACCGTACAGCACATGTGCGCCTGTACAACGAAATCGAGCCGAATCCCGCACAGCCAGTGGCTCTGGCTGCAGAACATCGCGGTGCCTATCACTTTATTAACTCGGTAAAGCCCGTCAACGGTCGAAAAGAAATCTATTCCGTAGCAAAGGTCATCGAAGCCGTCACTGCCGATCCCGACGTTTTGGGTTATGCTCCCAAAATCACGGCTCCAGTCATTATTACCGATGGGCCCGTAGAACTCACGGGAATGATGTATGGTGTCGATGTTGATGCAGAGTTGCAGCTGTATCGGTTTGCCGACTACGTCGTGGCAGGTAATCCGCGTGATGTGAAGATTGTGCCCAACAGCGTTATACTCGGTAAGCCACTAGCCGAGAAATTATTTGTGAATATCGGCGACGTTGTGAGTATTGCCACAGCACAGGGCGAACAGTTTCCGCTCAAGGTTGTCGGGCTGTATCAATCGGGCCTTGCCGACCTCGACCGCACGCTGTGTTATGCTTCGCTTGCAACCGTACAGAAGCTGTTAGGGCAGAATGCCAGCTACATTACCGACCTCAACATCAAGCTGCACGACATCAACAAGGCACCCGGTAAGGCCGCCTGGTATGCATCGCTGTTTCGAGTAACGGCCGAGGACATTCAAACGGCCAATGCCCAGTTCGAAACGGGCTCGTCGGTACGTTCGCTTATTTCCTACGCTGTTGGCATCACACTCCTCATCGTTGCGGGCTTTGGTATTTACAACATCCTCAACATGATGATCTACGAAAAAATGGACGCCATTGCCATCCTCAAAGCCACCGGGTTTTCGGGGTCCGACGTCAAGAGCATCTTCCTCCTCATCTCCATCACCATTGGTATCGCCGGCTGCGTGGGTGGCCTCGTAGCTGGGCTCTTATTGTCATGGGGCATCGACAACCTACCGTTCGAAACGGCGGCCCTACCAACGATTACCACCTTTCCGGTGTCGTACAATCCGGCATATTATGCCATTGCCATGGCATTCAGCATCGTAACCACCTATGCGGCGGGGTGGTTACCCGCGCGTAAGGCAAGTCGTGTTGACCCTGTTGTTATCATACGGGGGAAATAGCGTGAGCATACCGGTTCTCCAAGCGAATAATATCAGCAAGCAGTTTCACGATCCCGTCACCATCGACGTACTCAAGGGTGTGTCGTTCACGATTAACCGCGGCGAGTTTGTCTCGCTCGTTGGACGGTCTGGCTGTGGCAAGAGCACGCTGCTCTATGTTTTGTCTACCATGGATACCGACTACAGTGGCGACGTCGTTATCGACGGACGTTCCATGCGTGGTTTAAGCGAAGTGCAGCTTGCGGCTGTGCGCAACAAGAAAATAGGATTTGTATTTCAGTTTCACTATTTGCTCAACGACTTCAGTGTCCTTAAAAATGTCATGCTCCCCGGCTTAAAGCTCGGCGAGTACAGCGATAGGGAAGTCCGCGAACGCGCCATGTATAAGTTAGACATCCTGGGCATGGCCGACAAGGCGGCCAAGCGTGCGAGTCAACTATCGGGCGGCGAGAAGCAGCGCGTAGCGATAGCGCGTGCGCTTATCAACGACCCTTTAATTATTATGGGAGACGAACCGACTGGGAATCTCGACAAGCGCAATGCCGATGCCGTGTTTGAGATATTTAGTGGATTAATGCGTGACTTTCAGCAAACGTTGCTTATTGTTACGCACGACCAAGACTTCGCGCGTCGGTCGGGCCGCATCATCGAAATGGGGGAAGGGCAGGTAGTCGTCTGATCGCCTATGGTGACGTCCTCTCGGTACGTCAATGGTGACGTGGTGACATTCTCTCAGTACGTCAATGGTGACGTTGTGACGGGGTGACGTGGTGACGGCGCCTCAACGCTGATAGTCCGGGGTGACACCCCAGGGAGGGAGAGGCGGCCCCACCTCTATCGTCTCCGTCTACACGCATGGCGCGCGCAGGAGTAAAGGTAATGCCAGAGGCAGGGCTTTAGAGTCTCTGTCCTTTCGAACCACGACATCGCGCCCGTTACGCTAGTCGAACTGACGGTAGTGTCAGCACGGCACGATAGTCAGAGCTAGGGGGAGGGGCTGCATTGTCTGATGGTTTTGTAGTTTCGGCCAAACCAGAGACCGTGTTCCTCCTTGACTGAATAACATTCTGATGGACAACAATCTAGCCGAGAGATTAGAGGCAGTCGAACGACTAACGAAGTTGTTTAGGACAGAGCGTACGGTATATCTGACGGCAACGATCGTATCGTTAGTCATGCTCGTAGCGAGTGCGTTATCGTTAATGCTTCGCAATAAGGCCGGTACGGCCGAGCTGTCGTTGATGTTTGGCTCGGGTGGACTCATCACGTACACAGCTGGACGGTTGCTTGTGATGTGGAACGAGGCCATGAAGCGCCTGTTGCCATCCGATGCGGACGTGAAAGGCGGCTCTCAATGAAGCCTACCGATGAGAGCATTGCCCAAGCGTCAAGGCGCGCTGCGCGTGTATCCGCTATCGGTGCCGTGTTAGTGTTTGCCTCGCTTATCTACTCGGCGTTCCGTATCGCCTCGGTCGAAGAGCAAATCGAATTCAAGCAGGCAATGCTTGATGCAGTGTCGGACACACTTGAACTCGAAAGCAAGCGCTGGTTGAAGCTTCAATCTGAAGTTGAAGAGCTGCGACTCATGCAGCATGGTCTATTGACGTTTTTGTCGACTATCGTCGACGATAGTAAAGTGCGACTCATCGACCCTGACGTGGATTGGATGCATGTTCAAACGGCTATCGACACGACGCATGGAGCGCGGCGTCAAGCAATGTTGGCGGCAGTCTTGTTAGCATGGAAGGACATCCCGTTTGCGATGGGATCATCGAGGCCTGATGCTGGATTCGACTCGCCACGATTCTTGTCATATGTGCTTGAACGCAGCGGCGTCAAGGTAACGCCGAAGCCAAACGAGCGCATGAGCGATGCTCTAATGCGTGTCTGCACTAGGGTCGACGCCCCCCTGCCCGGCGACTTGGTGTTCTTTCGTGGTCAGGTTGGTGCCTTTGGCCTACTGTATTTGGGAGGCGACGTACAGAGTGGAACCGCAATTGGAATTGGCACCTTACAGGCCACTGAACCGCTGCAGGTAATGCTACTCAAGCATGTTAATACCCAGTATTTTCCCCTGATTGGATTTTTCCGTGTGCCGTATCCTTTGGCATTGGCGGTAACATCGGAATAGACGGGCGTCAGATAAACCTCATCTACCACCCTGCACGTTGCGCCTGAGTAGCGCGCAAGCAAGGTGGGATGGATGTCACCCCGTCACCACGTCGCCATAAGCGATCTGACGATGATGTCACCCCGTCACCATAAGCGATCTAACACTACCAGATTCATCGTCATTGCTTGTGGAATAGAGTGTGCGCTGTCGAGATTGCTCGCCACGAGGTACTTGGTTAGGTGTTGATTGAGTTTTTTCGTAGTTTGGTTCGATGAGTACATCCGACCGTGCATCGAACTTCCTCGCGTGGGGATACAAGGCAGCAATCGCGCTCGCCTTCTTGTCGCTTTCCCTTTCGGCGCTGTATTTGTTCTACTTTTCCTCGATGTCACCGTTGGCGATAAGCGGTCAATCAATGGCCACCATAGTATCGCCCGAGAATATGGTTGCGTTCTCCGCAGAGCGCAAAATGCTCTTGCTTTCTACAGCGATCTTCATCGCAATGTCGATGCTGTTCGTTGGATTTGGCTTGTTTTTACTTCAGGCCCAAGGTAGCGTTGACGTGGCAATGGAGAAAGCAACAACTAAGGTGTCTATTGCACGACTTTCGCCCGGACTATTTGTGATCTTGTGCGCAACGATCATTGTAATTGTCTGTGCAACTCACGATATCTCATACACGCAACGCATGAGTTCTGCTACAGGACCAACGATACATCACGGCATTGGTACAGCAGACGATTTGCTTGATACGAATTCCGTTTCACCAGATCCAACTGCGCCATAGTGCGACGTATAACAGACCACTTTTTCATCTGCGTTATACTGCTCTATTCGACTATTTCGAATGTTCGAAGTCAGTGCGATGATGTTCGTTTTGCAGTTGATGAGTTTCGAAAGGCACGATCGATTCGGTCGCAGGCGGCAATGCGCAAAAGTGCTCTGCTCTGCTATCAAGGATGGATGGGGTGCTACACAACCAAGAATCCAACTGTTGCCTCTCCTGACTTTGTGCAGTGCAACTACAACTTGGGCTTTTACAGTCTACAACTCAATCGATACGACGCTGCACGAACCTACTTCCAGAATTGTGTCGTATCGCCAACGGCGCGCACGATGCGGTTCGACGCAAAGCGAACGTACTTTGACCTCGCTACCAGAATTGCTACATCACTCGATAAGGCCGGATCTCGTCGCGAGCAAAGTTCACTTACACTGAGTTTCCAGGGTAAGAGTGACTTCATGTTTGATGTTGGCGAGGAAGTTGTTCAACCGGTTGCATATACCGATGAGCAGATCGCTGCATTAGTACGTCGGCAAGTGCCAGTTGATAGTGCTCGAAGGTTCTCGGACATTTCTCGAGACATTGCCCCTTTTGAGGCTGTTCTCCTAAAGGATGCCTTTGCGATTTGCATTGTCAAAGACGAGAAGTCGTTCAAGAGAGAAGTCAATGCTGCTAGTCTTTCTACCTCGGCACAACGACGTGAGAGAGACGTACGGGCGCGTAACGTCGAGTTCCCTCCTCGCGAACAGACGATGCGTATTGTTGACAACGTTGAAGCAACTATTGCCCAGACGCAGCGAGATTTCGAAAAGATCTTCGGGCGCAGTATACAGCGAGCCGATGTTGTACCTGTCTACATCGTGAATTCGGAATACAGCCCGGCTGGCTATCGGTTCTTCGCTATGGTTGGACAACACATCAGTCTTGTTCCTGTTGGAAAGAAGTTCGGCTACTTCAATGAGTACGACAATAGCATAACGTTCTGGTACCAATCTGGTATTGGGACGTTCGCCCACGAACTTGTGCATCAGATGATCTCCGTCGACGGACCAGATATTCCAGAGTGGCTCAACGAGGGTATCGCATCTATGGCAGAAAGCGGTAGTCTTAGGACTCCCCGAGACAACTGGCGGTTAATCTATGTGCAGACTGATAGAGAATTGCAGCGAGCGTATCTCACGCTCACGGAGGTGATCTCGGGATCTTCGGTGCCTCCTCGTCACCCGCTAGTATTGTCCTCTTATTATCGCTATTTCCTAATGTATCTGAACGAGAAAGGCGTGCTTGGGCAGGTGTATACACGTTTTCGTAACCTCAGCATGGCAGAAGAGCCGAATGCTCCTCCCGAAGATCTGCCAGTAGCCCATCAGCTCCAGGCAATCGCAGAGATTCTTGGTAGAGAGAATCCCGACGTAGTACAGAGAGATTTTTGGCGATGGCTTTCAGCAAAAGGGATGGGGAGGAATAATTCCTACAACAGCTCTAGTTACAAACAGCTCGTTTACAACTCGCTAACGAATAGTCGATAACGTGATTTAGGTACTGCCTGACGCGGTTGCTACGTTATACACATCCACGGGTGGTCCAATACGATAGTGCTTGCTTACGATAACGCGGTGACGTCCTCTCGGTACGTCAATGGTGACGGGGTGACGTGGTCACGGCGCGGCAACGCAATCCTTTTCCCGGACGCATGCAAATCACGAGTGGGAATCGCATGATGTACAGATGCTAAATTGCGCCACTTCGTACATCAGCATAACATCGCATGTTCAAGCTTATTGCCTACGCCGAGGTAGCGTCGTATCTGCTACTACTACTTGTGGCTGTGCCCATGAAGTACATCTTCGACCAGCCGTTGGGAGTAAAGATTATTGGTCCCATTCACGGAGCGTTGTTTGTGCTCTACTGTTTCATGGTATTGCGTCGCTCGTCAGACGAAGCATGGCATTGGAAGCGAACGGCGTGGGCACTCTTTGCGGGTATCCTGCCGTTGGGACCAATGGGAGTGGCGAAAGAAACCGCGCAGTAACTCCCAGCGACTCTTCGTTATTCTCGTTGAGCCGCCAATCCTGCCAAATCGCTGGTATCCTTGGCAAACCAGGCGGCGTCTTCGGGTTTGGCGATATTGGCTGCGGCATGTGTCATCTGCTGATACCACGATTGTGCCTGCGGGATGTCGTTCACAAGCCAGCAGGCGCGTGCCATGGCCTCGAAGGCGTAGGCCAGGTCGAAGTCGCCGATAGCGTGTGCCTGACACACGTCTAGGCACCGCTGCGCATGGCGCATGCTTTCGGTGCCCCATTTCAGGACGGCATACATGCGAGCAATTTGCCAGTGTCCACGAACGATGTTAACGGCCGTACCACACTGCATCCAGTGGTAGAGTGAAGCATGGGCGGCGGCAATCATATCATCAATGTCTTCTGGGCTCCGCTCGTCCTGCTCCATCCTTGTCCACACATGATTAAACAGTGATGCAGCCAGTTCTCTGTGTTGGTCGTTGGTAAGGGGCATCGGCAAAAATAGTGAGAACGTCTAATCGCTTATGGTGGCGTGGTGACGGCGCCACAACGCGGCGCAGCGCCGATAGCCAGGGGTAACACCCCGGTGGAGGGAGCGGCGGCCCCACCCCTTCGTTCCCGTCTACACGTATGGCGCGCGCAGCGCGCTGGACGGATGTGCGATATTCAAGCATGCCAGGTTGGAAGAAATTCCAACGAACGAATAACACCGCTTGTGGAAATAGCGAAACAACACGGTAAACGGACGTCCATTAGGGAACGGAAACGAGCAATGAATGGGGCAGCCCATTGCGCTTCCCCAGTACACAGTAGAGACCATTCGGTAGTCCACAATGCGATAGGGTCGTAGCGTCGATACCGTGCAGTTCTTCCGGAAGAGAGGCAATCTGGCGTCCGTAGAGATCATAGACAGTGTGCCACACGAACGCTGCCGGTACAGGTGTGGTAGGAACGGTGGTGACGTTCCGGGTGGCGAGGTTTGCGAAGAAGGTCGCGAGAAAAGCAAAGCATGAATCCAAATACACAGGGTTCCCGCTGAGGGTGTGGCCCGCTCCTGGAAAGAGCTGGAGTGCGTGATCGATACCAACATTCCGTGCCCGCGCTGCAATGGCCGTGCTCCCACACAGCACGACACCAAAGGCCGTATTGGAACATTCATGCGGCACGGTACCGTCCGCCGTGCCATGAATGGCAACGATGGGGGGAGCGTTGGCGTCGATATTCAAGGTATCCGTGACCGCTCCCCAGCAGGAGGCTACGCCGTGGACAGTGCTAGATAGGCCGGGCGTACCCGAGCTGCCTTCGACGTCGGTGAGAGCTTCACTGACGTAGTCTGGGACTTCGTTCGTTTCCAGGACTGCCGCTTGCAATGCAGCAATGCCTCCTGCGGACGTGCCAAGGAGGTAGATGCGGCTCGTGTCGATACCCAATACGTGTGCTTGCGCACGGAGGTAGCGTACGGACGCGCGTACATCCTGTTGAGCACGTAGGCTGGCTTCTACGACGGATCGTTCTTCAACACGACCGGCAATGCCCAGCCGATAGTTGATGGATGCCGCCACGAATCCTCGCCGAGCACATCGGCGCGCCCAATCCTGGAAATACTCGCCTTCCTTGCTGCCACTGGTAAATCCACCTCCGTGAACGATGATGATAACGGGGCGCACGGTGACATCGTCGGCACGGGGCGTGTAGATGTCGAGCAGGAGATTCTGGACAACATTCCTATAGTCGGGCGCCGCACCATAGACAACATCGGGCGTTACATCAACGTCAGCAAAAAGCTCGTCGAAGTATCGCACCTGAGCGCCAGCCGAGGACAGGGCAAGCATCAGCGCAGCGGCCAGCAGCATGCAGGTAGGTGGGATCATGAGTATACACGAACGGTTGAAGGACAATCCAAGCCGGCAGGGCGATGCAGCAGGTTCGGCAAAGTTAGGATTGTTCTGGGAACGAACAAAGGAAGTGAAAGGCGCAAAGGACATGCCGTCAACGGTGGTTAGTACGGACGGAGTATAGTGGATAAGCGGCTGGTGTTCCTGTGAGGGTAATGAATGGGTCCCTCGCGGCTGACATGCCGCGGCATTTGTAGGAACTATACGTCACAACGTGATGAAGATTCTACAGCGTCGTGCGGGAGTGAATACAAGGACCTCGGGGTCTTTGGTCAAAGAACTGGGCGTTGCGGGGCGGCGCCGCTACACCAAGCGTTCTATGCGCTTGCTCCTTCCGTACACGAACCGTTCAACCCCTTGCTTGTAGGCGCAATAGTCGTCCACGTTCTTGAACTCCGGCGGCGACGCAAAACCATCAAACGGAAGGTAGAACTTCACATTGGCAAGCTCATCCACAAGGTCATCCAGCAGGAAGAACTTCACATAGCCATCAAAGTACATCTTTGATCAGCCGTTGGTAGTATAGATTATTGGTCCCATTCACGGGGCGTTGTTTGTGCTCTACTGTTTC
>JALHPC010000039.1:10038-11010 GCA_022842685.1 Candidatus Kapaibacterium sp.
GGTACTGCGTCGCTCGTCAGACGAAGCATGGCATTGGAAGCGAACGGCGTGGGCACTCTTTGCGGGCATCCTGCCGTTGGGACCAATGGGAGTGGCGGCCCCACCTCATCGTTCCCGTCTACACGCATGGCGCGCGCAGCACGCCTCCTCAACCTCACGTAGGGCGCGCGCAGCGCGCCTCGATCGCGCATAGCGCGATCCTTTTCCCTTCTTCACGCATGGCGCGCGCAGCGCGCCTCGATCGCGCGCAGCGCGATCCTTTTCCGTTCTTTACGCAGGGCGCGCGCAGCGCGCCTCGATCGCGCGCAGCGCGATCCTTTTCCCTGACGTATGCCGAGCGGAAAAGCGCGCGATGTGTTGGCGTCTGGCGGATACCGTTCACCAATACTGTATGCTGCCTGCGCAATTCCCTCACTACGAAATTGGAGCACATCACGTTACTCTGCAATTGAACTAGGAAATTGGAATTGGTCTTAGTGCATTCGGAAAATCTTAATAGCGTCTCGCCAGTTCTCCTTCCATCTTTTCCCACTCTCCAAGGTGCGCGCGCATCAGCGACTTCCACAGTTTGCCGTGATTTGGTACAAAGAAGTGTAGCAGCTCGTGTACAATCACATAGTCTCCGAGTTCACGGTCCATAGTAATGAGCTCGTCATTAAAACTCAGGGTGCCTGCCGTAGAACACGAGGCCCATTTGTTGCGCATCGGGCGCACGTAAATGGCACGAGCCTCAACGCCAAGCGTTGTTGCCCACTCGCGAACCCGCGCCTTGAACTCTTCTCGGTCGCGCCAGTGGTTCATGTGCGACGACTCCGCTGCAAATGAAGGAACAAGTCTTCAACAATAGCGGCGACGTCGGCCACATCGTCCACTGCCGCGGCGATAGCAAACGTAACCAGGTTCCGTGCCTCACGCAGGTCCGCCTCACTCGTTTGCCAATGAGGGTATCGGATGAGGGCAGAACAGACCTTT
>JALHPC010000039.1:11020-27702 GCA_022842685.1 Candidatus Kapaibacterium sp.
CAACGTCCTCTGGGGTAGAAATGGCCCTTTCCTTGAACGTACAAATCACGAAGTAGGTGAAGCTGTCAATTCCTCTCGCGGCCTGCTCCTTTCGTCGTGCTTCATTATTCTCAATTTCGACTAGGAGCGCATCCAGCGCTTGTTCTGTACTCTGCTGTCTGGCCTCAAAAGCCTCCTGCACTGCCCGAGCACGGTCCGCCATTGTAACTAGGAAGGGGTCGTCGCTGTTTTCTTCGGCGATCTTTTCGATGCTCTTCACCAGGTTAATCACCTTGGTGACTTCGCCACCCTTGCGCTTTTTAATCAACTCAATGGTCTCGGCATTGATGGGTATGGGGTCGAGCGGGCCTTCGGTTGTGTAAAGGTCGGCGCCGATCTGATCCTGAACGAGCGCGTTGGTCTTGCGCTGAAAGTCCCGATCCACCATCACACGCTTGGTGTAGGCTTTCCTCACGATGTCGTAGATCGCACTAAGCGTCGTGTAATCGTCGATGAATGGCCGTAGGAAGGCATCTGGCGAGATGATTTCGTAGAGCATCTCGATCTCCTTGTATTCCTTGAAGAACGCCTTGCGCCGTTCGGGATCGCGAAAGTGCTCAATGAGCGTGTCCAGGTCCTTGTCGTTGAAGTTACGCTCGATGAGGCCGAGATACTCTTGGGCCTTACTCTCCACCTTGTTCTTGAAGAGTATTTTCAGGAGCTTAAGGTCTTTAACGACGGCATTGATCTCTTCGCTGTCAAAGGCGAGCGCCTTTTCCAGCTTGTCGAAGATGCCCACGAAATCGAGAACGAAGCCGTGGGGCTTCACCATCTCCTGCTGCTCGTTCTCGTATGGACGGTTCACCCTAGCAATGGCCTGCAGCAGGGTGTGGTCGCGCATCGGCTTGTCGAGATACATGGCGTAGAGCACGGGGGCGTCGAAGCCGGTGAGCAGCTTTTCGGTGACGATGAGAATCTTCGGCATCTGATCGAGCTTGCCGAAGCTCTTGCGTATCTGGCGTTCCTTTTTGGGGTCAAGGTGAAATTCCTTGAGCAGCGCGGAGTCGTTGTTGTTCCCCGTATACACAACCTCGGAGTACTCAGGTGGCAGGAACTGATCGAGCGCATGTTTGTAGGCGGCGCACGCTTCGCGGTCCACGCCCACGAGGAAAGCTTTGTAGCCGAGCGGCTCGACGTTCTGTCGGTAGTGCTCGGCGACGAACTTCGCCACCTTCTGGATGCGCTCCTTGCCTTTGAGGAAGTTCTTCAGGTTCACCGCCCGCTCAAGGATCTTGTTCAGCTCCTCGATATCGGCTACCCCTTCTGCTTCCGCAAGAGAGAGGAACTCCTTGTCCAGCGTCTCGTGTGGCACGAGCATGTCATTTGGCGCGAGCTGGTAATAGAGCGGCAGCGTGGTGCCGTCTTTGATGCTGTCGGCGATGGAATACTTGTGCAGATAACCCTGGTCGTCCTCACAGCCGAAGGTTTTGAAGGTGCCCTTGCCATACGCTGTCTTGTCTACCGGAGTCCCGGTAAAGCCGACGTATGTCGCATTCGGCAGGCCAGCCATCAGGAAGTTGCCTAGGTCGCCGCCGGTGGTGCGGTGAGCTTCGTCGATGAGGACGAAGACATTTGAGCGTGTGTTCAGGTTAGCTGGCATATCGCGGAACTTGTGGATCATCGTAACGATGATACCCCGGTAGTCGTCGCGCAGGAGTTGGTTGAGCCGGGCGATGCTGCTGGCGTGCTCAAGATTGCCCAGCCCCAGCGCGGCGAGGTTCTTGAGCATTTGGTCTTCGAGCTCGTTGCGGTCGATCATAAGCAGAACCGTTGGTTTGTCTGCCCATGGGGCGCGGAATAGTCGTTCCGCGGCCTTAATCATCGTAAACGTCTTTCCGCTACCCTGCGTATGCCACACGAGGCCACGCGTCAGCGCTGGATCGTGTGCACGTCGCAGTGTTGCCTCCACGGCACCTGTTTGGTGCTGACGCAGGATGAACTTGTTCAGCTCCTCGTCCTTCTCGGCAAAGACGATGTAGTCCTTCAGGAAGGCGAGCACCTGCGGGATGGCGCAGAAGGTCTTGACCTTTGCTTCGAGATTCCCAACCTCGTCGTGCTTCCAGGTAAAGATGTAGCGTCGGACCGTGTTCCAGGTAACACCATATGAGAACCCTATAGCGTCCGTTGCCGTGAACACCTGTTGCGATACAAACAGCTCCGGAGTTTCACGGTGATAGCGTCGGATCTGGTCTACCCCTACGGCAATCGCCTCATCCTTGTTGGCGTTCTTGCACTCAATCACCAGCACGGGGATGCCGTTGATAAGAAAAACCACATCCTCCCGCGTGCCGTAGTGGCCGTTGTGAAAGGCCCACTCCTCAGTGACTTCGTAAACATTTCGCGTCGGATCGTCGTAATCGATCAGGATCAGATCTCGCTCGCGATTCTCCTCATGGTCGAAGAACTTGCCACGGTTCCGCAGATAGTCCACGAATTCCCGGTTGCCGTAAATGTCAGTGTGCAGTCGTCGGAACTGCCCGAGCAAGGCCCCCTCGGCCTCGGCATAACGCGGGTTGAACTCCCGCACCTTGGCATCGAGCCGGTCGTCGAAAAAGAGCGAGCGGTTCCTGGCGCGGTCAGCGGGCGGCACCTCCGGATCAAACCCGCGCCGCCGCTCAGCTTCCTCCCGCGACACAAACGTCCAACCGACGGCCTCGGCGTATGCGAGGAGTCGGGCTTGGACGGTCTTGTGTTCTTCGGGAGTGGGCATGGTCACGTCCTAATATCGCTTTCTGATCTCTATTGCAATTTCAATCCAATCAGCAATGTTGTCGGCGATGTGTTTGTAGACGAAGCTACTAGTCGAGTACGGCGGGTCGTATGTCTTAACGATGGATGAGAGAGGCTTCTCTCCTAGTGAGATCGCCGAAAACGGGTTGCCCCCTTTGAAGGATTGCTCACCAGCTCTGTTCGTGATGTTGTGAATATGAATCCCGAGGACGCCCATCCCCCTATTCCAACTTTCGACAATCTCGTATTCAATCCACTTGCGTCCCGCAGTGTTCCGTCCAATCAGGACTACGGTGCAGGAACGACCATACATTTGATTTTTGATCCATTTCTCAATTGCGGTGTTTCCTCCACCAGTCACAGTTTCCCAATCGTTGTCGGATGCCGGCCTGTTCCCTTCAATAGCGCCTATGTTTCGGATTTTCGACGCGCGCCAGTTATCGGGCTTGTAGTGAAAACTGTAGAATACTCTTCGTGCCATGCTCTCTCCCTCGTTTGTGGGTTTGGGTTTTCTGATTCGCTAACTTCGGTCGCTCTGTAGGTGTAGAATGATATCGACGATGGCGTCAAGCAAACGTGGAGCTGCCGTCGAGCTGTCACCAATTTCCTTGAAGCTCTTCCGTAGAGATGCACTCGCCTTGGGGAAGAAGTGATCAAAACGTCCGTCGACCTCTTCCCAAAGGGACTTAGCCATGTAACCTGTGGCACCGACAGGAATGGGCACGACGCCCGAAGCGATACACAGTTCGAACTCCTCTCGCATCCCTTTAGATTCGACGATCATACCCCTAGCATCCTTCTTGTTCCCGAAGACGAAGATCGCGATCCCCGCATGCTCAATCATCGCTTGGCGATACTTCGTCTGACGCCCGTGCGACGATGGTCTACCCGTTGCTGTATACGGAAACGGCCGCATCATCAGGTGCTCTTCGGATACGGCCACACCTTCATGCTCCAGCTGATCGAGCGCTCCATTGATAACTGCTCCGCCAATTCCCACACCCGAGCTCACAACTATTCGATTCCGCTCAGAGATAAGCGAACGCCCTAGTCTGTAAAGAAAAGAGTCGGCTTCGCTGGGCTTCCATGGTCCAAACTCGACTGCCGCACCAGAAACGAATATTGATGACCGCTTGAAGCGTGTCGCCACCTTTTCAAGCAATAGAGGAATATCGTCAAAGCTATCGACTTCGACGGTATGGATGTTTTTCCGCTTGAGGTCACGAATAAAATAGTCCTGCTTGAGTTGTCGATACTCGAAGTCTTTCTTCTTCTCCTGTGGCAACCTCGTGATCTTCTTCTGTATACAATAGTGCTCGCGCTGATTCTCCTCTAGGACCGCGCGCACTCGGCTGAGGATAAAGTCGATGTTCGGGTCAGTGAAGCCGAAACCGAGAAACAAGAAGGTCTTACCGATGAGGTCGCCTTTTAGAAGCGAAGCGAACTGACCCATTCTGAAGGGATACCTTTCATAGTCGTCCTTGCAGATGACCGCGTTTGTCGGATCTTGAACGTCTCCGTGCATCTTATATACAATGGCATCACGATTCGGCCGAGTAGTCGAAAGGTGGTCAATAGCGTGTTTGACATCCGGAACCTTCTTGGCCTCCTTGAGACTGTCTTCAATAAGATTATCGTAGTTCGTTGTCCAGTAAGTGTGAATAGGTAGGTTTGCCAGAATTCTGTGGCCTTCGTGTGGCTTCTTCACAATGCCGAGGTTGTTGACTATCGTCTTTGTCAACCTACTCTTGTTACCACCTGCTTGATTGACGGAATACTGAGCAACAGAGACAAGATCATGTTCCTTTTGCGGGTCGAGTCCTAGATCGGTGACGATATCCTTTAGTAGTCCTTTCCAGTCAACGTAGCCCGACGACATCGAGAAGCCCGCCCCGATGAACGCTGCGACGTTGCGATTTCGGAGCTCTTTGGTGAATTCACGGAGAAATTGCCCTTCTGAGATAGATTCGTTGCTCATGCGTTGGACACTTTTACATTCGTGTTCGGCTTTGAGGTACTACATACAGTGTTGTTCAGTGGTACAAACAATTGATCCGCGCGAACGATACTCCTGTTCTTTGCTGGACGCACGCTCAAGAAACGCCAGCGGATGCTTATAGTCTTGATCGGCCCCTCAACGAACGGCAGCATCGGATAACACCCACGCCGCCGCTCTACTTCCTCGCGAGACACAATCGTCCAACCGATAGCCTCGACGTATTCGAGGATCCGGGCCTGAACGGTTTTGTGTTCTCCGGGTCTGGTCATGGGAAATCAAAAGCCCGAAGCGACGAGTGCAGTATCAATCGTCCGCAATGAAGACCGAGAAGGAACTCTCGTCTGGTCAGAAAATATGAAAAGCTCAGCGCCCTTATACGCTTTGGCTGCATTGTATTGCAGCAGGTATTCAAACGACGTCCTCCCTTCGTAGAATGCCTGAATCTCTATGCACGAATCATACGATACTATCCAATGGTGCTCAATATTACCTTGAATAATCTCAGCGATGCGTTGATGGTCTTCCGGTTTATAGTGATTGGGATATAGCCGATCAGCTTTTCGGAAATAAGGCGGGTCACAGTATACAAGCGTCTTCTCCGGCAGGCGAGGCACATACTGGGTAATGAACCGTTCCGCATCCCAGTTTCGAATCTTGATGTCGCTCTTTCGCGCTGCGATCGCCTCGATTCTGGAGATTAGTTCGTTCCGAGCGAATCGAGCATCCATCTTCCATTCACCAGTTTGATCCAATCCGCCAATAACCCCTCCATTTAGGATACCCGACCGATTGCACCGGTTCAGATAAAACATAGCGAACCCAAGATCAAAACGATCAGCCGAAACACGGTTGCGGAAGATCTCTTGCTGATGCCGCCACGTCTCAATGTTCAACGATGCGCGGGAGACGGCTCGGCAAAATCTTTCGGGCTCATTCAGCAGCGAATGCCAAAAAGCATAAACACCAACGCATGAATCGTTCAAATGCACTCGCCTGACGCGCCCACGTAGAAGCAACTCCATCGCGACACCCGCTCCTCCGGCGAACGGTTCGACATAGTCCGCAGCAACTAGGTCATTTGCGGTGAGAATCTCGTGAATAAACTGCCAAAGGCGTTGTTTGCCTCCCGGGTATCGTAATGGTGTTTTATACTGGCTCATAGTACTTCATCTCACCTTAGCCGTTCATCTCTTCAAGGAGCGGGAAAACATTCCCGAACATGATACAAATATCTGATGGTGCCACAGAAAACGATGGGTGGTGAATCAACTGGTTCATTGAAGTCACCGAGAGGAGCCCATCCGGTTTCGCAAGTTCCGTCATTGGTCCATGGAGCACTTTCTTCTTGGCCTTATCAGAGCCGTTATCAGTTCGGTGGCGCACAATCTCGCGGAGCAAATCGGCCAAGGATTTATCCGAGCCATCTTTCTTCTTTGGGTCAGGGCCGCCGCTCTTCTTGTGGTCAGCACAATACGCTTTCGCGGAAAGCTCGAGCAAGCTCCGCAGCAGAAAGCAAAATGCATGAGGGTGGGTTTCGAGATTTAGAGTTCGAATCTCAACCAAAAGTGCCGCGATCTTTTCGCGCCCATTTCCTCTAGCTCTAAATGAGCGCAAAATCTTTCGCACGGACTTTGGGTCGTTCAATGGGTGCGATTTCGTTGATCCACCCGTGCCCTTTCCTCCGGTTGATCCACCACCTCCCCCTCCCGAGCCCCCGGTGCTTCCAGCGCCTCCCGAACCAGCGGACCCGCCGCCCGGATTTCCTCCCGGATTCGGAACTGTCAGACCGTATGAGCCCAACCATGATTGAGAGACATTGCGAATCTCCTTAAATCCAAGAGTTCCGGTTCCGATGTCAAACAACACGCCATCAAACAGTTTCTTGTGCTTGGTGGGATACGACACAGCCAGATCAGCCGCCCCTTTGGCCTTCAGAATTGGAGCCAACTTCTGAAGGACCTCATTGAGCACCGTAAGCGGATATTCCCCTGACCAACGCTCCGCCTGTTGGGGATTCAGATTTCTTCCGCTCTCTAGGTAAGCCTCAAGCAAATCCAATCCTGGCTCGGACTTCTTGAGTAGATCTCGTGCATAGCGGGCCGTTGCGACGGAATTCCATTTATCGCGCCCAGCGGTGTCACCCTTTGCGTGGGTCCTTGCAACCAACTTGTCCACGAACGCGGCGTCCTTCTCGGGATATACTACACACGGAATTGACTCATTCTGCGCCTTCCATTGGCTCGATAGTTTGTTGATTCGGTCTTGGATGTGCGCCGGCACTTCAACGTTCTTCGTTATTCCGTGAATCAATTTTAGGGACGCTGTGCGCCGATTGCCTTCCTTAACGATGAGGCTCCCGTTCACATTGAGAACGACGACGTTTTCGGTGGGGCTGTAGCCGTCATCAAGCAAGCTTTCCATCAGCCCCCAGAAGTAATTCGGATGGATCGCAATCAGTGCGTTTGTCGCGTGCTCTTCATCCGGCTGACGGACAGTGCGATAGTTGGTGAGATCGAGCATCAGGTCGGCAACTCTAACCTGTTTCGTTTTTCCCATAACGGTTCGTTAGTTGAAGTTTGAAAATTCTAGCTCGTGAACCCGGATACTCGCCGTCATCAATTCGTGCAGGAGCGAGCGGAAGAGGCCTTGGAGGGCGGATTGTTTGGCTCGTGCACTCGACGACTTAGTATCGATCAAGGCGAGCGCTCTCGCGATTTCCTCCTGCTCCTCAATGGCCGGAACGGGAACCCGCATTGCTTTTAGGGTTCCCGAATTGATGTTGAACTTGCCGTCGGCAGTTCTGATCGCCTTCCCGCTTAGGAACGAAGTGCCTACCTCAGTCCGGCTGTATTCGTTCAAGAACGAAGGGTTCAAGCGTCGGGGATCAATCCGCACACGAATCAGATAGGATGCAAAATAGCAGTCCTCGAGTTCATCCTCGAACAGCGAGCATCGGCCCGCGTTTTCTTTAACTCCGTTTGTCCTCACGAAGAGTAAATCGCCCGACTGGAGCCGGAGTTTGCCGATTTCGTTAGGCTTTGGCTTCCCGAATTTGATGTCGCTGATGTCCATAGCTCCGCCGACGACATTGGGAATCCGCAAGACTGGCTTCCCCTTCACGTCGTAACCACATTTCACCGACGTCCCATATTGGAAAGACTCGGCAATCTGTTCCAGCTCCACCACCTCCCAACTCTCCGGCACAAGCCCGATCTCGGTTTGTTTTTGCCGTTCCCCTCGAAGGCCTTCCGTGAAGAGCTTATGCATGAGGGCCTCTTTCAGCTCGGTGGTGGTCTGGATGATGCGCTCCTGCGCTTCGATGGCTCGCTGCACAGTAGAGAGGATATGCGCGATTTTCTTCTGTTCGGGGAGTGGGGGGAGTGGGACGCGTAGCCGGTAGAAGCTTGTTGGATCGACTCGCTGCCGACTAGGCGTTGAACCAGAAACCAAGGTCTTCGCGATTGGCATCACGTGATCTGACCACGCAAGGAAGTAGAGAAAATCGGGATCGACCCGGTCGGTTGGAAGAATAGTAATCCATTCGGTCGATCCAATCTGTCGGTACTGATGTGACTCCGTCACACGCCAGACTTTTTCTACTCGGGGATTCAATTTCCCAAAAAGCACCGTCTTTGGCTCGAGGAGCAACTTGGAGCTCTCAATCGCCCCTCCATTTGTCAGGCTTGGACGTTGATCCCGCTGGTAGTCGGGAATGCTGTAGTATTCGAAAGTCTCGTCAACAAAGTCCTTGGGATTCACCGTCGGAGCTTTGCGCGAGTTTAGCGCACCCAGCGTGCCGAACTGCCAGTCCTTTGGCAGGTTATCGAGATTCGCGCTCATACCCCGAGTTTCTCCAGAATCTCCTTCAGTGCCTTGTCCGTCTCCCGCGCTTCGGCTTCGATGACCTTCAGTTCCTCCACGATCTCCGCGATGGGACGGTAGGTTGCGGCATCGCTGGTGTGAATGTATCGACTGGGAGAAATGTTGTAGTCGTTCTTCTTCAGCTCCGCATAATCGACGACGCGGCTGAGCTTCTCCTCTTCACTCCACGTGATGAGCACGTTCGTTATCCGCTGGATGCCAGCGTCCGGGATGAAGTTCTTTGGATCTCCCTTCTCGAACACCTGCGATGCATTCACGAGGAAGATCTTACCCCTACGGTCCTTCGCCTTCGCCTTGTTGAGGAACACCACGATGCCTGGCGCTGTGGTGTTGTAGAAGAGGTTTTCGGGAAGGTAGAGCACACTCTCGATGAGGTCGTTCTCCACGAACCATTGGCGGACGGTCTTCTCCTTGTTTGTACCGGCGTTACCAGAGCCGCGAGAGGCGGCACCGGTGTCGAGAACGATGGCGGCACGGCCAGTGTCATTGAGACTTGCGTTGATGTGCTGCACCCATCCCCAGTCAGCCGATTGCTTGCCTGGGAAGCCCGCGCCTGACGGAAAACGGTCGAGTTCATCGTTGTCGTAGTCGGCTTCTGTGAACCAGTCTTGGTTCCACATGGGATTGGCTACAACGCGATCGAACGTGCGCAGCTTTCCGGTCTTTGTGCGGAACTTCGGGTTCTTAAATGTGTCGCCGATCTCAATCTGACCTTCCATGTCATGGATGATCATGTTCATGTTGGCCATGGCCCACGTTTCTGGCGTGTATTCTTGACCATAGAGCTTCAAGGGGGCGATGCTTCGTTTCTTTCCCTTCGCTCTCTCTTCCATGGCGATTTCGCATTTCACCAAGAGACCGCCAGATCCACACGTGGGATCGTAAATCTCCATGCCCGGTTCAGGTTGCAGAACACGTGACATAATCGTGCCGACTTCAGGTGGGGTGTAGAACTCACCGGCACTCTGCCCGCCACCTTCAGCAAACTTGCGAATGAGGTACTCATAGCTCTTGCCGATGATGTCGGCCTCTACGTCTTCGAGCCCGAGGCGCTTGGTGCTAATGGCCTCAATGAGGTTAGAAAGGCGGTCGTCGTCGAGGTCGCGCTGGCCGTGGGTGGTTGCGTTGAAGTCTACGCGGTCGATGATGCCTTGCAGAAGCGGGTTTTCTCGAGCAATGGCCCGCATGTGGGTGGTGACGCCCTCGCCGATCTTGTCGGAGAGCTTGCGGATAACCGACCAGACCGGCTGCTCGGGATCGTCCGGCACGAGGGGAAGGTAGAAGCGGACAAGCTTGTGGTCGGCCTTTACAAGCCGGAATGCCTTCATGCGCGAGCCAACCTGCCCTGCAATGCGGTTGACTTCGTCATCAAACACATCACACAGACGTTTCGTAAACACAAGTGGGAGGATGTAGTCCTTATACTTCGGGGCGTCCTTCGCTCCGCGAATCGAACATGCTGCATCCCAGATCCACTGTTCAAGAGACTTATTCTGGGTCGTGTCTTTTTTCGGTTTATTCACGGCTACAATATAACATTGGTTCTGTTTATCAGGTTGTTATATAGATCGCTACGTTGAAAAAACGTTGTCCACATGTTTATGCCTGCCGCTAGTGCTCTGCTCCATCACATATACCGCCCCATCACGTCACGCATGGTGATGATGCGCTCGGTAAGCCAGTCGTAGTATTCTGGCCACAGCGCCTCGTCGTAGATGTCGGTTTTTAGGAAGTCGAAAATGCGGCGACTGGCTACGCCCTCGGCGGCGTAGTACTGTAGCGGACTGCCATAGGCGACGTCGATGTCGGCACGCTGACGTAGGAGTTTTTGGTAAAGACTATCGTCGTCGTAGATATATAGGTCCACGCGGATTTCTGGGCCTTGCTCAGAGGCCGGACGCGTGTTCGTCATCGTGCCGATGTTGGTGGCAAATACAGCGTCTATGTGTACATCAGACTTGCCAATGGCAATGCTCATCCAGGTCTGGCTGCGAGGGGCCTTGGTAGCAAAGGGAGAGCCACAGTCCTCTACATGCTGCGCAAAGCCCTGCCAGAATCGTAGCTGTACGTCACTGTGGCCGCTGCTGGCATCCGTTACGGAATGCTCCAACTCCGTTGCGACCTCCGATAGATTGTCGGCGCTTTCGGCTTCGGACATTCGCGCCCGTAATTCATCCAGCGTTTCGTTTGTGCCATCTGCCAAACGCCAAAACGTCCATCCGTTCGTAGCCCTGCCACCACGTATGGCACATCCCGCAGCAGATGGCGTCGAGTAGGGGACGTCGTTAACGAGTAACGTGCCGTCAGCACGCACAATGGCTCGTGCGTCAGGATGGCTGCGTGATGTTGCTACAAGCACACACTCCGACTGCAATACGCCGGCACGAAGGAGATCCGCTACGGTGATACGACTACGCATGTCGTCGTCGATGCGAATGCCTTCAATGGCATGACCATCGGGCACTGGCCAGATGCGCAGTACAACGTCGATAAGGGCCGACGTGCGCTGCTCTATGGTGCCCTCGTTCCAACCGGATTGTGCGAATTCCGTTAATCGATTATTCAGCAGTACAACACCGTGACGGTTAAGCTCGACAGTCTTGACGTTCCACGCAGCGTTCGATACCTTGCTGTTCAACGCATGCGTTACAAGCGTAAGGTTGCCTAGCGTGTGAAGCAGTTCATCGCGCTGCTCTGCATCTACCTCGGCAGGCAACGGCCAATTGGTTTCCCACTTCTGGGGCATTAGGTGTTCGATGGAATACATTGCGCGAGGCGTGCGCACACCAGTAAGCACGTGCCTAGCAGCGCCATAGCCCCGATATTCATCTTCGATTGCCTCCAGAATCATCCGCACACGGCTACGGCTAAAGCGCTTATACACAGGTAGATGCAGGAGTGCGCTGCGTACCATGGCATCGTCGGGCCAGAATGCCGAGTCCGATCGCTGACGTTGCAGATATTCACGAACGTGACGCCCAACGTCGTTAGCCGCCGATCGCCGCACTATGCCTATCAACTCGGCAACAATACGGTTGTAGTTCTTGGTTGTCACCCGCACAATCATACGCCGCACTAGCCAGCTTTCGATATCGGCAATAACGCTATCGACAATGGACGAGGGTATTGGGTCGGCACGGTCCGGATCGAGTAATGCCAGCAAGAGGGGTTTTACAATGTCAGTCTGCATTGCCTCGGTCCGGTAGGCAAATAAACCAGTACGGTCCAGGTCTCCTTCGCTGCTTTGTCCCTGCAGCGTGATGCTCTCGTACACCTTGGCGGCGCGATGTATCTGCTGTACTACCGCCATGGTGTCTAGCTGCGGATGGTCCACCACAAAACGCTTAAAGGCATTGAATACTTCACCAGAGGCAACGTCATCGCCTAGCTGACTAAACAGCCAATGGTTAAAGAACACAACGACGCGTGGACGCTTTAGCCGACCAGACAAAATCTCCTGCTCCCAGAATGGAGTCTCGAACGCGCTCCAATAGTCGTGATACACCTTCTCAACATCGGCTTTGCTGTCACTCAGCCGTTGAAAAACAAAGTTCTTAATCAAGTCCACAGACGTTAATGGCGTGCCCCGTGCATTCAACGTCTCAAAAATCTCCTGTGGATTTTCGTCAACCTGTAAGTCAATCACCACGAGCTGCATCAGTTTGCAGACGGCTGTTTCGAGTGCATCGGCACGTTGGGCTTCGTCGTGCGCTGACTCTGCCACTAGCCACGATTCGGTCTGTGTTACGAAGAACTTGTGTGCCTGTACCAGCTTCGATTCTTTATGCTTCAGTTCAGAATAGTTGATAGGGGGCGTCGACCCCATCACTTCGTTGAATGCACTTCGGTCACGATTGGTAGGCCACACCTTGAACCGATCTTCGGGATGGCGACGGAACGCTTCGGCATTCTCGACTAAGAAGGCCAGCCGTGCAGCAGCGTTGGCATGGCCGCGTTGCACGTATACGGCGTGAATAGCATCGAGAACAATCTGTAGCGTTGTAAGGCGCTGCTGACCGTCAATAACGATCCGTGTTTGCAGGTCGCCCATGGCATTCTGAATTTGTTGAATAACAACGGCGCCCAAGAAGTGTGGCTGCGGTTGTGTACCCGAATTGCCAAGTATTCGTGAGGCAACGCGCTCGATGTCGTTCCACAGTGGTTGCCACTGGTCGGTCTCGTTCCATACGTACGGACGTTGGAACAGCGGCACCAGCAGCCGCTGTGGCTGATTAAAAATGCCCGTAGGCGTTCTAACGTTGGTTTCCATCGTCGCTACTCGTAGAATGAGCCGCTAAACTACAAATGGATGGGAGCTCAAACTTCTTTAGGCACAACTGCGAAATACGAATGCCGTACAACAGAATGTCTCGACGCCCCCAATTCCCATCGGCCATAGCATGCGTCATAATCGTCGTTTGTGATTTCGAGCCAAAGTGATTACACACAAGCAGGAACCGCTTGCGCTCTGTTGCCTGGACCACCACAGACCACCCAGTGGCAAGGTGCGCATTGAGTTCCTGCTCATGCTTCTTCTCTCGTACACTGGCCATCCCAAACGGCGCAATTTATGCTTGCGCGGCCCGTGCCGCTACGAAGGTAGCAGAACGGGCGACGTAATGTGTCGCATAAGAGTTGCGGTAGGCGTTGGATTGTTTATAGATGCGGAATTGCACCCTACGCCAACGATCATCACTCCATTCGTCGAGAATCGCTCAGAGATTTGTCGACTTCTTCCTAGCGGGGCAGGGTAAGGCGATGGGCACGGCGGATGGTATCAATCCACATGTCCGATAGGTTGGCTTGTGCGGCGAACTCCGGCCAACGTTGGACGGTGGTGAGTACCTCGTCGATGATCGATGCCGCTCGTCCTCTCTTCATGTGTGCCGAACGTGCACAGGCCTCCAGATCAGCGTGCGTGAATCCATCACGCTTGCCGTTTACGGTCATCTGATGCGTGGCAGTCCACTGCCCCGATGGGTTGTAACTGTACGTGACATCGAACGCCGGTGCGAGTGACCACTCCCCACGTTTGTTCATGAGAAAGGCAATGTTCTTTACGTGGTCGTCCTGATTTCGCGCAACGATGTTAAACACCATGCGGCGGAACTGTTCCTCGACAGCTTCCATTGGAAGTCCAAGCTGACGGATGACGAGGAGCGCCTGTTCGTAGGAATACGCACCTGCCTGATTGAAGTCGAAGTGCGCCAATGCACATAACGACTGCATGTGGAGCTTCTCGCCATCGGCCTCTCTGTCGAAGCGGCGAGTCATGAAGTGACGTCGACCACGTTCCTCAAGTAACCGGCACTGAGTCATCGACATTCCAGCAGCTTGCGCCATCAACGCATACGCATACTCAATAGCCCCATACCCTTTTGGGTCTTCAAGTTCTTTATCTCTATTGCCGGAAACTCCGTCGAACTTCAAGAGCCAATATTCAAAACCATCACCGGCTGCGAGCTGCCCCGATCGTACTTCGTTCGTTGTTGGATTCCATGCGATTACGGCCTTGGCTCGCGCCCCCCCGGCAGAGGTACCCACACTAAGAATGTTGCGAAGCGCACGATCCTTGCCTTCGCTGTGAAAGTGCTCGAGCATATCACTGCGATGCGTGAGAACCTCGCTGGCAAGTCGCACCAATGCGTCAACGTTAATCATCGACGCAGTACGTGGCCTGGGACCAAGAACCGGTACAAACTCAAGTGCACCCATGCCACGCTTGCCGGTGTAGCACAGACGCTCTACGGCGTTGAACTGGTCTGGAGTTCTTCCCTGCGTTGCAAGCCACGCATTTATGAGTGCGTTCCCAAACGTATCCGGTAACGAATCCGCCAAGAGTCCCGGCAGTCCGTGAAAGGTTGCCCGCGGGAGCGACGGAAACTCGTAGACCGCCTCGCTCAGCGGCATCACCAAGGGCGAGAGCTCGATGCCGCTCTGGGCAAAGTGTGAGTCGTACTGAAATGTTGCCACATCTCGACCTTCATCGAGCTGCACAGCGCCGATTGTTCGACCCCAGAGTTGTACCTCGGCAATCATCACTCATCGCCCCATGTCCACGGTCCCTGCTTGGTAGGGGGCTTCGTGGTACCTCGTGCACGCTTTCGCGTTCGACTCCTCCAGCGCAGCTCGTCCATCGGTGTTGGCTTTGCCTCAGGAATCAGAGCGTCTAGCCGGTCGACAAGTTCAAGCACACGACCAACTCGCAGAAACGCCGATAGCCGCGAGGCCACCTCACCAGACTCAAGCCGCTCGACGGTCCGCTTCGATACTCCGGCCTGCTCTGCAAGCGCCGCCTGCGTGAGGTTCCGCTGCAACCGCGCATGCGCCAGCCGCTCGCCCAACTCCCGTAGGATGAGTTCATCGGAGTGATGTCTTTCGATCTTCATAATTCGCCAAATATAGCGAATAGTAGGCATCTATGGCCTATGATTCGTCGTATATGACGAATTATAAGCTCGACCAGAGCATCATCGGTAAAGAACGAACCGCCCCAACCACACAGGCCATGCCGCTGGTGGGGCTAGCACCATGGGCTGCGGTGGGCCGTCCATTCTGTTTAACGCTACCGCCGCACAAACGGTGTGGTGGCAACCCTGGTGCCCGACGTTATGCGCGCAAGCAATAGGCCATGAGGGAGTCCAGATACGTCAATCATGATAGGTTCGCCGGCAGAATTGCCCGTAGGGTTGACGCTGCGTAGCACCCGGCCGTGGATGTCGATAATGTCAACCACATTCACCGGTGCCCCTTGCTCGGGAAGAGTGATGGAGATGTGGTCAGATGCTGGATTTGGGTAGAGTTGAGGGCTGCTTGGCTGCGTCTGATCCTGGTGGACGGAGACGGGCGTTGGGTCGAACCAGATGAGGCCCTGCGGCGAGGCAGCCAAGATGGTGCTGCCCGCCATGGCTAGTTGTGTGATGCCATATCGCTCGTCCATCCAACTGGGGTTGTAGAGCGTGTCGATGACGTCGGCTAACCGGCGGTATCGGTGGAGGTCGCTGGAGCCGTAGGCCACGTAGAATACGTCGGAATTATTTTGGTCCTGCAAAATGGTTTTAATGCCATATTCGAAATATTTCATGGGCGCCCATGTTTCACCATGATTTGTGGTGATAAGGATGCTCGAGCCGACGGCTACGTAAAACGTACGGCCGTCCTTAGCGTCGGCCACGAGGTCGTCGATGGAGCCATACTGCCACGTGTGCTTGGTCCACGTAGCACCATTGTCAGCCGAGCTGTACATCGCGCCCTCTTCGCCAGCCATGAGGTTGGAAGGGCTCTGTGGACTGCGGGCCAGTCCCTTTAGCGTACGGTGATTATTGGCAAGGTCGTTCTTCCATGTTGCCCCACCATCGGTAGAGTGCTTCAGGTTGTACAGGCCTCCACACACTACTTCATTGGGGTTCGTGGGATGAATCGAAATGAAGCCAATGGGTTCGTTCGACCGTGACCCTAGCCACGTTATGCCACCATCGGTAGAACGGTAAATGTCAGAGTTCGTACCGCCCACCATGCGGTTGGGGTCCGAGAGTGATACGTCGAACGAATACACTCGGCCGCCAGAGGGCTGGTCGTACTTTACAGGAGTAAGCGTTGACCATGTTTCACCAGCATTGGTCGTTTTGAACACATCGCTCACACCCTGCACATACCACTCCGTTGCCGTGCGTGGAATAATAGTGCGAATTGTTAGTCGATTAATACCACGATCAAGTCGCGTCCACTGCATTCCATCGGCCGATGCACGGAAGATACCCGACTCGTAGCAGCCAACAGTAAGAACGCCGTTGACGAGTGCCCACGATAGCCGCTCGGTATGGGTTGTGTCGATGGTCTCCCACGTCATGCCCCTGTTTGTACTGCGATGGATGTTGGTGCCCAATGCATACATCACCTGTGGCTGTGTTGGGTTCTGGAGAATGCTGCGAAGGTGCAGCATGTTGCGTTCTGTTCGGTCCGACCACGTGCGACCACGATCTGTTGATACACCAATACGTCCCTGAAAATCGCCATACAGACGGTCGGCAAC
>JALHPC010000040.1 GCA_022842685.1 Candidatus Kapaibacterium sp.
ACGCCGGTGCCCCCTTCATCAGGATTCGAGAGAGCTTGTTGAGCAGACTGTGCATAGGCAGCAAGCGTAGTACCACGAACTACTGGCTGAAGCATAATGGTAACATTTTCGCGGTAAAGATCAGCCACGTCGTCGGCCGGACTCACGGCCGCGATGTACGACGTGGTTACTACAG
Organism: Candidatus Kapaibacterium sp.; assembly: GCA_022842685.1. Taxonomy (GTDB): domain Bacteria; phylum Bacteroidota; class Ignavibacteria; order Kapaibacteriales; family Kapaibacteriaceae; genus JALHPC01. The sequence goes on from JALHPC010000040.1 coordinate 176, forward strand.
CTTCCCACGAAGAGGGGTGCTGGATTACGACGCCCGAGACAGGATGACGACTAAACTGCATGGCCTCTTGGGCAAGCACGAGCGAAAGAATCGGAGCAGCGAGAAGGGCAACTATCATTGTTGCTCTGGCTTCCACCATGTAAGGTCGATGGCGTCTTCACCACCATCAACGCCAAGGATTTCTCCGTTAATCCATGCTGCCTCATCGCGTACCAACAGACGCAGTACGTTAGCAACATCTTCTGGCGTCGTCAATCGATGGTATGGGTTACGCATGTAGGCGTTACCCATGATCACGTCGCTACCAGGAATCTTCGATAGCGCCGGGGTATATGTGACGCCTGCGCGGATGCTATTCGCTGTAATGCCGAATGGTGCCAATTCAAGTGCCAATTGGCGTAGATACGATTCCATGGCGGCCTTGGCACCACTAACGGCACCGTACATCGGCAACACTCGCGTAGCACCAGCGCTGGTGAGACCCACTACGCGGCCACCATTCGTCATAAGGCCTCTCCGAACGACATCTTGAACGTAGTAGATGAGACTATTGGCCATCACGTCAAGTGTCATTTCTAAGTTTTTCTGCGAAATGGCGTCGCCTGGCGTGTCTGCAATGAAGGGCTTGAGCGTACCAAACGCCAGCGAATGGAGTAACAATCTGATCGTGCTACCTGGATGTTGCGCGAACTCTTCCTCGACGGCCTTCAACACGTCTGACCGACGATCAGCATCGGCAGCGTTGACGTTGAAAAACAGCGATCGAACCCCGAGGGCCGTGAGCTCGGCTTTGAGCTCGTCGACCTGTTGCACCCCGGCTGCACGGTCCAAGTGAACACCAATGATGTGCATACCATCGGCTGCGAGCGCTCGCGCCGCTGCACGCCCGAAACCGCTCGATGCCCCCAAAATCAACGCGTAGTGCTGTGTCGACATAGTCATTCTCTCAATTCATGTTCCGTTGTAGAACGGCAAAGTTAGGAATCGCAGTCCAAGCGCTGCACTCAGTCGCCCGCAACGATTGCACGCTTCATGTAAAAAATGGGATTCGATCGGTTGTTAACATCCTGTCCCATGCTATCGATATGCCGCTCGTGCATCTCGATCCAATGCTCCTTGGGAGATAGCGTAAGTATCACCGTCGTAGCTCCCGGCCAGCTCGATGGACATGCTAAGCCAGTTGTTCGCCCATAGTAGAATCGGTCTCCAATCTGATAATAGACCTCGCACCCACGTCGTAACACGAGATCCTTCGCCACATCTACCCCGTCGAGTAAGGTCGTGTCAGTCGTCGCTCCACGAAATCGTTCCGGTGCTCGCGGCACAAACATCGCATGCTCTATCAATCCATGCTCTACAGTTCGTATCCTCCAAAACTCTTGTCGAAAGGGGGCACCGGTGGTGGTGTCGATGAACTCTGCATACAGCCAGTCGGTCTTTGGCTCGGTCCACAGACAGCGCCTAACCCTTAAATGATGCCCATGTACCGTCGTGTCATGCAACGACTGCTCCACGGTACTAAACGTCCCTTCAAGCCAGCCAAGTAATCTCTCAATGTCGGGATCGCGCTGAAGGGCCTGAGCCGACGTTGATGCACATAGCAACGCGCCAACGAAACACAAACGAAAGAAGCTGTTACCGAAAACGCTGTTCAATCTCATCAAACGGGATGTTAATGTATGTTGGTTTGCCAGATGGTGATGCGTGGGGCATGGATGTTTCAAACAGTGCGTCGACAAGAGCAAACAACTCCACCGTCGACATCGAAACGGATTTCCTTGACGCTTGACGTTTGGCGAAAATGGCTGCCAATCGTAGTCTGCGCTGATCAGTGGGTAGACGGCCTGACCCCTCGAGTTCGTGCAATAACTCCAGTAATGCCTGCTCCTCGGTACCAGGCGCTACCTCGCCAGGTACCGCATCAATGCGTACGTCGCCATTCTCTTCTATCAATAGTCGAAACCCAATCGACTCAAAGTCAGCATGGTATTCCCGAAGCAAGGGGCGATAAGCAATCGAAAGCGTCGTTGTTACGGAAAACAACAGTGCCTGTTCGCTCGACACATTCGATTCCTTGCGGACAACTCTGTCGTAGACAACACGTTCGTATGCCGACCTCACGTCGACAACGGCAAGACCACCATTGCGGACAAGAACTGCCCATCGCCCTTCAACGCTCACAATGTCGCGAACCTGAGTGCGAACAGGACTACCGTCTTGACCACCGAACAAAGCCGAATATCCCTGCTGGGCAGCAGAGCCGAAGGACTGTGGCTTATGTGTAGACGTCCACCCGCCTTGGTGTTTCGGCCATGGTGTCGACGGCAGAATCTCTCCGGTAAGCCGGTTTACCACGAACGACGTGCCTTCGGCACTACCACCAAGTGACTGCAGCGGCTGGGCCGACAGATTCAGATCTGCGATCGAAGGGGCGATAATGTTCGAAGACTGCAGGGCCTTTGCCACTCCGTGCTGAACCAAAAGGTAGATAGCACGCTCATCGTCGAACTTTACTTCGTGCTTCTGTGGATGAACGTTAACGTCCACCCGTCGCACGTCCACCGTAAGTGCTAGGACAAACACAGGATGTTGCCCAGGTTCAAGCAAATGCTCAAATGCCGAAACGACGGCATGCGACAACGACCTACTTGATATTGTCCGCTGATTGAGGAACAGGAACTGACCACTCCTACTTTGACGTGCCGTTGCCGGGACACCAACAAATCCCGTCAGGACAACTTCTCCTTCGCGATGGTCCACTGGCACGACGGCTCCTGAATTGTGCAATCCTAGAAGCGCAATCATGCGCTGCTCAAGTTGCTGCGGTTGAACGTCAAACGTAAGTGCACCGCCGTCGAAGAACGTAAATCGTACGTCAGGACGCGATAGCGCCAAGCGCTGCATAGTCTCAGAGATATACCGAAACTCGGTTAAGTCGGCCTTCAAGAACTTCCGCCGAGCAGGTACATTGTAGAACAGATTGCGCACAAGCACTTGTGTGCCTGTCTCGTGGTGCGCAGGCACAACAACCGGTGCCTCTCCCGGTCGCGAGGTAAGCGTCCACCCAGTTGCTTCACCCCTTCGTTGCGTGCGTATCTCAACATCGGCCACTGCGGCTATCGACGCTAACGCTTCGCCACGAAACCCCAACGTTCCAATCGCATGTAGGTCATCAGGCGTTCGAATCTTACTCGTTGCATGCCGAACAACGCTTAACTCTAAGTCTTCGCGTTGCATGCCAGATCCATTGTCAATCACATGGATCAATTGCTTTCCCGCTTGTCGCACAACAACGGTCACAGCCGAAGCTCCAGCGTCGACGGCGTTCTCCACTAACTCCTTCACTACCGATTCGGGACGCTGTACTACCTCGCCAGCCGCAATCTGGTTGGCCAAGTACTCCGGCAGCAATTGTACAGACCGATACTGTTCTACGTCAGCCATGGTAGTCGTAAAAATGGTCGTATCCATGAATCGCCAAATCGCCGAACATTCATGTACTCGGCATAACCCTGCCCTTCCACTCCGTCTGCAAATCGGTACGTACTCCTATAGCGTCTGTAGAACGGCCCGTCTTCGAGTACTGTATCATGATCCACTGTACAGATCTTGCCACCACGCTCAGCTTCGGACACCACTAAGCGTCTTGGCGACAGCAACCCCATAACTGTCGGACGCCTGCCAAGTACCCTGCATTGGACTTCCGCCCACAGTGAAACGCCGTGCTTGCCGAACATCCCTGCCCACGAAAACTGTGTCGTAACTAGGAAGACAAATACCTGGTTGTCCATGTGCACTCGCCCCCAATGCCATTCACCAAAATCGGCCTGCATTGGCCTGCGTCCCATGTTGTGGTCGTGATATCCCGTTACATGCACAGTTTGATGCACTTTTGATTGGCGGTCGTGTTCTATCCCTACTTCCATCGTCCCGTGCAGCAACGGTGCAGCTATCACCCACCCATGTTGATCATGAAAAGGGGCATCGCTTGACCGATCGCTCCATGGCGTCTGCAGCTGCATCCGCAGCGTTATACGCTGGGGAACGCGTTCGTCCTGGGTGTCAACGGCAACTGTAAGGCGTCCTTCGGCAAAGTGCAACGACGCTGGGCCAATATCGACGCTGGCGCGATCAGAAAACGTGCAACGCCCCGCGTCGACCCCTCGAAAGGCCATGGCGATACGTCTACCACGATGGTACACACTTACAGAGTAACCGCAGGCATCCACAGGGAACGCTGCACCCTTCTGCATCGCGGCAAGATAGTCGGGCGACATCGGCATGCCCCGAAAGAGGATTACCACTGCACCCCACTCGCCACTGGCATCGCATACATCTACATACCACCACTCGTACGCACCCGGCTCGTCGCACCTATGGCATCCGTCATGACCTTCACCCGTGAGAACCTGCATATCATTGCGTGCGTTAACGGGGCAAATCTACCGTAGTTTGGCAACGTACACCTCCTGCAACGATCATGATCTATTGGTACCACATCGCCGTCACACTTGCACTCATCGCTCTTTCTGGTGTAACAGCATGGAATCTTGCCAGATTTCGGCGGCTTCCAGCGCCATCTTCTGCGTTTGACGACGTCATGGTATCGGTTCTCATCCCCGCTCGAAACGAGGAACGCTGCATCGAGGCATGCGTTCGAAGCCTTTGCAATCAGACGTGGACAAACCTCGAAGTCATCGTTCTTGACGATGGTAGCAACGACGCAACCCCTAACATCCTTGCCAGACTCGAAGCCGAGTTTGGTCATGTTCTCAGGGTTGTCCGTGGCACACCCCTCCCTGATGGGTGGGTTGGAAAACCATGGGCATGCCATCAACTTTCGCAAAAGGCACGTGGTAGCGTCTTGTTGTTTACCGATGCCGACACGGTTCATGCCTCAACCGTCGTCCATTCATCGGTCGAGCTTCTATCACGCGACAAGATTGACTTTTTCTCGCTTGTCCCCTACCAAGTCATGGGAACGTGGGCCGAACACGTCGTAATCCCAATGGTTCACGTTCTGTATACCGCCTATCTACCAAACAACCTCATACTGTCGCACAAGGCTGTATCACTCTCGGCAGCTAATGGTCAGTTTATGTGCTTCAAGCGAGACGTCTACGATGCCATCAACGGGCACGTTTCGGTACGTAACAACATCGTCGAAGACGTTGCACTTGCCCGCCGACTCAAACAGCAGGGTTTTCGCATAGCGCTCGTCGATGGTCACCGCGACGTGTCATGTCGCATGTATACGTCGCTACGCGAAGTGGTTGATGGATTCTCCAAGAACTTCTTTCCGGCCATGAACTTCAACGTTGCCCTTATGATGGGCTTTGTCTTTCACCTTGTTGTTGTCTGGGTGATGCCATGGCTGTGGCTGTTCGGAGTTGCAATCACATCGATCATCGACCCTACACCCTGGCCACCCGAACTTGTTATACCAGCGGTTGTATTACCTGCCATCCAAGTGTTTTTGGCTACTGCCATTCGAGGGAGCATCGCCATGCGATTTGCGATGCCGTCGTGGCATGCGTTTCTTATGCCACTGTCTGCCGCAATGGCTGCGGCCATTGGCGTCAACTCGATGTTGTGGGCACTGTCAGCAAAAGGTCCACGGTGGAAGGATCGTCAATACTCCTCAACAATGCTCAAACCATGAATCAGCCCACACCATTCGAGCAAATCCGTGACATGTTTTTGCTCAGACTGTCCCCTCCACCGTATGCCGTCGACCAGCCGTTCTATACCACTGGCTCGATTGTTTCGGCGGCACTGATGCGCATTGTGATACTTATTGCCTTGGGTTATGCCCTTCGCTCCTATGCTTCTGCAACAACAACGTGGACCGTCACAATGTTTGCTGTTTGGGCGGTAGGGGTCTATCCTGCATGGAGGCAGTATTCGACATTTAACGAAGCCGTTGATACGATTCTTGAATCGACACTGTGTGGTTCGTGCCGACATTTCAATACATCAAATCAGGTGTGTCGGGTACTCGACGTCCACGTTACCTCGGACGCTCCTCCTTGCGAGGCGCTCGACTGGGAACCACTGTGACATCCGCTATTGCGCGGCCTTCATGTCTCGTAGTTTGTACATGCCGTTGTCTTCCAACTCGAACGTAAACACCGTATTCACCTTGTTTAGGTACGTCCAAATCTCCTGCGGTTTGTCTTTCGTGCTAAGACTCTTCTTAACCGCCGAGGGCGATCCGTGCAATATGTACACCTTACCCCGCTCGCTTCGTGCACCGTCGGGCTCCTGTATCGTACTGTAGGCGTAGAACGCCTGATCAACTCGACGATAATACTCGAACATGTGCTCGTTAAATGTAGTAGCCCTCGAAGGGTCACGCTCCCGCCAATACGCCATCAACTTTGTCCGACGCTCTGCATCGGTTCCCTCGTCGATGCTCGCATGCAGCGAATCCGAGACGATATAGCGTAGTATCGTCATCGCATAATTCAGATTACGAAGCGACAACGGCATCATTTCCCAGAAAACTGTGAGCGGCAACTTAATCGTGTCAACGCCACCACGTCGCACCAGACGCAACGTGTACTTGCCTGGCACCATCGCTGTAACGGGAATGCGCACCCGAACTGAGGCAATCGAAGAGACATCTGTAGGCCTCATGCGTACGATCGGTCGCTGCGTCGTCGAAAGCTCCGATATCTCTGGCAAGACGCCGGGGCTGGCCGTAGCTACACCCTCTACATCGCCTACCATCCACCAACGAATGCTCTTGTCGTCGTACGGTTCCTGATCAATCCGAACGTCGTAGAGGCCTTCACGACTGTCTCGCACCAAGATAATGGCCTCAGCATCCTGTGCCTGGAACGGCACCAGACCACCAAAAACAAACGGACGTACGGCTTCGCCACCGTCTAACGACTCTCCAATAAGGGGCATTGCGACTGGAAGATTCGCTCGCCCCGGCGCAAATTCAACCGCTGGCAGCGTGATTCGCTTCTGACTGCTCTCCTTTTGTGAGATGATCTCCAAGGTGATGACATACTTGCCGGTTCCTATGGTCAACGTCGACCAACCGTGCGTAAAATTCGTCTTCGAGTTCGTCTCTTCAAACGTGTTGGCATAAGCAGTCCCCCTCCACGACGTACGCTGTCGAATAACGCCAATGCTGTCACGAACTTCAATTCCCACGTTCACGTCGGCCTTGAAGTTTCCACGCAAATCCGAGCGATCGGTAACGCGCGTAAACGACAAAAAGTCGTTTGCCATACGGAAGAGTACTATCATCGAGGCAGAGTCGCCTGACCTTGGTACAACAACGGCTTCGCCAAAGAAGCGATCACCGTAGTCGAGAAACACCTGCGATTGCTGTATTCGACGAGCATTCTGCGCTTCCATGGTTACAGCGGATGTGTGCGCCAGCAGCACGACTAGACACATTGTTGCGATGTTCATGTTTGTTCCTCTAAAAAGTCACGCAGCATGACGGCTGCAGCAACAACATCTTTTTTGCCCTTTGTAGCACGTCGCTTCTTCGACATGCCAGAGGCTAGCATGATCCCCTTTGCAGCTGCAGTCGTGAAGGCCTCATCAACCTCGATTACCGGAACGGCAACCGTGGCCCGCAGTCGCACAACAAACGCCTGTATCTCTTCGATGATATCGGTTACACGTCCGTCATGTAGCAAGGGCACACCTACGAGCACGATATCGGCGCGCTCGGCGGCAATACGTTCGGCAACGACCGCTTCTACACCTCCACGGTTCTCAATCACAGGTCTCGTCGATATCACGATGTGCATCGGGTCGCATACGGCAACGCCAATTCTGGCCCGCCCGTAGTCCAAGGCCATGATACGTTTACCAACGATGTCGATTCGACTCATGATAACGACTGCGTAAACTCCGTTGCCGACGTCTCGACGGTTGTACCAAGCGGAATGCGGAACACCACTTGTGTTCCCTTGCCCGGAGCGCTCATTACGCGAAGCGATCCACCGTGAAGCGTAACAACGTGTTGCATAATCATTGTGCCAATTCCTGTTCCCGAACCGTCTTGCGCTGTTGTAAAGTGAGGTTTCATCATGTTGGCAAGCGTCTCGGAGTCCATGCCTATGCCCGAGTCGCTTACACGGATATACACATTCGACCGGTCGAACCACGTAGCAATTTCGATCGTCCCAGGCTGATTTCGCAGCGCCTTAATGCCATTCTCAACGGCATTACGCACGGCGCGAGACACCTTAAGGCGATCAACGTGCATGATGGTTCCGCGAAGTTTCATCTGAAACGTCACGTGTGGAAAAACCGCGCTATCAAATTCGTGACGTATATCGGTACATAGCTCTGCAGAATGTACCGGCGTGCGATCTAAGGTGTCGCTGCGGCCCACACTTACCAAGTCGCGCACTCGCTGAATCAACACTCCAACCTGAAAGAGAATGCGCCGACGGCGTTCAACATCAGACGGCGATGCCCCTTGCAATTGCTCGGCGTTAAGGCGTATGGTGGAAAGATTGGTCTGCATGTCGTGGGCAAGCTGAGCCCAGTTTACGAGACGTCGACGCTCCAATTCTTCTGTGATGTCGACCCCGGTGATGAGCATTCCAACGAACCTTCCGAGTGTGCCACGGATGGGGATAGACGTAAACAGATATTCGCGTGGTCCCGTGCTCGAGCCCACGACGACGTTCTCCGTGACAACCAGCCGCAAGGAATGAGACTTCTGCACAAAGTCGAGCAATGCCGCAGCATCCTTGTGCGTGGCATAACTGCGGAAAAGCCGGCGCATTGGAACAGACTTCGACAGTCGTAACAACCGCGATCCCGCGTCATTGGCTCGAATCAAACGCGCGTTGGCGTCCAAATGAAACACCATGCCGGCCCCCGGTAGCTCAAGCATCGCATCCAACATCGTTGCCAAGTGCCTTGCATGCCGTCGCACAAGGAACACAACGACGACGAGTACACCAGGAATGACGTAGGCAAGTGCCTCGTTCACAAAGAGATGGAACCACCACAATGGCTGTGACTCGACCGCGAGCGTGACTGTAGAACTTCGCCCCGATGCAACAAGAGAACTGCTGTTGAATGCCGAAAGTACCAAGCCCTCGAGTAACCCTGCCGCTATGGTATCGGATGCTTCTATTGATCCGTCCGACGATACGGAAACAAGGCCAGCGTCCGTTATCACATACCATCGGCCGTTTACCGATTGCAAGCTCTTTGGGCGTCCGTGATTAGCCGGTAATGCTACGTCAAACACAACGCTCTGCCTGGGAAAGACACGCACAACACGGAGTGCGTATCGACCATTGGCTACAACGACCGACCCTACGTCGCATCCGCGTTCCGATCCAGCAACGGATACCAAATCAGGCGTGGTGGCCACGGTTAAGTATCGCGGTTGTCCGATATCCAACCCAATCACAAATACATGCGTCCCTAGTCCACCCTCGAGCGGGCTTCGCACAACAACAAGTGAGTCACGTGTGTCAACATCGGCTACGTCGGCAAGCGGAAGCGTTGGCGACACGCGGGCACGCAGGAATCGATCGAAGAACGTGACGTACCCAACACCGCCAGTGGCATGAACTACCGCCAATGCCATGGAATGTTGGTTCGGAAGTACAGCAAAGCCGTGTGACTGCGATTGAAGCAGAGAGAACACTAGGGAGTCGACCCGCCCATTTGATACGTATACGTCTTCATCAACGAGCACAACACACCGCGAGTCGGCCGTAAGTGTAGCAACATTGCATCGTCGAACCGACGTCTGCCTCTCGATAACGCCACGCGCTGTTGGTCGCAATTGCGCGTCCAGCACGAGAAGTTCAACGCCATATGGACGTCTGACTGCAACGAGTATCTCATCGGTACTTGCAATGGCATCAATGATGTCCGACTGCGGGAGCGCCGTGGCAACGGCTTTCCCAGCTGCGTTACGGCGCTCTATCGCCGGCTGATTCGACTCCCATGCCGCCCGAGGCGTAATCACAAACTTGTCGGTCCCTGCAGTTCCAAGTTCTATGACGCGTCCGCGAACGACGTCAACGGGGCGTATCCGCAACGGGTGCTCTGCATCGGCTGTAGCAGTCGCCACCGAGACGCACCACAGCAAGACAAGAATGATGGTCCTTCTCACCATCACACAGGTTGCACCTCGCAAGCCACCCACGCTTGCACTGCTTCGCCCCTGCCTATCGCACCAACGGCTTCGCTGGTAGTTGCCTTGATCGAAACTCGCTCACGTGCTAGCCCACACATTGTCGCAATAGCCGTGCGCATGTCATCTTTGTATGGCAAGATTTTGGGACGTTCAAGTACCAATGTCGCATCTATGTTGACAACTTTGTAGCCAGCCTGTGTCACAATTCGCATCGCTTCTGCCACGAATACGCTACTCGAAACACCACGCCAACGAGGATCAGTATCTGGGAAGTGCTCGCCAATGTCGCCCATGCCAACAGCTCCCAAGAGGGCGTCAACTAACGCATGGAGAATCACATCACCGTCGCTGTGTGCAACAGTTCCAACGCTGCTATGCACTGTTACCCCACCTAGCACCAAGCTCTCGCCCTCGGCCAATCGATGTATGTCGAATCCAAATCCAATCATGGTACGCCGCAAGTGGTTGTTTATATCAATGCGAACCTACTACCCTGCGCCGACTTCACAGGCAAACGTCCTGCTTCAATTCGATAGATTGCACTATGTCAAATGATGCTGTTAGTGTTGCCGAACTCACGGCGTCGATACGCGACGTTCTACAACAGTCGTTTCTCGACGTGGCTGTAGTTGGCGAAATTTCCAACTATAAGCACCACTCCTCCGGTCATCGATACTTCACTCTTAAAGACGACGAGGCCTCGATTGCCTGCGTTATGTGGCGAACGCGCGTTCCGTCCTTCGCTATGGAAGACGGCGCACAGACCATCGTGTTTGGCAAGCTTACGGTCTATCCTCCGCAAGGCAAGTACCAAATCGACGTCACGGCAGTGCGCCCTGCCGGAGCAGGGTCGCTCCAGCGTATCTTAGAGGAACGAAAGCGTGAGTTAGCCCGCCGTGGATTCTTCGACTGGCAGCGTAAGCGTCGTCTGCCAGATCTACCAATGACCATCGGTGTTGTTACCTCGGCCACGGGGGCTGCCCTGCAAGACATCCTATCCACCATTGCAAGCCGCTTCCCTATTGCACACGTGATTGTGCGTCCCACACTTGTTCAGGGTCAAGGGGCAGCGGAGGACATTGCCATGGCAATTGCTGAGTTTCAGCCAGCGAACGTCGACGTGCTGATTATCGGCCGCGGTGGCGGCTCAATCGAAGACTTGTGGGCATTCAACGAACTCGTCGTTGCCGAGGCGGTTTTCAACTCACGGATACCAATTATCAGCGCCGTAGGCCACGAAACTGATGAGACAATATCGGATTTAGTGGCCGATGTTCGTGCAGCCACACCAACACACGCCGCTGTGCTGGCAACGCCAGTAACGCGCGACGATATGATGACAGTGGTTGCCGAACTGCGCAGTCGAAGCATTGACGCAATGTCGCGCGTGCTAACCAATCTGCTGGGAACGGTGGCCCTGTTCTTAGACGGAGCAGGCGCTCGCCGAATTCTGGAACGCATCATGGCGCGTACGCAACGAATCGACGACCTCGTGACGCGTTTCGAACCAGCCCTGCGGCGCCACGTGGCAATGACGCGCTTGCGTGTTGACGACATTGAGCGTCGCCTGCCGCGATCCATGCAACAACGTATCACGGCCTACCGCGCATCAGTCGACCGCGTTTCGGCAGTCTGCGCTGCGCTTAACCCCCTGTCGAATCTGCGCCGCGGCTTTGCCATCGTCGAAACCGATGGTGTCTTCATTAAACCCGACGAGGCGTTGAAGCCGGGCCAGCGAGTCACTATCCGACGCGCATTCGACATCTCTACGGCAACCATCGAATCAACCACCAACACATCATTGCATCATGACGGACAGCACTGAACCTCGACCACTGGAAGAACGGCTACGCCGGCTTGAAGAGATAGCGCGTTTGCTCGACGCTGGCGATAAGCCGCTAGACGTTCAGCTCAAGGCGTTCGAAGAGGGCATGGCCCTTGCCGAAAGCTGCCGCGCCGATTTGGAGCGGGCAGAGCTACGCGTCACAGAACTTGCAAAAGGCGATACGAAGGCCTGAATCAGATTTCGGTTCGCATTGGCCTTGCCATCAACTCGCGTAATGCCTCGCGCGGGTCGACGCCGTCAAAGAGAATCGCAGCAACTTTTTCGGTAATCGGCAGCTCGACGTCAAGATCACGGGCCAGCTCGATGGCTCCGATTGCCGTAGGTACGCCTTCAGCAACCGCCGTCATGTCGGCAAGCACTTCCTGCAGCGACCTTCCCTTGGCAATCTGCTCACCAACGAACCGATTCCTCGAGTGCCGAGACGTGCACGTAACAAACAAGTCGCCAAGGCCTGCCAATCCGCTGAACGTCTCGGTGCGTGCACCCAAGGCCACTCCCAATCGAGCGATCTCGGCTAGTCCTCTCGTGATGAGGGCAGCTTTCGTGTTGTCGGCTAATCCTACGCCATCGATCATTCCAGCGGCAATGGCAATCACGTTCTTGAGTGCGCCACAGATTTCTACTCCTGTGACGTCGTCGGACGTATAGATGCGGAACGCATCAGTTGTAAGCGTTCTTTGGACAAACTCGGCTGCTGCCGGAATGTGCGAAGCCGCGACCACGGTCGTTGGCAGTCGACGACCAACTTCCTCGGCATGACTTGGGCCACTTAGTACCGTATACGATTGCGCTTGGACGCCAATGTCGGCAAGAATCTCACTAACACGCAAGTGTGTGCCTCGTTCAATCCCTTTGGAAACGTCGACGATGGATGCACCCTCCAGGTGTGATGCCACTGGCGCCAATACTGTGCGAATGTGCTGAGTGGGGACCGACAGAATGATGAGCGCACTTTCCTGCGCACCGAGGGCATCGACAATCTTCGATGTAGCGCCAACAGATTCAGGCAGCACCACACCTGGCAAATACGTTGGATTGCAATGCCGTTCGTTGACGTCTGCCACAACATGGTCTTCACGAGCCCACAAGCGGACAGAATGTCCAGCATCAGCTGCAACAAGGCCGAGAGCCGTTCCCCAAGCTCCGGCACCGAGAATCGTAACGTGCATGACGCCTAACGGTGATGGCTGCCGAACAAGCGTCGGAACACCATAAGGTTTGTAAACCTGTTCTCTTTGCCGTGTAGCAGTCTTCCCACGTTAGCACGATGGGCATAGATCACAATCAGACTTAACACTCCAAGAAAGTATACAAGCGTATGGTAGCCCTGGATTTCTACACCAAACACGTTGTACCGTATCACCATCGTGCTTGGTACGGTAATCGCAGCAACGATGCTACCCAATGAGACGTAGCCCGATGCGAAAAGGGCAACAAGGAAGAATCCTGCAGCCACGGCAACTTCTACGGGGGCAACAGCAATCAGCATTCCCAAGGACGTGTTGATGCCCTTACCACCCTTAAATCCAGCGAAGGCAGAGAAGATATGGCCCAACACTGCCGCTAGGCCGGCTATCATCTTTACAACTGTGGCATCTTCGAATGGAGTTCGGTTTACGAACGGCATTTCGGTTTCGAAGAAGTAGCCAACAAGGAGGACGGCAATGAGTCCCTTAAGGACGTCACCTATCTGAACCGCCAAGCCCCACTTCCATCCAAGTACGCGCATGGCGTTGGTCGATCCCATGTTACCGCTGCCCCTTTGACGAATGTCGAAGCCAAAGATGCGTTTGCTAACGATGAGAGCTGTTGGTATCGAGCCGATGAGATAGCTCTGAACGACGATAATGATGAGGCGTAGGAGTGGATCCATTGCGGGAGGCGTATCACAGAGTGTCCGGTGCAAAGTTACATGGAATGTTGATTCTGAAACGGTATGACCGTGATGTAACGAACACACAACGAAACGCATTGAATCGTCTTTACCCCGCGAAACAGAGATACAACGATTGTTTGGAGAAGACAGTAATGACGACAGATCCTTCGGCATCAACACGTGAGCGCCTGGCCGAGATCGACGCCGAGCTTGACGATTTGCGCCGCCAACACGCTGATTTGCGGGCACGCTGGGAGACTGAGAAACTGCACATCACAACGTTACGGCAGATCAAGGAGCAGATTGAGCGTGCGCGCTTGGACGCCGCAGAGGCTGAGCGTCAGGGTGACTACGGCCGTGTGGCCGAGCTTCGCTATGGCGCTATTCTGGAATTAGAGCGTAAGCTTGAAGAGGCCAACAAGGAGCTAGCCGAGATTCAATCCAAAGGGGCTATGCTCAAAGAGGAAATCAGCAGCAGCGATATTGCCGAGGTCGTAGCCAAATGGACAGGCATTCCTGTACAGCGAATGCTACAGACCGAGCGCGACCGCCTGCTTACCATTGAGCATTCGTTACAGGAGCGTGTGGTAGGCCAGCAGGAAGCAGTGAGTGCGGTGGCCAATGCTATTCGACGTTCCCGTAGTGGCTTAGCAGACGCAAAACGTCCCATTGGCTCGTTCATCTTCCTTGGAACGACAGGCGTTGGAAAAACCGAGATGGCTCGTGCACTTGCCGAGTACCTCTTCGACAGCGAGGCCTCGTTAGTTCGCATCGACATGTCTGAATACATGGAAAAACATGCGGTGTCGCGCCTGATTGGAGCACCTCCCGGCTACGTTGGATATGAAGAGGGCGGACAGTTAACCGAGGCCATTCGGCGTAGGCCCTATGCAGTCATTCTACTTGACGAGATCGAGAAAGCCCACCTAGACGTGTTCAACATTCTGCTTCAGGTGCTTGATGATGGCCGTCTAACCGACGGCCAAGGCCGCGTAGTCGACTTTAGAAACACCATCATCATCATGACGTCGAACCTTGGTACGGAGATCATGCAAGATCGACTCTCGTCGATTACAGAGGACAATCGCGACGCCGTGATGTCGCACCTTCGCCTCGAGATCATTGATCTGTTGAAGCGCCGCCTGCGTCCGGAGTTCATCAATCGCGTCGACGAAATTATTCTGTTCAAGCCGTTGGTACAGAGCGAGATCGACCTGATTACGAAGCTACAGTTGAAGTCAGTCGAAGACCGGCTCAAAGAGCTAGGAATTGGCCTTCGCGTGACTCCTCATGCACTAGAGTGGTTAGCGAAACGAGGGTACGATTCTCAGTACGGCGCACGACCACTAAAGCGGGTTATTCAACGATATGTTGCCGATCCACTTGCAATCAAGGTTTTATCTGCGGAAGTTCGCAGTGGTGAAAGCATTGTACTGGACAGTGACGACAACGGCCAGATGATGTTCACCGTCGTTTCTGATGTGAACCAACCGTAAGATTCTATGACCTCTCGCTTGTGGCTGCTTGCTCTTGTAACCTCCGTCGTTGCCGTTGGCTGCGCAAAAAAACCAATCGTGCTTGAGACGTTTTCAGGCACGCGTAGCATCCAGGAGGGCGAGGCTGCGCAGATGTTCTGGAAGTTTCGCTACGCCGACAGCGTGCGCTTAGACCCTGTGGGGTCGTACCATTTGCCCGAAGGTCACGCAGTGGTTGTACCCACGGCCACGACCGAATATGCATTGCGAGCCTTCCGTGCTGGTGGCGACACCTTGGTGCACACGTGGAAGATTGCGGTTGCACCGCGTCAGGGCGGCACGGGGTCGGACATTTCAACAGGTCCAGCAGCTGGCAAGGCGACTCCCCTGCTCATTCGTAATGAAAGTCCTTCTGCTTGGATGCGCGGAGCGTCGGACCGTCAAGCCGAGGCCGTTTCGGTACGCATTGTAGGCGCTGTGCAGCGCGATAACCGCCTCGTGTACGACTGCATTGTGTTGGACGCCATGGGCAATGCGCTTTCGAACGACCAATTGACCGGGCAGTGGTTTGCCGAGGTGACGTGCCGAACAAACGGAGCATCGGAGTCGACGAGTGCACCACCAGCCAATCACACGTGGACCACAGCATCACCTGCCGTTGCCGCGGTTGTGTGCGTGGACAACTCCTTGATATCGAATGGACTAGCCAAACCAGTCGTCAACGGGCTTCAGCAGGTTCTTCCTGGCCTTCCCGGTACAGATTCACTTGGGTTGCTTGTGTACGACCACGCCATAGTGGAGTTAAGCCCAATCACCAAGGCCGCAGATGCTGGCAGGGCAAGTTCGCCCGAGCTTGTGCCCCCAGTGTATGGGCTTACAGGCATGTATGCTGCAGCTATGAACGCTCTTTCAATGCTGTCAACGGCACCTAACAGCGAACGTCTTCTGATCGTTGTAGCAGCAAGTAACGATAATGCTTCTCTACAGCATTCGCATAGTACAGTTGTTGAGCGAGCTCGGTCGCTGGGTGTTCGGATTCACACCGTTCGAGTTGGCCCGTCGGCCATGGGCTACCTGTATCGCAGCATGGCTGCCGCAACTGGCGGGCGCTCGTATGCGCTACCAAGTTCAGAGGCTGCTAGTGCTGGCGAGGTCATCCGCGAAGTGCTATTTGCACACAGACAGCATCTGCGTGGAAGCGTACGCATGCCGAAATCCGACGCCCCCTGCGAGATGCTTTCGCTGAAGGTAGGATTGGTGAATGGCGGCAAAGTTGTTGCAGACTCCATCCGACTTCCACTTGCTGATTTGGACTATCGCACACCGTACTTAGCCGTGGCGCTCTTTGCTGATTCAACCATGGAAATGGTTCGGGCGTTCTACCCATCCCTTGCCCTCTTAGCCGAAGAGTTGATAGAGAACCCTGAGTCGAAAATTGAGCTTATTGGGCACGCCGGCCGAGACGTAGTAACCGACGCTGTGCCACTTGGTTACGAACGAGCGCGAAGTGTTGCCGATGCCTTAATGGGATGGGGCGTGCCGCCTAAGTCGATACAGGTTCGCAGCGAGGGTTCATCGAAGCCATTGTATTACTTCCAGTTGGAAGAGTGGCAACGCCGCATGAATAATCGTGTTGAGATTCGACGCGTAACTGTAGACCCTACCCCCTATATTATCGTTGTTGACCAGGTTGCCAGCGAGGAGCAGGCCGAAAAGGCAGTTGGGCTGTGGAAGGACCGCAACTTCAAGGCATATTTCGAGCCCGTGATGACACAGCGTAATCCTGCCTATAAGGTCGTGTTATGGGGATATGCAACCTACGACGATGCCTTGCGGGTGTCGCGTGATGTTGCGAAGAAGTTCAAGGTTCAAGCGTCAGTGGAATAACGCCCGAAGCCGTTCCTCAACGGTGTAAACTTCTGTTAGGCAGATAGCTTAGCTGCGTGGTGTTGATGCTCTAACCATCGCTCGGCATCGATAGCTGCCATGCAGCCGGACCCCGCCGCTGTAACGGCTTGGCGGTACACACTATCAGTTGCGTCGCCGCAGGCAAAAATTCCCTCGACGTTTGTTGCTGTCGACGCTCCTGGCCGAACGATGTAGCCACTAGCATCTAGCGTCAAGAACCCTGCAACGATCGACGTATTGGGCTGATGCCCAATCGCTACAAACGCACCGTCGGCCGGCACCGTTGTGCGCTCGCCATTTCGCGTGTCTTCGAGTACCAGACTCATAAGGCGCTTGGGACCATCATCCGTTGAACCTACGAACTCGGCAACGGTGGAATTGAGGATGAAGTCGATCTTTGGATTGGAACGGGCACGCTCTACCATGATCGTACTAGCACGAAACTCCTCCCTACGATGAACGATCGTCACCTTCTCGGCAAACCGTGTAAGATACGTTGCCTCTTCCATGGCTGTATCGCCGCCCCCTATCACATAAACGTGGAGGCCTCGAAAAAAGAAGCCATCGCACGTGGCACAGGCCGAGACTCCAAATCCCATAAACTCCTGCTCGCCAGGTACACCGAGCAGCTTTGCTGATGCTCCGGTTGCAATGATCACGGCATCGGCGGTGTGCACCTCACCCCGCTCGGTACGAATCGAAAATGGTCGGGTGGTGTGGTCGACAGCGGCCACCATTTCATACAGCGATGTTGCCCCGAAACGATGCGCTTGCTTACGCATGGCGTCCATGAGTTCTGGACCCATGATACCATGCTCAAAGCCCGGATAGTTCTCCACGTCGGTCGTTATGGTAAGCTGTCCTCCGGGTTGGCTTCCTTCGAAGAGCTTAGTGGAGAGCCCAGCTCGGCTGGCGTAGATGGCTGCAGTAAATCCTGCCGGTCCAGATCCAATGATGGCGACGTTGGTGTGTTGCATGGTAGGTGCTGTTGTTGGGGAGATAATAAGGCCCGAGCGTTGCGAACCATACCGGCATGTTTAGCACGCTTGATAGGGCTGTGACGAAATCGCGACGAAAACTCGGAGGGCTGCAAAGTTACGACGTCCTCGGCCTTCATGAAGGTCTGCCCGTATCGCGGCCGGAAGGCCTCAACCGTCGTTTCCTTGCGAAAACGGTTCCAGGGGCAAACATCTTGGCACACATCACAACCGTACAGCCAGCCATCAAGGTTGCTGCGAATGTCCTCTGGAAACTCCACATCGGGCTTGGTTTCTATTGTCCAGTACGAAATGCAGCGCCGAGCATCAACAACATACGGTTCAACGATTGCCTTCGTTGGACATGCATCGATACAGGCCGTGCATGTTCCGCAATGGTCGGCCATCGGCTCGTCTGGGTCGAGGTCCATCGTTGAAATCACAACTCCCAAAAAGAAGAAGCTGCCAATGTCGCGCCGCAAGATGTTGCTGTGTTTTCCCTGCCAGCCTAATCCGGACCGAACTGCCCATTGTTTTTCCAAGACGGGGCCGGTGTCAATGTACCGCCTGTGCTCCATTGTGGGATCGAGCTGCTTCATTTTCTCAGCTAGGTTGGCAAGGGGCACCGCTAGTACGTCGTGATAGTCGTCGCCCCAAGCATAGCGCGACAACTTGCCCGTGGCTTCAGGCGGATGTCGTTCGGCTGTGTCGTAGGTGTGACCAACAACAACAACACTTCGTGCCTCGGGTACAATGACGGCAACGTCTGCCCGCTTGTCGGCACCACGCTCCATCCACGACATGGTGCCATGGTAGCCGCGGTCTAGCCACTCGTGAAAACGCTGAACTTCGGACGTCAGCGGTTCGGCCAAGGCGATGCCCACGGCATCGAATCCGCAGTCGAAGGCGGCCTGCTTAACAGCTGCCGTTCGCGACGAGCGTGTATTGGGTATGTTAGCCGGAGAGCCACTCATCGATATGCTGGCGAACAACGTGAACGGGGGCCTTCTCTATTGGGTGTCGCACACCTGGAAGAACGGCCATTTGGTGGCGCTTGCCGTCGGCACCTGCCTGAAGACCACGGTACAGTCCCAGCGTCTCGTCGATGGAAACCATCTCGTCACGATCACCAACACACAACCGGGTGGGCACCGACATCGAACGCACAGAATCCGTCGTTAGACGTGGGTTGCTACCAAGATCAGCCATTACTGCGGCTGTTTCGGCCAGTAGCCTAGGCCAACGATCATCACCATGGCGCCTGGCAAGGTCTTCGGCATAGGCCGGAACCTTTGCCCTAATAACGTCGGGCTGCAGCTTCATCGCTTCGGATGCGGCCGTGTCTTCCGACCACGCCAGCTTCGTTCCAAGCGTAAGGATGGCACGAAAGAGCTCAGGACGGCGCAACGCAAGCATCATGGCTACATATCCACCCATGGAATAGCCGAACACGTTACACGGCAGACCAATCGCAACGAGTTCGGCTTCCAACTGGTCAACAAATGCGTCAATTGATGGTTGGCCCTGCAAGGCAACCTGTGCCCCGTGGCCATAAAACTCGACGACGCGACCCTGTGGGTAATGTTCGCAAAGGGAGTTAAACTGATGTGCCGAGCCAAGGGCTCCGTGGAGAATAACGAGCATGACTTATGATGATGCGATAATTGAGGCGATGACGTCGGGAAGGTCATGTGGATGATCTACAACGGCGTACGCGGCGGTGAACTCTTGGGGAAGGCCATAGCCGTACGTAACGCCAATGCCAGCTACGCGGTTAGCAGCGGCACCGTCGACGTCGTGGTGACGGTCGCCAATCATGACGGCGCGTTCTGGCGCAACATCTTCCGACCGAAGAACATGGGCAATCAGGTCGGCTTTGTGAACGTTAGTGCCGTCGAGCTCTGAGCCATAGACGTGATGAAGCATCGAAGCGAACGAGCTCGATGCTACAACATGGGCGGCATATTCGCGGGCCTTAGCTGTGGCCAATACGAGGCGATATCCACGGTTCACAAGCTCGGCCATGGCCCACTCTATACCGTCGTAAACATGATAATCAAACATGGGGCCGGAGCGGTAAATCTCACGATACAACGCAACGGCGTAATCTAAGCGCTGGCCATCCGAGGTGTCAAGGTAGTGCTTGTAAATGTCCCACAGCGACGATCCAATGCACCATGTAAAGTCGTGGTTATCTTCAACCTCGACACCTAACTCAATCAGCGAGCCCCGCAGAGATGAGACGATTCCCGATTGTGAGTCGATGATCGTGCCGTCGAGATCGAACATCACAAGCGGCTGAGTCAAGATCGTGCTACTCATCGTCGTCGGCTACAATGGTCAGCCACGTTCCTTCGGGCATGCGCAGGCGCACCATGGTGGGTGTGCCATCGGGCAGACGATAGACGGTTGCGTTGTCTGCAAACACTTCGGTGATATCGTCGACAAACGCACCGTCGAGCTCGGTGATATAGACAAGTTCGCTTCCTAGTTGTTCTGACTGAAGGAATCCGATCCGACTCACGCCATCGGTCATGTCGACTCGCGGCGGGCCAATGGTGCTTTCGTTTTCAACGAGAAAGCCGGCGCGCTCTGCCCACTGTCGGGCTACTGCAACATCGGGAACTCTCACGAGCAGGACGTCGAAGTAGCCCAGGACCTGATTCTGTGTCTTATCGGGTCGCAGCGTGAGCTGGGCATCGCGATGATGCAAGAAGATCTGCTGACCACCGGGAACGGGCACAACCACGTTCGAACGATCGGATGCATCGACTGGAACGCCTTTGTCGCGGCATCGCTGTAGCACTCGGTCGAGTGAGGCCGTAAAACAGGCTAGCGAAGGACTACTGAATTCCTCTTCGAGCAGTGTAACGAAAAGTTGTCCGTCAGTCATCCGTATTGCCGATCGGCTGCCCCCTTCAGTGGGAGAAATACCTGAGAATCCAAGTGTCGTCCACGCCTCGGCAGATGCCTCGGCATCCTGGGTGGAGATTACGACGGCCGAGCTGTGTCCAAATAGTGCCATGGGGGCCAAAAGTACGGAAAAGCCCCCGTGCACTAGGGTGCACGGGGGCTTGACGTAGGTTTCTGCTGCCGTTAGTTATCGACGCGGAACGATGTCGATGATGACCGTTCGATTGTACTGACGACCCTCAGGTGTTGAGTTGTCGAACGGAGCGTACGTCGTGTCTTCGCCGCGGCCGATTGCATAGGCCTTAACGTTTCGTTTACCCTTCGCTCGCAGACCCTTGACAAGTGACTCGCGTGCGGCCTTAGCACGATCGAGCGAAAGACGCTTGTTAGACTCATCGCGGCCAATGTTATCGGTGTGACCGTGAACAACAACAACGGCGCCGTCGGGAATACGGTCGGCAGCGTCGTTCTGCAGGAACTGATCATAGCGCTTGATCGGATCGTCTTCGGCATAGTCGAATACGATGGAGAAGCGTGCTGACTTGCGTTCTTCTGCAGCGCGACGAAGCTCGAACGACTTAGTATCGTTGAGTGTACGGCCATCGGCGGTACGCGCTGTTACTTCGGCAAAGAAGCGTCCGCTAGGTGCATTTGACAGAAATCCAGTCGCGCTTATGAGCTCTTCCATGCCGAAGAACGGACCAAACGTCCGGTTCACACCGTTCCCCTGGATGCGTACAGTCCAGCTTTCAATCTGCTCATTCGTTTGCAGTTCGATGCGGACATCGTTCTCGAGCGTTGCATCCCGCTTGGCTACAAGATGCACTTCGCGCATAAGCTGCTTGTTCTTAAAGTCGAATTCTACGCGTCGGTTCTCAATCTCGGCGAAAGGTTTGTCTTCTGCTGGTGTTCGTGCGGTACCACTAACAATGCGTGGGTTAACTTGCCCCTTCGTTGTCACTCGTGCAGGGTCAATGCCCCAAACGTCAACGAGATACTGCTTCACACGTTCAGCCAAAGCATCACCATCCTTCTCGACAGGATCCGAACCAATCAGCGTAACAGTCTCTGTTGGATTTTGCTTCAGTCGATTTCCGAAGAGGTTCATGATGTTGTAATACACTTCACCTTGGCGGTACTCACGTGGTTGTTCATCCTTAACGTCAATCAAGTCGGGGAACTTGTCTAGGAACTCAGACCCGCCACCTGGAGCAAGCTTCACGTAACGTCCAGGAATCTCTTGGTTGTTTCGATCGAAAAAGACGTAGGGAATGAGTGGATAGAACTCATCGACAACAACCTTATCGCTAATCCCATCCTCTGGCGGAGTAATGGTGAAGAAGGTCGAGCTCGTTGATTCAGCCTCCAAATCGGGCTGCATCTTGCCAAGCTTGATGGCAACACCGGCACGAATCGTGACCGTGCTCAATGCATCGTCAAACGAACTTTGCGCGTCTGCAAAGTCAACGGCTCGCTGCGCAAGCAGCCATGTTGTTTCTACGAATGGCGAAAGAAAGTAGCCCCACTCTGCTGTCTTGCGGTCGTTGAGCATAAAATCCCAACCCAAACCGAAGGCAAACGACGTTGTCATCGACGCAGCATCAGGTAGCTCGTTACCTGTTTTTACCGCTCCACCTTCGATGGTGTAATCGTAGGTAGAATTCATCGCAAGGTGCAGCGATGGCCCCAACGAGAGATGGAAACCTTGGTCGTCCATCGGCCGGATAAGCAGACGGGGTTCGAAGGCCAAGTACTGGTTCGAAAACCGGAACTCGTCGCTGAAGAACCCACCATCGGGCTTGGCAAACGACTGATCGTCATACGCGGTGAGATTTCGCGAATCGTAGCTAAGACGAGCACCTATGCCCCACCAGGACTTGGATACGTATTCGGCATTGAGACCGATGTACGGGCCAATTCCAGAGCCGTCGTTTAGAACAAGGGGGATGAAACGTCCATCAGGACTACGCTCGCCATCCCACTTCGCAAATCCCACTCCTGCAAGGTTATAGTTTAGTCCAAGGTTGAGACCAAAGCGCCACGGTGCATGACGCTCAACAGCGTCTTGGGCTCTGAGCACACTGCCCACGAGAATAACGCAGCATAGTACTGCTAGTAAACGAACGTAACCTCGTAACATACCTACCCTTTCAGGAGTGAAGAAAAAATCGATCTCAAAACCTCTTGGGAAACCCAAAGTGAACGCTTCGTGGTGTGTGCATCGCAGCGAAGGGCACAAAAATACGGCAGAACCTTCTAGCCACGGTACGTTATGCTACGCACGTTACCCAACGCTATCATGATTCCGTACCTTTGCCGCCCATGAGTCAATCGTTAGACGTCCTTCGCCAACTGGCTGCAGCCCTCGATGCTGAACGCGCCGAGCAGTCCCTTCGCTTTTCACACGTGTTAACCTCCTCCCCGGTTCGCCAGCGTGTTGCCGATGGCGTGGCATGGTACCCCGTGAAGATTCGTGAGACTGGCTACGGCTTCGGCGAGTTCCCATTCGTGGTTGTCGAGCGGGTTGGCAATCCTACCCCCCACCAACTGTCCGGCGGCAAACCCTGCAACGTCTTCTCACTTCAAGGGGCACAGCAACAAACCGCCGACGGCGTGATTCACTGGGTGAATGGCTCGATGGCGCACATCGTCTTGCGTGGCAACGACCATCCGGAGTGGCTGTCCGACGGACGCATCGGTGTCCAAGTGACGTTCGATGCGTCTGGATTTCGCGACATGCGTTTAGCGCTCGACGCGGCCGCCAACGACGACGCATCGCGCCTAGCTAATCTGCGGGACGTCCTCTATGGCACCACCCAGCCAACATTCAATGCCCTGTCATCCGTTGATGCTCCGCATTTAAATTCTTCCCAGCGTCATGCAGTCCAGCTTTGCCTTGCCGCCAACGACGTTGCCGTTATCCATGGCCCGCCCGGCACTGGTAAAACAACAACGCTGGTCGAGGTAATCCGCCATCTGGCGCAACGTCGTCGACCAGTCCTTGTCTGCGCACCGTCGAACGCCGCCGTCGACCTGCTCGTTGAACGCTGCGCAGCAGCTAACCTCGACGTTGTTCGACTGGGCAACCTAGCCCGAGTTGACGCCGCCGTGCTTGAACACACCCTAGACGAACGCTGGAAGCAGCATCCGATGGCTGGCACGGTAAAAGAACTGCGGCAGCGCGCCAACGAGTTTCGACGGATGGCTCACCAATACAAACGATCGTTCGGACGCGACGAGGCCACGCAGCGCAAGCTGTTGTTCGCAGAAGCGCGGTCAATCATCGACGACGTGCGATCGATGGAAGATCAGTGTACAGAACTGATTATCGACAATGCCGACGTCGTGGCATGTACACCCGTGACGGCTCGGAATCGAGAACTGGCTGGTCGCGAGTTCTCTGCCGTCGTCATCGACGAAGCCGGACAAGCTCTCGACCCTTCGTTGTGGATACCAATCGCACGTGCCAACAGTGTAATCCTTGCAGGCGACCCCTACCAGCTTCCACCCACGGTTGTTTCTGCCGAAGCTAGTCGCCTTGGGCTAGCGTCAACCATGCTCGAACGAGTCATCACGACCCACCCGTCGGCCATTGCGCTGCTAACCGAGCAGTATCGCATGAACACGGTCATCATGTCGTTTTCTAACCAGGAGTTCTATGCCGACGGAATAACTGCACATGCCGAGGTGGAAGCCCATGTGTTTCCACGTGACCTACCTTTGAAGGAGTCGTTCTCCATCGTTGATACGTCGGGCAAGGGATGGGATGAGTCCCCGGGAGACAATGCCGAATCACTCCAGAATCAGGGTGAAGCCGAACTCTGCGTTCAGCTCACGCGCTCACTAGCTACCGCAGCAGAAACTGCAGCAACATCCCTAGGAGTTATCTCACCGTATCGCGGCCAGGTGCGTCTGCTTCGGGATCTCCTTGGTGATTCCTCGGCGCTAGGGTTTGCAAGCGTCGATGTAAATACCGTCGACTCCTTCCAAGGGTCCGAATGCGACGTCATCATTATCTCGCTTGTTCGCAGCAATGCCGATGGCGAAATCGGCTTTCTTTCCGACACACGACGGATGAACGTGGCAATGACGCGTGCCCGCAAGCGACTCATCATTGTTGGCGATGGTGCAACGGTGTGCTCTCATCCGTTTTACCAACGGCTTTTCGAATACGTTCAAGAGCATGCCACGCTTGTTAGTGCATGGACACTTGACGGCCAGCTGTAACTCAACCTACACGTTAAAGCGGAAGTACATGATGTCGCCGTCTTGGACGATGTATTCCTTGCCTTCAATGCGATAGAGGCCGGCATCGCGTACCGCTTGCTCGCTCTTCAGTCTGTCCCAGTCGGCATACTTCATTACCTCGGCACGGATGAAGCCCTTCTCGAAATCCGAGTGAATAACGCCTGCCGCCTGCGGGGCTGTACTTCCAGCCCGTACCGTCCACGCCCGGGTTTCCTTCTTACCAGCAGTAAAGTACGTTATCAACCCCAGCAGACGATACGCTTCGCGTATCACGCGATGTAGCCCGGGCTCTGCCATTCCGAGATCCTGTAGGAATAGCGTTCGATCTTCTTCGTCTAGAAGAGCAATCTCGGCTTCGATTTTGGCGCAAATCGGCACCATTACAGCTCCTTCGGCTTCTGCGCGCTTTCGTACGGCCGACAGCATGTCGTTGCCTTCACGAACTCCTGCCTCATCAGTGTTTGCTATGTACATCACTGGCTTGTCGGTTAGCAACTGCATGGCACTGATCACGCTTGCAGCCTTGTCGTCTCGAGCAAAGGTCCGCGCTGGTGCGCCTCCGTCGAGGTGCTTTTGAAGTTGCTCTAGAGTGGCGAGTTCTTCCTTTGCGTCCTTATCGTTTGAGCGTGCCTTCTTTTGCACGTTCAGCATCATTTTGTCGACGCTTTCAACATCCTTGAGTATAAGCTCGGTTTCAATGATATCGATATCGTGGAGTGGATCAACCTTGCCGTGTACGTGCACCACATTTTCTTCGTCGAAGCATCGTACAACGTGGGCCACAGCATCGCACGCCCGAATGTTACCCAGGAACTGGTTACCCAGTCCCTCGCCTTTCGATGCCCCTTTCACAAGACCGGCAATGTCGACAAACTCTACGGTTGTGGGAACCTCGCGATCGGTTTCGTAGGCGCCGGCTAGTGCCGAGAGTCGTGGGTCGGGCACAGGTACGATGCCCTGATTCGGCTCGATGGTGCAGAATGGGTAGTTGGCAGCCTCGGCCTCGTTCGAGGTGAGTGCGTTAAAAAGGGTGGACTTTCCCACGTTGGGAAGTCCTACAATGCCGCAGGCGATGGCCATGTGTTGGAAGGATGCGTGAAAGGAAGCCGCTAAAATACGATGGGGTCGGAACACCACGGTCCGACCCCATCAATTCCGCACATGTACCACTCGCCAAGTTCACCACGGCTGCACATGTACGGGTCCGAGTACCACGCCCGGACGGTTGCTTATTGAAGAAGTATCGTCGTGGTAGCCATGCCAACTGACGTTCGAAGAACCACAACATAGGCTCCGGCGTCGGGGCGCACTGGTAACGACGAAAGACGCACTGCAAGAGTGAGATCTGACTCGAGCCGCTCGATGGTTGCGAGTGTAGCAACAAGGCGTCCCGACAGGTCGATTAACTCGATTACTCCTCGTTGTCCGATAGCAGACGATGGGACTCGAGCACGGACGGTAAACTCCGACGTAGCGGGTATCGGAGCACAGTGCAGCGTCATCACTTCGAGTGGCCGCTCATCTGGCCATCCGTTAGGAACGGATGTGCTGGTATTGTCAGGATCGGCATACAAGGCAGTGTACTTCGTAAGAATGCGAAATCGAATCGAAAGAGCGATAACGGCATCGACAAGCTCTTTGCGCTCGCCGTAGCGAGCAATCTCGTCAAGTAGTTGTTCGATCTTCGACATGGCCCATAGACGTGCAACTGCTTTATGATCGAGCTCGGCCGAGCCAAAATCCACGGTCGACTGAAGTGTTAAGGAATCGGCCCCTACGGTACCGGTGAACGTCACGTCGTGTCGACCAGGAAGTGCGTATCGCCCTACCTGGAGTAATCGATCTCCGGCAGGCACGTCTGGAAGCGTCTGCGGAAGGAGTTCTGTAACCTCGAGGCTACCATAGTCCAGCGTAGCACTTCGCATGATGGGCATTGAGATTCGACGTAGG
>JALHPC010000041.1 GCA_022842685.1 Candidatus Kapaibacterium sp.
CCATTGCGCGGGGGAAATACCTCTTCCCATTCCGAACAGAGAAGTCAAGACCCGCTGCGCCGATGGTATTGCACGGTTACCCGTGTGAGAGAGTAGGTCGTCGCCAGGTCCTTTTTTTATAACGCCCCGCGTGCTCCCTTGCACCCGGGGCGTTTGCGTTGATGCCACCTCTTACAGCTCCAGCGCCCGCGCCTATTTCAGCAAAGGCGCTAACTTTGACGATGCCTAAACTGTTTCTCCTTTTGCTTTGCCTTGCTGCCCTGCCTTCCTACGCCCAAGACTGGTATCGTATGATGCAGGCCGATGCGAACCTTCACGACGTGGTGCGCGCATATACCGAATATTATCGCCAGCACCCGTTCGAGAAAAATTCACAAACACAAGAATTCAAGCGCTGGTTGCGTTCGCGCATTCACACAGTGCAGCCCAATGGCAACGCCTATCCGTCGCACAGCCGCCCACTGCATGCTACGCCGAAGTTTGCCGATGCCCCCTTCTCAACAAACGAATGGAAGGCCGTTGGACCCCTAGCGTGGGATAAGACTGCAAGCGGCATTGCCCATGCTCCGGGATTGGCGCATTGTTACGTTGTTCGTGAACACCCCCAAGATTCTAATATCGTGATGGCCGGCATGGCTACGGCAGGGGTGTGGATTTCGAAACGCGGTGGACGCGGTTGGGTGAATACCACCAAGCATATGCCAGTGCGTGAAGTGCGAGCCGTAAACATGCATCCTACCAACCCAGCCATTATGGTGTTCGGTTCGGCCTATGGCATCTTCCTCTCCCGCGATACCGGTACCACGTGGGTGCCAACTTCCTACACCCACGACGCCTATTCGGATGTTGTGGTTCACGACATTGTCGTTACTGGAGTAGGGGGCGCCGAGATACTTGCGGCTACCAATCAAGGACTGTTGCGTTCTACCGACGCCGGCGAAACGTTCAACACGGTTGTTAGCGCAGAGACCTATGAGATTGAGCGGCATCCCACGAATGGCTCGACATGGTATGCCGTAGCTCGGAACGGTGAAACCTGTGCATTCTACCGCTCAACAAATGCTGGTATCTCGTTCGCTGCCGTCGGAACCGGACTGCCTGATCCGCCACGCCCCGAACATAGCCGACGCTGGGAAATTGCCGTGACACCCGCTGCGCCAAACGAAGTGTTCCTGTTGGCTGCAGGTGTGATGAATGGTGGCGAAGGACTCGTGGGCGTGTACCACTCGGCAGACCGCGGCGATACCTGGATATTGCGCTGCTGCGGCGATGGCCCCGGAGGGCCGCCATCGCCCGATAATCCAAACATGATGCACTGGGACCCAGATGGGCAGAAGCCCGGAGGACAATACTACTACGATCTGGCCTTGGCGGTAAGTCCCGTAGATGCCAACCGCGTCTACGTTGGCGGCATCAACGTGTGGGTGTCGTCGGACGGCGGACGGTCATTTACCTGCAATGCGAAGTGGACGTGGGAGCCGCAGTACATACCACGCTATGTTCATGCCGACGTGCATGAAATTACAGTGAGCGGCCGCCGAGTGTGGGTTGCTAGCGATGGCGGCACGTTCTACTCGTCGAACGACGCTAACCTTATGGAAGACCGTTCCGATGGAATCATGGGAACAGATTTTTGGGGATGGGGCCAGGGCTTCGATGATTGCGACGTGATGCTTGGCGGCACCTATCACAACGGCGTTATGCTTAAAGACGGCGACGTCTATCGCGGCTGGCTACAGATTTTTGGCGGAGACAACGGCGGCGGTCTGGTCAACTTTGCCGATAGCCGCACGGTCTATGCCGATGTCTATCTTGGTGAGCAATGGCAACGCATACACCTCTCCGGGCGTCGCGACGTAGCTCCGCAGCGCGAAGGTCTGAACGTAGTGCCAACGTCGCCCGTCATTGTTCATCCCAATGCGTCGCACGAAATGTGGGCCGGCACACAGACCGGCATTCAGCGCACCACCGATCATGGCCGCACGTGGCACGTGATGGCCTCGTTTGGAGACACCACAGTGCGCCGAATCATGATTCCACCACATGCTCCGAATGTTGTTCTTGCCTTAGCCAAGGCCTCATTCTGGGACTCCTTCGTGCTAAAGCGCAGCGTCGACGGCGGCGCAACGTTCACCACTGTTGGTTTCCCGCGCCCGTTGCTTGGCGAAAATGGCTGGCGAGTTATGGACGTTGTAAGCTCTCTCGATGGCAACACCATTGTTGTTGCTATTGGAGGTCGTCAAATCGATCGTAAGGTTCTTCGCTCCGATGATGGCGGGCAACGTTGGTACGATTGGTCGGCTGCGTTGGGAACGCGCTCGGCTATTTCGCTTGCTATGTCGAGGCATGCCACACCAACCGTCTACCTAGGCACCGAAGATGGCGTCTTTGCTCGATCGCTCGACGCCGTAGCGTGGTCGCCCGTTGGCACCGGCCTACCCATGGGCCACTGCAATGTGTTGTCGATCTGCGAGCGCAACAATCTGCTTCGTACCGCCACTAGCAGAGGCGTGTGGGAGGTCTCGCTCGAAACGTCGTTGCCCCCCGTAGCCATTCCTAGTGTTGCCGAGCGCGTGCTTCTTTGTACGTCCGACACAGCCAGATACTTCGACCATTCATCTGTCCACCACGGCTCCGTAACACGGCTGTGGACCTTCGAGGGCGGAGTACCAGACACGAGTACCGACGCAGCTCCCCGCGTTACGTATGCCAATCCTGGCTCGTATTCCGTACGCCTTCAGGTAACCGACAAGAACGGCACTGCCTTCCACGTCCTCGATTCGCTTGTAACCGTCATGTCTACCTGCACACCTTCGCCCGCCGCGGGTACTGCACTGGTGTTAGGCAAGCCCGAGCAAGCCGCAGCCGCCCCCGGGGCTGCCCTTCCCGCACGGAACTTCACCATGACAGCTTGGATTCGCCGACAAGGGGCACAGGCCGACTTTGCAGGTATCGTATTCACGCGTTCACCGGGCACGGCCACGGGAATCAGCATTCACAGCGACGGACGTCTGCGCTATCACGCCGGCGATGCCGGCTGGTGGTCGGTACCGCAGACCACCGTGCCCGATAGCACGTGGTGCCACGTGGCGCTAGCCGTACACAACGACACTGCCTTGCTTGCCGTCAATGGTATTGCCGAGCGTTTTGTTGTTCGACATCCTGATGTAGTAGCGAATGCCGACGTCCACATAGGCCGCGATCCTACTGGCAGCAGAACCTTCCGCGGTGCAATCGATGAAGTACGCCTGTACAATCGTGCGCTTCGTATCGACGAGATACGCGCAGCCATGTACATCACCAATCCCGACACGGCCGGGCTTGTTGGACACTGGCAGTTCGAGCAAGGAAGTGCCATTGCTGCCGACGTTGCCGGCGGGCGTCACGCCAGTCTTCCAGATAGTGCGTTGCTCGTGCGCAGCGACGCCCCAGTAGCACATGGCAAAGCGTCGGTGCAACCACGTCCCATCGGGTCTGTGTTGTACGCTCCCACGGCTGTGAGCATGGACGTTCCAAATCATGACGGGTCAATATTGGTTGTGCAGTACGACAATGTTCAGTCTGCTTCGCCTACCGCCGTGGAACGTGGTGTTCGCGGTGGCGAGCTCATTGTGGTGCCCTTCGATCCCGACACCATGAGTCGACCCGAGCGCCTCGACGTTGGTCGCTTGGCCATTGGCCGCGGCGAGGAACAGCGCCCTACCAACGTTCGCCTCTATGCGCGTTCCATCGTCGATGCTAATCCATGGGGGAATCCGGTGGGGCAGGCACGCAGTGTGGTGGCGGCCGACTCGCTAGCGTCGTTCGTTGGCAGCTTCTTCTTTACGGGGCCACGCCGACTGCTAATTACGACAACCGAGCCCGAGGATGTTGTGTCGGTGCAAAACGACATGCTTACCATGCCAGAAGTCCGAGTTGTCGGCGGTGTTGTTCGCGCATCGTGGCCACTTCAGCGGCTGGGACATCTTCGCATATATGACTTACGCGGGCGCCTTTGTGCGACTGCGGATGGCCACGGCGAAGCCGTGGTTCCCGTTGCCCCTTATCATGCGGGTACATATGTGGTAACGATTGCGATTGGACAGCAGCACTACATGGTGGTGGCTATGGTCGATGCCGCTGGTAATTGGATTGGAGTAAACCGATAGCGTGGTAGAAGCGACGCAGGCGGCCGACATTTCGAAACAACACGACTACCACTATGAATCTATCGTTTCTTGTTGCCTGTGCCGCCCTTGCATGTGCTGTTGGAATGGCTCCGATGCGAGCCCAAGACTTCTCGAAGGTCGATGCACTGCTGCGCGACTCACTCCATGTGCTTGGTGGTAGCGGCGCACTCGATGGTGGCGGCGCTGCCGTTATTCTGTACAAGGACGGCAAGGAGATATACCGGTTCGAAGGGGCCGTGCAGGGCAAGAGCTATACGGCCGCCCGTGTGGTGCCTATTGCCTCGGCAACGAAGGGAATCTCGGGGATTGTGATTGCCAGACTCCTGCAGGAGGGACGTTGGAATTTGGATGCCACGCTTGGTTCCTACTTCCCGGCGGTGACCAATGCCGACAAACGTTCTGTCACGTTGCGGCAGTTATATAGCTTCACCAGTGGGTGGCCGGGAAACGTGCCAGGACCTACATCCTGCGTTGAAGACCTGCAGTACAGGGGCACCTTAGCTGAATGTGTAGAAGAAGTTCTCAAGCGTGATTTGCGGGCTAAGCCAGGAGCCATCTTCGACTATGGGTCGGACGGCATGCACATTGCCGGCCGCATGGCCGAGCTTGCCAGTGGTATCGACCTTCCGTCGGGCACCTGTTGGGACACGCTGGTACGGCGGTACGTAACTGCTCCGCTGGGCCTTACCAGAACCGGATTTGACGTGCCACCACTGTTAACCACCGACAACCCTCGTATCGATGGTGGTGCTTTTTCGAGTGCCGAAGAGTACATCCGCATCTGCGCCATGCTCCTTGCCGCAGGACAGCATCAAGGTACTACCGTGCTTGAGCGTCGCTGGGTAGACTCTATCATGGCCGACCAAACGCGTGGAGCTACCATCTTCTTTTCGCCGGCCGCGCAGTATCGATTCCTTGACCCGGGCCTTGCACAGGCCCGCTATGGCATCGGCTGGTGGCGCGAGCGCAGCGCGCCCGACGGCAAGGCCCTCGAAGTTGCCTCGCAGGGCGCACTTGGCTTTAGCCCTTGGATCGACTTCGAGCGTGGCTATTGTGGCGTGCTCTCGGTCCGCTGCGACCTCACCCAAATCTATCCCACCTACTTCCGCATGAAGCAGCTCATCCGCGAAGCGCTCGATGCCGCCGCTGATACTACAGCTTACACCGTAACAGTCGAACAAGGGGCACCGTCGGGGCGCTATCGCGCGGGAGACACAGTGCATGTGTGGGCAGAGCCATCGACTATGCAGCGCGTGTTTTCCCACTGGGATGGCAACGACGTAGGTGCGCCACAAGAGTGGCATACGTCCTTTGTAATGCCAGCACGGAACGTTCGGCTACAAGCACGATATACGTCCACAAATCTCCCCGTTGAATTCGAACAGCGAGAGGTTGCCGGTGTGGCAGCACGAAAGTCCGTCTGGGCTGCCTTTCCACCTGCCGACGCTTTGCGCGGCCTCATCTTCCTGTATCACGGAACCGGCGGAAGCGGAAGCTCGTGGTTTAACAAGGCGGAGAACGTTGAATTTGTGCTGCGCGCCATTAGCCGCGGCTACGGCTGTGTTTCGACGGATGCCGACGAGGTTACTCGCGGAGATGGAAATGGCGACGGCAAGCTTCGCTGGCAGGTGTTTCCGCCAGTGCTTGCCGAGAATATCGACGGGCGCGAGATCGAGGCACTGCGGCTTGAACTTGTTGATGCTGGACGCATACGCGAGTCGACGCCGGTCTTTTCGCTTGGTATGTCAAACGGCGGAGCCTTTACGGCCTCGGCGGCCTATATGCTGGGGCATCGCGCTGCGGCCTCGTATTGTGCCGATGGTCCCGACACGATTTATGCCATCACCGGTGTACCATCGATGTGGAACATGGCGGCTTTCGACGGTCATCCCGAAGTAAGCAACGACGAAGCGTTCCTGAATTATCAGCGCGTCGAGCGCCGTAACGTACCGGCGCAGTTTTATGCCAATCCGCGGCAGCCCTTACACGAGCTCCGGCTTATGCGCATTCGTGGTATCGACCGCGTCAAGGCAGGCGCTATCATTCAGGAGTTGCGTACCAACGACGCACTTGATGAAAACGACTTCGTTGTTTTCGACGATGCCCAGATTGCCGACTTCGTTGCAAACAATCCTGGCAGATTTCCGGTGATTTCGGCTCTCGGTGGCGCAACTCTTCGCGACTTGCTGGACCAGGTGAAGGTTGTTCGAGCCGACCACGAGTTTTACAGCGACCGAACCAACGCCTCGCTCGACTTCTTTGACACGTACCGTGAGAGCACGTCGGCCGTGCCCGCCGACAACGCGTCAGCGAACGACGACGCCCCTTGGCAACATATCGGAACCTACGACATGTTGGGGCGACGTGTAGAGAACACGAAACCTCCAATCCGGTATAGAGTGGAGATTCGCGGTAATCAGCGCCGCGTGGTTCGGGAAGTGGACGTGATCGACAGTTCGTCAAGGTGACGTACGCGCAGAACGTCAATGGTGACGGACCGCCCAAACCCACAGACCCGGCGTCTCGCCGTGCCCGCCCCACAGACCCGGCGTCTCGCCGGGACCGCCTCTGGCGGTGGAATGATTGGCCGACGGGACTTTGATACACAATCGCGCACTGCTCACCCCCCCGGCCCCCCTCTCAAGGTCGAGAGGGGGGTGCCGGAGTGTCGTATTGGAATCGTTCGTTTGCAAATGGTGACGTTATCGTCAGTTCGTCTAGGTGACGAGGTGACATCCGCTCAGAACGTCAATGGTGACGTGGTGACAAATCCGTCGGGATGCTGATGGTGACGTGGTGACAAATCCGTCGGGATGCCGATGGTGACGAGGTCATCCAATCGCTTGGTATGTCGGGTTAGCGCTTTGCACTTCGCGTCATACTACGCAACGCATTGTGTTGCGCACACTCATACGTAAAAACAGAGAATCTCCGGCACCCCCCTCTCGACCTTGAGAGGGGGGCCGGGGGGGTGAGCAGTGCGGAACAATTAATCAAAACGTGAGCGACCTGATCGCAAAGAAACCACCGCCGGAGGCGGTCCCGGCGAGACGCCGGGTCTGTGGGGGTGCCGTCGTCACCCCGTCACCTTGACGAACTGACGATACATGTCACCCCGTCACCATTGGCATCCTGACGGACAGACCCTCCTCTCTGATCACATCATTCCAAACAGATTCAGTAGGAACAGAAGCGAACCAATAATCATCACCACGATGTTTACGATGCGTCCAGCACCGGAACCACGGCTAAAGCTGACGGCGCTCAGGACAATCGCCAAGAAACAACACGTCACACTTATTAGTGATGTTACGTTATAGCCGCGGAGCAGTGTGGGAAGGTATTCGTGGAAAATGGCTACCCGTTCGGCCTGTGTGTTTCCCTGTTCGGCTGCATAGATCCACAGGCCCATTATCCACATGGGAATGAGGAGCAACACAAGTGCAAGGTAACCCATAATGATATTTCGTTTGCTACTCATATGGTGGTTGTGTGCTATGAAAAAATAGATTCGTTTCGTGTTTGATGAACGTCGTGCCTATGTCGAATGAGACAGAAAGGAGAGACAGTAATCGCCACTACCGTTTCGAGCACAACGTTCGTACATGTAATGCAAGTTGGGTAGCATCGGACTCCGACATCACGCTAGCATACTCTGGCATCCATGCCTCTGGGTTATATCGCGTGATATTGCGAATCACATCGGCAAGCACCGAGTCGTCGGGATATTTGCCATGTGCCTTGAGCAGACTGGCAGCGCCCATGCCTGTTGCTCCGTGACATCCGGCGCAGCCGTGTTTGAAGTACAGTCCCTTCGGACCTTTTTCAGCGGATTCGGCATATTCCGGCGTTGACGACGGCGTTCCTTCGAGAACGGGAACGCTGCGCAAATAGGCATATATTGCTGCGTGCTCTTCGGGCGTAAGCATGTTGTGTCTGGCCATGGGATAGCGGAAGGGCTTACCGTTGCGGTTGATGCCCGTCGACATTGCCTGCACAAACTCGGCCTCGGTCCATTTACCCAATCCATTTGTAGCGTGTGCCGTAAGGTTGGGCACGTAGACGGCACGTCCTACAAGATCGGGCATCGTCATGCCGCCACCGTAGAAGCCGGCAGAGTTTTCGGGACGAACCTCGTCTTGGTCGGCAAAGTCGGCGCTGTGACATCCGAAGCACGAATACCGGTCGTTCGCTACGTAGCGTCCAAACTCTTGCATATTCGCCGTTGACGGTACGTCGATTCGTTGTGATGGCATTTCTGTGGGACTCATCACTACGCGCATGAGGAACTTCGTTAGAAGTGTTGGTGATCCCGCAGTATTCGTTTGATTCGTTGCTGCAACGATAGGGTCATCGCTCCGCAACCATGCAATGATGCTCTCAAGATCCTCGTCGGCCATCCGATTAAAACGCGGCATCCACGGCGGCACAAACTGTCCCGTGCGCGGATGGATTCCAGTACGCAGCAAACCCAGCAACTCGCCATCGGTCCAGCCGCCAATGCCCTGCGTTTCGTGTTGTGTAATGTTCTTGGAGTAGACCGTGCCAAACTCTGGCGGCATGTCGGCCATCAGTTTTCCAGAGACGGTCTTCGTCTCGGGATTTTCGTGGCAAGCCACGCATAGCGATAGAGCAAGGCGGCGTCCATGGGCAACGCGCTCAGGCGTAGAGGCAACCGTAACGGCTGGCACGACGGGCTCGTACGACGGATACGGAGCGAACCAAAGAAAGGCTACAAAGCCCAGCAGTACCACAACAACCAGGCCGAGGGCAAGCCCCAACCACGTTAGCAATCGTTTCATGCTATCTCCCGGATACGTTGAAAGGAACGGTAAACAACGTGTGCTATGTAGAGCACAAGGCGCGAACGTACGGAAAATCTGGTACGTGTCCTACGACTACTCTGAGAATCGGTACACTGCCTCGAGTTGTTCGGCCACGTCCTGCCACGATATCAGCCAAGGGGCACTGCGTGCGCTGCGCGGACTGCGCCAAGCGTCCATCACGGCCGTGCGAATGCTGTGCTCGTTTGTGGGGTTGCACATGGTGACGTCGGACGTAAACGCCGCGCGAAGTGTAGGTAGGTTGGACGTTACCACGGCGCAACCAGCGGCGGCGGCTTCGAGTGTTGCCAGTCCTTGCGCCTCGGCCAAGCTGGGCAGCACGTGAACACGTGCTGCAGCATACAGCGCCGGAAGGAGGTCGGAACTTCGGTCGATGCCCCCTATCCACTGAACATTGGGATAGGAGTTCACTGCTTGGCGGACGGCTGTGATGTACGATTGATCGGGTGATGGTTTAGGATCACCAACAAGCACCAGCGGCGTACCCGTGGGGCCAATGGCGTTGATAAGTCGTAGCTGGTTCTTGTTTGGCTCTACGCTGGCCACGCACAGCACGAACGGTTCGGTGCCAAGCAAGGCGTGGGCGGCGTTGGGTTTGGCGTCGAAGAACCGCTGTTCGACGCCGTTGGCAATCACATGGACCCTCTTGGCGGGAATCGAGAAGAGCTGCAAAACGTCACGACGTTCGGCCTCGGAAGCAACCGTCACAGCAGCGGCGCTGCGCAGTAGACGTCCACGCAGGCCAAGCGTCGTACGGTTGGCAAGTCCACCAAGCATGGATGCAAGACCGTATTGCCACGCCGGATGTATTCGAACCATGTTTGCCGTTACCACCACACGATGGCCGGCTCCTACCAGCCGCTCTACCAGTTCGGCGTGATGATAGAAGCCACCAAACACGTGCACAACATCGGTTTCGAGCGTAGACCTCCACCAATCCAGATGCTCTACCGTATGCCCTCGCAGGCGTAACGCCTGGGCCGTTTGGTCCATCTGTACTTCCAAACCGCCAAATCCAAGCGAGCGGGGGATATTGGGGACGAGGGTAATGTGGAGCGGCTGCATCCTGCAAAGTTAGGGGGCGGTAACTTTGCAGCCCCATGAAAGCAACTATGGTACTGTGCGCAGCCCTCTGGGTGTTGGCGATGGCAGACGGCGCAGCCGACCAGTCCGACACGTCCGAAAGGTCCGACCAGTCCGACGGGCCCGACAGGTCCGACACCACGGAGTTTCGCGCGGCACCTGTTACCGTCGAAGCTCTTCGTGCCAATCCCATGAGCGAGGCCACGCCTGTGTACACCGTGTCGGAACGCCTTGTTCGGTCGCTGCTACCGGCATCGACGGCCAGCATTGTGTCGTTAGCTCCAGGCACGTTCGTACGCCAGTACGGCGGCGTAGGCGGCATGCACACAGCCAGCATACGTGGTGGGGCTGCAAGCCAGGCCCTGGTGATGTACGATGGCGTGCGCCTTGCATCGGCCCAAAATGCCACGGTCGATCTTTCCCTTATTCCATCGACGATGATTGGTAGCGCGACGGTTCGGCGCGGCAGCGCCTCGGCACTGTACGGTGCTAACGCCATGAGCGGCGTCATCGCCCTCTCGCCGCCAACCCCAACTGCAACCTCGGCGGCCCTGCGGGGCTCGTTCGGTTCGTTCGAAGAATTCCGCCTTACATCTACCACACACGTTGTTGGACAAGGGGCGTCGGCATCGCTAGCGGCCGACGTGCATACGACGGCTGGTGGTTATCCCATGACGGTTGGCGAGTTCGACCACGACGTTGTGCGCACGAATACCGATGCCCGGCTAGTATCGGCCATGGCTTCGTTGCGCCTAGGCACAACGTCGGTATTCGCCCTGGCGCGCACCAGCCAGCGCGGAGTACCGCAGGCCGTTGTGCAGGGGAGCGCTGCGGGCTACGACCAAGCGCGTCTTGACGATGCCGATGTGATTGTTGGAGCCCGCCACAGGGTTGTTGCCTCGGAAGCAACCATGGTAGAGCTGCACGCGGGGGCCCGCATAGCCGAACAACTCTATGTAGACCCCTCGGCAACCATTATGGGACCCAGCGGCTTGCGCGCCCGTTTCAATCAGCGCGATGCTACGGTGGCATGTATGGCAAGCCATATGGCATCATCCGAAGTAACCCTCGTGGGCCGCATTGAGGCGTCGTGGGCCGACCTGCGCGGTGCCATGCTCCAGCCAGGCGTAGGACCCATGGTGTTGCGTCGGTCTGCCGCTGCTGCAGCCGAGGTGCAAGCCAAGCCGTTCGCCGATACCGACGTACATGCCGCCCTTCGTGTAGATGCGTTTTCGGATGCAGGCACTGCTACATCGCCGCTGATGTCGGTGCGTCACGGCCTTAACCAAGATGTTGCCCTACGGGCCTCGTGGTCGTACGGTTTTCGACCGCCAACGTTTAACGAGATGTACTATCTGAACTACGGCACGGCAGGGTTATTACCAGAGCGAGCTTCCACCCTACAACTAGGCGCGCTTGCCCAGGTTGCCGAAAATGTGGTTGTAGAAGCCGACGTGTTTCACATCGCCACCACGAACTTGATTTTGGGCGTGCCGGTAAGTCCGGTAGCAACAAGCGCTCGAAACGTTGGCCGTGCCTCATCGGTAGGTTTCGAATGTGGCCTTCGTGCCGAGCTATTCGATCGGCGATGCATTGCTACAGCCAGCTACACCCGTATGGACGTACGCGACCGCACAGGCAGGCCCGGCATCGACGGCACGCTGCTGCCGTATGCGCCGCAAGAGTTGGCGGCCATTGCCGCAGCGTGGATGGCCGATACGTGGACTGCCTCGGCACAATGGAACTATGCCTCGCATCGCTATGCTCAGCCCGGCGAGGAATTTACCGCGCTGCTTCCTCGGTTAGGACTCCTAGCTCTCTCGGCAGGTACGCGTGGCGGTGTTGCTCCACTCGGTGCCGACGTACGCCTGCAATGCGATAACGTTTTCGACCTTCGCTATGATGTCGTGCGCGGCTTTCCCATGCCCGGCCGTGTGATTCGCCTTATTGTTGATGTTCAATGGACAAACGCAACACCATAACACCGCAAGCCCAAGTGCGCCACGACGAGGCATGCAGGCAGGGTTCCGACACCTATCTGGATCCCGATTCGGGCTATACCGTTATGACGTCGCTCTACCTTTTGCGCCGCGGCTGGTGCTGCGGTTCGGGCTGCCGGCATTGTCCGTACGACCCTCCCCACCAAGGCCGACGCCCCCTACGAAATCTTGGTATGGTGGTGTTGTTCTTCTTGCTTGTGCAAGGGGCAACGGCCCAGCAAGCGATCGACACCGTGCGGCGGTTTGTTCCGGGTGT
Source organism: Candidatus Kapaibacterium sp. (assembly GCA_022842685.1). Taxonomy (GTDB): domain Bacteria; phylum Bacteroidota; class Ignavibacteria; order Kapaibacteriales; family Kapaibacteriaceae; genus JALHPC01. The sequence continues at coordinate 12,353 of JALHPC010000041.1, forward strand.
GGGGCAAAATGCCGGACAGGGACCGGTGTTTTTTCCGGCGAATATCTTTACAGGTCCCGATCCGTCGGGGACGGTAGACAAGCCCAGTACCGACCCTCGGTTTATCTGCTCGTTGGGAATGGGCGGCGTTATTGAAGTCGGCTTTACCCGAGCTGTTGTTGTTGATGGCCCAGGGCCCGACTTCGTGGTGTACGAGAATGCATTCGCCTATGGGAATGGAAGGGTATATGCCGAGCCCGCCATAGTATCGGTTAGCAGGGACGGGCACACGTGGACGCCGTTTGCCTGCGATGTAGGTAGCACGCTTGCAGGTTGTGCTGGCGTAACGCCACTGCGTGGCGACATGTTCGACTTGGCGGACGTTGGCATAGACAGTGTACGGTGGATACGTATAGAGGACCGGACGGCCGACGTGTTGGCCAATAGGGCACATCCGTATTACGACCCCACACTTACGGGATTCGATTTAGACGTTGTTGTTGCCATCAATGGCGCGCCCGTTGCCTTTGGCTCGGGCATACGCTACGAGTTGCAAGGAGCATCGCTTCGCGTTCAAGGTGCGATTGCTATGACGGTACGGCTAATTGACATGGCGGGCAGGGTGTTGGCTGTGCATCAACTTGAGCCGGGCTTTCACGACGTTGCCTTGCAGGGCTTGCCTGCGGGCTGCTATCTAGCCGTACTGCAGTCGGGCACCGAAATACGCGTACTCAAGGTGCTACGGTGAGGATACGTGCCGTACTCGCCATCGTCGTGATTCTGTGTGTGCGCTGTGTGCCTACGCCGGTGGCGCCTACCGACGCCGCGCTCGACGTTGTGCCCGACGGCGTATATGTACTTTGCGAGGGACTCTGGCGCCAGAACAACTCCGTCCTGTCATACGTCGTGCCGGCCACCGGCGCGGCTGTAAGGGACGTGCTAGCGCGCACCACGCCTGGAGCAACGTTGGGGGACACTGGAAACGACATGGTGGCCGTGGGCGACACCCTTGTGATTGTGATGAATGCCACACGCAGTTTGCAACTTGTACGGCGCAGCAGCGGCCGCTGGCTTGGCAGTATTCCGATGCCCCTTGGCAAGGAACCGTACCGGATATGTGTGGTGAGCGACAGTACAGTGCTGGTAACGAATCTGAACGACGACAGCATGACGGAGATTGACGTGCGGCGAGGTACCGTGCGCGTTGCCACGGTGCCCACCGGGCCTGCGCCCGAGGGCATTGCCACCGACGGCGTGGTTGTAGCTGTGGCCAACAGTGGGCTAGGCGACCTACGACATGCCGAGGACAATGCCGGCACCGTTTATGTGTACCAGCGCAGCGACCTACAGCAGATACGAACACTGCGTGGCCTGCCCAACGTGGGATCGGTGACGTTTGATAGAAGCCGGCGCATACTGTGGGTTACGTACAGAAATCGAGTGTCGTTAACCGACTCATTGGGCGGCGTTGTGGCCTACGACGCGCGTACCTGGGCAACGGCGGGGCATTGGCGGGTGGCATCGCCGGGGCGCGTTCAGGTAACGGGCAGTGGCCAGGTACATGTGCTATGCGCCGACGGCGTGCGGCAATACTCGGTGGGCGATACGGCCTCGACGGTTGTGGTGCCCTGGCACGGTGTAGGCGTATGGTATGGCATGTGGGTAGATCAGGAGCAGGGGAGCATCTACATTGCAAATGCCGGCCAGTTTGTTACCGACGGCATCGTCGAGATGTATGGCATGGCCGGCGACCTACGCGGGCGGTTTTCGGTTGGCCTCAATCCCAGTGTGATGCTGCGATAGATGGTGTGCATGTTTACAGTAGTTTTGACTCAACTCTGCATATTGCCATCATGATTACCGATCCACAGATAGTTGATTCACCGGAAGTGGCCACGGCTGCAGTCAGACTGCTTATCCCGGCAAATGAGATTGCCGAACACATGGACGATGCCGTGATGGAACTCGTCGAGGCCATACTAGACCAAGACGTGGAGTTTGCAGGACCAATGGTGGCGTTACACTTTCGGCGTCCAACCACAACGTTCGACTGCGAGTTGGCCTTCCCTATTGCAAGTCCTATCGACGAGGTAGGTCGTGTAGTGAACAGCCGCCTGCCCAGCGCGAAGGTTGTGCGAACGGTGTATCAAGGTCCGTACGAAGGACTCGCCGCCGCCTGGGGCGATCTCCAAGCATGGATGGCTGCCAACGCCGTCGTTGGCACAGAGATGTTTATGGAGCGATACCTTACGAATCCCGATGTTGTAGAGGATCCGGCACAATACCAGACTGAACTCAACTGGGTTATAGCGTAGCGCGGGACGGTTGCGTGGGACGTTTCGCGGGACGCTGCACCACCTACGGGCACTGCTCACCCCCCGGCCCCCTCTCAAGGTCGAGAGGGGGTGCCGGTTCGTGCCTGTTCGTGTTCGTGCTTGTGTTTGTGTTTGTGTTCGTGTCTACCTATGCGAAGCACGTAACTGGCACTGCTCACCCCCCCGGCCCCCCTCTCAAGTTTGAGAGGGGGGTGCCGGTTTGTATTCGTTTCTACCTATGCGAAGCATGTAGCTATGCGAAGCATGTCGCTGTTGGCGCAGCCAACGTAACTATGCCGAAGGCATGTATCTGTGCGCAGCACGTACCTATGCGAAGCATGTCGCTGTTGGCGCAGCCAACGTAACTATGCCGAAGGCATGTATCTGTGCGCAGCACGTCGCTACGCAAATCGGTAGCCCTCGTCTTTCAGCAGGGCTGTTAGGCGTTGCACGTGGTCGCCTTGAAACTCCAACGTTTGATCGATGAGTTGGCCACCTGTGCCCAACTTTTTACGGCAAAGGTCGAGCAGGCGATTGAGCTCCATGGGATGACTTTTGAATCCCTTCGCAATCGTGAAGTTTTTCCCGCGGCGCTTTTGCGTGAACACTTTTAGGCGAATCACTTCGCCGTCGAAGCCGCGCTTAGCTTCGGGCTTAGCTTCGGACGTAGATGAGGGCCCCTTGGCCTGAGGTTCGACGTTAAGGAGCGATGCCAGATCTTTTAACGACGCCATGTTAGTCGATTGTGAAGTAGTACAAAAACTGTAGTTGCGGAAAGGGATAGACCTCGGCGCGTCCGCCCTGCCGTGGCAGAAAAATGACGACGGGCAACTCGGCAGCAATGGAAGCTTTGTGACTGAGAAAGTACTCATAGCCGACGCCGAGTCCCAACCGAAAAGGGTGCGACAGATTATTGCTGATGACGCCTGCAGAATCTACTGTGCCAACATGGTAATTGCCAACTCCAACTAACGCATACAGGCGATTGTCGGACCCGTGATCGAGTAGGTACTGTGCTTCGGCTCCAACCGACCACATGCCGTCACCTAGAGTGATGTAGCCGCCGGTGAGTTCGACGGAAAAGCGGTTCGCCATTGAATAGTGAAGCGTAAGACCTGTACCACCCAGCAGCCCATATTGTGCTCCTATCGCCCAATAATCGGTCGTCCGAAGTCGGTCTGCCAACGTTGCCTTCACGGGCACATCATTTCCACCGCCAGACTGTGCCCTTGCTGTGGTCGTTAGGCACATCATGATCAGTCCAATCATTGCGTAGCATCGTAACATATGAGCCTCCTTACAGCAGTTGTTGAACCATCGTTCTACAAAACTAGGCTTGTACCGTCATTCGCATGGCTAGTTTTGCGCGTCATGGTACGATCTACGTTTGCTCTCGTAGGCATCGCCATAGTAACGGTACTGTACAGCATTGCCGTTATGGCGCACATGCTTGCCTTCCGCGATCGGGCGGTGTTCTTTCTCTATGCACGGTCGTGGTCGCGTGTTCTTCTTCGGTTTGCCGGTATTCGTGTAACGCTCCATGGCGCCCACCACCTCGATCCTAGTCAGCGCTATGTGTACGTTGCCAATCACGCGAGTTTGTTCGACATTCCGGTGTTACTAGCAACGGTGCCCGACAATATTCGCATTATGTATAAGCGCGAATTGGGCAGCATTCCGGTGTTTGGCTGGGGGCTGCGCTTGTCGCCCTTCATCGCAATCGACCGCGAGCGTTCACGCGATGCTGCCGCCCAGCTTGATGCAACCATTGCCAGCATGGGCTCTGGCGCTAGCGTCGTTGTGTTTCCCGAAGGTACGCGCAGTGCCGATGGCACGCTAGGCCCGTTTCGTCGCGGTGCGTTTGCGCTGGCAGCTCGATCGGGTCGGTCCATCGTCCCTATCGTTCTTGCTGGCACAGCTTCAATCATGAAGGCCGGCAGTTTTCGGCTTCGTCCAGGCCGTGTAACGTGCACCATCTTGCCCGCCGTCGTTGTTACCCAACCGTCTACCCGTGCCACCGAAGTACAAACGCTCGACGACGTCCGCCGCAGCATGGAATCGGTGCTGGCGCCGTAGTTTTGCACGATGATTGACAAGCATGAAGTTGCCTCGATTGCGTCGCTTGCGCGGCTGCAGTTTTCCGACGAAGACCTAACAACGTTTACGCATCAGTTTGGTCGCATCGTCGATTACATTGGCGCTATCACCCAACTAGATGTTGCCGGGGTTGAGCCCATGACGCATGTGCACGATGTTGTAAACGTTCTTCGCGACGATGTTGCGGGTACGAGCATCTCGACGGCCGAAGCACTTAGCAACGCCCCCAAAAAGAACGACGCCTTCTTTAAGGTGCCGAAGGTTCTTGGCTAAATGGTTGTAGCCATAATCCCGGCGCGGTATGCCTCTACACGCCTGCCCGGCAAACCCCTCATCGACCTATGCGGCCAATCGATGCTGGAACGTGTGTGGCGCGCAGCTACCACGGCCACACTCATCGACCATGTGCTGATTGCTACCGACGACGACCGTATCGTAGCAGAGGCACAGCGAATAGGCGCCGACGTTTGCCTAACACGTCCTAGCTGCTCTAGCGGCACAGACCGTTGTTACGATGCGCTGAATCACCTGACGACTGCCCCCACGCTTGTTGTGAACATTCAGGGCGACGAGCCCCTGATAGAGGGTGCAACGCTCGATAGCTTAGTAAGTGCCGCTCTCACGAGTGGATGCGATGTTACCACCCTCGTTCGGGCAATTCAAGACCCTTCCGATCTTGTGAATCCCAATGTGGTAAAGGTCGTGCGCGGCACCTCTGGCAACGCCTTGTACTTCTCACGCTCTGCCGTTCCCTTTAACCGCGACGTAGCCCCATCGGACTGGCTGCTGCACTCTACATACTGGCAACACATTGGCCTATATGCCTACACACCGCAGGCCTTACACCAGCATGTATCGTTGCCCCCTTCCCACCTAGAGCAGGTAGAGGGGTTAGAGCAGCTACGGTTGTTGGAGAAGGGGGCATCGTTTCATTGCGTCGAGACCACGGCATTCCTGCGGGCGGTAGATACGGCGCACGACGCCGAGGAAGTGCGGAAGATTCTGCTGGCAAGAACCTAGAGCAGCAATGCTCTCTGCACGGCGCTCAAGGTATCCTGTGCCGTGATGTCGTGAACGCTACCACCCGTGGGCGGCTCGACCACAATGCGTCGGTTGGTGTACGGACCCCACCTATGTGCCCCTAGGGCAGGGCTGTGCGGAAAAATGCCAACAACAGGAATGCCGATACTAGCAGCAAGATGTAACACCCCAGTACTGTTAGCTACCAAGGCACTAGCTTGAGCTATCACGGGTATGAGTTCGCCTAAGGAAAACAAACCGCATAGATTCTGGGCTGACGGGCAGGTAGCCAAGATGACGTTAGCAAGGTGCGATTCGGCAAGAGTGCCCGTGATGGCAACGTGCATGCCGGAGTCGGTAATCAAGCGCGCAAGCTGCGCCATACGCTCCACGGGCCACGTATGGGTAGAGCCACCGCTGCCGGGGTGCAGTATCACGGTGTTGTGGGCAAGGCGAACGCTGGCCGTGCCAAGGTGGGGCTGAACAAGGCGCACCGGCGGCATGTCGATGCCAAGATACTGGGCCACCATGCGCACGTTATACTCGGCTTCGTTGTGCTGGCCATGCTTGCGGTGGTCGTGAATGCGCTGGGTGTAGAGCAGGGGAGAGTACCACCGATAGGCCGTGCCAATACGTTGACGCACACCGGCGCGCATGGCCTGCCATGCCTCTTCGGGACGTGCCCGCGGAAAGAAAGCTGTTGTTACGCCGTGGCGGCGCAAGCCATGACGAAGAGCTTCGGGGCCATCGTCAACGTAGATAGCATCGTCAACAACATCCACACACTCCAACAGCGGCTGAACGTAGCGACGTGCCGCAACAACGATGCGGCGGTCGGGGCATAAGGCACGTAAGGCGGCTGCCATGGGTAGCGTTAGCACCATGTCGCCGAGCCGGTCCGTGCGGACAATCGCAATTGGTGATGCGTTGGTCATGCGTCGAAACAACAGCGGCGCCCTGGTTTGGGGCGCCGCCGTATGGTTAACAATGCCTGTGTAGTGGTTAGTCGAGGAACCACTCAATACCTACCGACGGACGCAGTAGGCCCAGCGCTGTCACGCTTGGGTCGAACTGAATCGATACAAGACCGATTTGGCCATAGATACCAACGTTGGGTGTTACGAAGTACTCGCCGCCGCCACTAACCGACAGGCCAGTGGTTGACGTACCGCTCCCGCTGGCTATCTCGAATTGAGCCATAAAAAATGGCTTCAGTTCCTTGGTTCCCTTCAACAGGAACTTCGCATATGGCGCGAAGTACACGACGTTGTTGCCCTCTTGAATCTGCATGCCAAAGCCAGAGCCAATGTGGAGACCTGGCGACAATGCGTACACGACATGTCCGCCAATGAGTTGGCCAGCCGTGATACCAAAGCCGATCTGCTCGGACGGCGACTGTGCCGAAGCGGCAGTTGCACCCAAGGCCAACACAACTGCAGATGCGGCGGTTGCTAGAAAACGTTTCATGATACTTCCTCTATACGGTGAGTGAAACAAACATCATCGTGTGATGTGGCGCAAAAATACACGGTGCCAAAACGACAATGCAATGGGCGACGGCCTAACTTGTCAACACGAACCACCGTACCTTTGCACGTTGCTCAACCAAGTTCTTGCATGTCTCGCCTTACCGTCGAACCATATACCTTACGCCATCGCGATGAATGGGACGCTTTTGTAGAGCGCTCCAACAACGGCACAATGTTCCACTTGCAGCGGTTCCTTGACTATCATCCCGATGGCAAATGGAACTGGCACCACCTAATGTTCCGCGTGGATGGACGCCTCGAAGCGGTGCTGCCGGCAGGCATAAACGCCAACGGGCACCTATGGTCGCCCACAGGTGCCTCGTATGGCTCCATCGTTACTGCCGACGTTTCCTTCGAGCGTTCCTTAGCCATCGTCGATGCCCTACGTGGCTATCTAGCCGAAGCTGGCATTCCCGACGCCTACCTTATCCCGGCTCCGCTCATCTACAACATCAACTACAGCCAGCATCTCGAATACGCCATGCTGTACCGCAAGGCCGACTTCGAACTGCACTACATCTCCCACGCCATCGACCTGAAACGGGGCACCGACTTTCTTGCAGGGTTCGACGCCACTGCGCGCAAAACTGTGCGCAAGATTTTGCGCGACGGTGCGATTACCATTGCAGAGTCCGACGACTACGCCACGTTCCACGACATCCTGGTCGAAAACAAGGCGCGCCACAACACGCGCCCCACGCATACGCTCGACGACTTGCTACGATTGCGCGAACTCGTGCCCGACAAGCTTCGCCTACTCATGGTCTACCACGAAGGCCAGCCCATTGCCGGCTCGTTGCTGTTCCTTGCAAATCGCAAGGTTGTCCTTTGCTTCTACAACATGCTGCGTTATGAGTTCGAACATCTGCGACCCATCTACTTGGTAATGCACGAAACAGTGCGCTGGGCTGTGGCCAATGGGTACGAATGGGTAGACATTGGCGTGTCGCAAGACACTAAGGATGCCAATCCTATGACGCCTTCGCTGGGCCTCATCAACTTCAAGGAGCGCTTCGACGCTCGCGGCATTCTTCGTTCGACGTATCACCTACGGCCCTAACCGCAGTGACGCAGATATGCCTGCTGGCTCTAGCCGATGTAGCACGCGACGCGCGCACGTTGAACGTGGCGCGTACGCTTGCCGAAGCCGGCTTTGGCGTTACGGTGATTGCCGCTGGCAATGCCACCGGTGAGCCCTACGACCACCGTGTTTGGTCCGACCCCGGCGGCCGCGCCTGGCAGCGCTGGATGTCGTTCCACCGCTTTGCTATGCCACAGGCGCCGCAGGCGCCTGTGTATGCCGCCATGGACTTTTGGGCCTTGCCTACGGCGGCGCGGCTTGCGCGGCGCAACAATGCGCGACTATTGTACGACGCTCGCGAATTCACCTTTGCGCTTGGCCCCTTGGCGGGACGTCCCGTGCGGCAACGCGTCATCGAATACGTCGAGCGGCGGTACATACGGCGTGCAGACACGGTAACGGTTAGCGGTCCACTCGATGCCGACATCATTGCAGCGCACTACGGCTTGCGCCAACGTCCGGACGTCATCCTAAACGTCCCACCCTATGCCCCCCCTGCTGCCACATCGCCCTTGCGCGCAGCCTGTGGCCTTGATGCATCGGTGCCCCTTATCCTCTATCAGGGAGTGGTGCATCATGGAAGGGGGCTACGACCCATGATGGAGGCCATGCGGCAGTTGCCCGACGTCCACCTGGCGGTGATTGGTGACGGCCCTGCGGCGATTGAACTACGCGAATACGGTGAGCAGCTAGGTCTATCTCAGCGTGTGCACTGGCTTGGTGTCAAGCCGTACGACCAATTGCATGAATGGACGTGCGGAGCAACCATTGGGCTAACGCTCATCGAACCGCTAAGTGAGAGCTACCGCTATGCCTTGCCCAACAAGTTTTACGAATACATGCGGGCGCACCTACCGCAACTGGTAACCGACTTGCCTGCGTTGCGGGCGGCACTAGCGCAGCATCCTGTGGGAATGCAGGTGCCGGAAACACTTACGGCGGCAGACGTTGCCGATGCCGTGCGGCAACTGCTCGTGCCGGCCACGCATGCGGCGTTTGTCGAGCAGTGCACATCGTTCAAAGACATAGCGTGGGAGCGGCAGGCGGCAACGGTGCTTGACATCTATACGGACCTTGTGGAGCGCTGATGTATCCTGTACTAGTCCTCCAGCAGCTTATTGCGTCGAGTACGCACTTAATCGCCAAAACCGTCACCTTTACCCTGCATCCCGCCTTGGTGGTACTTGTGCGGGGATTGTTTTCGTGTTTGTTTTTTATTGGCTGGCTCTATGTGCGGCGTAAACACTACGTACCCATCGAGCGTGCCGACTGGCCCAGAATCGTGCTGCTTGGAGTATTAAATATTCCCATTAACCAGCTCCTGTTTATCTGGGGAGTGCAGTTGGGCACAGCACCCAATGCGGCTTTGGCTTATGCGTTGTCGCCAACGTTTGTGGTGATTGTCATTTCCATCATCATCAAGGAGCTCCCATCGGTTCACCGCACCATTGGTGTTGTAGTGGCGTTACTCGGGGCAGCAATCGTGTTGGTTGACAAGGGGGCGGGCTTTGGCATCGACCACACCTTGGGCAACATTGTTGTGTTATGTGCCAGTGCATCGTGGGCGTTATACACCGTGTTGGGACGTCGGCTCGTGGTAAAATACGGTGGCTTTCAGCTCACGGCATTTTCGATGTTTGTTGGTACGGCGCTCTTTGTGCCGGTCTATACGGTTATTGCCCTTGTTGTACCTGGCGGCATCGACCTTACGCCGCTTACGGCATCGGTACAGGGTTCAGCGCCGGGGTGGACGTGGTTCCAGTTGTTTTATCTGGGTGTTATTACCAGTGGCTTCGGCTTTGGATTGTGGTATGCGGCATTGGCGCGTATGGACGCTGCGCGGCTTTCGGTGTTTAACAACTTACAGCCCGTGTTAACCACCGTGCTGGCGTGGATCATTTTTTCGCAAGTGCCATCAACGATGTTTGTCATCGGCGGCGTGCTGGCCATAGCAGGCGTGGTATATACGCAACTGCGAATAGCGGAACGTTAGGCAAGGGACGCTGCGCACGACGCTTCGCGGGACGCTTCGCACGACGCTTCGCGGGACGCTTCGCAGGACGAAGGCCACAGGCGCGGCCTCTGGCCGTGACCGCCTCCGGCGGTATGACGAAAGGCGCACAATGGCAATCTCCGTCGTTCACTGTCAGCGGTTCCGGCCCGCGTCAGTTGACCATAGTGCTATTGGGCGGCCACAGGGGGGCGCTACATCACGCATGAATTATTGGGCGGCCACAGGGGGGCGCCCCTACATCTTGATTGACATTTGCACGGTCAAACATGCGATCTCAACTCGCTCACGATTTTGTGAGCAACCGCTCATGAATTTGTGAGTTATCCCTCATAATTTTGGCAGTAAGCCCTCATGATTTTGTGAGCAACATCTCAATATCCGAGCTTGAGATGTTCCGAAGCAGAGTGCCATGGCGAGGATAGAGCATGAGTCGAAGCACTGTGCAAGGCAGGCAAGGGCACTAGCCAAATCCCCATGGCCGCTTTAGCTCGTGGTTTCAACCACGGGACATTAGTATCTTGCACCATGCGCCTTCAACCTTCCCACTCGATTGCCCTTTGCGTCGATATTCAAGAGCGGCTGTTCCCGCATATCGACCGCCACGACGCTATACTGCAGCGCGCCATTACCTTGGTAAAGGGACTCGCCGTCCTGCACGTGCCCATCGTCGTTTCCGAACAGTACACCAAGGGTCTGGGCAAAACCGTTGCCCCGTTGGCCGAACAGTTAACCGATGCGCCAACGCTGGAGAAGATGACCTTTAGCTGCTGCGGCGATCCTGGCCTGGAAGGGAATATCCTTGGTAGCGGACGCCATACGGTGATCGTGTTTGGCATCGAAGCGCACGTGTGTGTGCTGCAAACGGTGCTCGACTTGCGAGCGCAAGGACGCCACGCCGTCGTGGTCGAAGATGCCGTTTCGTCGCGCAATGCCCACGACAAATCAATTGCCATCGAACGCATGCGCCAAGCCGGTGCCATTATTACCACCACAGAATCGCTGCTGTTTGAACTGCTCGAACGCGCCGGTACCGACACCTTTAAACAGATTTCGGCCCTGGTGAAATAATCCCCCCACTACCTTAGCAGGCGCAATGGCTACCAAGAAGTCCGTCACGCAACAGTCCATCAGCTCGGTTCTTTCCGAAGAGCGTCTGTTTCCTCCGCCCGACGGATTTTCGGAACGTAACAGCATCGGCAACGCACGCGCTTTGGCACGCCTGCGCACACAGGCCGCCGCCAATCCCGTGGCGTTCTGGGAAGAGCAGGCACAGCGTATCACGTGGCGCAAACCATGGCGCCGTGCCCTGCAGTGGAAACATCCGCATGCACAGTGGTTTGTTGGCGGTAAACTGAATGCAGCGGAGAATTGCTTGGACAGACACCTCGACTCGTGGGTGCGCACCAAGGCAGCGCTGATTTGGGAGGGCGAAGATGCATCGCAGCGAACCCTGACCTATCAGCAATTGCATGCCGAAGTGTGCCGCTGCGCTCATGCCTTGCAGGCATACGGTATACAGCCCGGCGACGTGGTGGCAATCTACATGGGCATGGTTCCCGAAGCCGTTATCGCCATGCTGGCCTGCGCCCGCATTGGCGCCACGCATACGGTGGTGTTTGGCGGTTTTTCCAGCGATGCCCTGCGCGATCGTATCAACGATTCCAATGCCGTGTGCCTTATCACACAGGATGTGGCCTTTCGCCGCGGTGCCGAAGTCGATCTGTATTCCGCCGCCGCAACAGCCCTCAAAAAAACACCGTCGATTCGCAACGTCCTCGTTGTTCAACGAAGCCCCTTACAACGACGCCTAAAACCTGGACGTGATGAGTGGTGGCACCAAGCCGTGGCACGCCACGAAGGTAGCCACGCTGCCCAGGCCTTCGATGCCGAACACCCACTGTTTATCCTGTACACCAGTGGCTCTACCGGCAAGCCCAAGGGAATATGCCATACCACGGGCGGCTACATGGTACACGTAGCCACGACCATGGATTATGTGTTTGATATTTCGCCTCGTGATGTGTACTTCTGTACCGCTGATGTGGGCTGGATAACCGGACACAGCTACATTGTGTATGGTCCGCTTAGTCAAGGGGCAACGGTATTGATGTATGAAGGGGCACCGAATTATCCTGGGCCGGATAGATTTTGGGATATTATTGCGCGACATCGAGTGTCGATTTTTTACACTGCCCCGACGGCAATCCGCGCCTTTATGAAGTGGGGAGAACAGTGGCCCAAACGTCATGATTTGTCGTCGCTACGTTTGCTGGGCACCGTTGGCGAGCCCATTAACCCCGAAGCGTGGATGTGGTATCATCGTGTGATAGGGCAGGGGCGATGTCCAATTGTTGATACGTGGTGGCAAACCGAAACGGGCGGCATCATGATAGCGCCAATCCCGGGCATTACTCCTACCAAACCCGGCACAGCAACGATGCCACTGCCGGGCATCGTGGTGGATGTGGTGCGCAAGGATGGAACGTCGTGCAAGGCCAACGAAGGCGGACTGCTGGTAGTACAGCATCCGTGGCCGGGAATGCTGCGCACCGTGCATGGCGACGACGAGCGGTACAGGCAAACGTATTGGAGCGACTTCCCGAAAGCACGTGGTAGGGAAGGGTGGTACTTTACGGGCGACGGAGCGCGGCGCGACGCCGATGGCTATGTGTGGATTATGGGACGTGTGGACGACGTGGTAAACGTGTCTGGCCACCGCCTTGGCACTGCCGAAGTAGAAAGTGCCCTTGTTTCGCATCCGTTGGTTGCCGAAGCTGCCGTGGTTGCACGCCCGGACGTGGTAAAGGGGAATGCCCTTGTGGCGTTTGTTACGTTAAAGGCGGGCGCAGGAACCGACGATATCGACGCGTTGCGGACGACCTTGCGGAACCACGTAGCTGTTGAGATTGGCCACATTGCCAAGCCCGACGACGTACGTTTTGCCGAGGCGTTACCAAAGACACGCTCCGGCAAGATCATGCGGCGTTTGCTGCGCGAAATCGTCAGCGGCGGAACCGTAAGCGGCGACACCACGACCCTCGAAGACTTTTCTGTGCTGGAAGCGCTCCGCGCCGGCGAGGAGTAGGACGGTATAACGTGAACGCATATATGTAGGATGTTTTGTAGATCGGGGAGATGTAATTCTCATTTCTTACGATTGAGTTGTCATTTCCCAGACAGCCCCCCCCCCCCCATTGCCGCGCCCGTGCGGGGTGG